>JAPUJT010000099.1 GCA_027296055.1 Planctomycetota bacterium | reverse complement strand
TAATCCTCCTCTACGCCAATAGTCTGGCCAACGACTATATATTCGACGACATCAAGGTTATCCAGGAGAACGAATCGATCCGGTCGTTCGGCGCCGCGGCCGGGATCTTCCGGGATGTCTTCGGCTACACGCCCCTCGAGGTGAAGGGAAACCGGATCGACCCGTCGTACCGCCCGGTACGTTTCCTCTCTTACGCCATCGACTACGCGATCACGCGGGCTCTCTTCGGGGAGTTCGAGCCGAACCGGCCGCCTCCCCTGATATTCCATCTGACCAATATTCTCCTGCACGCAGCCTGCGCTGGACTCGTCTTCTTCCTGGCGCGTAAGATCCTCCCCGCCGATGGACCTGGCCCCGCGCTCGTGGCCCTCCTGTTCGCCGCACACCCGGTTCAGACGGAGGCGGTGACATACCTCTCCGGCCGGCGGGACGTCCTCTTCACCCTCTTCTACCTGTTCGGGGCGCTGGCTTACGTTCGGTACCGCGAGACAGGGCGGTGGCCCGCCGCGCTCCTCTGTGTCGTGGCTTATCTCCTTTCCCTCTTCACCAAGGAGATGGCCGTGACCCTGCCCGCCGTTCTCGTGCTTCTCCGATGGCCGCGGAGGGGCGAGAAGGGAGGAGGATGGCCGCTCCTGATCGCCCTCTTCGTGATAGCGGCCGCCTTCTCCGGCTGGAAGCTGCTGGTCAAGAATCCGGGGGGTCTGGGGTCCGAGTCGGTTGGATACTGGGGAGGAGATCCGCTCGCGACACTCCTCACGATCCCCCGCGTGCTCTTCCACTACCTCGGACTGATCGTATTCCCTCTGCGGCTTTCGGCGGACTATTCGTATGACGCCTTCTCGCCTTCTCGCTCCCTGGCGGATCCGGCGACGACATGGATCGCCCTCGCGGGGCTGGCCTTCCTGGCCGTCCTCGTGGCCCAGGCCGCGCGCCGAGGTACGCGAATCGTCTGGCTTGCGTCAGGCTGGTTCGTCTTGACCCTGCTTCCGGTCCTGCAACTCTTCCCACATCCCGAGCGCCTGGCGGAGAGGTTTCTCTATCTGCCCATCGTGGGCCCGCTGCTCCTCTTCGTCGCCGCGATCTTGCATTTCGCAGGACGGCGGCGGGCGGCGCATCTCGCACCCGCCATCGGGATCGTCCTCGCTCTCTTGATGGGCGGCCGGGTGCTGATCCGGAACACCGATTGGTCGAGCCCGGTACGTCTCTGGGGCTCGGCGGTGGATCAGTATCCGCGGTGCGCCAGGGCGCAGGCGGCTCTCGGGGCGGCTCTGATGGAGCGGGGCCAGTATCGTGATGCGCTGCCTCATCTCGATGCCTGCCTCGATGTGATCCCACTGGACCGCGCCAGGCACCGCCTGCGCGGCCTTTCCCTGGGCGCCCTCTTCAACCGCGCCGTCTGCTACTACGAGATGGGAGACTATGACGCCGCCTTGCGGGACTGCCTTCTCCTTCTGGACGAGAAGGATGCGTTTGGCAAGGACCTGAGGGGGCAGCAGAAAGCAGCCCTCATCTATTTCAATCTCGGAGGGATCCACTACCAGCGTAACGAGGAGGCGGAGGCGATTCGCAACTACCAGCTGGCGCTACGGTTCGAGGCAAGCCGGGACCTGGCCGACCATATGCGGGAGGCGCACGTTCATCTCGGCAGGATCTACTACAACCGCGGGGAAGGAGAAAAGGGGATCGCCGAGCTCCATCGCGCTCTCGAGCTGACGCCGGATCACGAGCGAGAACTGCGAATCCTCTTCGATCTGGGGGAGGCCTACCGGAAGCTGGGAAAGCACGCCGATGCCGAGTCGATCTACAGGAGGGCCCTGACGATCGAACCCGGGTCGAGTGACATCCGCTATCGGATCGCCCAGGTTCGGATGGATACGGATCTGCATACGGCGGAAGTGGACCTGCGCCGGCTCCTGGAGGACGATCCGGGCCATGTAGCGGCTATGTATTCCCTCGCCGACATCGAGTTCCGTCTCGGTCGCTATCGTGAAGCGGAGAGGCGCGTCATACAGGTCCTCGCGAACGACCCTCATTACGCGCCGGCGAGACACCTTCTCAGCGGGATCCGTTATGGCGAGCTGGACAGGCCGAAGACCAGGATCAGGGAGCCTGCCCTCCTGTACAGGGCGGGAGAGAGGAAGATGGATGCGGCCAAGTACAGGGAGGCCCTCTCGTTCTTTCGTGAAGCGATCCGGATCGAGCCAGACCACGCCGATGCGTTCTGCATGGCAGGACTCTGTCTCCTCCTGCTCGATGACGAGCCGAGAGCCCGATTGGCCATGCAGGGTGCGATCCAGATCGAGGAGGGTCATCCGCAGGCGCGGGAGGCCCTCGCGCGGCTCGCGCTCGCGGAGGGAAAGCCGGTTCTTGCCGAGGAGCACCTCCGAGCGGGGCTCGCCGGCGGCGACCCGGGGACCCCGTCTGCGTCGGTCAACCGGCTGCTCCTGTCCGGGATCCTTCACCGGAGGGGCGATACCGGCGAGGCGATCCGGATTCTCGAGGCGGCGCGACGCGACGGGCCGCCGAGGGCGGATGTCCACCTGCAGGTCGTTCTCTTCTATGTCCAGGTCGGTCGCAAGGACGAAGCGGAGCGGGTCGTCCTCGAGATGGAATCGATCTGGCCCGACTCGCCCGAGGCGATACGGGCTCGCTCCGCCCTCGAGAGCGAGTGAAGTCTACTTCAGGATGGTCAAGTCGACATAGGCCCACTGATCCGTCGGCGTGGTGATCGCGGCGAGGACGGGAGCTGCCCGCAGGACGGTCGAATCCAGATCGAGGGCGCCGCCGGCGGACGTCGGATCCAGGGAGAAATTCTCGGCGAGCTGGTAAATTCCGTCCACCAGTTCTTCCTCCTCGAGGAGATCCTTGAAGTACTTCCTCGCGCAGGCGAGCTTGTCCTCCTTCACCACATCAGGGGCGAACCGGATGTGGACCATGCTCGTGAGAAGATATCGGCGAGATGGCTCGTTCCGCATCGCGTAGACGCGCGCCACCTGGTAATTCTTTCGGAGCTGCGCCAGCAGGAGCCCGCGCATATCGGATCGGACCTTCAAGATGTAACAGTTGTTACTGACCGACAGGGACTCAGCCACGGCGATCCCGTAGCAGGTGGAGGCGAGGAACTGCGTTCCCTGGCCGTCGCTCAGGTCAAGAAAGAGTTCATCCTCGAACTGCGTGAGGTCTCGGAATCCTCCATCGGAGACCGTCGGTTTTAGCCACTTCTCCGTGGGAGCGGTCATCATGTCCCTCCTGGAGACCTCCTCGGGCGCGCGGCCCGGGATCCTCCTCTTTGTACCGAAATGCTGATTCGTGGAAACGTGCCTGGTCCCACATGACGTCAGGATTCTACGATATCCGCTCATCTCCTGCTAGCGTGAAATTCCCAGCGATTCACCCGGTATCGCGAGCGATCAGGATGGCGGTTGCAGCGGCGCAGGCGGCGGTTTCCAGGCGGAGGATGCTGGGGGCCAGGCGAAGGGGCAGGAATCCGGCGGCGATGGCGGCCCCGGACTCGGCGGAGGTGAATCCCCCCTCCGGCCCGATCAGGGCGATCGCCGGCGAGAGGGCCGCGCTCGATGATAGGTGGTCCGCCAGGGTCTGCTCGCCCTCCGGATGGGCGAGCAGCCGGAGCGAGTACTCACCGAGGGAGGGCAGCAGTTCCTGGAGGGTCCTCGTCTCCTCTACCTCGAGCAACAGGTTTCGGCCGCACTGCTTGGACGCCTCGACGACGAAGCGTTGCCATCGCTCTTCGATCCCCGGGCGGGGTCGAACCGAGCCGCGTGCCGTCCGCAGGGGAAAGACCCTTCGAACCCCGAGTTCGGTGAGGGAGCGGAGCATGGACCCCATGCGGGGACCCTTCGGGATCGCCACCCCGAGGTCCAGCTTCCGCGGAGCTTCCCTCGAGACCTCTCTCTTCTCCCTGATCTCGATTCTCACCCGGCCGGCGGTGACTTCGACGGCGCTGGCCGCGGCCTCCCAGCCCGTCCCGTCGAAGACGATCAGATCATCCCCGGGACGGCCTCTCATGACTCGAAGAAAGTGATGCGATTCCTCCTTCGAGAGCAGGGATCGGCCTGCCTCGAGGGATTCCCACAGGAAGAACCTTTCTGACACGGATGCACCCCCCTTGGCGACCCATCGGCCGATTGACGAACAACGCAATCCCATATACAATGGGGTGTTCGGTCAGATTACCAGAAGGATCACCCCCGCCAAAGGGATCATCGTCGGATGTACCTCGATCATTGGGGTCTCGAGGAGAGGCCATTTCAGAACGCTTATAACCCAGCGTACCTCTACCGGTGGGACGGGCACGAAGAGGTGATCTCCCGGTTGAGGTACAACCTCGACGGGGAGAGAGGATTCGTCCTCATCACCGGCCCGACGGGCTGCGGCAAGACCTTCCTGTGCAGGACTTTTGCTGAGGCGGCGGCCGGAAAGGGGGCGCGAGTCTGCTTGATTGCCAATCCGATCGATGACCCGGACGAGATCTTCCATCAGATTCGGGCGGGACTTGGGGTCGATGGGACCGTCACGTCGCGCGCGGACTTGATCCGATCGATCGAGGAGACCGCTGCAAACTCGTATCGGAATCGGCAGCAGACCATCGTGATCATCGACGACGCTCACCTCCTGAGTCACCGGTCGATCCATCGCGAGCTTCGCCAGCTCTTGAACCTCGAGGAACAGGGGTGTCGTCTGATCTCCCTCGTTCTCGCCGGCCAAGATGTCCTGGAGGACTCCGTCGACGAGTCTCCCGAGATCGCGCAGAGGATCGCCATCCGGGCGCGAGCGGAGGCCCTGCCCGCCGCCAAGGTCGGAGAGTACATCAAGCATCGACTCGCTGTGGCGGGACTTGCCAGGAGTCCTTTCAAGAAGAACGCGCTGGATGAAATCGCTCGTGTGACGGGGGGAGTGCCCCGAACCATCAACGATCTCTGCGATGTGGCCCTCTTCTCGGGCTGGGGTCAGAAGAAGAAGGAGATCGGCAAGAAGGACATCGACGAGGCCGTCGGGGACATCATCTCCGTCGATAGAAAGAGGAACGCAGGGTGATTCGTTTTCGCGATCTATTCAAGCGCGATGAGAAACCGGATGGCGCTCCGCGGAAGTCGGAAGGGCGCACCGAGAGGATGACCAGGGAGGCCCCGTCCAACGACGTGGACCGCACGGAGTTCATGCGGACTTACCCGTCCCGGTCCGACGATCCGCTGAATTCCCCCAAGGGGAAGATCAGAGGAAAATCGACCCATAAGACCCCCAGGAAGGCGGCGAAGAGTCGAAGCACCCGGATGTCGAGGGATGTGAGCGATGCGCTGGAGGAGGTCCTGGAGGAGGAGGGACTGCTGGGACCGGTGAACGCCGGCATCCCCAGGGATGTTGATCATGATGACGAAGATGAGGAGTGGGGAATCACCCTCGACGAGGTTCTCGAGAAGTACTCCGTCGGAGGCGAGGAGGAGGCGGTGACCGAGGTGCTGTCAGGGGATCAGGTGGAATCCCTTCGCGAGCTCCTGAAGGATGAGAAGCCCAAGATTCGGTCGAGCAGGCGCCGAAAGAGGTCCAGGGGTTGACTTTGGGCGGTTTCCTGCTACGATCCGGCGCTTCCCTGAGAGTTGTGTCTCGAGGTGATAGATGCTGAGGACGAGGACCCCTGTACCCAAGCTCGCGGAGCTCAAGCCGGCCTGGCATCTGGTCGACGCCCAGGACAAGATCCTGGGGCGGCTCGCCGCTCGTCTGGCCGTGATCCTGCAGGGGAAGCACAAGCCCATCTACGCTCCTCACGTCGATACCGGAGACTTCGTGGTGGTGACGAACGTCGAGAAGGTGGCCATCACGGGGAACAAGATCGAGAACCGCCGCCACTACTGGCACACGGGATGGGTGGGCGGCCTGAGGAGCGCCACTCTGGGCGAGCGGATGGCCAAGAAGCCCGAGGAGGTCCTTCGCACCGCCGTGCGGCGGATGCTTCCGAAGACGACCCTGGGTAAAAAAATGCTCAAGAAGCTGAAGATCTATCGGGGACCTGAGCATCCACACGCGGCGCAGTTGCCACAGCCCCTCGACGTCAGAGGGAGGAGACTGAAGTGAGCCCCGAGGCACCCGCAGCAAAAGTCATGTTCCGCGGAACGGGCAGGCGAAAGTCAAGCGTCGCCCAGGTCAGGCTCACGCCCGGCACCGGAAAGATCATCATCAACCGCAGAGAGTTCGACGAATTCTTCGTCCGCCTCCAGGATCGTAAGCTGGCCCTCGCCCCGCTGAAAACGACGCCGGCGGCGGAAAGCTGGGATGTAACGGTGAAGGTCACAGGCGGCGGCAACTCCGGACAGGCGGGCGCCGTCCGGCTGGGCATCGCCCGGGCCCTTCTCAAGGTGGACGCGGAACTCGAGGGTACTTTGCGCAAGGAAGGACACCTCACCCGCGACAGCCGGATGAAGGAGCGGAAGAAGTACGGCCTGCGTGGGGCGAGACGCGGCTTCCAGTTCTCCAAGCGATAATCTACTCAGAATCAGGACCATTCCCTCGGCGCGCGAGCCCGCCATGCTGGACAAGGACTGCATTTTCTGCAAGATCTTGAGGAAGGAGATCCCCTCCGAGATCGTGTTCGAGGACGAGGACCTCCTGGGATTCAAGGACGCCAACCCGCAGGCTCCCGTCCACGAGCTGTTCATCCCGCGGATTCATATCGAGACGATCAACGACGTGGATCGAGAGGGGGCAGGACTCCTGGGGAGGCTCTTCGTCGCCGCGGTCGAGAGGGCCAAGGCTGTGGGGCTCTCCGAGGAAGGTTACCGTCTCGTGCTGAACTGCGGCCGAGGCGCCGGACAGACCGTCTTCCACATCCATCTTCACCTCCTGGGCGGCCGGCCTCTCTCCTGGCCACCGGGCTGATCAGGGCTACTCCTGAGGTTGTTGACGCTCAGCAGCCGATGCGCTATACTTTATGCGACCTGCGTCAAGATCGTAACTCTCTGCCCCCCAAGGGGCTGGGTCAATTCGAGCGACCTCATCCGACAGGAGAGGCTCCCCGGGATCGGAATAACTGACCCGAGCAAACCATTCTCGGCATGCAGGAGCACCCCTCGTGGGCGACGAAAAATCCCTCTCCGGGCAGCACCTCTCGCAGGAGATCGACAAGAGCGCCAAGATGGTCTCTGTCGGGGCCCTCAAGAAGAAGGGATTCGACAAGGTCAGGGTCCTCCGGCCCTCCGACATCAAGAACATGATCATCAAGGCGGTCGATCATGCGATCGCTCGCGAGTCCCGCACGATCGCGGAGGCGGAGCGCGGCAAGTATGTGGAGGCATCGAAGGCCGAACTGAAGAAGCTGATGGCACAGTGGACCGAGTCCGCCAAGCGCCAGCAGGAGCTGGAGTTGAGCCGGGACGGCCTTCAGAAGCGTATGGAGGAGCTACACCGGACGATCGATCTCCAGAGAGACGAGATCCAGAGGCTGGAGAAAGACGCCAGGGCCAAAGACCCCGATGCGCAGTCCAAAGCGATCGAAGCGGCAGAGAAGGAGAGACTCCAGTTCGAGGCCCAGAACAAGGTTCTGAACACCGCTCTCGAGCAGGTTACCGAATCCAACCGGCGGATGAAGGACGAGCTCGAAGAGGCCCGCAAGGGCGGGGGAGGCGGGGGTGGAGGAAATATCGAGGGTCTCCTCGTCGCCATGTTCCAGGAGATGCGGGAGAGCAAGAAGGAGTCGAGCGGAGTCAAGGAGATCGGGGAGCACATCGGCAAGATGGCCGACAAGCTCACCGAGGCGATCAGCAGCAAGCTCTCTGCCGGCGGGGGGCCCCCGATGACCGCGGCCGCCACCGCCCAGTTCAAAGAGGTGGTGCTCGACAAGCTTTTCAGTGGGGAGTCCGCTATCCTGGAGAGTAATATTGCGAATGTAAAGCCGAAGGAAAAGAAGGCCGGCGGTGTGGGTGGCGCCCTCAAGAAGCTGAAATCATTGCAAAAGGGAGGAAGCGATGAGTAGTCCCGAGGATCGGAAGATTGATGTCTCCATGGACATGGGAAAGGGAGAAGGTGATGCCCCGGCGCGGCCGAACCCACCTCCTCCGCCACCCAAGGCGGACCCCACCGCGTCTTCCTCTCAGGAGGCTGCTCAGGCGACAGGAAAAGGGCTCGACATCGGCACGGCGAATCTGCTCAGCGCCACGCAGAGCCCCGATGGCCAGACGATCATCAAGGTGCAGCGAAACGCCTTCATCGATATCGACTCCGACGACTTCACCAGGAACATGCTGACCAAGCTGAACATCCAGTACGTCCTGGTCAGCAACCGGATGCTCGTCATCGGCGACCCGGCCTTCGATCTGGCCAACGTCCTCAACAAGGAAACACGACGTCCGATGCAGCATGGGCTGATCAGCCCGAACGAGGTTGACGCCCTGCCGATCGAAAAGCTACTGCTCGAGAGCGTCCTCGGAACCCCCCAGGTGGAAAACGAGGTGGTCTACTTCTCCGTTCCGGCGGAGCCGATCGACTCGGAGGCCAACGTGATCTATCACAAGGGTCTCTTCGAGGGGATCCTGAAGAAGATGGGCTACAACGGTAAGTCCCTCCTCGAAGGCCACGCCGTCGTCTTCGCCGAGATGGCCGAACAGGACTTCACGGGCATCGGCATCTCCTGCGGAGGAGGGATGTTCAACATCTGCGTATCGTACAAGACGATCCCGTGTCTCTCGTTCTCGACCTCCCGCGGGGGCGACTGGATTGACGAAAACGTCGCCAAGGTCCTCGGGATCAAGTCGAGTCGCGCCACGGCGCTAAAGGAAAAGGGCGTCGACATCACCAACGCCAAGAATCGGGAAGAGGAGGCGATCGAGATCTACTATCGTAACCTGATCAATTACACCCTGGTGAACATCAAGCAGAGATTCGAATCCTCCGAAGGTATGCCCAACTTCCCGGATCCGGTCGATATCGTGCTCGCCGGCGGCACCTCGATGATCGGCGGTTTCACCGAAACGGTGAGAGACGAACTGAAGAGCCTCGAGTTCCCGATTCCGATCCGAGAGGTGAGGCGAGCGGAAGATCCTCTCACGTCCGTATGCCGCGGTGCCCTTGTGGCCGCGGTCTCGGAAGAGTAGACCAACACTCCCTTGCAGTGGCTGGCCCTGTTCGTAGCGTTTGCAGGGTTCCTGCATGCCCCGACCATCGATTACGTCGTTGAAGAGGTGGGGGGGGTTGTGCTGGAATACCCTGCCGGTTCGGCCGCGGTAGCGCGGGGGGCACACCGGATCTACAAGGAGTCTCTACCTCTGGTCGAGTCGGCACTCGGGATCCCCGCCGCGGGCGGCGTGGTCCGGATCACGATCGCCCCCAACCAAGCCGAATTCGAGCGCATCGTATCGAGGGCGAGCGGGGGGGCAGCCCCGCCGGATCGCGCGCTGGCGGTCGCCCTGCCCGGCCGCAGACAGATGGTGATCAAGGCCTCCTCTCTGGAGACGTTCACCGACAACTCGCTTCTTCTCACCGTCCGGCACGAGATGGTCCACCTGGCGCTGGGCGACCCTCGCATGCGGATTCCAAAGTGGTTCGAGGAGGGTGTCGCGGAGCAAGTCGCTGGAAAGGCCGTCCGCTGGAGGCAGAGGCGCATGCTCCGGGCGAAGGCGCGCGCCGGAACCCTCACCCCCTTCCGTGACCTAGCGAACCGTTTTCCGCCCCATGAGGACTGGTCGATCGCCTACCCGCAGAGTCTGTCTTTCGTACAGTACATCACGGAGCGCTTTGGCGACGACGCCCTGCGCGGGATCGTGCGGCGGCTCCGTGAGGGGGTCGCGTTCGAGAAGGGTCTGTCGGACGAGACAGGGTCGTCCCTCTCCGAGCTGGAACGAGACTGGAAGGAGAAGCTACCGGGCGAAGGCTCGTTTTTTGAGGGCCTTTTCACCGCGGAGGCCCGGTCTGTCGAGCGCGCCGTGCTGATGGGAATCGCGTTCCTCGTGATGGCGATGTTCGCCGTCGTGATGTTCCGGAGGCGCCGGGCGCTCCGCCGCATGGATGCCGAGGACTGATTCCGAAAGAGGGTACGGAAATCTCGAGAAGTCAGTCGACAGTTGATCAGGTTTTCGGGAAGGATTTCCAGGCAAGGCTGGAGATCCTGCGGATCGCCGCGCGCCACCGGATCCGGGAGGGTCGCTGGAAGCGTCTGCGCGAGCGCCGCCGAGGCCAGGGGCAGGAATTCTCCGATCACCGCGATTACGCGCCGGGGGACGAGATACGTCACATCGATTGGAACGCCTATGCCCGGCTGGATCGCGCCAAGGTCCGTGTCTTCGAGGAAACCGAGCGACCCCCCCTCACGATCCTCATCGATCGAAGCTCCTCGATGGAGGGAGACGTCTTTCGGCAGGCGAGGCAGATTGCCGCTGGACTTGCGTACGTGGGTCTGGCACACCTTGGAGAGGTCATCGTGATCCCCTTTGCCTCCGAACGAGAGGCGGGCCTGGGACCCCTTCGTGGCCGGGGATCGTTTCGGGGTGTGCTCGACTTCCTGAAGCCGATGCGCACCGGAGGGGCCACGCGCCTCGACCCGATTCTTCGTTGGGCCGCCGGAGGGAGGCGGGGGGTCTGGATTGTTCTCTCCGACCTTCTCGAAAACGGGAACTGGACCGCATCTATCCGTCGGGCAAGGGGGCACACCCTCGTCCTGCTGCATTGCAAGGCGGAGGCGCCCGACATACAGGGAGCGGTCTTGCTCCGCGACCGTGAAACGGGTGAAGTTCTCCGGAGGACCATCACCACGGGAGACCGCGAGAAATACCGTCAGGAGTGGGAGGCCTCGTCCGTTCGCATCAAGGAGGCCAGTCGTCGGAACGGAGGTATCTACTTGAGGGCTCGGTCCGGAGCGCCTTTCGATGAAACGGTCTTGGAGGTTCTGGAAGAGATAGCATGAGACATGCCTTGATTCTTGCCGGTGGGATTGGCACACGCTTCTGGCCTCGCAGTCGAAAGGACCATCCGAAGCAGGTCCTCCATGTCGTCGGGCACAAGAGCTTGATCCAGGAGACACTGGAGAGGCTCGAAGGAGCGATCCCCCCGTCCCGTACCCACGTGATCACGAGCGAAATGCAGTATGGCGGCCTGGCCAGCCACATAGGAAAATCTGCGGTGGCGATCCTCGAGCCGTTCGGCCGCGACACCGCGGCGTCGATCGGGCTCGGGACGGAGAAGATCTTCCACGCCGATCCGAAGGCGGTGATCGCCACGCTGCCGGCGGATCACCACATCACGCCGAAGCCAATGTTCCACCGAGCTCTCCAGACGGCGATGGAGCGGGTGGAGAAGGAGGGGGGGCTCCTCCTTTTCGGCGTCTCGCCGACCCGCCCGGCCACCTCCTACGGATACATCCGGCGAGGAACAGAAATCAGCCCGGGTCTCTTCGGCGTCGAAGGATTCGTCGAGAAGCCGGACGCCGCTCGGGCACAGGCCCTCATCGACTCGGGGGATCACTACTGGAATTCGGGCATGTTCGTCTGGAGGGCGAAGGACATCCTGAAGGCGATCCGGGAGGAGCACGCCGAGCTAGGCGCCGCCCTGGATCGGATCCGCAAGGCCCTGGGGACTCCGAAGGAGGAAGTGGTGATCCGGGAGGCCTTCACCTCGCTTCCATCGATCTCGATCGACTACGCGGTCCTGGAGAAGGCCGAAGGACTCGTCGTCCGGGAGGCGAATTTCGAATGGGATGACGTGGGCAGCTGGCTAGCGCTGGAGAGGCTGCACCGAACGAACGATCAAGGAAACGTCGTGATCGGCCGCCACGTAAGCCTCGACTCCCGGGGGCTCGTCGTCGTGGGGGGGCAACGCCTCGTCGCCACGATTGGAGTCGAGGACTTGATCATCGTCGAGAGTCGGGATGCGATCTTGATTGCAAGGAAGGATCGAGCGGAGGAGGTCAAGGCTCTGGTGAAGAGGATCGAGTCGGAGGGACTGGAGGCGTATCTGTGACGGGCAGGGTCCTGGGAGTGGACCTGGGTGGCAAGCGTATCGGTCTGGCGATCTCGGACAGCTTGCGATATACGGCGCAGGTCCTCGATGTCATCCAGAACAAATCGGAACCTGACGTGTTAAGACAGATCGGGAAGGCGGTAGAGGAGCATCAGGTCGTCCTCGTCGTCGTGGGCTTGCCGATCAAGATGGACGGAAGCCAGGGACCCGAAGCGAAGGCGGCGATCCGCTTCGCGATGCGCCTCCGCGATTCCCTCGGTATCTCTGTCGAGACCTGGGACGAGCGGCTCTCCAGCGTTCAAGCGGACCGGTTCCTCGCAGAGGCCGAGGTGAGGGGGAAAAAGCGCAAGCGCCTTCAGGATCAACTGGCCGCCCAGATCATCCTGCAGTCGTTTCTGGACGCCTCCTCTCTGGGCGGATGACCACTCCCGAAAGGGGTTTACAAGGACAAGGGAGCCAGTATAATATGCGCTTCCTGTCAAATGGGCCGGGGGTCGGCGCCCCGAATGGTGGACGGCAAGGTACACCCCAAGACGGGGCTGTTGGCCTCGAGGCTAGACCTCCCCAAAGAAGAAAGGATCTGGAACCATAGATGGCGGAAATCGCCTCCAAACGGGAAGCCATAGACAAATACAAGGTGCATGAGAAGGATACCGGCTCCCCTGAGGTCCAGGTCGCTCTGCTCACCGGTCGTATCATTTCAGTTACCGAGCATCTGAAAAAGCATAAGAAGGATTTCGCCAGCCGCAGGGGCCTCCTGATGATGGTGAGTCGGAGGCATTCTCTGCTCAAGTTCCTGGCGAGGATGGATAGGAGTCGCTACAAGGAGCTCATCCGAGAACTGGGGCTTCGCAAATAGGGTCGCTTTTCCTTATCCCATCCCCCCCGAAGTGATCCAACCCCAATCCATTCGATGTCACCGAGAAAGGTGCGCGTAAGCGGCTCGAGAAACGCAGTAGCCGGCGGAGGCCCGGCAGAAAGAGGAAACATGCATCGCAAGGTTGAAACGAAGATCGGAGAACGTACGCTCGTGATCGAGACGGGCAAGATGGCGAGACAGGCGGCAGGGTCCGTCGTCCTGACATACGGCGACACCGTCGTCTTCGCGGCCGTGGCATATGGCAAGGACGTGAAGGGTCTGGACTTCTTTCCAATGACGATCGACTACCGGGAGAAGACCTACGCAGCAGGGAAGATCCCGGGGGGGTTCTTCAAGAGAGAGGGTCGACCTACCAACAACGAGATCATGACGATGCGGATGATCGATCGTCCCATTCGTCCCCTCTTTCCCAAGGGATACCGGAGGGAGGTTGTCATCACGACCTTCGTGATGTCCTCCGATCCGAATGACGAAGCGGATGTCCTGGCCCTGATCGCATCGGGCACCGCCCTGGCGCTCTCGGGTCTCCCGTGCAAGGGACCGGCCGCCGGGATCCGCGTGGGTCGGATAGACGGCAAGCTGATATCCAACCCGACAACCTCTCAGATCGAGGAGGGAGATCTCGATCTCGTCGTCGCTGCGACCGAAGACGCCATCTTGATGGTGGAATCGAGTGCCCGCGAGCTGTCCGAAGACGATATGGTCGATGCCATTCTCTTCGGACACGAGCAGATCAAGCAGATCATCTCGATGCAAAACCGGCTAGTCGAGGAAGTTGCCCCCGAGCCGATCCCCCTCGAGGAGAAGGAGGAGGATCCCGCCCTTCTCGAGACGATTCTCGGAGAGGCCCTCGAAGAGGCCAAACGGCGACACAATCTTCAGGGAAAGCATATTCGATCCGGGGCCCTCAAGGAGTTGAAGAAGGAGCTGATAGACAAGCACGCGACTGTCGATGGCGAGCTGGATCCGGTGAAGGCGTCGGCTACCGGTGAGGCCTTCAACAAGATGATGCGTGGCGTCCTGCGCCGCCAGATCCTGGAGACGGGAAAGCGCCACGATGGACGGGCCACGGACGAAGTCAGGGAGATCACCTGTGAGGTAGGGCTCCTCCCGCGAACGCACGGGTCGGCGCTCTTTACGCGCGGAGAGACGCAGTCCCTCGTCATCACCACCCTCGGATCGACCCTCGACGAGCAGGTGGTCGATGGATTGAAGGACGAGTACACGAAGAAGTTCATGCTCCACTACAACTTCCCTTCGTTCTGCGTAGGTGAGACCTGGCCGAACCGAGGTCCCCGCCGCAGGGAGATCGGGCACGGCATGCTCGCGGAGCGAGCGGTGAACGAAGTCCTCCCTGACTGGGAGGACTTTCCCTACACGATCCGGGTCGTCTCCGACGTCCTGGAGTCGAACGGCTCGTCGTCGATGGCCACCGTCTGTGGGGCCACGCTGGCGTTGATGGACGCCGGAGTCAAGATCCGTCGGCCCGTCGCAGGGATCGCCATGGGCCTTGTCAAGGAGGGCGACAAGGTCGCCGTACTCTCCGACATCTCCGGCTCCGAGGACGCCGACGGGGATATGGACTTCAAGGTGGCCGGGACGCAGAATGGAGTGACGGCCCTTCAGATGGACATCAAGATCGCGGGGATCACCGATCAGATCATGCGTCAGGCGCTGGCGCAGGCGCGAGAAGGACGGAAGCACATCCTCCAGGTGATGCTGAAGCAGACGCTGATGGCGCCCAGAGAGGAGCTCTCACCTTACGCGCCTCGTCACCTGAGCATAAAGATCAATCCGGAAAAGATCGGAGCCATCATCGGTCCAGGTGGAAAGACGATTCGCCGGCTCCAGGAAGAGACAGGGGCCACGATCGACGTCGAGGACGATGGAACGGTCCTCATCTATACCCCGAACGGGGAGAGCCTGAGGAAGGCCAAGGAGGAGATCGAGAAGCTCACGGAGGAAGCGGTCATAGGCAAGGTGTATGACGGCCGAGTCGTATCCGTGAAGGACTTCGGAGCTTTCGTCGAGATCATCCCTGGCCAGGAGGGCTTGGTGCATATCTCGGAGCTCGCCGCCGGTTTCGTCGGCAAGGTGAGCGATGTCGTCCAGATCAACGACAGGCTGGACGTCAAAGTGATTGACATCGACGGCCAGGGTCGAATCAAGCTGAGCCACAAGGCGACTTTGAACTAGGCCGGGTTTCTCACAGGCTCTGCGGCAGCAGGAGCCATGCGATAAATCCGGACTAATGGGGGGGGTCGCCACAGGAGGGGGCTGCGGCCGGCATTTCTCCGTCATGCGGTAGGTTGGAGATCCCGGTCGGAGGACCCCAAAGGAGGAAGCAGCAAGGAGCGAATATCGATGCGGGGCGCTCCGGGCCACAGGGTTTTCTTGGCCCCGCGAGCGCAGGTTGCACAAAGATAGTTCTCAGGAACCTGATTCAGGAGTTTCCGATGGCCGTTGGCAAGGTAAAGTGGTTCGACGAGAAAAAGGGGTACGGGTTCATCGAGCAAGAGAATGGGGATGA
>JAPUJT010000098.1 GCA_027296055.1 Planctomycetota bacterium | reverse complement strand
TCGGGCTCCGTCGTGGCGAAGATGAAGATGACGCCCTCCGGCGGCTCCTCCAGGGTCTTCAACAGGGCGTTGAAGGCGCCCTTGGAAAGCATATGGACTTCATCAATCACATAGACCTTGTGCCGGCCCCGGGCGGGCGCGTACCGCACCTTCTCCCGCAGATCCCGGATGTGGTCCACACCGGTGTTGGAGGCCCCGTCGATCTCCAGAACGTCGATGTCCTCTCCCGCGGAGATCGCGCTGCAGGTATCGCAGCCATTACACGGGCTGCTCTTCTTTCGGTTCGGGCAGTTCAGGGTCTTGGCAAGGATCCGAGCGATCGAGGTCTTGCCGACTCCGCGCGGTCCGGCAAAGAGATAGGCATGAGCGAGACGGTCCTGGAGGATCGCGTTCACCAGGGTCCGGACGATCGGCTCCTGGCCGACCACCTCATCGAACTTCTGGGGCCGGTACTTCCGAGCGAGAACCTGATAGGACACGAAGTTCGCCTCGACTTACGCGACTTACGAAAGGAAAAGGGGCCGCAGACTTTCCTTCGATAGGTGACCGAAGAGGACAACCGGGTAGCCAGCTCCGGATAGGCAGCCCTCCGGCACATGGAGGGTCACGCTTATGGCTGCTGGCGTCAACCTCTGACCAAGTTCACGGCCCCCCATTGCAGAGGACCCATCCTTCAACACTACTTGCCCGGCTGAGCCCATCCGGCCAGCAAACCTCCAGAAAGCGTCGATCCTGCTATGCGGATTGCAGGTTACAGGGCACCGCAAACTCCCCATCTTACCGCGACCCCATGAATCAATCGGAAGGACGGGCCTCCCAAGATCGATGGCGGAGAGGCCGGGATTCGAACCCGGGAGGCGGGGTTTAGCCACCTACACGCTTTCCAAGCGTGCTCCTTCGGCCACTCGGACACCTCTCCAGTATTTCCATGAGCGACGGGCGGAATTATACCGATGGGCCCCGATTCTGTAAACCACGGTGGCCTTTCGCCGGGTTGGACGCTCGCAAAGGGGCAACATAGAATCATTCGATGGTGGTGTAGACGTAGGATCCGAAGGGGTGGCTGAATATGTCGAGTGGCGCCCTGGTGTTGCTGATCTCGCTGTCGATCGGCCAGACGGATGGGGTTCCCATCCTGGATGAAGTGTTCCAGTCTTCCCCCGATCGCCCGCCCCCGCCCGGGGAGAGAATGATCCGGGTGATCCAGCACCCGGATAGAGACTTCAAGCTTGCCGGGGCCCTGCGGCTCCGGATCGGAGTCGACGCTGCCATCCTGTCGGCCGAATATGAGACCGACACCGTCGGGGCCCCCAAGAGTGCATTCGAGCTGGGTGACGACCTGGGGATCCATCCGGTGGCTCTCGCGCTGAAATCGGAGGTCGAGTTTCGTCCCTTCAAGATGCTGCACCTCCGTGTGGGCGGCTCCTGGGCGGAATGGGATGGGGACGAGCGGCTCGAGAGCGACCTTCGATTCGGAAGGGTCGATTTTCCCGCAGGGTCGAACACCGCAACCGATTTCCGCCTCCTGGAGACCCACGTCTACCTCGGCCACGAACTTGGCCGCTGGAGCCGCGGACACCACGGGTACCTGATCGGGGCGAGATACTTCCAGACGGAACTGCGCGTACAATCCGACGGGGGGGGGCCATCGGAGCGGAACCGGATCGAGGGGGCGATGCCCGTGATCGGCTATAGTGGGGGATTGAGCCCGTTCGATGGGCTCGAGCTCCGCGCTCAGATTTCCCTCTTCTCGCTCTCCCTGGGCAGCGGCAATGAGGAAGACGGTCTGATCCAGGTGGACGCTATCGAGATTCAGGTGGGGCTGGAGTTCTCGCTGCTTCCGTGGCTGGACATCGAGGCCGGCTATCTCTTCGGGGATCTCATCCTGAGAAGGAAACGAGATGGTGATGAGGAGATGGTCGAAGTATCAACCCATCGCCTTGGCGTCTGGGGGAGCATCCGATTTTGAGGTTGCCTTACTTCCCCGCGCCAGAGTCGGGGCGACCGATGCGTTCGACGGGGTACGTGCGCGAGCGTTTTCCGCCCTGCTCCCTCTGGTTGATCTGCCGGATGGCTACTCGAGCCAGGTTCTGGATGTACTCGCTCACATTCGGATTGTCGATCACCGACTCGAGCGCGGGGACCGAGGACGAGCTGCCGACGGACTGCAACGCGCGGATGGCCGTCTCATAGGATCTCGAGCTATCCGGCTTCGAGAGGACCTGCTCGAACAGGGGAACGTAGTTCGCGTCTTTGCGGTTGCTGAGCAACCGGAGGGCCGTGACCTGATCGACGCCGGAGCCAGACTGAGCCGTCTCCTCGAGGATCGCGAGGCCGCCATGGTCCCCTATGCGGGAAAGGGCGAAGAGGGCCTGGTTGCGTAGGTTTTGCCTCTCCTCCGTCTCGAGCACTTGCCGGAGGAAGTCGATGGAGGACTCGTCCACCGACTGGCGCATGGCGTTCAGGTACATCTGGCGGGCCTGCAGATCCTGCGTCGCCCAGTACTGCTCCTGGAAGAACTGGGTCATCTTCTTGCTCTTCAGGAAGCCGAGCTGGGGGATCACTCCCTGGAGGGTGAGCGTATCGTTCAGGCCCTTCAGGATTCCGACCAGCCGATCCGCCACGGCGTCGGCTTTCATCGATCCGTCGCGAATCGCTCGGATCAGGTCCCGGGTCAACTCACGGGCAGCGCGGGCGTCCTTGCCCTTGATGGCCTCCTCCAGCTTCCAGAGGAGATCCTCGGTCGACACCTTCCCGGCTCGAGCATGACGGCCCAGTTGATCGAGACTCGTGGGCCGCTTCGGGCGCGCTCTCTTCGCCGGAGGGGTAGCCGTGGGCGGCGTGAACGTGGAGGCAGCCGGCGCGATCTCTTTCGCCCCGGGGGTCTCGCTCCTGGTCCCCGAGATGGGGTCCGAACCGGCAATCGATACCCGCGCGCTGGATAGGATCTCGTCACTTGGAGGGGTTTTAGAGTCCCAGAGACTGAGATATGCGATCGATGCGAGGGATACGACGCAGATTACCAATCCAAGGATCAGCCTTACCATCGCCTACGGCCTCCGATCGGGTGAATGGAAATCGGAGAGGGTGGGATTCGAACCCACGGTACGCCAATCGGCATACAACGATTTTCGAGACCGTCCCGTTCAACCACTCCGGCACCTCTCCACAGTGATTTCCTCATCCGCCACGGTCCGATGCCGCGGCTACTTCTTCCTGCTCCGCCTCTTCTCGAAAAAAGCTCGCAAGATCTCGGCGCAGTCTTTCTCGAGGACTCCGGTCGTGACCCCCACGGTGAACGGCATTCCGGAGCCTCGAATCAGATCCAATCTGGAGCCGCAGGCTCCGGCCTTCGGGTCCGGCGCGCCGAAGACGAGCCGAGAAACCCTCGCTTGCAGGAGAGCCCCGGCGCACATCGCGCAGGGCTCCAGGGTGACATACAGAGATGCGCCGTCGAGTCGCCAGTTCGAGAGGGCCTCGGCTGCCTGCGTCAGCACCAGCATCTCGGCATGTGCCGTCGGATCCCGAAGGGTCTCCCGGAGGTTGTGGGCCCGGGCGATCACCCTTCCCTCATGGACGGCGATCGCCCCGACGGGGACCTCCTCCTTCTCGAAGGCGGCCGCCGCCTCTCGAAGGGCGAGCCTCATCATGGCTTCGTCAGACCGATCGTCGACGGACAATCTGGATTCGGGCCGGGAAAAGGCGCTCCTCCTCCTCAACAGGGTTCCGGAGCCCTTTATTATACGTGGGCCTCCAGAAACGGTCAACGAGCGGGGTGATCGGAGGCAGGCGGGTCAATGAACTGCTCGGCCCTCTGCAGCAACAGGTGCACGTCATGCTCCCGCTCGGCCGACCTCAGTTGGTCGAGAAACCCCGCGTTCTGGATCAGCCGGCCCAGGAGGGACATCAACTGGAGGTGCTGCTGGACAGCCCATGTGGGAGTGAGAAAGAGGAACACGACATGGACTTTCAGCCCGTCCTGCGAGTCGAAGTCGAGTCCTTCCCTCGAGATTCCGATCGCCCCGCGAATCTCATCCATGTAGTCCGTCTTGATGTGTGGAAGGGCGATGCCTCTGCCGATGCCTGTGCTGCTCGATCTCTCCCTCTTGAGGAGGGCCAGGAGGATCTCGTCCCGATGCCGCGAATTCAGGTGGCCCCCATCCTCGAGGACCTTCAGCAGTTCGAGGATCGTGTGGTCTCGATCCCCTCCTAGCAAATCGAGGACGGTTGCCTCTCGGTCGAAGACCCTTGCGAGGTTCATTCTCCCCCTGATTGAGTGGTTCCCGAAGGGCGGCCATTATAAGCCGGGCGAGCGGCCGGGACAAAGCCATTTACCCCTCCCGGAGCAACATTGATCTGAGGTTGGCGGGCGGATACGCTCCCGGGGTGACGCAGGGGAGAGGGACGGAAACCGAACTCGATGACGGAAACCTATCCAGGAGACTCCCCGCCTACCTTGCCGCAAGCCTCCTCACCGCTCTGATCATCCAGGCTACCTTGTTCGCCGCATTGAAGGGGCCCTCCTTCGACGAGGTGATCGATATAGCCGCGGGGTACGCCTATCTCCGCACAGGGACTTATCGCCTTTGCCCGGAGCACCCGGCGCTGGCCACTGCTCTATCCTCGGCGCCCCTCCTCTTGCTGGACCTGCGCGATCCCGCCGAAGATCCGGAGTTCTCCGCCCAGCGGCGCTGGCAGTTCGCCTTGGGGACGCTTCACCAGAACCGGACCCCGGCGGCGCGGATCCTCTTCCTGGCCCGTCTGCCGTCTATCCTTCTCCTCGGCCTCCTCGGCTGGCTCCTCTACCGATTCGGCGCCGCTGAATTCGGCCCCTGGGGTGGGGTCGGCGCCCTGTTCCTTCTCGCCACGTCTCCCACGTTCATCGCCCATTCGGCCCTGGCGACGGGAGACTCGATCGTGGCCGTCTTCTCCTTTGCGGCCTTCGTTTCGATCAGGAGGTGCCTCGATCGCATCACCTGGCCCCGTATCCTTCTGGCCGGAGCGGCTCTCGGGGCCGCGCTCGCATCCAAGATGACCGCCTTCATCCTCTTGCCGGTCGCGGTCATGCTCGTCTTCACGGACCGCCCCATGGAGGTCACCCACCCCTTCGGAAAGGCCGCCCCATCGTGGGGGGGGCGCCGCGGTCCGGCCATGATCGCGCTCCTCCTGGTGCTTCTGATCTCCGTCCTGACGCTCCACGGAATCTATCTCGGCAGGATCTTCGCCGACCACGGCGCGCCCCCCTCCTACCTGAATGATCCGGCGACCCTGGATCCCGGTGGGAGGCTTGCCCGCGCCGCCCTCGCGGCCACGGAGTGGTTCGTCCCGGAGGAATATGCCTACGGTCTCCGTGAGCTGGTTCATTCAGCATCGCGAGGATGGCCCTACTTCCTTCTCGGGCAGACCGGATCGCGATCGCCGATCTGGGCCTATCCGTACGCGGCGGCCGTCAAATCTCGCGAGGCGGTCCTTCTCGGCCTCCCCATCGCCCTGTTCATCGGGTGGCGCACAGGAAGGCGCCGGATGCGTCTCGTTCAGATGTTGCTTGTCCCTTGTCTGCTTCTTCTGGGGCTCGCGGTCGGCGGTGGCTATCACGGCGCGCGCAACCTCCTTCCGGCCTGTCCGTTCCTGTTTCTCATCGTGGGTGGCGTCGCGGGTGGGCTCGCCCGGCGGGGACGGCGGGCGAGGTGGGGCTTGCTGGTAGGGACGGCCGTGGCCATGGCGCCCTGTCTCATCTCGTTCCCCGACTACCTCGCGTACCAGAACTTCCTGGCCGGGGGACGGGGGGGGGACTACGAGCGGCTCGGCGACTCCGATCTAGACTGGGGTCAGGACTTGCCCGCCCTGTCGCGGCGCCTTCGAGACCTCGGGCATCCACCCGTCCGCCTCGTCTACTTCGGGAGGGACGACCCCCGTGCCTACGATTTCCCCTTCCAGCCTCTGACCGATTGCAAACCGGTCAAAGGGTACGTGGCCATCAGCGCCACTCATCTCCAGGGTGTCTACCTGCCGGACCCCAATTGCTTCGCGTGGCTCAGGAGGCAGGAGCCGGTGGCGAGGGCGGGAAGGAGCATCCTGATCTATCATGTGCGCTGACGGCCGGGGGAGATTAGAATGGGCATCATGAAAACACTCCTCGTAGGGATCGTCGGCTTCCTTGGGCTGCTTCTGGCAAGTCCACAGGAGGCGGAGGATCGGATCCGCTGGGTCTCGGGACATGCGGAGGGACGCCGGATCGCCCGCGAGAGCGGGCGCCCGATTCTGGTAGAGTTTCGCTGAGAGCGGTGAGCCGCTTGCGCGGACTTCGACGGGCAGGTTGTCCGTCAGGACCCTGACGTGGCGAAGCTGGCGAAGGAATTTGTCTGCGTTCGCATCCTCAACATGGAAGGCGTGGACCTGGATCTCTTCCGGTTCGACTACGACCTCACCTTCGCGATCCTCTTCCTCGATGGCAACGACAGAATTTACTCCCGCTATGGCGGGCGCGACGCCGGACCGGCCGATGCCCGCCTTTCCAAGGAATCGCTGCTCCATTCGATGCGAGAAGTCCTGGAGCTGCATCGGAAAGAGTGGAAGGGGCCCGACGAGAGAGATTCACGTCCCGAACCGAAGGTGACGATCGAGACCCTGCCGAGAATGGCGCGGAGAATCTCGAAAGGAAAGGCGCCGGAGTGCTTTCATTGCCACATGGTGACTGATTCCCGCCGCCAGCTGGAGATCGAGGAAGGGAAGTTCGACAAGAGGGATATCTGGGACTATCCCTTGCCGGAGAACATCGGCCTCTCCGTGGATCGGGATCGCGGCGCCGTCATCGAATCCATCCAGCCGAACTCCCCGGCCTCCAGCGCGCGATTGGTCGCCGGGGACAGGATCATCAGTGCTGACGGCGTGCCCACGATCTCCGAGGCCGATCTCCGCTGGGCCTTCCACCATCTCGAGGGACGAAAGCTGGAGCTCGAGTTCATGCGAGGGGAGGAAAGGAAGAGGGCGAAGCTCAGGCTTCCTCGAGGCTGGCGGAAGTCGGATATCTCCTGGCGCGAGTCGATGTACCATATCCCGCCGGATCCCGGATTCTGGGCGCCCGACCTGGACGCCGAGGCGCGGGGGAAGCTGGGCCTCCCCGATGACGTCCTCGCTCTGGGCGTGAAGTGGGTCCCGGCCGGTCCGGCGAGACGTGCGGGCCTTCGAAACGAGATGGTCATCGTGGAGGTGGATGGCTCCCGCAAGAGGCAAACCCCCCAGCAGATTCAGCTCTACATTCGGGTCCAGAAGAACGCGGGCGACACCCTCCGGATGAAGGTCTTGAAGGACGGGCGTGAGCGAGAAATCCTCCTTCGTCTTTGATCTCCCGCCCCCATCGGTCTGCTATCATCACGTGTCATCGGGAGTAGATTTCGGCCCGTCGGCGGCCGGGAGATGATCGATGGAGGGACCCAAAGTTTTCATCGTGGCGGGAGAGGACTCGGGAGATCACCTCGGGGCCGCGCTTCTCGAGGAGATGCGCCAGAGGGAGCCAGGCATCGACGGCGTGGGGCTCGGGGGCCCGCGGATGGAGGCGGCCGGATGCCGGATTCTCTACCACCTCCCGGGCCTCTCCGTGATGTGGTTCAGCCAGGTCTTCCGGCGCGCGCTGACGTTCTATCGGATCTTCCGTAAGACACTGCGCTGGATCGAGGAAGAATCACCCGCCCTCGTGATCCTCATCGACTTTCCCGGGTTCAATCTTCGACTGGCCCGCCGGCTCCGCCGGCGGCAGATTCCCGTGATCTATTACGTGAGCCCACAGGTCTGGGCGTGGGCGCCCGGGCGAGTCCGATCGATCGCCGCCAGCGTAGATCGGATGCTCGTCCTCTTTCCGTTCGAGAAGAAGATCTACGAGCGCGCAGGCGTCCCCGTGGATTACGTGGGGCATCCCCTCTTCGATGCCCTTCAGGGAGAGGAGGGACCCACCGAGGATCGAGACCCCCTCGTCGGCATCCTTCCGGGCAGCCGTCTCCAGGAGGTCAGGCTCGGTCTCCCTGTCATGCTCCGTGCCGCCCGGCGGCTCGCCTCGGAGGTCCCCGATCTCGACTTTGCGGTCTCCTGCGCGCGCCAGTCGTTTCGTCCCGTGATCGAACGTGCCCTGGCCGATCTTCCGCTCCCGGCAAGAATCGTGGAGGGATCGCCGCGAGATATCCTGCGACGATCGAAGTTTTGCTTCATGACCTCCGGAAGCGGGACTCTCGAGTGCATGTATTTCGAAACTCCGATGGTGATCGTTTACCGGGTCACTCCGGCGGCCTATCTCCTCTCGCTCCTGTTGAAAACGTCTCGCTACATCGGATTGGTCAACGTACTCGCCGGGATGGAGATCGTTCCGGAGTATCTCGATTTCCGTGACCGATCGGACGACCTGGCCGATGAGGCGATCCGCCTGATCCGGCCCGGGCCGGACCGGGAGCGATGCCTCGCTGGCCTCCGGCGCCTGAAGGCGGAGATCCTCGAGCCCGGGGCGGCGGGACGGGCTGCGGAGGCGGTGCTGCAGGCCGTCTCCTCCGCGCGGGGTGAGGCTCGGGTGGCGCGCTGATGCAGATCCTTCACCTCTTCAGTGACTGGAAGTGGACAGGTCCGGCGGAACCAGCATTGAATCTTGCAGAGGCGCAGGCGAAGGCAGGTCACGACGTTCGCTTCGTCTGCGGTGCCCCTCCTCCGGAGGCTGAGCAGTCCCTCGCCGAGATGGCGCGCCGCCGCGGTTTCCCCATCGATACCAGCCTGCGGATGTCCAAGCACCGAAATCCGCTGGCCAATTTTTTCGATGGCCGGGCCCTTGTGCGGATGATCCGTGAAGAGCGAATCTCGATCGTCCACGCCCATCGGCAGAACGATCACTTGATTGGAGGACGAGCTGCGAGATCGACTGCAAAGGGGGTCCGGGTCGTCCGGACTCTCTACGATGGCGCGCTCCCTGGGGATCGGAGATGGCGTCTCCTCTGCAGCCGGTACACCGACGGACTGATCACGCTATCCCGGAGCGTGGCCGACGAGATGAAGACCTCGGTTCAGTTCCCGAACCTCACCATCGCTCATGTGCCAGGTGCGGTGGATGTTCGCCGGTTCCATCCGGGAGTGGACGGTACGGGAATACGGGCCGAGCTGGGCCTGGGCCCGGAGCATCTGGTGGCGGGGGTCGTTGCGAGGATGCAGCATCATCGGCGCTTCGAGATCCTCCTCCCGGCGGTCCGCGAGGCCCATGACAGGATTCCCGATCTGCGCGTTGTCGTCTTCGGCCGGGGCACGAATCGCCAGGTGGTGGCGATCGATCCCGCGCGAGAGATGGGCCTCGAGGAAGTGATCCTCTTCCCGGGGTATCGAGACAGGGACTATGTGGAGGCGCTTGCCTCCATCGATTTCCTGATCTTTCTCGTGCCTGGCTCCGACGGATCCTGCCGCGCCGCCCGCGAGGCGATGGCCATCGGACGGCCCGTCATCGCCGCTCGTCGAGGAATGCTGCCCGAGCTGGTGACCCATGGCGAGACCGGACTCCTCTGTGATGACACGGAGGAGGACCTATTCCACGCCATTGTCGAGATGGCAAGTAACGGGGAGCGGAGGACGGCCATGGGAGCGGCTTCCGCCCGGAAGGCGACGGAGGAGTTCGACCTGGACGCCCAGGCGAGGCAAATCCTCAAGTTTTACGAGGATGTATCGACATCGTAGGGACGGGGTTCGGACCCGACGTGGCAGTGCATCCGGAGGTGATAACCGGCCCCCCCGGCACCCTCTCGCTTGCCGGGAAAGACCCATCGAACGGTGGACGAGACCCCCCCCCTGTAGCCGGACCCGCCGTCCGATCACACCTGTTCAGACCATCCTTCGACCCTTGGCCTTCTCCTTGATCCGGGGGACTCCGAAATAGCCAGACAGCGTGTCGAGGATCTGCCGGATCTGCTTGAGGTCGCGCTTTCGGATCCGACGAAACTCGATGCCGATCGAGAATTCTGCCTGATGGCCGTTCTTCTTGGCTTTCTCCACCCAGGCCACCTTGCCCCGAGCTTGCACCGGCAAGAATGTGTTCTGGGGGTGAATCACAAGACCCATGGACATACCGATCTTGAGGGGTTCCGGGTGGGTGAAACTCAGGCCTCCAGGACTCATATCCACCATCAGGTTGTCGTACGAGATGAACTTGGAGAAGTAGAACTTGCCTCGGTACGAGAAGTCTACCCGGCACCCTCTTGCAGGGATCCTCTTGGCGGATCTGCGTTCCTGTGACATGACATCGCCTCTGACCCCACCCCGGTCGAACCTCAAAACTGGCTTCACTTCCCCAGGGAACTGGCCCGGAGGCCTGGCGAAGCCGCGCCCCGACGATTTCCCCTCTCGTAGTAGACGCACTCTTGACTCGATGGGTTGCAAAGCGGGTGCCACGCTGCGCTTCCTCGGCCCTCCCGGACGGAATCTCTTGGGCGTCTTCGCCTTATGCGACAGCCCTCGATCTGCGGGAGACGCGGTGTGAAATGGGGGCAGGGAAAAAAGGGTCAAATTTTGGTCCAGGCGGTCCCAAAGCGGGATAAGTTCACGGCCGTCGGGTGGCCCACTTGCGCAGTCCGGCCTGCTCCGGGCAGAGTGCGAGATGCCAGAGGACGACGTCCAGGTAGATGAAGAACTTCTTCCGGTGGCGCTCCCTTCGAAATCCGGTGACGATCAGACCCAGCGTCGTCAG
The DNA here is from genome assembly GCA_027296055.1 of Planctomycetota bacterium. GTDB lineage: Bacteria > Planctomycetota > JAPUJT01 > JAPUJT01 > JAPUJT01 > JAPUJT01. The sequence goes on along the minus strand of JAPUJT010000098.1, from coordinate 3,839 downwards.
TCCCAGGTTCACGAACATCTTGAAGAACCTCAGCACCCTCAGCCACACGTAAGCTACGAGGCTCCGGTGCTTGCGAAAGTAGATGTAGGTCGAGCGGTAATACTCGATCCAGGATGCGGATTCCAGCTTCCTCTTGCTTGCGCCATGGTGGTGAATTGCCGTCAGGTGGGGCAGGTGATAGATCTCCCATCCCGACCGTCGCATCCGTAGGCACCAATCCGCCTCCTCCATGAAGAGGAAGAACTTCTCGTCGAACGGACCTACCTCTTCCACGGCTTCTCGCCTCACCATCAGGAAGGCTCCGATGACGATGTCGACGGGAAGAGGGTCGGTGTATTCCTGGTTCTTGCTGGGCAGGGCCTTGGGGAAGAGCCATCGGAGCAGGCTCTTGTTGAGGATTTCCGTCGCGATCGTCGGAAAGCTGTCGAACGAATTCTGCTTGCGTCCATCCGGAAAGAAAAGCTGTATGCCCGCCGCACCCGCGCGCGGTCGGTCGTCCAGGAAACGTATCGTTCCCGGAATCGCCTCGGGCTTCACCTCAACGTCTGAATTGAGAAGGAGGTAGTATCTTCCTCGGGCCTGGCGAAACGCCTGGTTGTTCGCCCGGGCGAAGCCCAGGTTCTTCGAGTTGGCCAGGATCGTCGCCTCCGGAAACTGCTCCCTCACCGCTCCCACGCTTCCGTCTTGCGAGTCGTTGTCGACGACAATCACCTCGTGGCGGATACCTGTCAGCGAGGGGTAGAGTGTCTCGAGGCACCGGAGAAGCAGTTCGCGTGTGTTCCAGTTGACGATGATCACCGACAGATCGATCGTTTCCGCCGTCACCGCGCGCCTCCGTCCCCGGAGTGATCCTCCCCGGACGAGGTGCGCCGGCCGGACCGCTCCATCTCCCACAGTCGCGCATACTTGAGGAAGACACAGAACGAGTGGTTGGCGGCCATCATCAGCCCCGGCACCCCGTCGAGGATCCCCCAACGCATCAGATAGCGCTGAACGAAAGCCCAGAAAGGACGGACCGAGAGATCCATCAGCGAAGCCCGATGGCCCCTCTCGTAGAGCTCCGTGGCCGAGATTCCGGTGAAGGAGAGAGTCTGACGGAGCTGGTCTGCAAGGTCGAGGTAGGAATAGTGGAGAAGCGATCCTTCCAGACGCCCCACCGGGCCGGCCGCCTCCACGCGGTCGTGCGGGTTCACGCCGCCCCATCGGGCCTTTCCCTTCTTGAAGAGCCGTACCTTGTACTCGGGTGACCAGCCGCCGAACCGGAGCCACTTCCCCATGTAATGGAGCCGACGGGGAACCTCGTAGGCGGCGAAGCCGTCGTCGGTCGCCCCGACGACTTTGCGGATTCCCTCCGCCAGCTCCGTGGAGCATCGCTCATCCGCGTCGAGCGAGAGGATCCAGTCTCCCCTCGCTTCATCCACGGCAGTGTTCTTCTGCTGGATATGACCCGGCCATGGGTTTTCGATGACGCGGTCGGTCCACTCGCGGGCGATCTCCCTCGTCCGATCCTCGCTCCCCGAGTCCACGACGACGATCTCATCCGCCCATCGAAGGCTCTCGAGGCAAGCGCGGATGTTCCGCTCCTCGTTGTAGGTGATGATGCAGGCGCTCAGTCTGGGGGCCACGAAACCCTCCCGGTCGGGTGGTTATACGGATTCGCCGGACGGGCCTTCAACGGGGTAGGGCACCCGGGAGTCAGTGCGAATTGCTGTTTTTGTCGGAGGTGATCTCGAGGTGGTGAGCGACGGCCGGAGGAAAATTCCTCAGCACAGGGACCCGGCGATACTCGTGCCGATCGATGAACTCCCGGAAGATCGTCCCCACCTCCCGGAGCCGGCGACGTCCTTTCCCACCGACGAAGACCGACTGGACCGGACGGCCGAAAATGTACTGGTAGAAACTGAGGCGGCCCCCATCGGAGAGGAGCTTGATGAACGTCTGGAACGCCGACCGGACCCGCTCAGGTCTGAAGTTGTTCATCGGCAGACCCGATATGATGTGATCGTACTTCCCGGTAGGAGGGGAGGAGATCACGTCCGCCTCGAAGACCCGGACCTGGCCATTCGTCCCGTTGCCGCCGAATTCCTTCCGCAGGTGCTTCGCGAAGAGTTGATTCATCTCGTAGATGTCTAGTGTGTCGTTCTCCCGCAACTGGCTGACGATCTCTCGCGTGATCACACCCGTCCCGGCGCCGACCTCCAGGATGCGGCGAGCGCCATTAGGAGAGGTCATCTCGGCGGTGACCGCCAGGGCCAGGCGGCGAGAGCTGGGTGTGACGGAGCCGATCCTCGGCGCGTCGCGCAGAAAACCCCACAGGAAAACGAACCGCTCCCGGATCTTCATGGGCTCCTCTGATCTTCTCCTGACCGGTCGGAAGGAACAATATTCTACCGGCTCACCCCGGGGGCTGCAATGGCCATCCTGGCCCCAGGGGGGGGCCGTTCATCGACTCGGGGGCCGGTACGATCTGCTGCGGATCGTGACAAGGACCCCTAGCCGACGGAACAGGGTCGGACGGAGTTCCAGAAGGGCGAGAGGAAGCTCGGACGGAATATCATTCTTCAGGGCTTCGTTCGCCTCTTGCCATGATCTCCGAGCATCCCGGAAGGGGAGCGTGACGAGCTTCGCATCGAACGGACCCGCCGGCGTGGAGATCGGATCTTCAAGGAGGATCGATTCACCGATGCTCGAGACTCCTCGCAGCCTGGAGATGGCGGGCGCGAGGTGGGACGCATCGAAGATCGGATCCTCCCGTTCTCCAAATCTCACCCGGTGGATCCCGCGGACGCCTCCCTGTCGAAGGATCGCGAAGAGTCGGCCGGATCGAAGACAGGCTCTTCGAAGCCTCTCGCGATCCCGCCGGGTCACATCGGGCCATGCGGCACGGATGGCCGCAGCGTAGCTCCTCAGGGCACCCCGCCGATCCTCGTCCTTTCCGACATATCCGCGCAAGAAGCGTAACTGTTCGGAGAGAGGCAGATCCCGTCCGTAGCGAAGAAGGCGCGCGAGGTTGCGTGCCCTCTCCGATTCCGTGAGACGATCGGATGTGCTCACTCGCTCCATGTCGACGAGCTCGATCTCGGGAGGATCGGCGTCCGGAGAGAGGCAGATGGCGTTGTTCGGATCGAAGTCCTCCTGGAGGACTCCGCTTTCGTGGACCTGGCGAGCGAATGCCCCGTAGGCCCCGAGGAGGAGGCGGCGCTGCGTGCCCTGCGCCTCCCGGTCGAGAAGGAGGCGATCGATGGCGACGGACCCCGCCACCGGCCGCACGACGAGACACGATGCTCCCCGGAACCCGAGGGCCCTCCGCTCTCCGGCGGCGACCGGGAGAGAGAGCGGCACGCCGCGACGCTCCAGTTCACGGAAGAGCTCGACGTCACGGAAGGCCGGGGACCGCCTCCGGTAGGCGAGGAGCCGCCGAAGGAATGTCGGTGCGTGATAAACCTTGATCAGAAAGACTTCCCCGGCGCCGGGCGCCGCGAGGATGGTCTTCTTGGCGGAGACCTTCCGAATCTCCGCTCCCCGTATGGATTCCCAGCCTTCTGCCCATCCGGGGAGGGGCAGCTTTTCCTCCCAGCCCTGCAGCACGAGCCATCGGATCCCGGGTCGGCGGATCTCGCGGTAGCCCGCCATCATTGACTCACTAGAATCCTAGCGATGTTGTGCAGGACTCCGACCGCGGCGGGCTCGACGTTCTGGACCCGGCTGCGGACGGCGATGATCGGCGCCCTCTGGGCGGTGAAGATCAGCGGGACCTCCTCGGCGGCGATGTCCTGGAAACGTCGGTAGAGCTTCCGTCGCTTCTCATCATCTGGCTCCCGGCGGGCATCTCGAAAGAT
>JAPUJT010000097.1 GCA_027296055.1 Planctomycetota bacterium | reverse complement strand
CCCACCGTCCAGGCTTCGATAGAGGCCCTGATCCGTTCCCGCGAGAAGGATATCGTTGTCCAGGGGGCTCGCCGACAGGCTCCGGACGGAGAGGTCTCTCATCTCGGGGCCTGACTCGATCCAGGTGATCGGATCCGTTGGCGACTGGATATCGATCAGTGTGTGGAACACGCCCGAGTCGGCCGTACCGATCCAGACTCTCGCGCTGTCGGGATTGGCGCTATCGATCTGGATCTCTATGCTGAGAACGCTTGCCCCATCTGGGCCAAGTCCGTCGTAGACGGCGTTCACCTCCGCAGCGCAGGCAGGGGGCCCTCCGTCGTCGTGAGAGGAGCCCTCCTGGCCCGCGACGACGACGCCTGCGACGGCGCCACCGACGACGAGGACGATCCCGCCGCAGCCGCTCAGCGCGAGGAGCAGCGGAGCGATCAGCAGGATTGCTGCCTTGGCGGCCTCGTGGGCCTTCTGGCTAGTGCTTGTTGAGAACAAAACTCTCATCTCCCACCACTAGCGGGGTCTGTTCCTTCCCCATCAGGTGCGCCTCATGGGATACCTTGTCCGGGACGGTTTCACCCAGCTCTTCGAGCGTGATCTGTCCATCTTTGTTCGTGTCTCCCCGGCGCTCGAGGTACGAGAGAAGGTAATAGGTCAGCGTCGAACGCTGATCTCCGGGCAGCTCGGAGACGTAGTCCCCCGGTTGCCCCGCCAGGATCAACCCGCGCCCTTCTCCGGGGATGAGACGCCGAACTTGATCGCGGAAGGCCTCGACTTCGGCCGGTTTTCTCCTCACGTTTCTTCGGACCCCCTTACCGCCTCCCGAGGATCCGAACCCGCAGTCCAGGATGAGCAAGATCTCATTCGCGTTGGCCCCTCCCAGCCATTTCTTGATCTGCCCGAGGGAGATCGCTGTGCCGGGGAGGTCTTCCGGGTCCGCGTCCTGGGGAAGCAGGTAGAACTCATACGTCCCATCCGGGGCCTCCAAGGAGCCTCCGACCCCTGAGAAATAGACGGTAATCCGGTCCCTATGTTGCGTTCCGTCGAGGTCGTACTTACGAAAGGCACCGAATATCTCCTCCCGGGTCGCTCCGGCGCCCAGCAGGAGCCTCGTCCCCTCCTCCTTGAGAGCGCTCCCCTCCCTCTGCCTTAGGAATTCGAGGAAGCTGCTCGCGTCCGCAACTCCAAAGTTGGCAAGGCCTTGCAGCGCCGGATCGCGGTAGCCCGCGACGCCGATGACGATCGCCACCTCCGATGCCGAAGACTGCTTCGGGTAGACATCCCTCTTGAATCCTGCGGATCGGCCCAGAGGGTAGAAATCGCGCAGGACGCTGAGGGCAAAGGCCTTCTGGAGCTGAAACAGGCCGTTCGGTCGGGCCCGCTCCAGGATGGCCGACCAGTTCTCTCCGGTGTCCTCCGTACGGATGAGGCCCCACCAGTCCACATCTCGGTCAATGTAGTCCAGATCAATCTTGGCCTTCGCCCAGAACTCTCGACGGAAAACCTCCTGACCGTCCTGGGTGTTGCGGATCGAATACTCCGCCTCCGCTATAACCTCGTAGGTCTGGTCGGCCACCCACAGGCTCGGGGCCCATAGCGTGAGCCAGAGCAGGAGGTTCGGGAACCATAGAGCGTTCGGCCCCACGTAACGGCAGTGAAGCCCCTTCAGCTCGAACTCGAGAAGGAGTTCGGCCCCCTCTCGCTGAGCCTCCTCGATCAGCCCTTCACGAGTCCAGGACGGTCTCTCTTCCGCCTTGACGACGCGGGTAAAAATCTGATCCTCGAGGAGGGACTCCTGGACGAGGGCCCCGATGTCTTCATCCGTGAGTGGAATGGGGTAGGACCATGGGATCGTATCCGGATCTGGCTTCCATTTCCTGAGGGGGGCAACGAGGACGGTGAACTCGAGGGGTTCTAGATTCTCCAGGGCGCGACGGACTTCCGGATCATCCGCCACGACCCCGGGACCTGGCGAGGCGCAACCGGCGAAGAGGACGATAGATACAATAAATCCAATGAATGCTACGGATGGCACCAGGGCCCAGGTCGGATGCAGACGTTGCAACATCAGTCGGCCCCCATCCTGAATACCCCCTCTGCGGATCGTCAGCCCCGATTATATCCCGCTCCGGGTGAAGGGACAAACCGTTTGGCTGTACCTTCTTAGGACGGTGGGGAGGGGTGAAATGTTCAGGAATTCCAAATAAAGCAGAAAGAGGGGGCAGTTACATTTTCTGCCCTGTTCGTCAGTCCCCCTCGTAGACACCGAAAGGGTGACGGTCCCTGTGGGGCTACCGCTTGCGCTCCACCACGTAATCGGCAAGGGACAGGAGGAGTCGGGCGCTTGTCCCCAGGGGGTGCAGCGCCTCCTTCGCCTCTCTCGCCAGGGTCCCGGCGCGGGCGCGAGACTCCGCTCGGCCGTGCACTCGAGGGAAGGTCAGCTTCTTCTGGGTCCTGTCCTTTCCGGCAGTCTTCCCCAGTTGATCGGTGGTTCCCTCCTCGTCGAGGAGGTCGTCCATGATCTGGAACGCGAGGCCAACCTTCTCGCCGTAGGAAGTGACGCATCGCAGGGTTTCATCGTCGGAGCCGACGACGAGGACTCCGGCCCGCGCCGACGCAGTGATCAACGCCTGGGTCTTGAGCCGGTGAATCTTCTCCAGCTGCTTCGGATCTGGTTCCGCACCGTCGGATTCGATGTCGATAGCCTGGCCTCCCACCATCCCTGACGCGCCGGCGAAGTGGGCCATGTCGAGAAGAACGGCGCTCGCTTTGCGTGGATCCGCGACTCCCTCTGCCACTAGCTCGAAGGCGAAAGTCAGCAGTGCGTCGCCGGCGAGGACGGCCATCGCCTCCCCGTAGACCTTGTGGTTCGTCGCTCGACCGCGCCGCAGGTCATCATCGTCCATGCAGGGTAGGTCATCGTGGATGAGCGAGTAGGCATGGATGCATTCGAAGGCGGCCGCTACCGGGAGGGATTCCTCGACCTTTCCGCCGACGGCTTCGGCGACCAGCAGGGTCAGGAGGGGTCGAATCCTCTTCCCGCCGGAGAGGACCGAGTACCGCATCGCCTGATGGAGAGTCCTCGGCTCTCGATCCTCCGGGGGGAGATGTCGGTCCAGGAAATCTTCGAGGAGTTTTCGCTTGGTCTCGAGGGCACTCTCGAGATTCGACCCTGGTGATAGGTCCGTTGCCATTGGGTCGAACCTGCCTATCCGGTGGCCTCACCCTGCGTCTTGTCGACGGAGAAAGATTCCTCGTGAAGCTCTCCCTGGCTATCTTTCACCAGGATCTCGATCTTCTTCTCTGCCTCCTCGAGGATCCGATGGCAGGTCTTGAGGGCAGCGACTCCCTTTTCGTAGTACTCGAGGCTCTCGTCGAGAGACGTCTCGCCCCCCTCCAGTGCCCGGATGATCCGCTCGAGCTCTGCGTACGCCTCTTCGAATTTCCCTTTCGTCACGACTCCGGACCCTCACCGGATTCAC
>JAPUJT010000096.1 GCA_027296055.1 Planctomycetota bacterium | reverse complement strand
GTGGAGACGGGAATACAACGCCATAAGGCCGCACAGCTCCCTCGACGACCGGCCTCCGGCGCCGGGGTTCCACCCCTCCGCCCCTCGGCCATGGCTCGAAGTCCTGTCGGAGTAACATAGGATTTGGTACCACTATTGGGGGCCGGTCAACACGTCTCTTGACCTCGCCAGGAGTGGACGCGTCCCCGAGGGGTAGTCTGGCCGCCCTGAAGAGGGGCTCGGCCCCGCACTACTTATCCAGCGGCCAGCAGCCCGCGCAGCTCCTCCCAGCAGGAGCTCTGCCTCAGCCCAGTTCGATAGACGTCCAGTAGGTCCCACTCTGAGATAAGCCTCTCTGTATTGGACCTGAAGCCAGCGATTGAGAAAACGTTGCCGCTCTGCATCACCAAAATGGAGAAGGTCGAGGCGATCCGGGGTTGCCTGTATCCGGGGACTCTTCTCAAGGATCGGCCGCGGCCAACTCGGCCATCGTACTCATTGGAGCAGACGCCACAGGGTGAGGTTAATTCCGAAGTCGCTGCTAGATCCTGCTCCTACGGCGATGATCCGCCCGAGCCGGTCGATTTCGATGCTCGATGCGGAACTGCTTCTGGGGTGCCCCGCTTCGGGGTTGTGGGTGAAGACGCCCTGGCAGCCGAATGTGGGGTCCAGCGTCCCTCGGTCGTCGAAGCGCCAGACGACCATGTCGGTCGTGCAGAAAGCAAACGTACTCTGGCCCCCGGCGAGGATCCTCCCGGAGGCATCGACGGCAACGGAGAACGCAGCGTCCTCCGAGTCCGGCTTGCCCACTGCGCCGTCCTGGAGTACCACACCAAACGCCCCAAAGCTTTGATCGAGGACACCGGACGGATCAAACCGCCACAGAGCGGCGTCCGTGGACCAGCCAGAGCCGGGGACAGGAGAGAGAGTGCCTGCCACGATGATTCGTTCGATGGCATCGAGAGCCAGCGCGTAACCGATTTCGTTTACCGTGAGGGAGGTCATCGACCTGTCGTAGGTGGCCAGCCCCCCGTTGCCGAAGGAAGGATCGAGGACGCCGGACGGATCGAATCGCCAGACCACCAGGTCCGTGCCCGTCCGATTCAGATCGGATGTCAAGTGACCGGTCAACAGGATTCGTCCCGAGGAGTCGACGATGACGTCCCTCGCGTAATCGCTTAGGTTCGTTCCACCGGAGAAGTCCTGCGCGATCACGCCGCCCGTGCCGAAGGATGGGTCGAGATCGCCCGCCGGATCCAGCCGCAAGAGAAGGGTGTCGTGATCCCACCTCGTTGGTCTCGTGGACCCAGCGACAAGGATATTTCCGCCCGCGTCGAGAGCGAGCGCCGTTGCCCAATCGTCGGCACCCATTCCCGGATTGTGGTCGTACACGGCGACACCGCCAGCCCCAAACGATGGATCCAGGGCTCCCGATGAGTCGACTCTCCAGACGACGACATCGTACCCGGACCCGGGGCCACGACCTCTCCCTGCGGCCAGGATCCTTCCCGAGCCATCGATGACTACGGCAACGGCGTAATCGTCAACCCCTCCCGGCATTGGGTGGACGACGCTCCCGCCAACACCAAAGGTCGAATCAAGTGCCCCCGTGTCGTCGAATCGCCAGAGCCTCATATCACGGACCCAGTTGCCCCTGCTCGAGCCCGCAACCACGATCCGGCCAGACCCGTCGATCTCCGTATCGATGCCGACCCAGCCCGGTTCTCCTCCGGTGGTGCTGTCCAGCACCGTCCAGCCACCGATGCCGAAGCTCTGGTCGAGGCCTGGGCATAGGACGAGAGGGGGGGGGGAGCCCGGGCAGGGCTTCTCGATGGAGATTCCGTCGCCACCGCAAGCGACAAGGAATAGCGCCAAGCAGAAACCAAGGAGAACTGAGTATCGCATCGAAATCCTAGAAGGGCAGCCGTCTACGGTTTGCCGCTGGGCACCGCCAAATTCAGCCCGCACGGTCCAATTGTCAATTCCCTCGACGTCCTCCGTCGCCCAGGAAAACCCGGATCGATCTGGGCCGCGCGCGAGAGTGCTCTTAATGCTAGTAGACGTGTCACGAGGCCTGAATCATGCCCATTCCTTCGCCTCCGCCTCGATTATGCGGCGCAGTGGGCAGTGACTCATTTTAAGGCTACTGGCCCACATCGCATGAAAGCGGGGAGCCTGGCCGCTCCCGATCGGAGTCGATCTGGCACAACCTATCCAGCCTCCAGCAATTGGCGAAGTTCATCGCACCATACGCCCTGCCTCAAGGCAGTTCTAAAACCGTCCAGTAGGGCATACCATCTTTCTACGCTCTCCCAGCGACACGAAGCCTACAAACCAGAACGAGTCAAGCCCTTCGCATGAGCGCCTTGATTGAAGTATGCGGCGGGGTATCATGGGCGCTCTCTCGGGGGTTTCTTGGATTTTAATACACCTTGATGAGGGTGGGCATGCTGACTGGCCACCATCAGAGGAGGACGATCATGGCCGCTCTGTCCAGGACCGGGACGTTGACGTTTGGACTCGCCGTCGGTGCTCTTTTCGTGCTCCATTGTGGCGGCGGGGGAAGTAATACCGCGGTAGGGCATGGCACGATTTGCGGCGTGGATGTCTGCTACGATCCGGCGGCTTCCGGCCTGGCGGCGGTCGAGGTGCAGACGGCCCTGGACGAGATCGTTGCCCGGCTGGCGGCGCTGGAGGCAGCGAGCCCGGATGCTCGGCTGACGGCAGCGGAGGCAAGAATCACCAGTCTGGAGACGAAGACCCAGTTCATGACTGTGGACACGGTAAATACGCTGAACGGCCTGGCCGCGCCCCACGTCCTCTTCACGGGGGCGAACGTACATGTGAGGAACGGTTCCGGCTCCACGGCCACGGCGGATGGTCTGGGGAATCTCGTGGTGGGGCATAACGAGGACCCGAGCGTTCCGTTTCCCAACTACCGCGACGGTTCGCACAACGTGGTCGTGGGATCGGGGCACCAGTACACCGCCACGTCGGGAATCATCGGCGGGATCAACAATTCCGCGCTGGAGGAGGGCTGCTTCCTCGCCGGCGCGGGCAATACGGCCTCGGGTCTCCAGGCAAGTGTGAGCGGCGGCTCGAGCAACGCCGCGACCGGCGTTACCGCCAGCGTGAGCGGCGGGGCTACCGGCAGCGCGACCGACCTCAACGCGAGCATTTCCGGCGGAATCGGCAACGTGGCCAGCGGTCCGTGGGCGTCCGTTCTCGGCGGCAACACGAACACGGCCAACGGCCAGGGTGCCGTGGTGTGCGGCGGAATCACGAATAATGCCACGATCTCCTGGGCGAGCGTGGCAGGAGGCCGAAACAATACGGCCAGCGGCGACGACTCCCACGTCTGTGGAGGAGAAGGCTGCGAGGCCGGCGGAAGACTTGCGACGGTGAGCGGCGGGTCCATGCGTCAGGGACTTGGCAGCCATGACTGGGTGGGCGGCACACTCTTCGAGGATTTCTGACCCCCGCTTTCGATCCGCGGAATCGTGCATGCGTCCAGGTGTACTGGGAGATCGGGGAACACACCTAACCATCCCGAATTGGGTGATTGTCCCTTTAATCAGGCTACATATTCCAGCGTTGTGGTTCCGCCTCGGAGCGTAACGACTATGAGTCGACTCATGTGTTTCCCCAGTTCGGTCATGCGAGATCCTGCCATCGAGGCTTGGATGAATGAGCATTCGGATGAGTTAGGGGCAATCGCGCAGCACTGGTTTGAGGTCATGCGCGACTGCGGTGACGATGTTCGAGAGCTATTGCATGACGGCCATCCGACTGCCTGCGTAACTGACGCGGCATTCGCATACGTCAACGCCTTCAAAGCTCACGTCAATGTCGGGTTCTTTCGTGGCGCCGAGCTAGCCGATCCGAACGGCCTGCTGGAGGGCACCGGCAAGTTCATGCGTCATGTGAAGCTCAGACCCGAAGGCGAGGTCGACGCTGCAGCTCTAGTGAAGCTAATCAATACCGCATACACTGACATGAAGGGGCGCCTCAAGGCGCACGGTACCGGGGTGAGGTAGTTGAGCATGTCCTGGGCATATGGCGGGGCCTTCGTCTTTCTTCTCGGACTCCTGTGGTGCAGGGAGATTCTTGGACGCTTCCACAGCGACCTGGAAGAGTTCAAGAAGACCCAAGACTCCGGTGAAAAGGCCGTCCTTCTCTTCTTTTGGGTACTGACCGTGCCAATCATGATTGTCATGGCAGTCATCATCTGGATCGGGGTTAGCGGATTAATCGAGATGTTCCACTAACCCCTACTATTCACGAGTGCTCGCGCTCGACCTGGCCGGGTGGATCGATGCGAAGCGGAAAAATGGTAAATCTGCCGCCTGGAAGCTCTCAAGGATGTAGCCCCGGGATGGGCCCACGGCGACAGACCCTCACGCTCCCAGCTGCTTCATCATGTAGTACCGCTCTATCCCGTCGGGGAATCCGGTGAAGGTGGCCACGGTCTCGTAGCGTCGCCGGCGGTAGAAGTCCGGGGCCTGAAAGCTGTACGTGTCCAATAGGACCCATTCGCATCCACTCTCCCGGGCGTGCCCTTCGAACATGTCCATCAATCTACCTCCGTGACCTCGACCGCGGTGGTCGGCGTGGACCCAGATCTGCTGCAGCTCCGCTCCCTTCCCCCACCGCCGCCCCACCGCTCCGCCGATGATCTGGCCCTCCTTGCGGACGAAGCAGGCCATGCTCTTCGATTCCGAGAGCGGCGCGCTCCCCAGGTTGAAGGAGTGAAGTCCTTCGTCCACCTTCTTCGATGATTCAGGATCGGGATCTTCGGTCACTTCCCAGGTGAGGTCCAAATCTTCGGTCATGTCACTCTCGATCCTCGTTGCGATTCGTCGCCACTCCTTCGCCCAGAACAGTCTGTGGAGACCGCGAAGCCCTTTAGTATATTCGAACTCCAGCTGGGACTGCCACTTCGGCCCATGCGACGCACGGACTCATGAATAATCCGGGCTACGGAGATCCGGGGACACACACCTGATAATATCGAATTGGGTGGGTGTCCCCCGATTTGAGCCGTGACCGGCCGCACCGCACGTTGGGACAGGGGCCTGGCCGCCCTCAGATCTCGCTCTCAATTCACGCCATTCTCAGAAAGAAACTTCAATTCCCGCCATCAGGAAAGGCCCCATCTCGGTTCGGATATGGTTGGGTATCGGTTGTGTATCTTCATAATCAATGGATGCGTACCCCAGGCCCAGATGAACTCTGACGGGGATATCTCCTTTCACCAGTCTGTATTCTCCCTTGAGGTTGATATCGATCACTCTGGGGTGAGTTCTAACGACGGGAACAGGAACAAAAACATCAAGGGACACGGATAGATCCTCGCTGATGGTGTAATCCAATTCGACTCCTACGCGCCAGGAACCCTTGGCGTAGCGTCTACGGATGAACAGGTCACCCTCTCCCTTCAGTTGATAACCGAAATCAAACAGTAGTAGTTCAGTTGATGGTGACAGTCTCAGGGTGGGACTTTTGGCCAGTTCGAACGTGTGTTGGAAACCAAACCTATACCAATCAAGTCCGACAAAGGTTTCGACTTCCTGACCTGCTGGAAAGGTCTCCTCCTTTGTCATCAGCTCCTCTGCGAGTATTGAAGTTCCCGTGAATTGTTGGGCTCTCGCCCCCAGGTACACTCGTGCATTACCCTTACCTAAAGAGACTTTGCTGTCATAGGCGACCGCTGTATTGATGTTCAGCTCGTTCAAAGTGGGTCTGGCCAGACTCGTTGAACCTATCCTGCCCCCTTTGGGAGTTTGCACATATCCACTTATTCCACCGAAGAATAGAGATGCTTCCGCTGAGCACGTGATGGACTCGGCGGTTTCCGCGTTCATGCTTGACGTCGATGGCGACGGGGAGGAACTGCCCAAGCTGCTCTCCGAGCTTGGAGACGAGGCCTCATGGTGCGAGGGTTCATCCCAGTTCTTCTCGGCGCCGAGTCTGCGAATCCCTGCAGCTGCCGGGCCTGATCGGGAATAGGAGTCCGGCACAATGCTCGGAAGGGTCTGCCCGAAGGAAACGCCTCCCCACCAGAGGGAATTCTGGGCCTGTGGCACCTGAAACCTTGCCACCTCGGAGTTACCGTCCCCGAGTAGCACGACGGCGAGCAAAGCAAGCGGGTATAGATACATCGGGATTGCCTCCTAGTTGGCCGGGGCGGCCCTCGCTCTCCGTGTCTGCGACCACGCCCGGAAGTGATTCCATAGGGTCAAAGACACCATCCGAGGGCCACCTGGGGGGGAAATCTCGTAGCCCGTCCAATCAGGTTCCTCGAGGAGCCAAGATCGGTCGAGAAACCCTGGCCTTCCCGAATGACTCCCCTCTGTCGGTCGCAAAATTTCCGAAACTTGGAACGACCATGTCGGTATTTCTAAAATGGTCAGAACGTTTTGCGCGCGGTTGCTGGTCGCGCGCCGAATCCCCTCGAGAAAACGGCCACGGCACCTTCGCCGGAGGCGGGACGTCTTTCGGGTCCGATGACCCGGAGGGGGAGATTTCACGTCAACTTGGGAGAGATAGAATGAGATCGCGTGATTACTTTCTGGCGCTCCTCGGTGTGGCACTCCTGCTCGGAGGGACCGAGGCACGGGCCACGAACCGATCATTCTCGGCCCAGGCCGCGACGGGGACCGAGTATGTCACCTTCTGGTCCGGCGACCTGAGGATCTTCGCCCAACGGCCCGGCACGGACGTCGAGCTGATCGACGTGGCTACAGGGGCCACCCTTCCGCTGACCGATCCGAGAATCTTCTCGACCAACGTGGCCACCAACCCGTTCGTTCTGGCCAGTATCGGGGATTCGTTCGAGGGGATCGGCGGCCTCGGACTGCAGATTGCCGAGATCCAGGTGCGTATCGAGGCGAGCGAGCCGGTGATCGTCTGGACGGGTTCGCTGTCCAACCTGACGAGGCATCCCGGCGCGCCGCCGGTCGAGATTACCTCCAACCCATGGGGATCCTACATCCCGGCGTTCAGCGAGACGGCGCTCTCCAACGGGACCGAAGTCGGGCGGGAGTTTCTCGGCTTCGCGACGCGGGAATTGCGCATCATCGCCCTCAAGGACCCCGCCACCCCTACCAGGATCACCGTCGATGATCTCGCGACCAACACCGACACGGACAGCGATGACAACTTCTCCCTGACGGCGGGCGACGCTGTCTTTGCAGACTCCGAGATCGAGGTCTACGTCCTTGACGGCTTCGAGGATGACACGGTGCGGGTCGTGAGCAATGTGGACGTATCGGTGCTCGCGGGGTTCGGCCTCTCCAGCGGGAGCGACTGGACGGCGACGCCGCCATCGTACGCCGCCGGAGACGACGGCAGCGAGCTAGGCACTCTCTTCTACACCTTCGTGCGGCGCTCCTTGACCGTCTTCCCCACCCAGGATAACACGACCGTGACCATCACCGATCTCAGCGACGGCGACGACAGCATCACCGTCTTGCTCGTCGACGGGGACACCTCCGGGGACTACCAGCTCTACACCGCCACTCTGGCGAGCACCATCTCCGGCGACATCATTCCCCGTACATCCGCGCCGGCCGTGGACATCCTGCACAACGGCGCCAACGCCTTCGACGACGATTTCGTCAAGGTGGAGTCGGACAAGCCGGTCCTCGTCTGCGTGGGCCCGGTGGCAAGCGATGTGCTGGAATTCTCCGATGTCGCCTTCGCCGTACCGACGGGACCGGACAGCCGCATCATTTACTGCTACGCCCAGAACGGCGGCGGCTCCAACGATCTCCAGATCTTCGGCTTCGATCCCGACACGGAGGTGACGATAACTTCGCTCAGCTTCACGGATGGATTCATCGGCACCGGCCACCATGACGCCATCATCAATCCTGGCGTCGGTGGCCCCGGAGGCTGGCTCCGCGGCACCGGCTTCCCGGATACGACGGTCTGGTGGGGCTCGAACATCTGGAACGCGGAGATCCTGCGGATCGAGTCCAACAAGCCCATCACCGTCTTCAGTGGCGACTACGATCGAGCCCACTTCGGGGCGTTCATCCCCTTCGTGCTCATCGCGCCCACCCTGCCGCCCGTCGCCGTCGCCTCGGCGGCCCCCCTGGTCATCTGCCCGGGCGAGTCGGTCACCCTCGATGGCTCGCAGTCCTTCGACCAGGACACGGTGCAGGGAGGACAGCCCGTCCGCTACGAATGGGACTTCGACGTAGCCATCGACGCAGACGGGGACAGCATTCCCGACAACGACCTTGACGCCACGGGTCCCGTGGTCATGACCACCTACAGCGCGGCAGGGCCGCACACGGCGAAGCTGACCTTTTTCGACGACGATGGGGAGACGGACACGGACTTCGTGACGGTGACGGTCGACAACCAGGGTTGCGTCTGCCCTCTCTCGCAGGGGTACTGGAAGAACCACGCCTCGCAGTGGCCCTTCGGCACTCTCGTGCTCGGCGTAGCGAGCTACACGCAGGACGAGCTGCTGGCTCTGCTCGAAACCCCTGTCCAGGGAGATGCGAGCCTGATCCTCTCCAAGCAGCTCATCGCGGCCAAGCTAAACATCGAGAACGGTTCGGATCCCGGTCCCGCCAGCGGGGCCATCGCGAACGCAGACAGCCTCCTGGCCGGCTTCGCAGGGAAGTTGCCCTACGGGGAGCGCACATCCACCTCGACGGGACATGCGATGACGGCGGAAGCCGGCGTGCTCGACGACTACAACAACGCTCTGCTCACGCCGACCTGCGTACCGACCGTGAACTCACGGATGTCGGCCTCTGATCGTGCTGGTTCAACCCGGGCGCAGCCACTGAAGTCGAGCGAAGGAGGAGGGTGTGCCCTGGGGACCGTGGGCCCGATGCCGCTCGAGGAGATCTTCGGGGCCATGCTGCCGCTCTTCGCGTTGGCGCTCGTACTCCTGGGGATGCGTCTCCGTCGCAGGCCGCGAGCGTTTCAGGGCGTGTAGAGATCCGCGCCGGCGCCGACGGCCAGGACACGGCCGTCTCCCAGGAGGACCAGCGGGAAGGCCGACCTCCCGAAGCTCATTGGCCCGACGGGGATGAACTGGTCCGCAACGGGGGAGTAGACTTCCGAACTGACCTCATCGAGCCCGGAGATGGTGGCCTTGCCTCCGGCGATCAGCACGGTCCCGTTCGGCAATTGAGATGCGGAATGAGCCATGCGAGCGGAGCCCATATTCGGGCCAGGGGAGAACAATCCAGCGCTCGGGTCATACAACTCCGTGGAGGCGACGGCGTCGGAGCCGTCGGGGCTGCCGCATCGTTCCAATCCCACATTGGCGCAGTCATTCCAGATTCGAGAGGAATTCTCACCCCCACCCCGGCTGCACTCTTCTCAGACCTCCCAGGTGCAAGTAGGCCCGTCGGAATCCCTTTGCGCTTCTTGAGATAGGGTCACAGCTCCCATTCTCATGGTGGGGAGAGATTTGCTCCACGCTGGCACCCTCTTTGCGTCTTGAAGGGACGGGGGTGGGCTACGCGGAGAAGACCCCTGCCCCTCACTGCGAAGACCAGGCCCTCGGAAGAGGACCGACTCACCTCCGACCACGACGAAGCTCCAACGACATCGGGCGATACGCCGATTCTCCTCGGGCACATCGCTGTCGCCCGGGGGATGATCACCCGGGACGAGTTGGACGCCGCCCTTCTGGACCAAATCAGCGCAAAAGTCCCTCTGGCTCTCGGTGAAATCTTCCTGAGCAAGGGCTATCTGTTCCCGGAGCAACTGAAACAAATTCTCGAGATTCAAGCTCGCCGGCTGCGCGATGAGAGCGGAACAACCCTCATGACCATAGAGGAGTCGTTCTTCGGCAAGAAAGTGGTTGAGCTTGGCCTGGCAACCGATCAGCTAGTCAACGCCGGCCTGGCCGAGCAGGCACGCCGTGGGGAGCGTGGCGAGACGGTTCGTCTCGGCCAAGTCCTGGTCGAATGTGGTGTCCTCACCGCCCACCAGGTCCGCAGTGTCCTTCACAAGCAGCGCAAGGAAGTTCTCTTCTGCCCCTCGTGCTACGTCCAGTACAACATTGTCGGGTTCGATCAGGGAGCGTCCTTTCCTTGCAAGACATGTGGCGGAGAATTGACCCTTCCCGATCCTTCCGAGCAGGCCCCGTTCGACCCACAGACTTTGAACTATAAGTCGGTGGGGCCGGGCCAAGCCAACATCCGAGGCACCCTTCCGGACGACACTTCCCGACCTTCCTACTCGAGATCCGGTGAGATCGAGGGCGAGCGCTTCGGCAGGTATCGAATCCTGAGGAAGATCGCCCAAGGGGGGATGGGAATCGTCTATCAAGCCCTGCAGCTCGACCTTGACCGGGTCGTTGCGCTCAAGGTCCTCTCTGCCGGGGATGGGGCGTCCAAGGACCAAATCCGCCGCTTTCACCGTGAGGCGTCCTCCGCGGCCGGTTTGAATCACCCCTATATAGTTCCGATCCATGATGTCGGCGTGGTCGATGGGCAGCACTACTTCACGATGGATTACATAAAGGGACGAGATCTGGCGCGAATCATTCGCAAGGGCGGGCTCCCCATTCGGGACGCGTTGATCATCACCATGAAAGTCGCCGATGGCCTGCACTACGCCCATTCTCAGGGAATCGTGCACCGCGACATCAAGCCGGCGAACATCATCCTCGACCAGTTAGAGAATCCTCGCATCACCGACTTCGGGCTGGTGAAGGACCTCCTCTCCGACAGCAAGGTGACAAAAACCGGGCAGGTGATGGGGACCCCAGCCTACATTGCCCCGGAACAGGTATCGGGAGAGAAGAAGATCGACGGCAGGGTGGATGTCTACTCCCTGGGGACCGTTCTCTATGAGCTTCTGACCTCCAAGCCTCCCTTCGAGGCCGAGAACCAGGTCGACCTCGTGATGCAGGTCGTGCATGACGAGCCACCATCTCCCAGGTCGCTGAACCCCTCCATTCACAAAGATGTCGAGACGATTTGCCTGAAGTGCCTCGAGAAGAGCCCACTCAAACGCTACGCCACGGCGGGAGATCTGCAAGAGGACATTCAGCGCTATCTCAACGGGGAGGCGATCTATGCTCGTCCCATAGGATGGTTGGAACGCTTCTGGAGAAAGGTCCTTCGGAACAAGGCGATCTCGGCCACCGTCTCCGCTGCGATCCTGGCAGTGCTTACGATCTCCAGCTTCGCCGTGACGGCGAAA
Organism: Planctomycetota bacterium; assembly: GCA_027296055.1. GTDB lineage: Bacteria > Planctomycetota > JAPUJT01 > JAPUJT01 > JAPUJT01 > JAPUJT01. Next base: position 14,111 of record JAPUJT010000096.1, on the reverse strand, counting down.
GCTCGCGCGGAAGCGGGTCGCCGCGAGAATGTCTCTCAGCACCTCCGCAAGGGTCGCACACTCTTCGACTCCAGCGACTACACGGCTGCGATTCTGGAGTTCGAGAAGGCCATGGCGATCGACCCGCAGAGCCGGGAGGCGAACATCGGGATCCAGGACGTCGAACGGCGCCTGCTAATCGATCACGAGTTGCTGATCCGAGAGGGGAACAGCCTCTACAACAAGAGGAGATTCGAAGAGGCGGAGAGCAAGTTTGCCGAGGCCCTTCGAATCGACGATCAGAGCGAGGAAGCCAAGGAGGGAAACGATCGAGTCAAGAAGGCGCTCGTCGAGGTGGGGAAGGTGAACGAGCTCCAACGGGAATCTGAGAGCCTTCGTCTGGAAGGCGTCGGTCGCGCAGAAGAGGCGAGGGTCTCTCCTTCCCAGCAAGCCGGTGCCATGTACGTCGATGCCGTGATCCTGCTCCGACAGGCGCTGGCGAAGGACCGTTCCAGGGACCCCATGTCATCCAAGTCTCGCACTTCACTCTTCGAACTCCTCTTGCAGTATGCCGAGTTTCTTCTCGACGAGAAATCCTTCGACATGTGCTACTTCCTTCTAAGCGAAGCCGAGCTCCTCGAAATCGATCCTGAACGGGTGGAGCTACTACGAATCGATGTCGACAAGGTCTCGAAGGAATATCAGGGGTACAACGCTCTGTTGGAGCAAGGCAGGGAAAAACTAGCCGACGCCGATTACGAGGGCGCCAAGTCGGCGTTCATCCAGGCTCAGGAGATCGAGAATTCGGACCACGTTGGAGATCTCCTGAAACGCACCCGGTACCAAAAGGGCGTGTCAGAGGGAGATGCCCACGGCAGTGCGGGGTTCTGGATGGAGGCGCTTCAGGCCTACGAAGTCGCCCTCGCGAGTGCCAGCGACGAAGACCGCGAGACCGTTGAGGCCAAATGCTCCAGAGCTCGCGCCGAGGTCTGCACTCCGCTCACTGCCAAGGCCGACGACGCGCAGCGCAAGGGGAGGACCGTCGAGGCCACCGAGCTCCTCCGGGAGGTCTTGCAGATCGACCCGAGTCATCGTCTTGCGCAATCCATGCTGGCTGAACTCGAGAAGACCGTGGAGGCCCCAAAAGGGATGGTCTACGTCCCCGGTGGCGAGTACTCCCTCGCATCGGATCCCTCCGGGCGCAAGCATCTCCGCGGGTCCTTCTACCTTGATAGGTTCGAGGTGACGAACCGCCAGTACAAGGAGTTCGTGGATTCCGAGGGGTACGGACGGGAGAAGCTCTGGGACTCAGAAGGGTGGGTTCACATCGAGGAGTTCAAATCCAGAGATGGGACTCCCGGCCCCCAGAACTGGAGCGAGGGAAGCTACCCCGGGGTCCTGGCGAACCACCCGGTGACGGGCATCTCGCACTACGAGGCGAAAGCGTATGCACGCTGGAAGGGAAAGCGCCTGCCGTTCGAATGGGAATGGGAGAAGACCGCCTCCGGAGAGGCGGAGACGAGAAGAAAGTACCCCTGGGGAGATGTTTGGGACCCTTCCATCGTCAGCTCCGAATCTGACCAGACCCGAGCCGTCGGGGGAGACGCGAGGGACGAGAGCCCCTTCGGCGTGCGGGATCTAGGCGGGAACGTGAACGAATGGTCTGTCGGCGAGGGAGATACCCCCGTGATCAAGGGAGGATCGTTCCTGTTCCGGTTGGAGGCCTACGCGCGTTGCTCGTTCCGGGGTCTGCCTCCACCTCTCCACCGGAGCGTAGGGACCGGATTCCGTTGCGTCAGCGAAATAAGGATCGAGACGAACCCATGAAGTTCAAATCCATTCTCATCTTCGCCATCCTATCGGGCCTGAACTTCGGATGCGCCACGCCGCCAGGGGAGGAATTCCGGCCGAACGGGCCGGCCCTTCCCTATCGCATGGTCATCGCACCGCCCAAACTCTCTTTCGACCCGAGGCTACGGAACGGCGAGCCCTCGGAGCGGTACTCCGTGAAGGCCGACCCGACAACTCTCTGGTCCGCACTTCGCGACGCGTTCCTCCGACAGGGACTCTTCGAGGACGTCGACCTTCTCGATTCAACGGGTGGAGACGGTGACCCGATGGCTCTCGCTGCGGAGGCGGGAGCCGATCTCGTCCTGGAAACTCGAGTCGATGAGCGTGTCGCGACCTATCTCGGCCGGAACGGCCTCTACGTCTGGAACGTCCTTCTATGGTCGATCGCCTGGCCCCCTTCCTGGTGGGTCAAGGATGAGGATTTCGCCCTCGAAGTGGAGGTCCAAGTCAATCTCCGGAGCGTTCGTTCCGGCTCCAGCCTCTACAGGGGCGTCCACCAGGTGAGGGTGGAGGACGCCCTGAATGACTTCCAGAGGGGTTGGCAGCTCCTGGGTCTCTTTCGTGTCCCATCCTCGCTCGGTCCGGAGAACTGGAGAAGGATCGACGAAGTCTTGGCGTCCGAGACGGAGACGAAGCTCTCACGTCAGGTTGCGTCCGCGGCGGATCGGAAGATCCGCGGCGATGCGGAAACCACGGAGCTCTCCCGAGTTTTTGCCAGCCGGTTCGGACTCGTCATAGGAATCTCCGAGTTCGCGGACCCGTCCATCCACAGCTTGAAGTTTGCAGACGAGGACGCATGGTCTTTCCACGAGCATCTGACTACGAGCCTGGCCGGCGTCCCTCCCCGCAACACGCGCCTCCTCCTCAACGGGCAGGCAAATCTCGCCCGCATCCGATCGACGATGGATGAGCTCTTCGCCAAAGGATTGGGCAAGGACGATGAAGTCATAATCTACTTCGCCGGATACGGGACATGGAAGGAAGGGAAAGTCTACCTGCTGCCCTACGATGCCGACTCGGAGCGACCGGAGGCCACGGCCCTGCCATTGGAGGAGCTGGTAGCCGCCTCGTCGGGAAAGACGGGGCCCCGCGTCACGTTAGTCCTGGACGCCCCGTTTGTCCGCCGCTTCCACGGGCGAATCTCCGGGGAGGGTGATAGGGGGAGTCTCCAGCAGGTTATCGAGGAGACCTGCCTTGATACGAATCTCCGGGTGTTGAGCGCATGCGACCTAGGAGAGGCAGGTATGGACTTGGAGGAGATCCGGCACGGTCTATTCACCTACCACTTACTGGACGGGCTAGAAGGGCGGGGCGATCGCGATCGGGACGGCGAAGTCACATGGGAAGAGGCACACGCATTCGCCAGCTGGATGGTAGAGGAACATGCCGCCATGGTCGGCAGGGTTCAGCACCCAGTCATCTATGATGGCCCCGGGCCTGCGTCAACCGAAGAGGAGACTCAATCGCAATGAATCGAAGGTGTTGGATTCTCGTCGGCGCTCTTCTCGCAGCCGGGAGTAGTAGCGGCTGCCTCAGCGTCATCGCACCCGCCGTGTATCTGTCCTCGAACCAGGGAGGAGGCAGCGGAGGAGGCGGGAACGCAGAGGCGTCGGTCACAATCACGACGTCCTTCCCGGCCGGGGTCCCGGTCTTCGAGAGCGTTACGGTCGACTTCCTTGTATCCGATCAGGAGAGCAACTTGGTTAGCATCCTGGTCGAAGTTTCACAGGACGGCGGGGTGACCTACTTTCCCGCCACCGTTGCAGGCCCCGTGGTCGACCTGTCCTCATCACCGATCGGGGTTGCCGGGATGATCACCTGGGACAGCTACGCCGATCTGGGCAGCACCAAACTCTCGAACGTCAGAGTCCGCATTACACCATTCGATCCAAAGATAGGACTCCCCGGCGCGACAGGATCCTTCTCGGTCGACAATACTCACCTCCCCGACATCTACGAGGTGGACAACGACCCTTCAGCCGCGAACCTCATCGCGTCGTTCGTAGCCGCTCAGGTCCACTCGATCCACGAGCCGGGGGACGTCGACTACGTGAGTATTGACGTTACATCGATCAGCCAGAGATATACGATCGAGACGTCCAACCTGACCGGTGGCGACACCATTCTGACCCTATACGACCTCGACGGAACGTCAATCCTTGCCGGGAATGACGACAAACCGGGCGGAGGGCTCGCGTCCCGCGTCGACTTCATTTTCCCGTCACTGGGAACCTACTATGCACAGATCCGGGATAGTACGGGGGGGTATCTCTACACTTACGACCTTTCCCTCATGACCGTCCTCCCAACGGCTCCGTCTGCCACAGTCATGACTCCCACGGGCCCCACCTCGGGCGGAGTGACGGTTTCCTACACACTGGTAGACCCCGACGCCAATCCCGCTTCCATCATCGTGGAATTTTCCCAGAACAGCGGAGCTTTCTTCTCATTTGCCTCGGAGCTGCCGGGACCCCCAAGCGAGGGTACCACAGGCCTGACGACCTCTGTCTCGGGAGAGCCGCATCAGTTTGTATGGGATTCCATCGCAGACATAGGAGCGACAGATCAGAACGACATTCAGCTTCGTATCACTCCCTTCGACTCGGCGACCGGCACCCCGTCCACCACTACCTCTATCCGGGTGGACAACATTGCTCCCATGCTCTTTTCGGCAGAATACACGGATAACGATTTCAATGGCCCGGAGGTCGGCGACACTATCGAGTTGACATTCACGGAAGACATCATCCTCGGAAGCCCGACTCTTTCTGCATATGTTCTCCCTGTGGCTGGCGACCTATTTGGAGGCGGGGCGTCGGTCTCCCCAGGCCCTGGTTCCGATCAGATGACCATCGAGTTAGGGACGGCTCCAGTCCTGATCGTAGCTGGGGGCTTCAATCCAGCGTCGCTAATAGGCGGGAGTCCCACCGGGATCGACATCTCTTTGTCGCTGCCTCCGAACGCCATCACGGACCTAGCCGGCAACGAGGCTACGAACTACGGCGATCCCGCCTTGGATGATGATGGCGTGGACCTAGACTCGTCTGATACTTCCGCACCGTCTCTCGTGTCAGCGTCCGCACAGGCGCTCTCCGGCCTTTACAATGACGAGGCGACCGTAACGTTCAGCGAGCCTGTGATCCAATCCGATGCCGAGGATCTTTCGAACTACATCTTCGATAGTCCGGCCGGGAGTCCCCTGGACATTGGGGGAGCGTATGCGATCTACAATCGGGTCACGCTGACGACGACCATCACGTTGACGGACACTGGCAGCCAAATGGACAATCTTCTCTACGGGGGATCCTTCCAGGTCAACGCGAACGGGGTGCGGGATGTCGCAGGCAATGTGCTCCCTGCCGGGTCAGCCATATCCGGGACCGTGGGAGGGGACAACATTCCACCTGTCCTTCTCACGGTCAACCTGAATCTGCTCGCAGGCCCGGGAGGGGACACCGTCGACTTCGCCTTCGATGAGGCGATGGATCCATTGACCGCAAGCGACCCGGTGAACTATCCGGCCAGCGGTGGGCTGACGGCAATTTCAGCAACCCTGCTTTCCAGTTTTCGACAGGTCCGCATAGTTTTCAGTGGACCCGTGACTCTCGGAGTGACCACGGCGGACCTTGCCAACATTCGAGATCTCGCCGGCAATGTCATCGTCCCCGTTGTGGCGCGGCCCATCGGAGGGTCCGACTCCGTCCCACCCGGGATGTCCGACGTCACCGCAACCGCAATCGAGGGTCTTGCCAACGACCAGGCGAGGATCACGTTTACTGAGGCTGTGGACGTTGTCGGCGCCTCTACACTGGCAAACTTCACCTTGGAGAGCCCGATTGGCTTCCCCCAGGACATCACGGGGTCAGCCATAGCCCACAACTCTGTCACGAACACCACGACAATAAACCTGACGAATGCGGGCGCGAACGCCGACAACCTGCAGTTCGGGGCATCGATCCGGGTTACGGTTGACAACGTTCAGGATTTGACGGGAAACCCTATCACTCCAGGATCTTTCTTGGACAGAATTGTGACGGGAGACAACGTTGCGCCCAGTGTCTCGAGCGTGATCCAGGATCTTGTTGCAGATGCAACAGGTGCAAGCCTCGATGTGATCTTCAACGAGGCTGCGGACGTCCCTAGCGCGGCGTCCCCAGGCGGCTACAACGCCTCGGGAGGCATTGGAACACTCACCGCCACCGTCCTGCCCGATGGAAGCTCCGTTCGAGTGGGCCTCGACTCGCCGGTCGTTTCCGGGAGTCATACGCTCTCCATCGCGGGGGTGAAGGACGCTGCGGGGAATCTCATGGTCGACGCCCTCGGAGTAATCATCACGAGTACGGATTCGACGCCGCCCGCGGCTACGATCACCGATCCAGCGGACGGCGGCACGGTCCCGGAGAACATTACCGTGACCGGGACAGCGAATGACGCCCACTCGCTGATCACGTCGGTCCAGGTGAACGGTGTCGGGGCGACGACCGGCGATGTCTTCGCGAACTGGACGGCATCCATCACACTCCCGACCGGGACACAATCCATCACCGTGAGGACGGAAGACTTCAATGGCAATGTGAACCCCTCGGCCGCTTCGATTACGGTGAACGTGCAGGGGAATACTCCCCCCAAAGCCACCGTCACTACGCCTAGCGGGGTTCTTTCGGGAGATGTCCCGGTTAACTACCGGCTCATCGACGCGGACAACGACCCCATAACGATCACCGTCGAGTTCTCGACCGACGGCGGCGGATCCTTCTTCCTGACGACGGAGTCGACGGACCCCCTCTCGGAGGGAACGATCAATCTCTCGTCCACCCCCGACCCGGGAATACCACATATCTATGTTTGGGATTCCCTTGCGGACATGGGCTTGACGGGTAGCAGCCAGGTGAGGATTCGAATCACCCCAAGCGACGCGGTCGTCGGCATCCCCGGGGTAACTCAGGACTTTTCCGTGAATAACTCCAAAGACCTGGCGCCGTTTATCGTCGGAGCCGTCTACCAAGATGGGGACGGAAACGGGATCGACGCGGGCGACAGAATCGTCGTGGCTTTCAACGAGCCGGTGAGGCTCAACGGGGCAGATGCAACCGCGTTTGTTCTTCCTGTGTTTGGCGACTCGTTCGGGAGCGGCGCGACCGTGGGCGCAGGGCTCAGTGCCGACGAGGTCCTGATCACTCTGGGCGCCGGCCCGGTATTGACGACGCCAGGCCGATACCGGTCTCCAGTCGCCGGGATGCCATCCGGTATCGACATCTCTCCATTCATGTCGTCGGACGCCATCGAAGACGCGATAGGCAATGATGCAGTGCCGACGAGTAGCACTCTGGATTCGGGCACAGGTGCAGACGGGGCCTTTGACTCCACGACCTACACCAGCGGAAATCTCCCGGGAATTACCAAGGTGGGCTTGAAGGTCACCGTGGACACAGACAACGTCACAAAGCAGGGTGCGTATGACTTCACATCGTTCTCCCTGGGAGCATCGTACACGCTGGTCGCCTTCGGGTCCCGGCCACTAGAAATCCGGGCCACGGGGAACGTCACCGTAGACGGCTTCATCGAACTCTTCGGGGCAGATGGGGGGAATTCGGGTTCCGGAATAGCCGCCGGCCCGGGGGGCGTTCCAGCGGCGGCTGGGGCGCCGGGAGGAAAGGGCGGCGAACCAAGCGGAGCAAACGGTCTTTCCGGCCAGGGCACAGGCGGCGCCACAGGAGGGATCACCAGCATTAGTCAACCCGGGGGCGGGGGCGGGGGCGCATCCTTCGCCACCCGAGGAACGGCGGGGTCTTCGGGAGCAGGCGGCTCTGGAGGGAGTTCCGGGGCGACATACGGTGACGCTTATCTCTTCCCCATTCGCGGCGGGTCCGGTGGCGGAGGCGGGGGAGGTAGGAGAAACCAGCCCAACGCTGGGGGTGGCGGAGGTGGCGGGGCAGGGGGAGGAGCCATTCGGATCTCCTCCGGTGCCGACGTGACGATCGGCGGAACGATAGCAGCCGGCGGGGGAAGCGGTGGTGTCACGGACATTACAGCCGCCGGCGGAGGCGGTAGCGGCGGATCGATCCACATCCAAGCGATGGGCGACCTCACCATCGGCGGAGCAGTCCTGGCCCAGGGGGGAGGGGCTGGGGCCGCGACAGGCACAGGCACCTCGGGAGGCCGGGGTGGGAATGGGAGGATACGACTGGAGGATTCGGATGCCTTAATTCCTGGAGTGGAAGGGGTCGATCCTTCGCCCAGTCTGGGCAGCACCACGGCAGACATCGGTGGGGGGTTCCACTCATCCTCTCCGATGCTCGAAAATCGCCGGGCGCATGCGGCGGTACTCCTGAGCAATGGAACCGTGCTGATTGGGGGAGGAAACATAGATCTATCCGGGGTCCCCAGCTCGATCGCCATGATCTACGACCCGATCAATGACACAGTCATCTCGGCCGGGCCAATGAAGAAGGCCTTTTACGAGCGGGGGGTCACCCTGCTGCCCAGTGGCGACGTTCTCTTTACGGGTGGAACGGCGGCAACCGGAAATCCGTCGGACCAATCAGAAGTCTACCGAGCCAAAACCGGGGCTTTCGAGTCGGGCGCTGGAATGAATGAGAGTCGAGCCGGTCACACAGTCACGGTCCTTCCCAGCGGCCTCGTGCTCGTGGCGGGAGGAGGTACTAATTCGGCGGAGATCTTCGACTGGGTGCAAGATACTTTCACGCTACTCCCGTCCTTGATGACGGCCTCACGCACCGGACACTCCGCCACCTTGCTCGGCGACGCGAGACTATTGATCGCGGGAGGTGAGAGCGGAACATCGGCGCTTATCACCACGGAGTGGTTCGACATTCCCACGCAGATGTTTGTGCCGGGGCCTATCATGAATCGCGCACGAGGCTACCACAGCACCGCGCTTCTCCCCAGCGGAGAGGTCCTAATTGCCGGTGGCGAGGATGGCGGTATCCCCCTCGATTCGGCTGAGGTGTACGACCCGATCTCGGATGGGTTCATACCACTCGCGGGGACCCTTTCAGAGCCAAGGACGCGCCTCGGTCCAGCCGCCCGTCTGCCGGACGGGACGTTCCTTCTGCCGGGGGGTAGCTGGCGGAGCGCGGACATCTTCGACCCCTGGACGAGGACATTTGTGCTGGTGGACAAGTTCTTGAGGGCGCCCCGCACAGAGCACACGTCGACGGCATTGCCTTCCGGCGAGCTTCTCATCATCGGGGGTCTGGATCCCACCGCCAACGTGGTGACAGATTCCATCGAGCGGTTCACTCTCGAGCCAAGGGCCGGCGAGAGGACATTTCAGGCCACAGGATCACCCGGAATAACTCGGAGCTTCCCGACGGCCATCCGGTTGCCTGATGGAAGTGTCCTCGTCGCTGGCGGAAACGACGGAGTGGAATCCGTTTCGAGCGCCGAAATCTACGAACCGGTCGGAGGATCCTTCCAACCTGCTTTCCCCATGGGGCGGGAACGTGAGGGCCACGCGGCCGTCCTCTTGCCGACCGGCGAGATCCTGGTCTTGGGAGGCCTGGACGACACTCCACCCGGCGCTGGGACCCTGGACACGGCGGAGCTATACGATCCGATCTCCGGCACGTGGACGCCCACGGCAGGTCGGATGAGTGAGCCTCGGTACCGACCGCAGGCGATCCTCCTCTGGACGGGGAACGTCCTCGTCTGCGGTGGACAGGATTCAGGAAACGCCCTTGCGTCGGCAGAAGTCTACGACGTAGCCGGGGGCACTTTTGTCCAGGTGGGAGACATGCTGGAGGCTCGTGAGGGACATGCGATTTGCCGACTGCCTGACGGCCGCGTGCTCCTGACTGGTGGCACGGACGACTCTCCTGCCGTGCTTTTCACAGCGGAGATCTATGATCCGATCACCGGGGTGTTTTCGCCCACCGCCAACATGGGGAGCCTCCGCACGGGGCACACCTCCAATCGGCTCCCGAATGGCTTCGTCCTGGTTGCGGGGGGAAGCACTGACGGCGTCAACGCAACTGCCACCACGGAGCTGTTCAATCCCGGAACCGAAACCTTCTCTCCTGGACCTAACATGGCGTCCGTTCGTATGGCCCATACAGCCGCTCTCGCGTCCAATGGGACGGTGCTAGTCGCAGGAGGCAGGACCACTACCTCTGGCTTCGATCTCTGGACCGCAGAGGTCTACTCTCCCCCCTCAAATCAGTTCTTCTCGGTGGGGCCCATGAGTGCGGGAAGATCCGACTTTCCACTCGTCTTGCTGGGCGATAGACGGGTTCTGGCCGTGGGCAGTGGCCCCGGTGCCGAGCTATACACACCGTGACGAGACAAAGTTCATCTGATCCAGGGCCTTTCGAAGCTCCCGAAAGGTACAGACTTCACCTGACAGAGCTTTCTATCCCGTATGCTAGACCCATCGTTAGACCCAGCAACGGCCACGCTTCGGCTGTCTAGCAGACACCCTGCAGGTCCTGTGGGGAATCGGAATGGCTCCTTGCGCGTCGAGCGCGTAAGGAATACTCTGATGCATGGAGGCCGGCATCTAACCTGGACCCCTCATGAGTAGCGAGCAGAGAAAACACGAGAGATTCCCGACGCATTACTTCGTCAGCGTGCAGGTTCCCAGGGAAGACAAGGAGTGCGAAGGGAACTGCCGTGACCTGAGTGAAGGCGGAATGTTCATCGGCACGGAAGAACCCCTCCCTCGCGGAACAGAGGTCAAGATTCTGATCCAGTTGGCCACCGTGAACGATACGATCGGTGTTGAAGGGGTTGTCATGTGGGTGCGGCCACCGATGCCGAGTCCCCAGTTTCCACCGGGAATGGGAGTGAAGTTTACTAGAGTGAGCCCTGAGGCCAGAGATCTACTCCAGAGGACGATTGAGGAGAGAAAACGGCGCCTAAGTCGCAAGTGACTTTCTAGGTAAGGGCAGCGCGGCCCAGTGTCGAGTTCAGCGAGGACGGGCGGGAGGTGATCGGCAGGGATGTGGGGGGGGAGGTCGTCACTCGGGTCGACCACTCTGAGTTCAGGAAAGAGTGACACCCCCCCGCAGGCGGGTGCGGTTGGTCCCTCCCAATTCTCTCCGTAGTCGTCACCGAGCCGTCAACGGCGCGGGGGATCGCGAGCCTGGACCGCTTGTTCTCATCGGAGGGTCACGGAGGATTGGAAAGGAGAGAGCAGGAGCGCGTTCCTCTTGACGTTCCCGTGCGGATATACGTCCGGGATACCAATCAATTCACGCAGCAGCATGCGATCAACATCAGCCGGGCCGGACTCTTCGTTCGGATGGAATCCCCCCCACCAGTACGGACCGCGATCGACCTGGAGTTCTATCTGACGCCGCGCGGGGGGGCGGTCCGGGCCCAAGCGGAGGTCATCCGGTCGACTCCATGGCTGGGAAGACCTGGAGGCCCGTTCGGAATGGGGCTGCGGTTTACCGACATCGGCGAGAAGGCAAGACAGTTGATCGAGGCGACAATCCGGAAACGCGTCCGTGATCACCCCTCCGCAAGCACCAATCTCCCTTCGGAATCCTCCGAGAACGCTGACGGTTCGACGGGGGGCTAACTCATGTAGCAGGGCGCTGATTGTCTATTGGAACCCTGTGAAGCACTGAGATCTCAATCCTTCTCGCGTGTCCGGTGGAGGCCTCAAAGCCTCGGCTGCGGGGACGGCGAGCGGCCAGGCGTGGGCCGAACGCCTCCTGGAAGAGAAACCCCGTCGCCACTGGTTTACATGAAACCGACCAGTAGAAGTTGACTGCATCTGCAAGGATGCCGAGGAAGTCGTGACCACGCCTGAGGGGCGAGCCCTGGAGCGGGCCGGTGTGCTGCGCAACGTCCGCACCCTCGACCGCTGTGACAGGTACTTTGTGAGGCCGACCTCGCCGAGGTCGTCTCAGGGCGTGTAGAGATCCGCTCCTCCGCCGGCGCCGACGGCAAGGACCCGGCCGTCACCCATGAGGACCAGCGGGAAGGCCGACCTTCCGAAACTCATCGACCCCACGGGGAGGAACTGGTCCGCAACGGGGGAGTAGACCTCCGAAGTAACCTCATCAAGCCCGGAGATGGTGGCCTTGCCCCCGGCAATCAGCACGGTCCCGTTCGGCAAGAGCACGGCGGTGTGGCCGAAGCGAGGGGAGCCCATGGGGGGACCTGGAGAGAACAGGCCCGTCGTGAAATCGTAGATCTCGGTAGACCCCTCCACTGTCGTGCCATCCGAAGCTCCTCCAACCACCAGGACCCGTCCGTCTGGGAGGAGGGTGGAGCTGTGGCCCCGGCGGGGGCTCCCCATGCCTCCGGTGGGCGAGAAGAATCCGATGATGGGATCGTAGATCTCCGCCGATGAGAGGACCAGCGGGATGTCATCCTCGCCGCCGGTCACGAGAATACGGCCATCCGGGAGGGGAGCGACGGCGTGACCGAGCCGTTTCGCCATCATGTTCCCGCTTGGAGTGAATGTGCGCGTCAGGGGGTCATAGACTTCGGACATCTCCAACGCGGAGACGCCGTCCGTTCCTCCGCAAACGAAGACGGCCCCGGACCAGAGGAGGATCGCCTCGGGCTGGAACCGGGGCAGGTCCATGAGGCTGGCCGTAGGGGTCCACGATCCGGAGAAGGGGTCGTACGTCTCCGCCGTGTTGAGCACGCCGCTGGCGGTGTCGATTCCGCCCATCACGAGGACCTCCCCGGTGGGCAGAAGGACTGCGGCATGCCCTTCCCGGGGGGTGCCCATCGCCCCATCCGGCTGGAACGACCCGGCCACGAGATCATAGGTCTCGCTGCTCGCAACCGATGCCCCTCCGTCGTTCCCGCCGGCCAGAAGGACCCGCCCATCGGAGAGCCGCGTGCCGGACGCCAGGTCCCGCACCGTGCCGGGGGCTCCTGTGACCAGGAATGTCTTCTCGCCGGCCCTCGGTTCGAGCGTGAAGATTTCGGTCGAGTCGAGGACCGCGTTCGACACCGGATCCAGCCCTCCAATGATCAAGACCTGATCGGAGGACAACTTCGTGACGGTGTGATCGATGCGCGCCGCCGTCATAAGGCCCTGTACCCCGCGGAAGATCCGGATCCAGGGATCGAAGATGTCGGCGCTCTGCCCGCCGCCTCCCACCAGGAGGATCGTCCCGTCCGGCAGGTAGCCGGCGGATCCGATCCGCGTCCTTGGCCCCGTCAGCGTCGCAGTGAGAAGCGTGAAGGAATTGAGGATCGGGTCGAAGATCTCCGCCGTATCGAGAGCCAGGAGGCCGTCCTCCCCCCCGGCCACAAGGATCTCTCCTGTGGGGAGGAGCGCAGCTACATGGTACGCCCGCGCCATGTTCATCGGGGGGCCCGGGACGAATGTCTGCATCGAGATGTCGAACCACTCTGTGGAAGAGAAGGATCCCCCTCCATCCTCTCCGCCCGCGATCAGCAGTCTCCCGTCGCCTGAGAGCGTTGCAGAATGGCCCGACCGGGCCGTGGCCATAGTCGAGGATAGCAATGTGGAGTCTTCCAGGACCCAGTCATACACTTCTGCAGTGTTCGTGCCGCCGCCCGCGATCAGGACGAGCCCGTTCGGCAGGAGGGTCGCCGTGTGCCCGCCCCGCGCCCTCTCCAGGGCCGGGAGGGTACTGAACGTCTCCGTAGCGTGTCGGTACAACTCCATATCGAATTTCACACTGACCTGATTTTTTATACCGCCCGCGATCAGGACATCGCCACTCGGCAGAAGTGTGATGGACCTCTGCGAATAGTCCTGAAACATCAATCCCGCCGAGGCCACCATCTCGGCCTTCGGGTCATAGATCTGCCCCAGAGAGCTCGACGTACCCGAAGTGTCCTGGACCGCCCCCGTTATCAGGACGTATCCGTCCCGGAGGAGAACCGCCGAATGTTCCTGGCGCGGTTCCAGGATCGAAGCAGAGGCGCGAAAGCCCGCACCCACATCGATCTTCAGAGCCCCCTGGGCGGGCGCGGGATCGATGGCGCCCGATCCCGAGGCGATGCCATCAGAATCCTGGAGGCGGATCCTTCCCTGTCCACCGTCACCTCCGCTCCGGGACCCGGAGCCGCTGGCCGTTCCTGCCGGCCCGGCTCGCCCCAGGAGGGGCCCGCTTCCGTTCAGGAGGATGCTCCCACCCGCCTGGATGTGGATCGCGCCTCCGCTTCCGCCTCCTCCCGAGCTGGTTCGGTCGGCGTTTCCCCCAGCCCCGCCATCCGCGACGATAGTCCCGTTGATCGTGACGTTGGCTCCGGAGGGCCTCCGGATCGCCCCGCCCCCCCCGCCGCGGCCCCCCGCCCCCGCCCCGGGGGGCGGCCGCGGG
>JAPUJT010000095.1 GCA_027296055.1 Planctomycetota bacterium | reverse complement strand
CATGCCGAACAGAGGATCGAGAAGCCCGTCGTCCCTGTAGGCTACAAGCGCCATGTCGTATCGGCCCGTGCTACCGAGGGCGGTCTGCGTCCACCCGGCGGCCAGGACCCTTCCCGAGGCCGTCACGGCGACGCCCCTGGCCTCGTCATCCCAATAGCGGCCGCCGCCGATGCTGTTCGTGACGGTCCAGCCCTGGCCGTTGAAGGTGGTGTCGAGCGTCCCATCGGGGTTGAATCGCCAGACGGCGAAATCATCGTTGCTGTCGTCGCTGGTCCCTGCCACGACGATCTTCGCGGAGGCGTCTACTGTGATGCTGTAACCCTCATCCGTAGAGCCCGGGGATGCCGCGCCGTCATGGGTGACCCAACCTTGACCATTGAACGTCGCATCGAACGTCCCGTCCGGGTTGAGCCGCCAGATGGCCATGTCATCGTTGAAGTTTGTGTTTCTACTTTCTCCCGCGACGAGGATCTTTCCTGAAGCGTCAAGCGTGATGCTCCATCCCCTGTCGGTGCTGGCCCCCCCCGCCGCGCTGTCGTGGGTGACCCAGCCCTGGCCATCGAACGCGGTGTCCAGCGTACCGTCCGGATTGAACCGCCAGACTACCATGTCATCACCGGAGCCGGCGCTCTGACTGTACCCGGCGACGACAATCCTCCCGGTGCTGTCCAGTGCAATGCCCCGGCCGTAATCACTCCCGTTTACCGCCCCGCCGGCAGCGTCGTGGACGACCCAGCCCTGGCCGTCGAACGTCGTATCGAGCGTCCCATCTCCGTTGAAGCGCCAGATCACCATGTCTATGTTGGCGCCGGCGTTCGTACTGTACCCGGCGACGACGATTCTCCCGGAGGTGTCCACGGCGATCCCTTCGCCGGAGTCGGTGCCTGTTCCTCCCGCCGCGCCGCCGTGGGAGACCCAACCCCGGCCGTTGAAGGTGGTATCGAGATTCCCGTCGTCGTTGAACCGCCAGATGACCATGTCGTCGTTGAAGGCGTTGTTCCTGCCGTGGCCGGTGACGAGGATCCGGCCCGTGGCGTCCACGATAATGGCACGACCCTCGTCGTCATCGGTTCTCCCTGCCGCTCCGTCGTGGGATATGAAGCCTCGCCCCCCGCCGAAGGTGGGGTCCAGAGAGCCCGCAGGAGTGGGCGCAGCAGAGGCCTCTGCAGACTCCACGCTCTCCGTTCCCCCGCCCAGGAGGCTGAGCGACGTCACCACGTAATAGTACGTCGCCGCATTGTCCAGACCGGTATGCGCGTAGGGGGAGGCCACCCCCGCGATCAGGTTGCCGGTCGCCGTCGTCACCCCGGGGGCCGTGTCCCAGTAGATGTTGTAGGAAGTCGCCGCCGGTGCTGAAATCCAGTCGACGATCACCTCGTTGGCTCCCGACGTTGCCGAGACGCCCGTCGGCGCCGCCAGGGGAACCGCGAAGTCGCCGGGAGATTCGCTGCTCTCGGAGCCCCCGCCGACCGAGCTCACAGCGGTGACCACGTAGTAGTAGGTCGTGCCGTCGGTCAGGCCCGTGTGCGCATAGGGTGAGGAGACCCCGGAGACCTGGTTACCCGTCGCCTTCGATACGCCCGAGGTCGTGGACGAGTAGACGTTGTATGAGGTCGCTCCGAGAACGGAGCCCCAGGTGAGTGTGACCTGCGAGGTCCCACCCCCCGCCGAGGCCGAAGGGGCCGCCAGGGGGACCGCTGAGGTCTCACTCGATTCGGCGCCCTCTCGCGTCCCGCCCAAGGCGGTCACGACATAGTAGTAGGTCGCGCCGTTATTCAAGCCGCGGTGTACGTACCCTGGAAACGCCGCGGTGATCCGAGCCCCGTTCGCCGGCGTGACGCCCGGGGTCGTGCCGGAGTAGATGTTATAGGTCGACGCCCCGGACACGGGTGTCCAGGTGATCATCACCTGATTCGAATCATTGGATGTGGCCGTCACCCCGGTAGGGGCAGCCGGCGCCTTCTTCTTGCTGCTGCTGCTACTTCCGCAGGCGAAGAGTCCCAGCGTGAGGGCGACCGTCAGGATGACAGTGTAGATCCTCGTGATGCCCCGATTCATTCCCCACCTCCAGCGAATGCCGGGGATGTACCTCCAGAGAAATAGAGGATGAGCCCCGTGCGGGCAAGTCCTGGGAGAACTCCCCCGATTTGTTACTTCCTTTGAATCTACAGGATCATGGCTTGGAGACGCGATATCCAGAGTGACTGCCCCAAGACCGGGCGACCTCGGGTCGACGGCCCCCTTGTAGCGGCGCATGGTAGTGCACATCCGGCGATCGGGTCAAGGACGAATCGACGCCCGGGAAAGGGCCTGGTGAATGGATCTAGAAAAAAAAGACCTTGAAAAGCCGTCATGGCGGGGCGCAGAATGTGCCCTTCTTCCCGGATGAGAATCCTGGGTCAGGTATCGAACACGTCCCCCATCATCGCAGGAGGTATTCCATGAGCGGGCGCGCGCGAAATCATCGTTGGTTGTGCACCATGCTGGGCACCCTGTTGGTACTTCTGGTCAACTGCGGTGAGAATGCCGGAGCGCCACGTAGATCGGCGTCGTCTCCCCCGGATCTCAGCGGCCCACTTCCCCTTCCCTCCAGTGACTTCACCGAGAATGCAGGACAGGTGGAGAACGGAGACGTCCTCTTCTACGTCACGACCGGCGGCGTGAAAGTCGGTCTCTCTCGTAGTGAAATCCTCCTCGCAGTCGTGGAACCGGCCCAGGAGCCCATGGCCCGCGATCAAGAGACGCTCGGATCCGCAGAGGACGCCATCCCCCCGGAGCGGGTCCGCGGCGTGCTCGTCCGCGTTGGCTTCGAAGGTTCCAACTCTGTCCTTCCGGAGGGCGTGAAAGAGAAGCCGTACCGGAGCCACTACCTGTTCGGAAGCGATCCGATGGAGTGGCATCGGGACGTGCGCAGCTTCGACGAGGTCGTCTACACGGACCTGTATGATGGCATCGACCTGATCTACCAGGCGACCCCAACAGGGTTGAAGTATGCGTTCCGGGTCCAGCCGGGGGCCGACCCGCGGGAGATCACCCTGGTGTACGAGGGGGTGGAGGGCCTCCGCATAGATCTGGACGGGTCCCTCATCATTGACACCGCGGTCGGCGAGATTCATGACGGAGCCCCTCTGGCCTACGACGCGTCGGGCGCCGAGATTGGCTGCCGCCTCGAGATTCGCGGTCGCCACTCCGTGGGATTCGAGTGCAGCGGCTGGGACGGCACCCGTCCCCTCCTCATCGATCCCCACTACTCCACCTATCTGGGTGGAACGGATAGCGATGATGGATTCTCGATCGCCGTGGATGCAGCCGGAAGCGCCTACATAGCGGGCCCGACCAGCTCGGTGAATTTTCCCGCCACGGCGGGGGCGTTCGACGTCTCCCTCGGGAATACCGAGTCCGCATTCGTGGCGAAGCTCACCCCGGATGGAAGCAACCTCGTCTACGCCACCTATATCGGGGGGAATCGCAGCACCGACGCCGCTCAGGGCCTCGCGATAGACAATGCCGGGAGCGCCTACGTGACCGGCCGGACCAAGTCTCGCGACTTTCCCGTCACCCATGGAGCCTACGATCGGAGCCACAACGGGCGGGCCGACGCCTTCGTGGTGAAGCTGACTCCGGATGGTAGTGGAATGATCTACGGGACCTTCATCGGGGGCAGCGACGCCGATCGTGGCAATGCGATCTCGGTGGACGCGGCGGGCTGCGCCTACGTCGTGGGTCGGAGCAAGTCGGGCAATTTCCCCGCGACGGTGGGGGCCTTCGACACCTCGCCGAACGGTCGGCAGGATGCCTTCGTCGCGAAGCTGAACGCCGCTGGAAGCGCCCTCGTCTATGCCACCTATCTTGGAGGGAACAGAGATGATGACGCGCAGTCCGTTCAAGTGGATGCAGGCGGAAACGCCTACGTGACGGGCGACACGGATTCGGGAAACTTCCCGACGACCGGGGGAGCCTTCGACACCAGCCTAAGCGGCAATTCCGATGCCTATGTCACGAAGCTGACCCCGGCGGGCGACGCTCTCGTCTACTCGACCTATCTGGGCGGCAACAAGAGTGATCGAGGGGGGGCCATCGCCGTGGACGTCCTGGGGAGTGCCTATGTGACCGGCCGGACCAAGTCGGGCAATTTCCCGACGACGACCGGGGCCTTCGACGAGACCCATAACGGGGACGACGACGTCTTCGTCGCCAAGCTCGAGCCGTCCGGTAACGGCCTCGTCTACGCCACCTTCCTCGGCGGATCGGGCTTCGATGATGGCCGGGGCATCACCCTCCTCGGTCGAGAGGCCTACGTGACCGGTCGGACGGAATCCGGCGGTTTTCCAGTCACGCCGGGTGCGTTCGATGAGAGCCACAAGGGGGACACGGATGCCTTCGTGGCAAGGCTGCTGACCTCGGGAAGCGGCCTCGTCTACTCGACGTTCCTCGGAGGCAACAGGGACGATGACGGGCGATCCGTCGCGACGGACTCCCTCGGCGACGCCTACGTCACCGGTAACACCAAGTCCAATAACTTCCCGGTGACGGCGGGCGCCTTCGATACGACCCGCAACGGCAAGGATGCCTTCGTGTCCAAGCTGGGTGTAGGTGGAGGTTTGCTATGCCCGCGCGGGCAGGGGTACTGGAAGAACCACCCCGACCTCTGGCCGGTGACCACGCTGGACCTGGGATTCGAGGCGTGCGATCAGGCGTCGTGTCTCGTCGTCCTCGGGACTCCGACCCGAGGGGACGCCAGCGTCATCCTCATGAAGCAGCTCATCGCCGCCAAGCTGAACGTGGCGAATGGCTCCGATCTCGCGGTGATCTTGCCGTGTTTGGCGGATGCCGACGCCCTGCTGGCGGGCTTCGCTGGAATGCCGCCCTACGATGTGGCGCCCTCCACGGCGACTGGCCAGTCGATGGTCGACGTGGCAGGAATCCTGGACGACTACAACAACGGCCTGCTCACCCCGAACTGCCGCTGAAGATAATAGGGAGAAGAGAAAAGGGGACAGTCCCCGTCGGTCCCAAGGACTGCGTGTCCCCTGGGTCTATTCTCCGGGTGACTCGATGAGGGGCAGGATTTCGCGATCGAATCTCTCTGAAGTTACCCACTTCACGCTTCCGTCCAGGAAGAGGACGTTTCGGCCCCCGGAGTGCCCTGGAGCCTCGGATCGAGAGGCGTGCATCACTACTTTTTCCGCCGCAATGGGAAGGTCTTCCGACCCCGATCTGGAAATGAGTCTGGACGAGAACATATAAGAGCAGTTACCGGGCCCGATCGTGCAGCTACCGTCGGGATTCCGGATGGCCGGCCGATCCCTCGAGGCCGGGCAGACCAGGATCTCGAGATCGTCCAGCATAACCTCGTCGATGAGAATCTGTCCAAGCGTGATCCCCTCAACCTTGCTCTCTGCCCCAGGGGAGGATTCGTAGTCGTTCAAATAAAGGTGAACGGCGACGCCGATATAGCGGAGATTATTCGAGCAGGCAATCCGGGCGCGATCCTTCTTGGGGCCCAGCTGATACCAGGTCCACAGGGCAAGGAGTCCCAAGACCAGCAGGAATCCGAGAACAGGCAGGATCACCAGGCGAGGTTCCCGGTCCGGGCTCGAGTCGGACGGGTTAGGCACGTCCTACTCTTTCCAGACGGCGGCGTCCTGATTGCCGGAGATGTTCTCGCTCTCCCCGGCGACAAGGATCGCCTCCGTGGAGTTGAGTGCCACGGCGCGGCCTATGTCGTCCCCCGATCCTCCGGCGGCGCCGTCCTCGGCGACGAATCCGTTCATGTGGAAGGACGTGTCCAGGCTACCATCCACCCGGAGGCGCCAGACCACGCGGTCCTGGTTGGTGAAGACGTTCTGGCTCTCCCCGGCGACGATGACATTACCGTCCGCGTCGATGACGACGCCGTGTCCGACGTCGTCGCCGATGCCTCCCGCAGCCGATGCATGTACGATCCAGCCCTGGGTGTTGAAGGTTCCATCGAGGCCCCCCGCGGGATTGAATCGCCACACGACCATGTCATGGTTCATATCCGAGTTCTGACTGGCACCGCTGACCACGATCCGGCCCGAGCCGTACTGGTCGATCGACAGCCCGAAGTCATCCGCCATCCCGCCTGCGGCGTCATGGTGGACCAGCCAACCGACGGCGTTGAGGGTCGAATCCAGGGTGCCCGATCCGTCGAATCTCCAGAGTGCCATGTCGAGATCTCCGGTGGCGTTGACGCTCCAGCCGGCTGCGAGGATGCTCCCCGTTGGCTCGAGGAGGACGGCCTCGGCAGCATCGTCGGCCATTCCGCCCGCCGCGTTGTCGTGCGTCACCCATCCCTGGCCGTTGAACGTCACATCGAGGGCCCCCGTCATGTCGAATCGCCAGATGGCCAGGTCGAGATCGCCGGCCGGTCCGGCGCTGGACCCGGCGACGATGATGTTCCCTGACGCGTCGAGGGCCATGCCGCGGCCCTCGTCATCCCCGCCGCCCCCTGCGGCGCCGTCGTGACTGACCGAGCCGTTCGTACCGAAGGAGGTATCCGGTACTCCGGCTTCAGTGAACCTCCAGACGGTCAGATCCTGGTTGAAGGAGGCGTTGGTGCTCGAGCCGGCGACTACGACGTTGTCCATCGAATCGACGACGATCGCATGGCCGAGGTCGTCGAACATCCCGCCGGCGGCGCCGTCGTCGGTGACCCATCCCTGCCCGGCGAACGTTCCGTCGAGTCTGCCGTCGCTACGGAATCGCCATACGACGAGGTCCAGGTCGAAGCTGGCGCTCCAGCTATGGCCCGCGACGAGGATTCTGCCCATCGAGTCGATGGCGATCGCCGACGCTCGGTCGTCGAACATCCCGCCGGCGGCGTTGTCATGGACCACGACGCCGTCGTCATTCAGGGGGTTGTCGTCATCGTCATCGTCGTCGTGACACGCGACGATGACCGAGACGATGACCGAGACGATGACGAAAAGGATCAGGATCCCGAAGCGGCCGGCCAGGAGCCTTGGCATCTCGCACCTCCATTTTCAGGACAGCACCCCGTCCCAGCGATCTCGTGCGATGAACTGTTTGAGCGATGCGGAAGCCCCCCCCTCCACACGACCTATTGCATGATGCTAAGTAGCCGCTGCCGAGGGTCAACCCCATCACGGATTCCGTCGCCTCCGCCGGCCTCGGCTCGGGGAGGGGCTGGTCGCCCCGGGCGGCGCCCGCTCCTCCGAGGATATCGCTTCGGGAGGAGCCTCCTTCCCGCTTCCCCGGAAGGGGGCGATGGCCCCGCTTACCAGCCCCCCGAGCGCCACCGAGCCGACCTCGCCTGCCTTGATAGAGGGCAGGAAGAGGAGGGTGTAGGGGTCCCCTACGTCGAAGATGTGGACGATCGGCAACAGGATGGGAAAGAGGGCCAGCGAGACCGGCATGAACGCCACGAACCCGACCGTCTCGCCGATGGATGCGGCGGCCCGGACCGCGCTCGGCTGTCCGGGCTGGCGGTACTCCCAGGACGAGATCTCCAGGGATGCGCATCCCTGAAAGGTGAGCGCCAGAAATAGGCCCGTCAGTCGATATCTCATCCGCTTCCTCCTCCATGCAGAAGGGACAATCGTAGTTCTGGCGAATCTCGAAGTCCATGGCTGGGCGTTGAATTGACAGTCCTTCGGGGCGTCGATATAATCCGGCGTCCCACAAGTCTGTGGCCTCAGGAACCTGATTCCCATGGCGGAAGAACCGAAAAGCGAGACCCCGGCAAGCGTCGAGGATCCGCGACCTGAGACGGTCGCGACCCCGGAAGCGGAGGACTCCGCGGGGCTCGAGACGACGATCGAGCTGGAGGAGCTCGGTCCCTGCAAGCGCCTGCTGAAGGTCTTGGTGCCGGCGGAAAAGGTGATCGAGGAGGTGGAAAAGGGCTACAAGGAGATCGGCTCGGAACTGGTCTATCCCGGCTTTCGCAAGGGTCACGTTCCGCGGCCGATCCTGGAGAAGAGATTCGGGACGCAGATACGGGACGAGGTCAAGGAAGGTCTATTGCAGTCGTCCTACGAAGAGGCTGTGACGGACAAGAAGCTCTCCCCGCTAGGCCAGCCCAAGTTCGATAAAGTCGAATTCGAGTGGGATAAACCTCTCAGCTTCGAGGTCACGCTGAATATCCGGCCCGAGTTCGAGCTGGGGACCTACAAGGGCATCGAGGTCGAAGAGCCGGTCCTCGCGCCGACCGAGGAGGAAATCGACTCGGCGATCCAGCGAGTCCTGCAAGGGCGGGCGGAGCTGGTGACCGCCGAGGACGGGATTGCCAGGGAAGGGGACTACCTGATCGCCGACGTGGCCCTGCACGTGGGAGAGGAAAGGGTTCGCTTCGAGGAGGAGACGTCGGTCCCCGTCGGGTCCGACGAGGTCCTCGGAGTGAAGGATCCAAAGATCCGCGACCTCTTCATCGGTTCCAAGGTCGACGAGGATCGTGACGTCGAGGTGGAGCTTGGTGACACATTCCCCGAGAAGGAGCACCGGGGGAAGCAGGCGAAGATCTCCGTGTCCCCGAAGGAGGTCAAGCGGGCTCGCATTCCCGAGCTGGACGAGACGATGGCGAAGGACCTCGGGTTCGACTCTGCCGCTAAGGTTCGCGAGGACGTCACCCGCCGGGTGGCCGAGCGCAAGGAGATGGAGAAGAATCCCCAGATCGAGAGTGCCATCCTGGGGAAGATCCTGGAGACGATAGACCTCCCCTTGCCGGAAGATATCATCGAGAGTGAAGCGGATAACGTCGAGGCCCGGCGGAGCTGGAGACTCCAGCAGATGGGGCTCGGGGAGAAGGAGATCCAGGACTTCCTCCGTGAAGGCCGCTCGAAGTCCAAAGAAGAAATCGGGCGCAGCCTCCGCGAGATCTTCCTGCTCGACAAGGTGGCGGAGGCCGAGAAGCTCTTCGTCACCGAGGACGAGGTGGACCAACACCTCACCGCCTACGCCGCGGAGCGCGGACTCGTGCTTCAGGCACTGAAGGACGAGTTGCGGGACTCCGGGCAGCTCAGCGTGATCCGGACGGAAATGCGGCACGCGAAGGTCCGGGCGTTCCTCCGTGAGCACGCGAAGGTCACGCCCTCGCCCGAGCCGAAGGCCGCCGCGCCTGCGAAGGCCAAGGCCCCCAAGAAAGCGGGGCCCAAGCCGAAGACTGCCAAAAAAACCTCCGCGGCGAAGAAGCCTGAGGCGGGGAAAGGCAAGTCCGGTACCGCTAAGAAGACCAAGAAGGGTGGGGGTGGCTCCTCCAAAGGAAAGAAGTAGCCCGTATCTCTCTCACCCCCCCCCTCACGAATCGTCCCCCGGGCCGAAGATGAAGTCTGATAGCAATTTAGGGTCAAGCCCCGGCGAGATCGGGGCCGATAAGAGAGAATGGAAGGGGCCACCATGCCGCACAACCAGTTGATTCCCTTTGTGATCGAGAAGACCGGCCGAGGAGAGCGATCGTACGACATCTACTCCCGCCTCCTGAAGGACCGCATCATATTCATAGGCGGCCCCGTCGAGGACCACCTGGCCGATGTCGTGATTGCCCAGATCCTCTTTCTGGTGAGCGAGAACAAGAACCAGGACATCAACATCTACATCAACTCTCCGGGAGGTTCCGTGACCTCCGGGCTCGCGATCTACGACACGATGCAATTCGTCCAGTGCGATATCGCCACGTACTGCCTGGGACAGGCTTCCAGCATGGGCGCCGTCCTTCTCGCGGCCGGAACCACGGGAAAGAGACACTCCCTGCCGAATGCGCGGATCCTGATCCACCAGCCGTGGGGCGGGGTCCAGGGAACCGCATCCGACATCAGCATCCAGGCGAAGGAGATCGATCGGCTCAAGAGGAACCTGATCGTGATCCTCGCGAAGCACACCGGCCAGACTGTCGATCAGGTGACGAAGGATACAGACCGGGACTTCTTCATGTCGGCCGATCAGGCCAAGGAGTACGGCCTGGTCGACGAGGTCATCACCACCCTCAAGGTGGGAGACTCTTCCGAGAAGAGCGAGGAGTAGGAACATGGCCCGAGGGCGCAGGTCAGGGAGGGGTGCCGAGCAGTGCACCTTTTGTGACCGACCTCCCCACCGGGTCGACCGCCTGTTCGCCGGCCCGCCAGGGGTCTACATCTGCAACTTCTGCGTCGATGACTGTCACGCTCTGCTCCGACACGATCAGAGACCGGGCGGCGGCCTCGATCTGGTCGCGCAAAAGATTCCTCGCCCCAGGGAGATCAAGAGGGAACTGGAGAGGTATGTGGTCGGGCAGGAATGGGCCAAGAAGGTCCTCTCCGTGGCGGTCCACACCCACTACAAGCGGATGCTCTCCAACCTGGAGGAAGACTCCGACGTCGAGATGGACAAATCGAACGTCCTTCTGATCGGCCCGACAGGGACGGGAAAGACGCTCCTCGCCCGAACGCTCGCCAGGATTCTTGATGTTCCCTTCGCCATCGGAGACGCGACGACGCTGACCGAGGCGGGGTATGTCGGCGAGGACGTCGAAAACCTTCTTCTGAAACTGCTTCAAGCTGCCGACTTCGACGTCCCCCAGGCGGAACGGGGAATCATCTTCATCGACGAGATCGACAAGATCGGGAAGACGATCCACAACGTCTCGATCACGCGGGACGTGTCCGGGGAGGGTGTCCAGCAGGCCCTTCTCAAGATGCTGGAGGGGACGATCGCGAACGTTCCGCCGCAGGGCGGCCGCAAGCATCCCGAGCAGCAGTACATCCAGGTGGATACCTCCAAGATCCTCTTCATGGCTGGCGGCACCTTCAGTGGCATCGAGGAGATCATCGGCCAGCGGACCGGTCAGCGCCTCATCGGTTTCTCGTCCGAGGGGACAGACGAAGGCGAGGAGGAGCTTGATCTGGCGAAGCTTCTTCCCCAGGTCGAGACCGACGATCTGCTCAAGTTCGGCCTCATCCCGGAGCTGCTTGGCCGTTTCCCCGTCGTGGCCCCCGTCCTGCCGTTGTCCGAGAAGGACCTCATCCGGGTCATGCTCGAGCCGAAGAACGCGATCATCAGGCAGTACCAAAAGCTCTTCGAGATGGAGGGGGCCGAGCTGAAATTCACGGAGGGGGCCCTGCAGTCCCTTTCGAAGAAGGCCCTCGCCCGAGGGACAGGGGCCCGGGCCGTCCGATCGATCCTGGAGAGCTCGATGCTGGATATCCTGTTCGACCTTCCCGAGAAGAAGAAGGGGCTCGTCTTTACCGTGACGAAGGACGCGATCGAGGGCAAGAAGCCGATCCTGTCGAAGTCCGAGAAGACCCGCGAGAGCCGACGCGCCAAGCGCGAATCCGCCTAAACCTCCCCCCAGAGCCCATATACCGCATCCTCGCCGTTGATCAGGCCGACGTATCTTGTTATACTACGCCAGCTTTGAGTGGCCCCCGAATGGGGAGGAGGTTCGATATGAAAGCAAAAATCCATCCCAAATACGTAGAGGCGGTTGTCACCTGTGGCTGCGGGGAGACCTTCAAGACCCGCTCCACCAAGGCCCGCATCCAGGTCGAGATCTGCTCGAAGTGCCACCCCTTCTACACAGGGAAGCAGAAGTACGTGGACACCGCTGGACGCGTCGAGAAGTTCCAGAAGAAGTACGGCTGGAGCGAGAGTAGCGTCCAGGAGCAGGCGGACAAGGGGCGGAAGCAGCCTGCGAAGACGCCCTCCGAAGCTCCCTAGAGAGCGGTCCTGGCTTGCTCTCGCGAAGCGGTTCAGGGGGGCGACGGTTGCATGTTTGACCGCCTGGAAGCCAGGGAGAGCCGCCACAGGGAACTGGAGATTCTCCTCCAGGATCCCGAGGTCATCTCCAATTCCACTCGATACCGTGCCGCGGTCAAGGAGCACGGCTCCCTCGCGAAGATGGTCGGCGTCTATCGTCAGTTCAAGGAGGTCCAGCAGGCCCTCCAGGAGGCGAAGTCGATCATGGCCGATGGAGACGAGGAGCTTGCGGAGTACGCGCGGGGGGAAGTCGAGATCCTCAGCAAGCGTCTCGAGGAGACGGAGCGGCGTCTCGAGGACCTCATCCTCTCGGAAGAGGAGGGGGGAGATCGGAACGCGATCATGGAGATCCGGGCAGGGACCGGTGGAGACGAGGCCAGTCTCTTCGCCGCGGACCTCTATCGGATGTACACGAAGTTCGCCGAGCGACGGGGGTGGAAGGTCGACGTCCTGGAGGCCGTGAGGACCAACCTCGACGGCCTGAAGGAGGCGATCATCTCGGTGCAAGGGGATGGGGCCTTTCGCGAGCTGCAGTTCGAGAGCGGGGGACACCGGGTGCAACGGGTCCCCAAGACGGAGGCCCAGGGGAGGATCCATACCTCCGCCGCGACGGTGGCCGTGCTGCCGGAGGCGGAGGAAGTGGACATCGATATCAACCCCAACGACATCCGGGTGGACACGATGCGGGCAGGGGGACCGGGAGGCCAGAGCGTCAACAAGACCAGCTCGGCCGTGCGGATGACCCATATCCCGACGGGGATCGTCGTCAAGTGTCAGGACGAGAAGTCACAGCACAAGAACCGGGCCAAGGCACTCCGGATCCTTCGCAGCCGCCTTCTGGACAAGGCGGAGCGGGAGGAGGCCGAGAAGCGGGGGGATCTCCGGCGCACGCTCATCGGGTCTGGCGATCGAAGCCAGCGCATTCGCACGTACAACTTCCCCCAGAATCGTGTCACCGACCACCGGATCCATCTGGCCGTCCATCAGCTCGAGAATGTCCTGGCAGGGCATCTGGACGAGCTGGTGGGAAAGCTCCTCGAACACGATCGCAAGATTCGCCTGCAGGCAAAATCATGAGCGCGGGATCCGGGTCAGGGCCGACGGTGAGCCCGGAAGTGCCCGCGCTTCTCCGCTGGGCCACATCCAGACTGAGTCCGGATGGGGGGCTCGATGCGGAAGTCCTGCTGGCCGACCTCCTCGGATGTGATCGCGCGAAGCTGCTGGCGATGGACGGCGAGATCGATGAGGAGGGGCTGCGGGCCTATGAGAAGAGGATCGTGAGGCGTCAAGGAGGGGAGCCGGTGGCGTACATCACCGGCAAGAAGGAGTTCTACTCCCTCGAATTCCAGGTAGACGCGAGGGTCCTGATTCCGAGGCCCGACACGGAGATTCTGGTGGATGAAGGGGTCCGCTTCCTCCGGGAGGAGAGAGGTGGGGTCGGGACGGTGGCGGACATCGGGACGGGAGCCGGGCCGATCGCCGTGAGCATGGCCTGCCAGGTGCCGGGGTGCAGCGTGATCGCCACGGACATCTCGTCCGATGCCATCGACGTCGCCAGGTCGAACGCGGACCTCCACGGTGTCGGCGGTCGAATCCGATTCGTGATCGGGGATCTGGACGACCCGTTGCGGCAGACGGTCGTCGAGGAGGGGGTCGACGCGATCCTCTGCAACCCGCCGTACGTCCTGCCCGGCGATGATCGAGTCGATCCGACGGTCCGGGAGTTCGAACCGAGTCTGGCGGTGTTCGGGAGCGGCGATCCACTGCGGATTTATGAGAGGCTCGCGCGCGCGGCGAGCGACCTGCTCTCGCCCGGAGGGCTCATCGCCTGCGAGGTGGGTCTCGGGATGGAACGGGACGTCCTGTCGACACTCTCATCCGCCCCGGGACTGCGGGATGCGAGAATCCTCCGGGACATCTCCGGGCTGGATCGGGTCGTCACGGCCCGGAAGGTGGTGGCCGATGGATAAGTTCGTCATCGAAGGCGGACGGCCCCTCAAGGGCGTGGTCCAGGTAGGTGGAGCGAAGAACGCTGCCCTGCCAATCCTGGCCGCGACCCTCCTCGCGGAAGGCAAGTGCCGGTTCCGAAACGTCCCGGACCTGAGAGACATCAAGACACTACTCCGCATCCTGCAGGAGCTGGGTGCGGAAATCGGCCGGGGAGAGGACGGGACGCTGGAGATCGAAATGGTCTACGAGCGGAACGTGACTGCGACCTACGAACTGGTGAGCAAGATGCGGGCGTCATTCTGTGTGCTGGGTCCGCTCCTTGCGCGGCGAGGTCAGGCGCGGGTCT
This sequence comes from Planctomycetota bacterium, assembly GCA_027296055.1. GTDB lineage: Bacteria > Planctomycetota > JAPUJT01 > JAPUJT01 > JAPUJT01 > JAPUJT01. Next base: position 45,895 of record JAPUJT010000095.1, on the reverse strand, counting down.
CCCTCCCCGGCGGGTGCGTGATCGGGAACCGGCCGATAGACCTCCACTTGAAGGGACTCCGCGCCCTGGGAGCGGAGATCGAGGTTCGCCACGGCTACGTCGAGTCGAGATGCAAGAGGCTCAAGGGTGGAGAGGTCTACCTGGGCGGACACTCGGGATCCACCGTCCTGGGAACGGCCAACGTGATGATGGCGGCCACCCTGGCGGAGGGGGAGACGACGATCGTCAACGCCGCCTGCGAACCGGAGATTCAAGACCTCGCCGGCTTCCTCGTCAAGATGGGGGGGAAGATCGAGGGTGCGGGAAGCTCCCAGATGAGGATCACCGGCGTCGAGCGTCTTCAGGGAGTGGAATACAGCGTTATCCCGGATCGAGTCGAGGCCGGCACGTTCCTCGTCGCGGGAGCGATCACGGGGGGGGACGTCACCGTCAGGGGAGCCTCGTCCGAGCATCTGAGCGCCGTGATCGACATCCTGAAGGAGGTGGGGGTTTCCCTGGAGAAGACGGATGACGGGATCCGGGTGAAGGGGCCGTCCACGCTGAAAGCAGTGGACGTCACGACACTTCCCTATCCAGGCTTTCCGACGGACATCCAGGCCCAGTTGATGGTCCTCCTCTCGGTGGCGAACGGGATCAGCGTGATCACCGAAAAGATCTACCCCGACAGGTTCATGCACGTGGCGGAGCTGAACCGTCTGGGCGCCCAGATCCGGAAGGAGGGTCCTTCGGCGATCGTGCTCGGTGTGAAGGGCCTCTCCGGGGCTCCGGTGATGGCCTCGGACCTGCGGGCCAGTGCCGCGCTCGTCCTCGCCGGCCTCCGGGCCAAGGGAACGACCGAGGTGCATCGGGTCTACCATATCGATCGCGGGTATGAGAGGATCGAGGAGCGGCTGGAATCGCTCGGGGCCCGCATCCGTCGCGAGGAGGAGTAGGGGTGTTTGAATCTCTCAGCGAGTCGCTGACCAAGGCGCTGGACCGGCTGACGGCGCGCGGGCGGCTCACCGAGGTGAACATCCGCGAGGGGATGCGGGAGGTCCGGCGGGCCCTTCTCGAGGCGGACGTCCACTACAAGGTCGTCAAGGACTTCATCGACCGCGTCACCGAGAAGGCAGTCGGTGACGAAGTCATCAAGAGCATCAGACCCGGCCAGCAGATCGTCAAGATCGTAAAGGACGAGCTGGTCCAGCTGCTCGGTCCCGGAAGGATTCCACTCGCCAAGAGCCCCAGTGGCCCGACGGTGATACTGGTGGCGGGCCTCCAGGGAAGCGGGAAGACGACCACGTGCGCCAAGCTGGCCAAGATGCTGGACAGGAAGGGAGGACAGCCCCTCCTCGTCGCCGCCGATACTCAACGGCCCGCGGCGGTCGAGCAGCTGAAGGTTCTCGGAGAGCAGATCGGCGTGCCGGTCTACTCGGAGCCGGGCGGCCGGCCCCCCCGGATCTGCGAGCGGGCCGTGCGGCAGGCCAAGGAGACGGATCGAGACTATGTGATCCTGGACACGGCGGGGCGACTGCATATCGACGAGCGCTTGATGGCCGAGGTCAAGGAGATTGCGGATCGGGTCGAGCCTCACGAGGTGTTGCTCGTCTGCGATGCCATGACGGGCCAGGACGCGGTGCAAAGCGCCAAGGAGTTCGACGCACAACTCTCCCTGACCGGGGTGATACTCACGAAGATGGACGGGGACGCGCGCGGGGGTGCCGCTCTCTCGGTGCGGGCGGTGACCGGCAAGGTGATCCGATACATCGGTACCGGGGAGAAGGCCGCGGCCCTGGAGGAGTTCCATGCGGAGGGGATGGCATCCCGGATTCTCGGCATGGGGGATGTCGTCAGCCTGGTCGAGAAGGCCCAGTCGGCGATCGACGTGGAGGAGGCGACGCGTCTGAGAGACCGCCTCCTCGCGGACACCCTCAACATGGAGGATTTTCGGGCCCAGCTGCGTCAGCTCAGAAAGCTGGGATCCCTGAAGGACTGGCTTGGCCTCGTGCCTGGTCTCGGCTCGCAGCTCAAGGGGATGGATTTCGACGAGAAGGAAATCTGGAAGTTCGAAGCGATCATCAACTCCATGACGCCTCGGGAACGCCGCCAGCCGGATGTCCTGAATCCGAGTCGGCGCGCTCGGATCGCTTCGGGCAGCGGGACGCAGGTGGTGGAGGTCAACCGCCTCGTCAAAGAGTTCAAGCACATGAAGAAGATGTTGAAGGGAATGCGCAAGAGCGGGGCGCTCGAATCTATGATGGGACCGGGAGCCCTGAAGGGAATGGGCAAGAAAAAGGCGAAGAAGTCCAAGCTTCGACGTTGGTAGTCCGAAGGATTCTCGAGGGAATGCGTCGCATTCGCTGACGAGTTTTTCGGGCTAGGGCCTGAGGGCCCGGAGAGGAAAGGGAGATGGCAGTCAAGCTACGGCTGAAGAGAGCAGGACGAAGGAATCGGGCCTTCTACCGGATCGTGGCGGCCGATGCCAGGGCGCAGAGGGACGGCCGGACGATCGAGAGGCTCGGGTATTACGACCCGCTCGTGGCCGATAAGGAGAAGAAGGTCTCGCTGACGAAGGACAGGATCGAATACTGGCTGAGCGTGGGGGCCCAACCAACTGTGACCGTCGCGAACCTGCTGCGTGAGCGAGGAATCAAGTTCCCGAAGCCGGAAAAATCCGTTGCAGCGAAACGCATGGAGAAACGCAAGAAGAGGGCGGCGCCCAAGAAGGGGAAGCCGAAGGTGGCCGTGAGGAACTTGAAGAAGGCCGGAGCCGCGGCGAAGAAGAAGAAGAAGAAGACGACGAAGAAGGCGTCGGCCAAGAAGAAGTCCTGAGCTGAGTCGTGATCAAGATCGACGTACTGACATTGTTTCCAGGATTCTTCGAGAGCCCACTCTCGGCGAGCATACTGAAGATCGCCATCGAGAAAGGCTTGCTCGAGATCCGCCTCCACGACCTGCGAACGTGGGGAGTGGGGAAGAGGAGGAACGTCGACGATCGCCCGTACGGGGGAGGTCCCGGGATGTTGATGACCCCGGGTCCGATCTTCGAGGCAGTAGAGGCCATCGGCGGGACGAAGGACGGCCGGCTGATCCTGCTGACCCCCCAGGGGAAGCGGCTCGACCAGGAGCTTCTCGACGAGCTTGCCAGGGAGCAGCGATTGGTCTTGATCTGTGGACGGTACGAGGGGATCGACGAAAGGGTTCGGATCGGGTTGTCACCGGAAGAGATCTCGATCGGAGATTACGTCCTCTCCGGGGGAGAGATCCCGTCCCTCGTATTGATCGAGGGGCTGGCCCGGCAGATTCCGGGCGTTCTGGGAGACGCTTCTTCGGCGGATGCGGAGTCGTTCAAGGGTGGTGTGCTGGACTTCCCCCAGTATACTCGTCCCCCTGAGTTTCGTGGGATGCGGGTCCCCGAGGTGCTGCTTGGCGGGGACCACAAGAAGATCGATGAGTGGAGGCGGCAGGAGGGCTTGAGACGCACCCTGGCGGTCCGGCCGGATTTGCGGAGCGGAGGTACCGATGGATATCGTTGACGGCATCGAAAAACGTATGGAGAAGAAGGAGATCCCCTCCTTTCGGATCGGGGACACGGTCGATGTCCACCTCCGCATCAAGGAGGGCGACAAGGAGAGGGTGCAGGTCTTCACCGGAACGGTCATCTCCCGGAGGGGGACCGGGGCGAAGGAGATGTTCACCGTGCGGCGGATCGTTCAGGGGGAAGGTGTGGAACGGATCTTTCCGATCCACTCCCCTCTCATCTCCGATCTCAAGGTCACCCGCAGCGGAAAGGTGAGGAGGGGCAAACTCTACTATCTCCGGGACCGTGTCGGCAAGGCGACGCGCGTCAAGGAGAGGCGCAGGGATGTCCGGCTCGCGGGCGAGGACGTCGAGAAGAGACAAGCAAAAGAGGAAGGAGCCTCCGCAGAAAGCTAAGTAGTGGGCCGAAGCACCAGGAGGCTGGGAACCAAGGGCGAAAGGGCCGCCGAAGGGATGCTGCGGCAGAAGCGGTTCCGGATCCTCGAGAGAAATTACACCTGCCGTTTCGGTGAGGTGGACCTGGTCGCCGATGACTCGGGAACCATCGTGTTCGTGGAAGTCAAGACCCGCATGACAGACCGATACGGGCCTCCGGAAATCTCCGTCACCCCTCGAAAACAACGTCGATACACCCGCGCCGCAGCCTTCTACCTCAAGCAGAAGAAGCTTCTGAACGTTCCCATCCGGTTCGATGTCGTATCGGTCCTGATGTCGGAAGACGGCAGGATCCTCCAGCGAGATCTCATCCGGAACGCCTTTCAAGATCGAGGAACGCAGTGAGTGTAGCCGTGATTCGAGAGGGCAGTCTCCAGGACCTGGAGACTATCGTGGCCTTCAACGCCGCTCTGGCGGAAGAGTCCGAGGGCCTGGCGCCCGACAGGTCGATCCTGAGGGAGGGCGTGAGGGCTCTCCTCGAGGACTCTGCCAAGGGACGATACTACCTCGCCGAAGTGGAGGGATCCGTGGTCGGCCAGCTCGCCGTCACCTTCGAGTGGAGTGACTGGCGGAACGGAATGTTCCTGTGGCTCCAGAGCGTATACATCCTTTCCGACCACCGTCGGCAGGGGGTCTTCACTTCTCTCTACCGCCACGTGGAGAAACTGGCATCCCGACCGGGCTATTGCGGCATTCGACTCTACGTCCACGATGAGAACGAGGCCGCCAAGGCGACGTACCTGCGCCGGGGCATGGTTTCGAGCGGTTACGAGGTCCTGGAGACGCCGGATGCTCTCAAGGATGATCCGGTCACTTCCTGAAGCATGCTTCTGTCATTCAGTGATACATCATTCAGTGATACCGGGGATGTGATCTAGTTTCAGTACGTGGAGGATGATCTCCTTCGCACACCGCTCACAGTAGTGGTAGTCGTTGACCATCCGGTGCAGGGTCGTTTCGACCTTTTCCTGATCGACCTTCTGGAGCTGTCCGAACTCCTCCATGCCGTGCCGCATCAGGTCTTCCTCGATCTTGCGGATTCTGGTCTTCCTCTGCCGATAGAAGTCCCTCTTCAATGCTTTCAGGATGCCCGGAAACAGGTCCCGGTAGCTCAGGGGGGCCCCCGGATTATCCACGACGAAGGCGCCGACCTTGGCGACGAGGCTCGTGCGGAACGTGTCCACGTCCTCCTTCAGGTCGAGGAGGTTCTCGACCCCCCCCATCACTTCGGGGTCGGGGTCCATCATCTCGCTGGTCGTCGGCTGGCGAACCTTCTCCTTCTTGTTGTACGCCATCACGTGCTGAAGGTAGTCGGTGAATCGCCGGTCATACTCTTCCTCCTCGACGAGATCCATCGAGTCCGTGATCTCGGTGGTCACCCACTTCAGGTACTCCTCTTCCACCTCGGTGATGAACCGTTCGTTGTCGTGGTAACCTCCCGATGGCTCGAGCCTGAGAAAGTCGTACAGCGTCTTCTCTTTGACCAGGTCTCTGAGGCCTGCGAAGATCGCGAGCGGCGTCAGACAGCCTGCCCCTGCGGCCTCGGCGGCATTGGCGATCACCTCCTTGATCTCACGAGGCGAAGACCCGTACCTGCCCTCGTAGTTGACGTCCTCACGCAGCTCGGCGCGAATCCGTGAAACCCAGGAGACCAGGAGCTTCCGATCTGCCTCCCGCAGCTCCTCCGGCGCCTGCGATCGATCGTAGAGAGCGGCCTTCTGCATCGGAGATAGCCGGGAGAGGATCGCCCGCAACGGCGCAGGATAGTTGTCCGGATCCGGACGACGCATTCGCGTGAGGACCGCCCACAGCCCCGCCACATCCGCGACATGAGGAGCGACATGCTGTCGCAGGCCGATCGTCTTGGTCATGGGCCCGTAGATCTGGGCCTCCTTGCTGGCCTCGAGGATGTACGGCGTCTGGACGAAGGCCCGCCGGCCGCGGAAGGAGGTGAAATCGGGGGTTTGCTTGAGGGCGTCGAGCTGCTTCTCGTTGGACGTCCCCATCATCACGAGGTTCAGGTAGACGGTTTGACACTCGAGGTTCACCGTCCCCTTCTCCGAGGTCCCGAGAAGGTAGCGGTTCATCTCGATCGGTCGCTTGAGGAGATCGCTGTACTCGATGATCCCCGGGTTGGCGTCGACGAGGTCGCCGTAGGTCAGAAACAGGGGAAGAGTTTGTAGCGATGCAGGAAGCTCGCTCAGGCTGGCGTCGGTCGTGAGCTGTCGGATACCCGCATCGACATGCATCTGCGGCTCCACGGTGACGGCGCCTGTGCGGTATCTCTGGGAGATGAAGATCCGCTCCACTCGAACGTGCTGTGCGACGCGTATCCAATCCCCCTGGTAGGCGTTGAGAAGATTCTCATAGATCGACTTGCACTTCTGACAGAGCATACCCTCGAGGAAATGCAGCGGCGATTCCTCCGGGTAGGCATCTCTCTCCATCGCCGCCTTCAACAGGTGTTCCCTCTCCTTCAGCGGAAGAAGGAAGAATGGCGGGTCCTTCTGCTCGCACAGGATCCGCGTGGCAATCTCCTCCCCCGTCAGGTAGGCGAAGCTCGGGTAGTCCGAGTTGTCGCGAGGCGAGGAGATTCGTCCCTTGGCGCCGAACCCCAACTTGGCGGCCGAGACGTCCTTCTTCGGAAAGATCCAGGATATGGCGTAGAGCACTCCCTCGGGCTGCCGCGAGTAGTGCTCCAGGCCGCGAAAGATTACGCGAACGATCGATGTCTTGGACGAACCATTGGGCCCGTGCAGGAGGATCAGGCGGTGGGCCGTCCCCTCGCGGGCGAAGTGGGCCAGGTTTCGATAGATCTTGGACTGGACCACCTCCTGCCCGTAGACCTGGTCCTTTCCATCGTCGAAGGGGGCGTCGAAGAGGAGAAGCCTGGTGACTTTCTCGCCCATCGACTGTCTCTCCTCCGAGCCGTAGAAGTCGAACATGTCGCGTACGTACTGGGCAGCGCTTCTCGAGAATCGATACGTATCGTCGGTGAGGTCCTTCATGTAGGACGCGAACGATCGGATTCGCTCTCCCTCCCGGAAGGCATTCCGACTCCGCTCGTTGAGCCCCTCGAGGATGTTCGATACGTCCATTTCGACGTCTTTCAGTGCCCGCGAGGGCTATCTGCCTCCGCTAGCCGGATGGCCGCTCCTTCCGGAAGGGCGCCCAGATCGGCCGCATGGTGGTAGAAGAGATCTACCGCCTCGAGCGCGTCCCCATCCAGATCATACCTCATCATCCGACGGAGATAGGAATCGATTCGCTCCGCATCCCTTCCCAGGCTCTCCGCGGCATCGAGAACGATTCGATCCAGCACCGCCAGCCCCCTTCGCCTCGCTTCGGAGAGCACACGGGATAGACCTGGAAGTTCCTTGCGGGCGACCCAGGCGGCGTAGACGAACGGGAGTCCCGTCCAGGAGGTCCACGCCGCTCCCAGATCCAGGGCTCGATAACCTCCCGGGTCAGCGAACAGGCAATCGTCTCCGATGAGCAGGTAGGCATCGTCCGATCCTTCGCCGGCGGGGCCCGTTCGGTACGCGGGCCGGAGGCCGAAACGCTTCTCGAGGAGAATCTTCAGCAAGATAACGGACGTTCTGGACGCCGGGTCCAGCCGGACCGTCCGTACCGCTTCCAGCTCTTCCCGATGAAACAACTTGACGCTCCCCACCTCGCCGCGGGAGCCGATCGATATCCCGGGGATGACCCGATACGTCGGGTCACTGGCCGCGTCAGCGATCGGGAGCGTGGCCGCATCTACCTCGCCCCGAGACAGGAGGTCCGTCAATCGGGAGGGGACGGCGCGGATCAGCCTGACCGTGGACATTCCTTGGAGGCCCTCGACCAGCGGCAGGGCGTTCAGGTACGGGACGATCCCCAGAGTGACCTCGGTCATGGCCTACGCTTCCGGGTAAAGGCCGAGGCGGCTAGGCGCGCACCACGAACACGTCCAGAGCCACCGCCGAAAAGAAGAGGACGCTGACGATACCGTTGATCGTGAAGAAGGCCGTCCCGACCCGGGAAAGGTCGTCCGGCCTCACGATCCGATGCTCGTACAGGAGAAGGATCCCGACGAGTGCCACTCCGACGAGGGACAAGATTCCCAACTTGTCGTCCAGGAACGTCATCGCGGCGAGGCCGACGACCGACAGGACGTGGCAGGCTGCGGAGATCCGGAGAGCAGGCCCGATGCCGATGCGAGCGGGGAGGGAATGAATCGCCGCTCTCCTGTCGAACTCGTGATCCAGGCAGGCATAGATGATGTCGAACCCCGCCGTCCAGAACAGGACGGAAGCTCCGAGCAGCAAGGGAAGGGGATCGAGGGTCCCTCGGAGGGCGATCCATGCCCCGATCGGGGCCGAAGCCAGGGCGAGCCCGAGGAAAAAGTGGGTCGCCGCGGTGAATCGCTTCGTGAACGAGTAGCCGAGGACGATCAGGAGGGCGACCGGGGACAGGATGAGGCAGATGGGCCGGATCGTGGCGCAGACGATGACAAACCCGGCAGTGGGTACGGCGAAGAGGACCAGGTACTCCGCCGTTCGAATCCGGCCGCTGGGGAGGGCCCTTCCGGACGTGCGGGGATTTCGGGCATCGATCCGGGCATCGGCCAGGCGGTTGAAAGCCATTCCTGAGGTGCGGGCGAACAGGAGGGCGAGGAGGATCTTGACCACGAGAGGGACCGTCAACCCGCCCGCGAGGATTGCGGCGGTGAGGGCGAACGGAAGGGCGAAGATCGAGTGCTCGATCTTGATGTCGCGGAAGAAGGCCAGGATGCCACCAACGGCCATGCTCTCAGCTCCCCCAACGCCGGTAGAGGTCATGAGAGATGCCAAACTGATCCAGGGCCTTGCCCACGACGAAGTCGACCAGCTCCACGATCGTCTTCGGCTTGTGGTAGAAACCGGGGCTCGCCGGCAGCACGGTGGCGCCGGCTCGAGCGACCCGAAGAAGGTTTTCGATGAAGATGATGTTGAGGGGCGTCTCGCGGGGGACGAGGACCAGCTTGCGACCTTCCTTCAGCGTGACGTGAGCCGCTCGATGTGTAAGCCTCCGTGAGGATCCTGATGCGATCGCAGCCAGAGTGTCCATGCTGCATGGAATCACGACCATTCCATCCGTGGGGTAGGAGCCGCTCGCCGGCCCCGCAGCAATGTTCGAGTCGTCCAGGACCGTGATACGATCCTGATGCCGATCTATCACAGCGTCCAGATCGACGCCGTCCCCACCCTCCGTCTCCAGGACCTTCCTCGCCCCCTGTGTGACCACGAGGGAGACCAGGGCCTGGGTGGCGACGACGTCGAGGAGTCGGACACCATAGGCGACGCCGCTAGCCCCTGTGATGGAGACGACAATGCGTTTGGTCATATATCTCTCTAACCCCTCTCGTCCAGGCGTCCCGTCGGAATCATATGCCATAGCCACATATTTCGATTCCTCCTCTCCTCCGCCCGCGCCAGGACGATCGGCCGGATCCGCGGCTCCTCGAGGAAGAGCAGAGCCGAGGTAGGGACGTAGGCGCCGCTTCGAGCGATCACCTCCTCCAGGAATCGGATGTACCTCTCCAGGCTGTGGACCTCTGGCGAATCATCCGGCTGTCCGGTGATCCGACAATCCCGGTCCACTCGCAGCAGGAAGCCCGCCGCAGGGCAGACGAAGTCGGCTCGGAGGTGGACCTCGACTCCCTTGGCCCTCCTCTCCTGGATCTCGTCAATCGCTCGCACCAGGCCCGGGCGCAACAGGCGGTCCGGGACGGCGTGCAGGAGCATGTCCGACCGAACTCTCGCCTCGATCGGCTCCTCGATGGCGTAGATCGAGATCGCCCCGATCTGTTGCCAGGGGACCGCGAGGCCAGAGAATGAAGAGCCAGGGCTCATCTCGAGGACTTTCAAATCGAGCCTGGCCTCCTTGATTCGTGTTTCTTCCGGCATCTGGAGGAGCTTGTCGGCCGGAACGGTGAAGGCGGCCAGACCGTGCTTGTCGAGAGCCGAGAGGAGATCGCGGGCGACCGGCGGCTCAGCGTTTTCCAGGACGACACCGTGGGCGTATCGCGCCCGATGGGTGGCATCGGCTTGAAGGAGCCCTAGCACTCCTGTCAGGGCGGCGCCCACCTGGAGAAGATCTGCCGACTCGGGATCGTCGAGCAATACGCCGAGAGGCTCGCCGTCCTCCTCGGCCTGTCTGGGTTCGGAGGTCTTGCTGCTACTGTCCAATCGACCTTCCTCAAGGGGAGGGCACCACGAGTACCATTATGTCGTAGAGGGTGTGCGTATAGACGGCTATGGCGAACGAGCGAAACTTGTAGACTACCGAGAAGATGACTCCGGCAAGACATCGATAGACGAAGGTGATCCCCTGAAACTCCTCCGCTCCGAGGTAGTGGGCCAGGGAGAAGGCGATCGATGAGAGGATGATCGCCATCACCACTGCCGATCCCTTCTTTAGCCCCAGCAGGTCCTCTCCAAGGTAGGCGAGCGCCCCGAGGAGACCCACGCGGAAGAATAGCTCCTCGTTGACGCCCGCCCCGAGGGAGATGACGAGCCCCTCCAGGGGAGGGGGGCGATCCGACGTGGCCATGGCAATCAGGGTCGTCTGCTTCATCACGAAGATGATGAAGCTACCCATCGTCACCGCGTAGAAGCTGCTCTCGAGGATCGTGGGAAGGAACCTCTTCGGGTCGAACCGATCCCTCTTCTTCAAGTAGGAGATCAGAAACAGGCAGAGGGCAATGAGCGCCAGGTTGAATCCGAGCAGGCCGTAGAACCCCAATTGACCGAGGATGAAGGGGTTGATCACATCCGCGCCGTTCACCATCTTCGGGCCCAACAGGATGATTCCTGCAACGTACCCGATCATGAGAGGCAGGACGAGGACGAAGCTCGTCACCCATGACTCTTTCTTGCTACGCCTTTCCTCGGCCACGTTCTCTCTCCTTCCATCGGGAAGGGTCATCAACCACTTCACCAGGGAGACTACCAGAACCGGTCAATCGACGGGAGGCCGCAGTACCCCGCCGTTGCCGTTGGCTCCGATGGAGGGGGCCTCACGAACGACGAGGAGCTCGTCGAGCGGCGGGGGAGGGGCGCCGGAGCCAGCCCCCTTCCCCCACACCGTCAGGATGGCGTGGCCAAAGACCGTGATACGAAGGGACAGGATCTTGGCGGCGCCCCGTTTCCGTCCGCCCATCTCGGCGAACCAGAGGCCACCGCGTTCCAGCACAGGGAGCAGGCATCTGACGAATCCCGCGTCACCCTCCAGCAGGCCAGCGAGGCGCTGATGGGGCTCCGACCCTTCCCCGGACAGTCTCACCACCGGCCCCACCGGAAACATCGCGAGGATCCTGGCGAGCCAGGCGCGAGCGTCCTGAAGTCGGCGCTCCGGACGTTTGCGACGGGATGGGGCAAGTTCGTCCCAGACGAGCCGATTCCAGAGGACGTCGAGGAGGAGAGCGAATCGAGGCGGTTCCGCCATCTCCAGAACCTCGCGCAGGTCGGGGAGGGGCTCGAGACGGTTCCCGGCCCCCTTTCCAAAGAGCTGGAGGCGGCGGACGGCCGTGTGGATAGCGTTGACCCGGGGTGCGTCCTCCTGGCGAGGGCGCTCGGGCAGGGGATCGGGGTCTTCCAGCTGGCGATTCAGCTCCTGCACCGCAGACGGGATCAGTTTCTCTCCGGACCGACTCACGCGGTAGCGCGTCTCGTTCATCGCATCGAGCAGAACCTTGAAGTCCGTGGCGAGGGAAGGGAGGGGCTTCCGCTCTATCGCCGCAACCAGGCCCGGGTCCGGGGACAGGCGCGAGACCAAACGGGGCTGCACGGGTCCGGCCGTATCGATCCATCCCCACCGCTTCTCCAACCACGCCTCGAACGCCACTTCATCGCCGACGCTCTTATGGTATTCGGCCAAACGCGTGAGGAAGTAATCCTCCCGCTCGCAAACCGAGACGATCTCGGCGAGCCGGTCGGAGCTCAATTCGCCCCGACCCGTCCGCCATCGGAAGAAGGCGAGCAAGGTGGAGAGAATCGAGCGGATCGTGTCCTCGCTGGCATTGGCAACGTGCCGGACGTACCAGGTCCCGACAAATTCAATCACCTCGCGGCCGCTGACCTCGGAAAGAGGACAGCGTGCCTGGCCATGCACGTAATGCAGGAGGAAAAGCTTGAGATGGCCGCGTCGCGCCCGGAGCGCCGCCGGGGCCGCCCCATTCCTGGAAAGCGTACGGGCAAACTCCTCGCACTGCTTATTGAGGAATTCGATTACGGGATCGATGTCGCTCATCTCGTGACGGGAATCGGAATCCCGAACTCCTTCCAGCGCTCCTCGACTCGTCGACGTATCTCGGGAGTCATCAGGATCTCGTCCGGCCATTTCCTCTGGAATCCTTCCGAGGCGAGCTTCTTCGTCCCGTCGATGCCCATCTTGGACCCGTAATTGGGGAGTCGAGAGGCGTGATCCAGCGAGTCGATCGGCCCGTGGACGAACTCGATATCTCGTTCCGGGTCGATATGGTTGAGGACCTTCCAGACCACCTCCCCGACGTTGTGGACATCGGTGTCGTCGTCCACGACGACGATGCATTTCGAGAGCATCGCCTGTCCGAGCCCCCAGAAGGAATGCATCACCTTCCGGGCGTGTCCGGGATAGCGCTTGCGGATCGAGACGATCAACAGGTTGTGAAAGATTCCCTCGAAGGGCATGTGCATGTCGATCACCTCAGGGAGCTGCTTGCGCACGAGGGGCAGAAACAGTCGCTCCACCGCCCAGCCCATGTAGCAGTCCTCCATCGGGGGCTTCCCCACGATGATCGTCTGGTAGATCGGGTCCTTACGGTGTGTGATCGCCGTCGTGTGAAACACGGGGTAGTCGTCCGCCAGGGAGTAGAACCCGGTGTGATCCCCGAAGGGCCCCTCGACTCTCCGCTCGCCTGGGTCGACGTAACCTTCGAGCACGATCTCGGAGTTGGCCGGCACTTCGAGGTCCACCGTCTCGCACTTGACCATTCGCACGGGACCGGAGCGGAGGAAGCCCGCGAAGATCATCTCGTCAACGTCGTCAGGGAGGGGCACGATTCCGGAGAAGCAGGTAGCCGGGTCCGACCCGATCGCGCAGGCAACCTCGATTCGCTTGCTCTTTCCCTCGCTCTGTCTATGGTGCTGGGCTCCGTGCTTATGGATTTGCCAGTGCATCGCCGTGGTGCGCTCGTCGAAGATCTGCATCCGGTAGACTCCGACGTTCCGAGCGCCGGTATCCGGATTTCGGGTGAAGACCAGGGGAAACGTTATCGTTCGGCCTCCATCCTCGGGCCAGCACTTGAGGACGGGGAGGTCCAGCAGGGAGAAGTTGTCCGTCCGGATCACCTCCTTGCAGGGACCCTTCTTGACCACGGTGGGGAAGAACGACGCCAGGTCCTTCAGGCGTGGGAGCATCTTGATCTTGTCGAGAAGGCTCGTCGGGGCGCGATCCGAGAGGGAGAGAAGATCCTGGATGCGCTCCACGACCTCCTCGATCCGATCGCAGCCGAGGGCCATCTTCATCCGCCGTTCGGTGCCGAAGAGATTGATCGCCACGGGCATCTTCGAGCCCTTGGGATTCTCGAAGAGTAGGGCCGGGCCCTTGGCCTTGGAGACCCGGTCCGTGATCTCCGTGATCTCGAGGACGGGATCGACCTCGGCAGGGATACGGATCAGCTCGCCGGCCTTTTCCAGCGCGGAGATGAACTGTCTCAGGTCATCGTACGCCATGGGATGCCTCTCTCCTTTGTTCCGGGGCTGGTCCCGTCCGCTCGGCGAGGTAGAGGGTAGCGATCCTCGCGGTGAGGGGCACCGCGCTCAGCGCGCGGAACCCGGCCTGTTCGAGAAGCGACATGAGTTCTTCTCCTTCCGGAAAACCTTTCACGGACAGTGGGAGGTATCCATAGGCCGTCTCCCCCTTGCCCGCGATGAGGTTCCCGATCACGGGAAGGACCTTTCTGAAGTATAGATTCATCGCCGGCGCAGCCCAGCCCCCGTGGGGTCTCGAGAACTCCAGGATGACCGCCTTCCCTCGGGGAAGGAGGACCCGCCGCATCTCCCTGAACGCGGCGACCAGGGCCGGGCGGACTCCGCCCTCGCTGCCGACGGCGACGTTTCGCACGCCGAACGCGGAGGAGACGATATCGAAAGTCTCGTCCCGGAAGGGCAAAGCGAGGGAGTCTCCCGCCGCGATCCGAGGTGGTGATTCCAGGCGCGCCTCCGCCGCCTTTCGCGCGAACCGGGTCAGCATCTCCTGCGTGAAATCACAGCCGAAGACCCGGGCATCGGGTCCGAGACGGCGCGCGAAGGCTATTCCCAGGTCCCCCGTGCCGGCGCAGGTGTCGAGGACCTTCATGATGCCCCCATCGTGACCCCGCAGGGCTGCCTCGACGGCCCTCCGACGCCAGCGTTGATCGGTCCACCCGGACAGGAGCCGATTGAGCAGATCGTACCGGGGAGCGATCCTCGCGAACATCTTGCGAATCGTATGCCGATCCGGCCGGCCGTTACGGCGGGCATCTCTGTCACCATCCATGCGCGGATCCTTCTCGATGGTCCGGCCCACATTGCGGCCAGACGCGTTCCGCCGGGTCGGTCAAGGCTCGCAGGATACTGGCGATCCGGGGGAAGTGTCAACTCGAGCCGGGGCGCTGAAGGAGCCGGGGGAGGCCGGTTGCCGGAAGGTCGTAAATCAGCTACAATTTAGAGATCCGAGAGGCACAGTCTGGGGGAGTTCTGCATCACGAGGAGGAGTTGGGATGCGTTTGTCGAGAGGGAGGGATTCTCGATTGGGCGGGTGGGCCTGGCTCATCGTTCTCGGCGCCGCGGTAGCGCAAATCTCCTGTGGCGGAGGCGGCAGCAGCAGCGCAAAGTCCCCACCGAGGCCCGACCTGACGATCACGTCCTTCAGCGTGGTCCTCAACGGCGACATACCCACCTGGACCGTGGAAGTCACGAACCAGGGCGCGGCGGATGTGGTCGATCTGATCGTCGATCTCTACGAGGACCAGCCGGCGAGGCCCAATCCGGGCGACGTTGGCGACAACTCCCAGTTCGTCCCCTTGATCCGGGCCGGTGAGGCGCGCCCCGTCTTTTTCTCGAACTTCGGCTTGGCCCCGGGTCAGTACGTATCCTGGGCCCAGGTCGACTCCCCGGAAGACATCACGGAGTCGAACGAGCAGAACAACGTAACCCTCAATCCGGTCATTTTCACCGTGCCCCTGCCGCCTGTTCCGGACCTGCTCATCACCGCCTTCTCGGCCACGGTGACCAATCTGGATGTCGACTACCTGATCACGGTCCAGAACCAGGGAACCGGGAACGCGACTCTCTTCTACATCGACCTCTACTACGATCCTGCCTCGCCCCCGGTCGCCCAGCAGACGGGCGATGACTTCATCCCGGTTTTCGGGCTGACGGCAGGCAGCTCGTTGACGTTCCAGAAGACTCGGATCGGATCGCCGCCCGGTGTCTTCGATTCCCACGTTCAGGTAGACACGCTGGAGCAGGTGGCCGAGACGGACGAGACCAACAACGTGTTCGGGCCGCTTCAGGTCACGGTCGCGGCCCCCAACACCCCCGAGATCATCATCTCGTCGTTCAGCGCCTCCGTCACCGGCCTGGACGTCACGTATGACCTCATTGTGGAGAACATCGGGCTGGTGAACTCCGTCGATTTCTGGGTCGATCTCTACTACGACCGGACCAACGCGCCGACAGTGGCGGAGGTCGGGGACGACGGGATCTTCATCGCGGGCGGCCTGGCGGCGGGGACGGCGATGCCACTCATCTTCACCCGGACGCTGACGCCGACGGGAGCCTACCAGTCGTGGGTCCAGGCCGACACGTTCGACATGATCGCGGAGACCTTCGAGACCAACAACGTCGAGGGCCCGGAGAGGCTGCTGGTGGGACCAGAGCTGGAGATCAGCGCCTACCGGACGGACTTCAACGGCGCCGACGTGGACTACACCATCGTGGTCGAAAACTTCGGGTCGCAGGCCAGCGGGACATTCGTTCTCGATGTCTACTTTCACCGGGATCCGATCTTGCTGGGACCGCCGGGACCGTTCGAGTTCGGGGATGACTTCACGATCGTTGCCGATCTCGCTCCGGGGGCCATGACGACGCTCAACTTCCTCGACTTCGTCTCGTCATCGACGCGCCACATCTCCTACGCCCAGGTCGACACCGATAACGACGTGCCCGAGGTGGTCGAGTCGAACAATGTCTTCGGCAGTGTCGAGTACAACCTGGGGGACACCCTGGCGGCGGATCTCGAGCTGACCTCGGTGACAACGCAGGTCGTGGGGCCGCAGATCACCTACGACGTCACGATCATGAACAAGGGGGGAAGCGCGGCGACGAACTTCTTTTTCGATGTGTATCTCGATCGCCCCGTGACCCCGCTAACGGGAGACTTCCTCTCGACAGCCTTTCTCCAGGTGAGCAACCTGGATCCGGGTGTCAGCATGACCTTCTCGGTCTCCATCAACGCCTCGGTGGGGACGTTTCGCTCCTGGGTCCAGGTCGACACGGGAGAGCGCGTCGCCGAATCCAACGAGGGGAACAACCACTCGTTTCCGATCAGCGTGACGGTCATATGACGCGAGTCCCCCACGTGGCGCCTCTTGACGCGAGATCCTGCTGCCCCTAGTATGATTCGAGAGTCACGGTACGTCGCAGAGGAGTCGATCAATGAGCAATCGTCATCGGATGGATAATCCTCACCGGGCGCTTCGAGCAGTGCTTGCTACGATGGCGGCCTTTGTCCTGCTGGCAGCGGCCGCTCCTGTCAGCTGGAAGGACTACAAGAAGGGCCGCGAGATCATGCAGGACAAGAAGCGGGCTGGACTTCTCTTCTTCGAGGGCGGGGACGAGTTTTCGACCGAAGCGCAGGCCACGCTTTTTTCCAGCAAGTCGTTCGCCTCGAAGATGAAGAAGGTGGTCCCGATGCGGGTGGAGAGCGGGGCCGAGGAGGCCAAGGAGCTCTGCACCGAGTACGGAGTGGTTCCCGGGACGGGGGCGATCGTGATCCTGGACGTGGAAGGCGAGAGAATCGCTCGCTACAGCCAGGATCTGGATCCGAAGGGGATCGAGGAGAATCTGAAGAAGGCGATCGAGATCTCGAAAGAGAAAGGGAAGATACTCTCGACCCTGGAGAAGCACTTCAAAGCGGGCCAGAAAGGATTCAAATCGAGGAAGTACGCCGTCGCCCTGAAACACTTCAACGCCGTGATGCGGATCCAGGAGGAGAAGGGGGATCTGATCAAGAGCCCCCTCTTCGACCAGGTGGACACGGCCATCGAGGAGATCCGAGCTGTCGCCCGGAAGAAACTGGACGAGGCAAGCAAATTCCTCGAGGCCAAGAAGTACTCGAAGGCCAAGAGCATCGCCCGCGCGGTGGAAAAGGCGTTCCCGGACGAGTTGATCCAGATGCAGGCCAAGGGGCTCCTGGAAGCCATCGAGCAGAAGCAGCTCGACGAGTACAAAGGTAAGTAGTCTTCCTCGCCCCCCATCGGGGTTCCTCCTTTCTTCATCGGACGTGGTGAGCGCAACCCGTCGCATTTCCCGAAGACGCTCCCCGGTGGGTGCCGTCACCCCGATAACTGAAAGAGCACATCCGGACAGCGGAAATCTGGACCGGCAATCGGCCCGATCCATCGTTTCCCTCATTCTTCGCGAAGACGAGAACGCGCTGAGACGTCTCAGGTCCAACCTCGGAGCGATCGCACGCGGAGCGGAAGCGATCGCCAGGGCTGTACTCGACGGCGGGAGGCTGATCTATGTGGGAGCTGGAACCAGTGGCCGGATCGGGGCTCTCGACGCTGCCGAGTGGCCGCCTACATTCGGGATACCCGCGGCTCGAGTGAGAGCCGTCCTGGCAGGCGGTCGGAAGGCGATCGACCGTGCCGTCGAGGGGGCGGAGGACAGCGCCGGAGATGGGGCATCCGCGATGCGAACGGCGCGGGCCGACTCGGGCGACGTCGTCTGCGGGATAACCGCCGGAGGCCTGACACCGTTCGTTCTGGGCGCCCTGCGACAGGCCGGCACGAGAGGGGCAACTCGGATCCTGATCACATCGAACCGCTCCTCGCCCGCCGAGGCCGAGATCCGGATCCCGCTGGGCACCGGCCCGGAGGTGCTGGCGGGCTCGACGCGCATGAAGGCGGGAATCGCAACGCACGCGGTTCTCCAGGCGATGAGCACGGCGGCCGCGGTCCTCTGCGGAAGGGTGTACGGCAATCGGATGGTGGGGATGCGGGCGACGAATCGGAAGCTACGCACGAGGGCCAAGGGGATCATCTCCGAGATCTGCGGCATATCGCTCCGGCGAGCCGGAGCGCTGCTGGATCGGGCGGGAGGGGAGGTCACGGTGGCCATCGTGATGGAGTCACGAGGGGGATCCGCCCGGGCTGCGCGCCAGATCCTGAGAAGCGAGGGCAATTTGCGGTCGGCTCTGGAGGGGGCGTGAGGCGCATCCTCGACCTGCTGGAAAAGGAATCGAAGAGGGTCGTCGGTCTGATGTCCGGGACCTCGGCCGATGGAATCGACGCCGCTCTGGTGGAGATCTCGGGTCACGGCTCCTCGAGCCGCGTTCTGCTCAAGAGATTCGAATCATTTCCCTATCCGCAAGATATCCGGGATCGGGTGCTGAACCTGCCGTCTGCGAACGCGCGCGAGATCTGCGAGATGAATTTCATCGTGGGCCGCCACTTCGCGGAGGCAGCCTGCGCGCTGCTCGAGGCCGACTCGCCGCGGATCGATCTCGTCGGTTCACATGGCCAGACGGTCTGCCATATCGATCCGAGGCAGGATGCGACCCCGTCGACATTACAGATCGGAGAGGGCTCTGTGATCGCGGAGGCCACGGGTGCGATCGTGATCTGCGACTTCCGCACGCGCGACATCGCGGCGGGAGGGTCGGGTGCGCCACTGGTCCCTTATGCAGACTATCTTCTCTTCCGGGAGGAGGGGAGAGTCCGCGCCCTGCAAAACATCGGTGGCATCGCCAACGTGACGGTCGTGCCCGATCGGGCGGACGGGGTTTTCGCCTTCGACACAGGACCGGGGAACATGGTGATCGATCACGTGGCGCGGACGTTCTCCGAGGGGAAGCAGCAGTACGACCCGGGCGGCGAGCTTGCCGGACGCGGGCAGGCGGACGCTCGACTCCTCGGCGAGCTGCTGGATCATCCGTACCTTCGACTCTCCCCGCCGAAGTCCACGGGGCGTGAGGATTTCGGGCGCGAATTCGCCGACGAGGTCATCCGGCGGCACGGGAGCCGTAGGCCAGAGGACATCCTGGCGACCGCGACCTTGCTGACCGCCGCATCGATTCACCAGGCCTACGAGAATTTCGTCTTCCCGAGGACCCGGATTGACGAGGTCCTGGTGAGCGGGGGAGGGGTGTTCAACCAGACGCTCATGCGAGCTCTCGAGGAGCGGTTCGACCCTATCCCGGTCAGGAATCTCGCTGAGGTCTCGGAGATCGGGCCGGAATCGAAGGAGGCGGTGGCGTTCGCCATCCTGGCAAACGAGGCGATCCACGGCCACGCGACCGGACTCCCGGCCGTGACCGGGGCGTCGCGACCCGTCGTCCTCGGTAAGCTGGTCGTGTGACCTACGGATCCGCTCCGTGCGACTGTGCGGAATTGACTCGTTGTTCCGTCACACGTATACTCGGATCTGGCTGTCCGTGGGCGTGTCACCTAACCCTTACCGCAGGTCGCCATGAAGTACCTCGTCATCCTATCCCTGGTGGTTACGGGGGGCATTCTCTTCTGCAGTCTCGATGACGCATCCGCCTGCCATGACAACTGGGACGAGATCATCGTCAAGCTGAAGGCCGTCGACCTCACGAAGGTCCAGATGGATCAGGTATTCGGGATGCAGAAAGACCTGGCCCGTCTCCGCTCAGAGGATCACCGGAAGGGATTCAGCTGCTCCCGGCACGAGGTTCATGTGAAGGCGTATGAGCAGACGGCGATCGGTCTCCTGGATGGCAATCAGTTCAAGAAGTACACGGGGCGGTCCCGCACCGAGGTCGAGAAGCTTCGCAAGGAAGTCGGGGAGCTGAAGGCAGAGGTTGCGGAGCTCAAGAAGGCGATCCAGGAGCTCAAGGCGGCCATCAAGAAGTAGGGCGGCCTGGGGTTTCGGTATTCGCTTGGGCGACGGGCGGCCCTTCCTCGCTTTCGACGGCCGCGCTCAAGGGAAGGGAGAGACGGGTGAGAGGTTGCGCCCTTCGACGGGTGCTGTTCCTCGTTCCCGTCGGGCTGCTCGCAGCGCCGGGGATTCCACGACACGGCCAGGACACGTTTCTCGATCGGGTCCTGGCCGCTTCGCGTCGCTCGGACGCGGGGTTCTCACGGGAGACCGCGCTGGGCGCCGTGGATGCACTCTGCCTCGAGGTGCGACGGCGAGCGGGGAAGGATCCATCCCCGGAGGGGTGGGTGGATGCGCTCGTCCACGTCTTCTTCGACCAGAAGCGATTTCATAGCGCGGGCGACATCGCCGATTCCAGTTCCCTCTTTCTCCCTGCCGTCCTCCAGAGGGGTTCCGGCTCCTGTCTCGGGCTCTCCTCGCTGGCGCTCGTTGTTGGCGAGCGGCTCGGCATTCCCCTTCATGGCGTGCCGGTACCAAACCATTACTTCGTTCGCTTCGACGACGGCAAGATCCGTATCAACATCGAGATGACGCGTCAGGGGGAACGACTCTCCGATGACTGGTACGTCCGGAACAAGCGGATTCACGCGCAGGCGATCCGCGATGGCGTCTACCTGAAGAACGCGACTCCGGACGAGACCCTCGGCGCGATCCTCCAGAACTGGGCGCTCTCCGATTGCTCCCCGAAGGGGAATCGACGGCAGGCCCTCGGGGTGATCGAGGAGGCGATCCGTCTCGCGCCCAGCCTCCCGGAGGCGCGAAGGACTCGCGGCTTGCTCCTCGCCAAGAGCGGGAAGGAGAAGAAGGCCGTGGAGGCTCTCCAGGAGGCGATCACCCTCCACCCGAACGACATGGAGGCCCACCTGAATCGCGGTATCGCCCGATACTCCCTGGGCGATGTGGCGGGGGCCCTCTTCGACATCGACCGCGCGATCGAGATTGACCCGCAGTACGAACCGGCGCTACGACGCAGGGAAGAAGTGGAGGCGGAGGTTCGAGTCCGTCACTTCGACGTCTGGCAGGCCCGGGTCGTGGCCAGGAACCAACGCCACGATGGAAAGGTGCGGCCGGGGCTCCAGGGGGACTACTTCAGCGGGAAGCGGTTCAAGGAGAGGGTAACCCGACGGATCGACCGCAAGCTCGAGTTCGATTGGAAGAGCGTCTCGCCTGCCCGCGGCGTCCCCTCATCCCCTTTTTCAGTCCGCTGGACAGGATTCCTCAAGACCCCGTACGAGGCGACCTACACGGTTTACGCGGCCTACAACGATGGCGTTCGACTCAGCATCGATGGCAGGCTCCTCGTCGACGACTGGAACCATCATGGCTGGGAGAACATGTATGAGCGCGCGGAGGTGACCCTCTCGGCCGGCTACCATGACTTCCAGCTGGAGCTGTTCAATGACCGCGGGGGATCGCGGATTCTCTTCTTCCTCGCTTCCGACAAGTCAGAGAAGAGGCTCGACACCTCCCAGGTCTTCTTTCACCTCCCCGAGAAGGGGAAGTAGCGCCACCTCCGCATGCGCCATTCCACCCAAGAGATCCTGGATTCGATGTCCCTCGAGGAGAAGGTCGGGCAGACGATCTTCCCCGCCTTTCCGGCGACCTACGCGGCGCGCGAGGCGATCCTGGACGCGGTCGAGCGGTACTGGATCGGCGGCGTCTTGCTCCGGGCTGGGAGCCTGATGGATGCGGCGAAGCTGATCGGTAGCATGCCGACGCCGTTGCCACGCCGCCCCATCTTCGCCGCCGACATCGAGAGGGGGGTCGGCGAGCGACTCGCCGGCGGGATCACGTTCCCGGCTAACCTGGGAATAGGCGCTGCGGGCGATGAAGGCCTGGCACGGGTGCACGGCGAGGTGACCGCCGCCGAGGCGCGGTCGGTCGGCATTCAATTGATCCTGGCTCCCGTTCTGGATCTCTTCGGGGTCCCGGAGTCGCCCATCGTGGGCACGCGGTCCTACGGGGACTCGGCGGAGGATGTCGCTCGATTTGGCGAGGCCTTCATCCGAGGCGCCGCCTCTCGCGGAGGGGCGACCTGTGCCAAGCATTTCCCCGGACATGGCTTCGCCGCGGAGGACAGCCACTCCACCCTCCCGGTGATAGAGAGGACCGCTGAGAAGATGCGCTCGCAAGATCTCGTTCCGTTCGGTCGCGCTATCCGGGCCGGAGTGGATGCCATCATGGTCGGCCACCTTCACTGCCCGGCGCTCGACGACCGACCCGCGACGATCAGCCCGCGCGTGATCAGGGATCTTCTGAGACAGGAGATGGGTTTTGGTGGGCTCGTCGTGACGGACGCCCTCCTGATGGGAGGGATCGCCTCCATCATGACCGAGGAGGATGCGGCGGTTCAGGCCCTCGGTGCAGGTGCGGACGTGTTGCTCTGTCCGACTCATCCGGCGCCGATCCACGCGGCCCTGATGGAGGCGGTGAAGTCGGGCGACGTCCCCAGGGAGCGCCTGGAGGAGGCCGTGAAGCGAATCCTCATCCTGAAGAGCCGGCAGCCATCGGGAGCGCTGGATTCCCTCCCGGCCCCGGAGGGCGGCGAGGGTCGTCCGTACGACGCTGTCGAGTCCGGGAGAGATGCAGCCAAGAGCCTCGCCGAGGCGAGCGTCTGTCTCTTGCGCAACGAGGGCGATGCCATCCCCTTCGAAAAAGGGAAGAGAGTCCTGATCGTCACCGTCCCGGATCGACCCGATCCGTTTGCCGCGGAGGCGTTCATTGACACCGTGTCCCGGTGCTCCCGCGTGACGGTGCAGCACCTCCTCCCGGGGTGGAGGAGATCGGATCGGGAGCGTGTCGAGGAGATGGCGCGGGACTTCGAACGCGTGATCTGGGCTCCCGTCGGGAAGCCGGCCGCCTGGAATAGCTCGGCGCGGGCAGGGCTTGGCGGCGAGGCGATGCCCGGAGGCCACGCCGTCGCATTGGCGCTGGGAAGCCCAGGTCTGCTCGAGGGGGCGCCTCGCACGGCGGCGGAGATGTGCACCTTCTCGGATGCAGCGGTCTCCCAGGAAGCGGCGGCGCGGGCCATCTTCGGCGAGATTCCGGTTCGCGGGAAGCTCCCGATCGATTGCGCCGCCGGCCGCCGCGGGGACGGACTCCAACTCGGATAGGCTCTCGCCCTTGCCGAAACATCACCTTCAACCGATCGACTGGATCATCATAGGGACCTATCTGGCCGTCTCGATGGGGATTGGGATACTGCTGGCGCGTCGGGCCGGCAGCAGTACGAAGGAGTTCTTCATCTCGGGGCGCAACCTTCCCTGGTGGATCGCGGGTACGTCGATGGTGGCCACGTCGTTCGCATCCGACACTCCTTTGCTCATCTCCGGCTGGGTGCGTGAGCACGGTCTCTGGTTCAACTGGATGTGGTGGTGTTTCGGGATCAGCCACCTGCTCGCCGTTTTCTACCTGGCGCGGCTATGGCGCCGGGCGGGGGTGACGACGGATGTCGAGCTGGCGGAGCTGAGGTACTCCGGCACGTCGGCGAGGCTGATCCGGGGAGTGAAAGGGGCCTATTTCGCCGCGGTCGTGAACACGATCGCGATGACGTGGGTCCTGCTCGGGATGTCCAAGATCCTCAAGGTCACCCTGGGCGTGGAAAAGTGGGAGGCGGTGGCGATCTGTGCAGGTGTGGCGGTCCTCTACGCCGCCATCTCCGGTTTCTGGGGCGTCGTGATGACCGATCTCCTTCAGTTCGTGATCGCGATGGTCGGCTCGATCGCCCTCGCCGTGATCGCCGTCTCTCGCATGGGCGGCATGGAGAAGGTGCTCGAGGAGATCGGGAAGCTCGATGGGGGTACGGAGCGGCTCTCCCTCCTGCCCCCAGCGGGGGATGCTTCGCTCGGATTCTTCGAGCAGCCCATATTCCTGATCGCCGTGCTGCTGGCGGTCCAGTGGTGGTCCTGGCAGAACGCGGATGGGGGAGGGATCATCATCCAGAGGATGTCGGCGTGCAAGGACGAGCGGCACTCCGTCCTCGCCACGCTCTGGTTCACCATCGCCCACTACGCCCTGAGACCCTGGCCATGGATCATCGTGGCTCTCGTATCTCTGGTGGCGATGCCCGAGCTGGAGGATCACGAGCAAGCCTATCCGCTCATGATGGTGAAGTATCTGCCCCCGGGGCTCTTCGGGCTCATGATCGCATCCCTGCTGGGCGCCTTCATGTCCACGATCGACAGCCAGCTCAACCTGGCCTCCGCCTACTTCGTCAACGATGTCTATCGCAGGTTTCTCTGGCGCGACCGGACGGACAGGCACTATGTCCTCGTGGCCCGGATCGCCACCGTCTCGTTCATGGCGCTCGCCGCCCTCCTCGCCTGGAGGCAGGAATCGATCTCGGAACTCTTCACGCTGATTCTCGCTCTCGCCTCGGGGGCGGGAGCCGTGCTGCTCCTGCGCTGGTTCTGGTGGAGGGTGAATGGCTGGAGCGAGATGGCGGCGATGCTCACTTCGGTTGTCGTCGCAGGGTCGATCCACCTCTTCGCCCCGGAAGATTCGCCGTGGAGGGCCGGTGGGCTGGCGCATGGGAGGGTGATCGTCGCCACGGTGGGAATGTCGCTCATCGTCTGGATGGGCGTGACCCTCCTCACGCCTCCCGTCTCCATGGAAACGCTGGTCTCCTTCTACAGAAAGGTCCGGCCACCAGGATTCTGGGGACCCGTGGCGCGCGCGGCGGGCGTCACCCACCGACGCGAAAGGGGAGTATTTCTACGATTCACAGGGGGCCTCCTGTTCCTGTTCGGCCTGACGTTCGGGATCGGAAAGGCCCTCCTCCTCGATCCCGCTGCCGCCGGAGTCGCCTTCGGGGCTTCCCTCCTCGGTCTGGTCTTGCTCTGGGGGACCCGTCGCGGAAGCGTAACGCGGGTGGTCCAGGGCGACTCGTCCGGGTAAAAAGAGTGGCGAGGTTTTCGACGATGCGCACATTCCCCATCTCGATGCTTGTTGGTCTCCTGCTGCTGCCCACGGCCCGCGCTCAGGAGGCGCGGCAGAAAGAGAGGCCGAGGGTCGATCGGTATGGAGACCCGCTGCCTCCCGGAGCCATCGGGCGTCTGGGATCGTTGAGATTCCGGACCGGGGGACAGGTGAGGGCGATGGACCTGTCTGCCGACGGCAAACTCCTCGTCACCTCGGGCCAGACGGGACGGCCAGAGCGGATCGTGATCTGGGGAGTGCCTTCCGGTCGGCGGATAGCAGGGCTCGCGGACGGGCTCCCGTATGGAGCCTCCGTCTCTCTATCCCCCGACGGGAGCTTCCTCGCCGTCGGAGGCAACCCCCGGGTGGCCGGACTCTGGGAACTGGAGAGCGGCGAGCAAATCTTTCCATTCCCCGGCCCTCCGAACACCCAGATCGTTTCCTTCTCTCCAGATGGAAAGTGGCTCGCCACGGCGACGGCGGCTGGAGTCGTCCGAATTCGGAATGCCATCACCGGTGAATCGGTTCGCAAGATTATCCCGAAGAACATCGAGGCCGACAGGATGAGAAGAAGCTTCGAGACACTCGCCTTCTCTCCGGATAGCCGATGGCTCGCGACGGCGTTCGGATCGATCGAGGTCATGGAAGTGGATTCGGGAAAGGAAGTCCTCGAGATCGACGAGGGGCCCTCGGGGGGGTACGCCGCGCTGACATTCTGGCCCGATGGAAAGAGGTTGGTCCTGGTCGAACAGACTCGCATCAGGATCTGGGACTTCCCGTCCGGGAAGAAGCAGGCAGAGACGACGGGGCTCGGCTTCACCCGGGGGGCCTTCTCCAGGAGTGGAAAGCAGTTCGCCGTTGGCGCGCACGATGGGATGATCCGCATTTTCGACGCGGGGCTCGAGAAGGACAGCAGTCTCCTCATCGGCCATCAGTACACGGTATCGGGCGTCGCCTTCCTGCCAGGTGACGAGACCCTCATCTCCACCGGCTGGGACGGCACGATCCGCATCTGGGACCTGGCCCGGGGAAAGCAGGTGAACAAATCCGTCGGCCACGAGGGGCGAATCCAATGCCTGGCCTTCTCCCCGGACGGGAAGGCGCTCGCGTCGGGCGGATCCGACAGGACGATACGCCTGTGGAATCTCGATACCTTCGAGGAGGTTTTAGTCCTGCAGGGTCATGAGAGTCAGGTACAGGCGATTGCTTTCTCGCCCGACGGCAGCCGGCTTGTCTCGGGGGGGCAGGACAAGGTAGTCGTCCTGTGGGATACGGAGTCGGGTCGATCGCTTCAGCGGATGCCAGGGCATGATATGGGGGTAGCGTCGGTCGCCTTCTCGCCCGACGGCAAGAACGTCGCATCCGGCAGCTATGACAGGACGGTTCGCATCTGGAGTGTGCTTACGGGCGAGGCCATCCGCCGGCTGGAGGGGCACGGGAATTACGTGGGCCCCGTGACCTACTCTCCCGACGGCCTGGTCCTGGCTTCGGGAGAGATGGCCGTGAGGGAAGGTCCCGCGACCATCATCCTGTGGAATCTGGCCGAGGGACAGCCGATGAGGAAGATCGCGAGCCATGAGCGCTCCATCGTCGGACTGAAGTTCTCGACGGATGGGAAGAGGCTCTTTTCGTGGGGCGCAGATCAAAAGTTGCTCGGCTGGCAGATCCCCTCCGGCGAATCGATCGAATCCGGTCCCCACATTCCTTCGGGTTGGAGCGCGTGCGCCCTATCTTCGGATTCAGCCTGGGCGGCATTGCTCCGGTATGGCTCCGGCTGGGAGCTGGTGGAGCTGGCGACCGGGTCGACCGCGTTCGAGCCGTCAGAGCCGACGGGCTTCGGAGGGGCGATCGCCTTCTCGCCCGACGGAAGTCGAGTGGCAGCGGGAGACACGCCGACGAGCATCCTGATCTGGGATCTGTCCCCCATCCCGGACAGCCCGGATGCGGTCGGGACCGCGGAGGCCCTGTGGGGCTCCCTGGCCGACGAGGACGGTCGAAGGGCCTTCGAAGCGATCTGGTGGCTGGCGGAGAAGGGGGACGAGGCCGTCACCTTCATCCGGGACCGGCTTCTGGAGGAGCCGGCCCCGGAACTGATCCGTGGGCGGATAGCGAATCTCGCGAGCAAGGACTTCACCGTCCGGCAGACTGCCTTCCACGAACTGAAAGGATTGGGGACGCGGGCAGAGGGGATGCTCCGGGAAACTCTCCTGAAG
The DNA here is from genome assembly GCA_027296055.1 of Planctomycetota bacterium. GTDB lineage: Bacteria > Planctomycetota > JAPUJT01 > JAPUJT01 > JAPUJT01 > JAPUJT01. Next base: position 18,639 of record JAPUJT010000095.1, on the reverse strand, counting down.
GACAGCGCGCCAGAAGTGGGGCCTCGGATCCGGGACCTGCTCAGCGCCCTCCATCCGCCGTACGACTCGTTCCCGAGCGAGACGCTTCGTCGACTTCGCTCGATCGGGGCCCTCGAGCGGATCGATACGGAGCTGGCCCGAACCGTCCTGAAGGCCCTACGAGATCGGTCCACCTCGGAGAGGGAGCGCGAGGCGGCGCGTCTCGCGCTTGCCCGCCTGGAACACAGATAGCTTGCCCGATCTAGCGGGTGCAGTTGGGCGTCAGCAGCCTGCCGTTGTAGTCGTCGAGGGCGGCGGCGTCCCTCGTCATCGAGCGCCCCACGAACCTCCTCGTGCGTAAGCGGTAGGGCAGCTTCCCGGAGAAACCCGACAGGATCGTGTCCGCGCTGGCAATTGCGCCGGCGGCCGGGGTCGGGTCGGAGCCGTTGGCGATGTTCAGCTTCGCCGCGATGAGCTGCTTCGCCAGGATCAGGCTCGCGTCTCCCTTGGTGGGTCTGCGCAGGAGGGCGATCAGCTCCCTCTGGGAATAGGTCTGGCTCCCGAGCACGAGGCTCGTCACCGGCCAGGCGCCGATGTGGTTCTTCCAGAATCCGTGCGAGCGCGGACACTGGCTCGGCGGACCTGCGCCGATGGCCGAATTGGCAATGCTGTCGAAATAGACATCGCCGAACGCATCGCTGGCGGAGGATGTGAAGGCGATGTAAGCGGTGCTGCTATCCACCTCGATGCCGAGATACTCGCCCATCCAGGGACTGTTGTCTGACGCCGTGGGTGATGCGAAGGAGGGAGAGTCCGTGATTCGGGTGTTGGCGGAGAAGGTCGCGCCGCCGTCGGTGCTCTTGGTGATGTAGACGTCCCAGGCGTCGTCGTTTGTGGCGTTTCGCTTGTCGTACCAGACGATGTCGATCGTGCCATCGGACTTGACAGCGATGTCGGGGTGGAACTGATCGGTCGTGGTGGCGTCATCGTTTACGAGCGTCGGCGTCGACCAGCTGGTCCCCATGTCGGTGGACCTGGTGAGGTAAATGTTCGATTCGTCCGTCCCCATCGGGTCGTCCGGTGATCCGACCGGGTCCGCGGCGTAAGCCATGTAGATCGTCTGCGAGTTATTCGGGTCCAGGGCGATCACCGGATAGGATCCGGAGGTTACATCGTCACGGACGCCGGCCGCGAAGCCCGAGGCCGTGGACAGATTCGACGACAGCCCCTGCTGGGGCACGCCCGGGAGGGGAGAGCCGTCCAGGCAAAGCGCCGTGATGCCGCAGGCGAAGCTCATGCCCCCGTCCGTCGATACATGCATCATCAGGGCGGCGTTCTTGGGGGCCCGATTCCTGACGTCCACCGCGACCCAGGCGACGTAAACCGTGCTGCCGGACGAGACGACAGTGGGAGCGTTGGCCAGGTCCGAAGCCGGATTCGTCCCGGGGGTCACGACATTGCAGAGGACGCCCGGACAGCCGATGGGTCCCCCGCCCCCGCCTGGATTGTCGTTGATCGTCTTCGGGGCGATGCTCCCCGGACCGAACCCCGTGAAGTCGAGCCCGGTCGGGTTGAAGGGCGTCGGTGGAACGGGCGGAGGCGACTTGGCGAAATAGATGTCCGATGTACTCAGATTGACGCCGACGTCCTTGATCCAGACGACACAGACGTTGTTGTTCGAATCCACGAACATGTCGCACCGGTCATTGAACCTGAACGTGGGGTCGACCGGGCCCAGGGCGCCGACGTTGAAGTCTATCTCCGTCGGACCCGACCATGTCTGCCCCATGTCCGTCGATCGCTCGATATAGATCCCACTGGCGGCGGAGCCGGCGAATGCGGCTCCGATGTAACCCGCATAGATGTTCCCCTGGGAATCGGAATCGATCATCGGATCGAAGATGACGGGCAAGTTAGCCTGCGCAAGCGGCGGCGTCGGGACGCTTAGCTGCGTGTCCGCCCACGTCACGCCCCCGTCCGTGCTGTAGCTGATGCCGAGGGGATTCGCAGAAGTGGACCCTGTCCTGTCGTTGTATGCGACGACAAGATTGTTGGTGAGCGGCAGAGCGGCGGCGTTCTGAGTGATGCGAACCTCGTTTTGAACATCGCCGGGTGCGTCGGAATTCATCCTCACGTCGGTCCCGGCGTAAACCATCTTGAGGATGAACAACGCCAGGATCACGGCCGTGACGATGCCCGGGCCTTCGAGTTTGGATCTCTTCATGGTGAACCCCCTCCCTTCGTAGAAATGACGGCCCCCTCCCTGCGCGCACATGATGGGCCCCGCACTCGCGCCCTTCCGCGGTGGAGAGAGACTCCCGGCCCACCTATGTGTCGGGACCTGTTGTTTGTTCCAGGATGGGGAATGGATTACAGCCAGGAGTCTAAGGGCGTCAGGCAGTCCCTGTCAAGACGGAATCGGTGAGCGGGTCGGATCGCCCCCGGAATCCCGGTACCAGGCGACCGTCCGGTCGAGTCCGTCTTCCAGGGAGTGGGACGGCTCGAACCCGAGAAGCCTCTTGAGCTTGGAGTTGTCGGCCTGCGAGTGGCGGACATCTCCGGTTCGCGGCGCCTCGTACATCGGTTCCAGATCGCTGCCTATCCTGGAACGGATGATCCGGAACAACTCGTTCACCGTAGTCCTCTCTCCCGCCGCGACGTTGATCACCTCGCCGGAGACCCCCGTGGCCTCCGATGCCTTGAGGTTGGCCTCGACGATGTCACCCACGTAGGTGAAATCCCGCGTCTGCTCTCCGTCGCCGTAGATCGTCGGCCTCTCCCCGGCCAGAAGCGAACGGATGAATATCGGGATCACGGCCGAGTAGGGGCTGTTCGGATCCTGCCTCGGACCGAAGACGTTGAAGTACCGGAGTGCCACCGTCTCTATGCCTTTGAGCTTGCCGAGGACGCGGCAGTAGACCTCGCCGGTCCATTTCTGTGCGGCGTAAGGGGAGAGGGGATCGGGGGGCTGGCTTTCCTGCTTCCTGGGAGTGGGCTGGTCGCCGTAGATGGAAGAGGATGAAGCATAGACGATCCGACGGACGCCCGTCTCGGCGCAGGCGACGAGGAGCGAGAGGGTTCCCTGCACGTTCGCTCGATGCGTCCCCAGCGGGTCCGCTATCGATCGTGGCACCGATGGGACTGCTGCCTCGTGAAAAACCACTTCAACACCCTGAAGGAGCCGGCCCAGCAGGTCGGCGTCATTGATGTCGCCTTCAACGACGGTGCCGGAGGTCGCTGCCGCGTTATGACGGAAGCCTGTAGAGAAATTGTCGAGGCCCTCCGCGGGCTCTCCCATCGCCCGAAGTCTCTCCAGGATGTGCGAGCCAATGAATCCTCCGGCGCCGGTGACGAGGTACCGAGCCATCAGACGGTCTCCTTCGGATCGGGGATTCGAAACAGATCTCGCGCATTCTGGGACGTCACCCTGGCGATCTCTTCCGGAGTCACTCCTCTGAGGTGCGCCACCTTCTCCCCGGTGAAACGGACGTAGGCGGGCTCGTTCCTCCTGCCACGGACCGGCTGGGGAGCCAGAAAGGGGCAGTCGGTCTCCAGAAGAATTCGATCCTCGGGCACTTCGGGAACCACCTCCCGCAAGACGTCCGATTTCGGGTAGGTGACCGGGCCGGCGAAGGAGATGTGGAGTCCCAGGCGAAGACAGGAGAGGGCGAACTCGACATCACCGCTGAAGCAATGCATCACCCCCCGGTGCTCGCCGCCGATCTCCTTCAGGATGGCGAGGAGGTCCTCGCGTGCCTCACGGCAGTGGATAATGAGCGGCTTCTCGAGCTGCCGGGCAAGATCCACCTGGGCCCGGAACGCCTGCCTCTGGGAGTCCTGAGGGCTGTGCATGCGGAAGTAGTCCAGCCCCGTCTCGCCGATGGCGGCGGCGGACCCCGCCAGTTCGGCCAGGGTCGCAACCGTCTCTGCGTCCATCGAGTTGGCATCATGGGGATGGACACCAACCGTCGGAGTGAACCACGGGTCCCGACCAGCGAGCTGAACCGCGCGACGACTCGTCTCCAGGTCGATGCCGACGAGAATGGCCGCGTCGACTCCCTCCTCTTCCGCCCTTCGGCGGACCTCGTCCCTGTCCGTGTCAAACTCGGGAAGGTTCAGATGACAGTGGGTATCGATCCACACGGATACGACTCCTATCGAGGCCGGGCTGATCCTATCCGCCGCTCTGCTCGGGCTCAACGACGTTCTTGCCGCTCTACCGGTCGCGTGCTAGACTCCCGGCCGAGAGGGGGAGAGAAAGGACGGTTGCGGCCCTCCTGAATGAAGATCCGAGCGAAATATCTCTGGCGCGCGGATGGGTCGGTTTTGGAGAACGCCCTCCTCGAGACCCGCGGGAAGAAGATCGTCTCCGTCCGCCGGATCGGGGCGAAGCGGACGGGCCGTGGGGTTCGCGATCTCGGGGACGCGATCATCCTGCCCGGATTCGTCAATGCTCACACTCATCTCGAGCTTTCATCCCTGCGAGGTCGCGTTCGGTCGGGCCGCGACTTTGCTCGGTGGCTGGAAAAAGTTCGAGGACTGAGGGCCGGGATGACGGCGCGGGACCTGAGACTGAGTTCCCGGGCGGGCGTGGAGGAGTCTCTTCGGAGTGGCACCACGACGATCGTGGATCACGGTTACACGGGAACTTCTCTCCGGCCGCTCCGCGCCGCGGGCTTGCGCGCCCACCTCGTTTTCGAGATGATCGCCCTCCATCCCGACCGGATCTCCATCCTGGAGAAGACATACCGTCGCATGGTGCGAGAGAGCCGCGGAAGCGGCCTTCTCCGGGTGGGGGTGGCGCCACACGCCCCCTACACCGCGTCGGCCGAGCTGTACCGGTCCGCGCGCAAGTGGATCGGGCCGGAGCAGGTCCTCTCGACGCACCTCTCCGAGCACCCCGCCGAGAGGGAGTTCCTCATCTCCGGGGAAGGACTCCTCCGCTGGCTCCTCCTCCGGCGGAACATGGCTCTCCATACCTGGGAGGCTCCTCGGCTCTCCCCGGTTCGGTACATGAAATCCCTCGGGGTGCTTCGCCGGGGAACGTTGCTCGTGCACTGCAATTACCTGAACGGGGGTGACATCCGGATTCTCAAAGAGAGGCGCATGCCGGTGGTCTACTGCCCACGGAGTCACGCCTTCTTCCAGCACCCGAGGCACCCGGTGGGTCGTCTTCGCCGAGCGGGAGTCTGCGTCGCCCTTGGCACCGACAGCCTGACGAGCAACCGAAGCCTCTCGATCCTGGATGAGATGAAGTTTCTGGCCGGAAAGCGAAGGGACCTTGCCCCGCTGGACCTTTTCGAGATGGGGACCCGGGACGGCGCTCGGGCCGTCATGGGAAACCAGCAGGCGGGCGTCGTGGCTCGAGGGCGGCTGAGCGACGTGACAGCCGTCTCCGTTTCCCCTGGTCGAGGGCGGCCGTTGGAACGGGCGCTTGACGACGACTCACGCGTGCTCGTCACCATCGTCAATGGCAAGGTCGTGTTCGATGCATCGGCGGAGTAATCGACCATGCTGGACATAAAGTTCATCTCTGCCTGCCCCGAAGATGTGAAACGAGGTCTCGCGAGCCGCGGCCTGGACGAATCGGTGGTGGATCGCCTCGCCGAGGACTATCGGAAGAGGAACGATCTGGTCTTCCGCGCTGACAACCTGAAGAAGGAGCGGAATGCCCTCTCCCGGAAATTCTCCGAGTACAAGAAGGAGAAGAAGGACCCCAAGGAGATCATCGGGCAGACACGGGCCATTTCGGAGGAGATCGATCAGCTCGACGGTGAGATCAAGGAGATCGGCAACCGGTTGCATGAAACCCTCCTCGCCGTGCCGAATCTACCTCTCCCCGAGGTCCCCGTCGGTCTGGACCCTCCCAGAGACAACAAACTCATCCGGACATGGGGAGAAAGGGCCGATTTCGCCTATGAGCCGAAGGCGCACTGGGATGTCGCCGCTCCCCTGGAACTGTTCGACGCCAAGCGCGGCGGCAAGATTGCCGGAGCGTTCTTTCTTCTCTACCGGGGGTGGGGGGCGAGGCTCCAGAGGGCGTTGATCAACTTCATGCTCGACCTGCACGGTCGTGATCACGGGTATTGCGAAGTATGGCCTCCGTTCCTCGTTCGGCGCGAGACGATGATCGCAACGGGCCAGCTTCCCTCTCTCGAGTCGGACATGTACCGGATCGAGCAGGACGATCTATTTCCGATCCCGACGGCGGAAGTTCCGGTGACCAACATCCATCGAGACGAGATCTTGAGAGAGGACGAGCTGCCGATCCGATATGTCGCCTACACGCCCTGCTTCAGGCGCGAGGCCGGGTCGTATGGAAAGGACACGAGGGGCCTGATTCGCGTCCATCAGTTCGAGAAGGTGGAGATGGTCAAGTTCTGCCGGCCGGAGGAGTCCGAGGCGGAGCATGAGAGCCTGCTCGAAAACGCCGAGAAGGTCCTCCAGCTCCTTGGCCTCGAGTACCAGGTCGTCCTCCTCTGCACCGGTGACCTCAGCTTTTCCGGCGCCAAATGTTATGATCTCGAGGCTTACGCACCGGGCCTGGGAAAGTTTCTGGAGGTCTCCTCGGTGACGAACTACATGGATTTTCAGGCGCGGCGAGGGAACATCCGTTACAGGGACGCGAACGGCAAGACACGCCTCGTCCACACGCTCAACGGCTCGGGACTGGCCATCCAGCGGGTCATGGCCTGCCTTCTCGAGACCTATCAGCAGGAGGACGGTTCGGTGCGAATCCCGGAAGTCCTGCGCCCATACCTCGGCGGCCACGATCTCATCCAGGTCGAAACCTGATCCTGCTGCGGTTTCTTTCACGTGTCCGGCGAGCGGGAAGATGCGGCTTGACACCTACCGACGGAGCGATATTCTGGATCGCACGCAGCGGGTGTAACTCAATTGGTAGAGTACTAGCTTCCCAAGCTAGTTGTCGCGGGTTCGAGTCCCGTCACCCGCTCCAGATTGAATCCCGACCCCCGCCCGCCACCGGGCGGGGTTTCGTGTTGGTGGCCGACGGTACAGGGGCTGTCGGGCACACGGGGTATTCTGGATTCCGGGGCCGGTCCGCCGGACGGGGGGAGTCATGAGAGACCCGGGAGCAAGTGGAATCCGACCGGCCGTAGCCGGGTTGAGCTGCGGCTGCCTCTTGCTGATCGCTCTGGCAAGTTGTGGATCCGTCGCGCCCGATTACTCGGATCTACCGCAGAAGAGCCTCGACGAAGTGTACCCCGAGTCGGTCCGTTTCCACGTCGTCAAGAGGGGCGAGACTCTCACGCAGATCGCCCGTGAGCGAGAGGTGGACATCCCTTCGATCCTGAAGCGGAACCCCGGTATGGATCCGGACAAGATCCAGCCGGGGCAGAGAATCGTCCTGCCTCCCAGGAGCCGGAGATAGTCGGAATGCTGACACGCTCCGAATTCGAGATGAGGGAGCAGCGTGAGCTGGCCCCCTACGCCGTGAAGAGCCGGGAGAGCCGGGGCCGAGAGCATCCGGAGGAAGAGCATGTCTTCCGGAGCGCTTTCCAGAGAGACCGGGACCGCATCATTCACGCCACCGCGTTCAGGCGTCTGGAATACAAGACCCAGGTCTTCGTCAATCACGAGGGAGACTACTACAGGACGCGGCTCACCCATACGATGGAGGCGGCCCAGATCGCCCGGACGATCTCCCGGGCGCTTCGCCTCAACGAGGACCTGACCGAGGCGACAGCCCTGTCCCACGATCTGGGTCACACACCGTTCGGCCATTCGGGCGAGGACGCGATGGAAGACCTGATGGCCGACCATGGGGGATTCGAGCACAACCGGCAGTCTCTCCGGGTGGTCGACATTCTCGAGAAGCGGTATCCGGGCTTTCGCGGGCTGAATCTCACGTACGAGGTCCGGGAGTCGATTGCCAAGCACTCGTCCAGGCCCGATCCCGCCTGGGAGGCCGAGTTTCGGCTGGCCGACAAGCCCCTCCTCGAGGCCCAGGTGGTGGACATCGCCGATTCGATCGCCTACGACAATCACGACATCGATGATGGACTGCAGGCGGGGCTGATCTCCAGCGATGATCTGGCAAAGACCGAGCTGTGGAGAAGAGCGCTTGGGGCGGTCGAGGCAGCCTGCGTCGGGCAGGATCGTCGGGTACGGGATCGCCAGGCGATCATCTACCTGATCAACCTCGAAGTCGGCGATCTGCTCGAGACGACTGATCGGACGATCCAGGAATCGAAGATCGACTCCCAGGAGACGGTCCGCTCCGCTCCCGGCTGGATCGTTCGATTCTCGGACGAGATGGCAGAGCAGAGAAAAGAGCTCCAGGCGTTTCTGATGAGATGGGTCTACCGGCACTATCGGGTGGTGAGGATGGCCAGCAAGGCGCGCCGGTTCATCGTGGACCTGTTCAACGAATACGTGCGACATCCGGAGGCGCTTCCTCAGGAGTTTCAAGGCTGGGTCGCGGAGGTGGGGCTACATCGCGGGATATGTGACTACATCGCCGGGATGACCGACCGGTACGCCCAGGACGAGCACAGGAAACTCTTCGACCCGTTCGAACGTACCTGACATGGAACGCCTCTCGTTGATTCTGGTGGCGGCCGGAGAGGGTCGCCGTATCGGCAGAGGCCTGCGAAAGGCCCTGATTCCGATCGGGGGCAAGCCCCTCCTTCTGCACACCCTGGACGCCTTGCGCGACATCCCTCATCGTGAAGAGACGATTCTCGTCATCCACTCGACGGATCGGGAACGTCTCGAGGCGGACCTGGGAGATGCCCTTTCCGCCAACGGGGTGACGCACATCGTCGACGGGGGCAAGGAACGGATGGATTCCGTGCGCGCCGGGCTGGAGGCGGTCTCCGCGGAATCCAGCCTGGTGGCGATTCACGACGCGGCGCGGCCCTTCGTCCAGGCGGTCGACCTGGAGGCCGTCGTGGAGGCGGCTGCCTTGAAGGGCGCCGCCATCCTGGCGATCCCGGTGCCCGACACCGTCAAGGTGGAAGGGGATGGCAGATGCATAGAGAGAACGGCCTCTCGCGAGTCTCTCTGGCTGGCTCAAACTCCGCAGGTCTTTCGGCGTGAGATCATCATCGAGGCCCATCGTCGATTGGAGGGGCGGGTCACTGACGATGCGGAGGCCGTCGAGCGGGCGGGATGGGAGGTGACTCTCGTCCCAGCCACAGGTCCTAACCCGAAGATCACCACCCCAGCGGATCTGGAGATGGCGCGCCGCCTTCTGGCCGCGCCCGGGCCGTCGGTCAGGGGCGAGTAGGCCCATCCAGTAGCGGCTCCACTCCCCCAGATTCTCCTTGACACCCCTACATATAGTAGTATACTCCTCCAGGACTACGATATATCGTGGTGCCTGGCACATCTGGCCAGTTGCATGAAATGCAGAAGGGGGGGGGAAATCCCGATGAAGCAGGTAACTTGCCTGGGTTCGCTGTTGGCGGTGATTCTCGGCTCGGTGACGGGTGTTCGGGCCGATGAGGTCAAGGTGAAAGGCCTACCCAAGATCACGATCAGCGGCGAGGTCGATCTCCGGGGCGTGTTTCGAAACGATGACCTGATGGACATCAACGCTGGGATCCTGCGGGTGCCGAGCGGATCGGGGGCGAGTCATAGCGACTTCTTCGCCGATCCCGACCTGTTGCTGAACATCGACATCGAGAATCCTGGGACACCGCTCTGGAACGCCCGCCTGGCCTTCAAGACCCCCCAGTACCTCATGGATGACTTCGGGGCGCAGATGCGCGAGGTGCATATCAAGGAAGGGTACATCGAGGTGCCCCAGTTGATCATCGAACCCGTCAAGCTGCGTTTCGGGATCATGGATTACAAGACCGATGTCCGCAAGAACGGGCAGTCGTTCCTCTTTCACCCCTACGAATCGGAGAGCGCCTTCTTCAAGCGCTTCGGAAACTCGGCCGGGGCGGGAGGGCCGATCGTGATCCCCGTAGGTAGCAACGGCAACGGCACGTTCGCCAGCGCGGGGACCTCGGCGGCGCCGGGCGCGTTCCTGGAGGGGGTGGGGCCGGGATCGAGCACCGGCGAGGCGAACACTCTCGAGACGGCAGGCGCGCTGCTGACCTACGCGACCGGAGGCATCTCTCTGGAGGCCTTCTACTTCAATCTCGTCGAGCTTCGAGATGTCGGGATCGGGGATGAGGTCGCCTTCGGGGCCGTGGCGACGTACGACCTGCAGGAGAGAGGGAGGGTGCAGGCCCTCTACATCGGTTTCGAGGACGACTCGAGCAGTCACATCCACAATATCGGGGTCGGAGCTTCGGTATTGCCCATCGCCACGGATCGGTTCGGCTCCCTGGAGGCCTACGGAGAGTTCGTCTATCAGTTCGGCAAGCTGGCAACGAACGTACCCGATCTGGGCGGCCGGGACCTCAGGCAGGACTCCTTCGCCACCTACGCTGGCGTTCGATACGTCTTGCCCGGGTCCAACCTGAAGCCAGGCTTCGACTTCTCCTACTGGTACATCAAGGGGGACAACACGTCGAACAGCAACGTGAACAACGACTTCGTCTCCTACGAGAACATAGACGACACGATGATCGTGGAGGAGAACGATTACGGGCTCGACATCGACACGAACTACATGGCGTGGAAGTTCCGGTTCATGCTGGGGTGGGACCTGAACGACACGGACGAGATCGAGCAGGACTTCGAGCTATCCGTCCTGTACGCCAACTTCCACCTCGAGCAGGCGGAGCGAAATCAGCCCGAAAAGATCGGAGACGAGATAGACGTGCGGCTCCTGTGGAACTACAGCACATCCCTCTCCTTCTACGCCGGGGCAGGCTGGCTCTGGGACGCGCGGGCGATCAACCACGGCCACAAGGTGACCGGCACGGCCGGAGCCCCTGATGGGAATGACCTGGCGATCTTCACCTTCGGCACCACGTTGAAGTTCTAGGACGTGAAGTTCCAGAACCAACTCTAGAGCCACCCGATGCTCCGATCGTTCGGGCAGGCATTCGCTTCTCTGTCCAGACGGATCGTTCCTGATCCGTTCGTCCTTGCAATATTCCTCACCTTCTTCACCTTCCTGCTCTGCGTCATCCTCACGTCGAACGGTCCCATCGACGTCCTCGTCTTCTGGGGGAAAGGATTCTGGAGCCTCATCGGATTCGCCATGCAGATGTGCCTCATCCTGGTGACAGGCCACGCTGTGGCGACGTCACCTGTCGTGGCGCGGGCGATCACGAGGTGCGCCGCGTATCCGAGAACCTCCGCGCAGGCGGCCGGGCTCACTGCCACGGTGGCCATCGTGGCGTCCCTCGGCCACTGGGGTCTGGGTCTGATCATCGGGGCCCTCTTCGCGCGAGCCGTTGGCGAGCAAGCCGCCGCCGCCGGGAGGAAGATCGATTACCCCCTCGTCGGCGCGGCGGGGTACTCCGGCCTCCTCGTCTGGCACGGAGGATTCTCCGGTACAGCTCCCATCATGATGACGCAACTGGGAAACGTGACGGACATGCTGGGACCGGCCCTGGCGAGCGAGGTAGGGACTCTCTCCCTGGCCGTGACCATCGGCAGCGCCATGAATTTGACGGTGTCCGCCCTTCTTGTGGTGTTTGTGCCGCTCCTGTTCGCGCTGATGGGGCCCAGGGAAGGGGATCGGGGCATCACTGCTTCCGCTGGTCCCCCCCGGCCCCCAGGGATTGATGGGGAGCGAGGGGAGCCCTCCGAATCGCCGGGGACGTTTGCGGGGAGACTCGAAGATAGCCGGATACTCGCCTGGGCGATCGGAGCGATGGGTCTCGCCTATCTTGCGATCTATGTGAGCAGGAATGGGCTCTACAACCTGGATCCCGACCCCATCAATATGTTCTTCCTGTCGATCGGGATCATTCTTCATCAGACCCCCGGACGCTACGTCCGGGCGGTGGGTCAGGGGGTCCGTGGCTGCGCGGGGATCATCCTTCAATTTCCCTTTTACTTCGGGATCCTGGGGATGATGCGTGGGTCCGGCCTCGCCGAGCAGATCGCGACGGCAATCTCGCACAGAGCATCAGTCGCGACGTACCCGGTCTTGACCTTTCTCAGCGCCGGACTCGTGAACCTCTTCGTTCCTTCGGGCGGAGGGCAGTGGACGATCCAGGGGCCGATCGTTCTGCAATCTGCCATGCACCTTCAGATCGCGCCAGGGAAGGCCGTCATGGCCTTCGCCTATGGGGACCAGTGGACGAACATGATCCAACCGTTCTGGGCCCTTGCCCTCCTCGGGATCACCGGCCTGCGCGCCAAGGATATCATCGGGTACACGACCGCCGTCATGGTGTTGGTGACCCCTATCTTCGTGCTTCCTCTCCTCTTCTTCTGACTCGGTCATCGGGGAAACAGGGGACAGTCACCTTTTTGCTGGCCCATTTGACACGTCGCGGGGGGTGGTTATGATCGTCACCCTTCAAGGATCATCGATCAAGAGGTCATCGATGCCGGCGTTTGTGCATGAGCAGCAGATCAGGGTTCGCTATGCGGATACGGATCAGTACGGGGTCGTCTACTACGCTAACTACCTCGTCTACTTCGAAGTCGGACGGACCGAGTTCATGCGGTCTCGCGGGCAGACGTACCGATCGCTCGAGGAATCGGGGGTATACCTCGCCGTCACGGAGGCGACCTGTCGGTATCGGGCACCGCTACAATATGATGATCAAGTCCTCGTGCTGACATGGATATCTGACATCGGAAAGACGCGGATGACCTTCGAGTACGGGATTCACCGCCTGGAGGGCGACGAGCGTAGACAGGTTGCGGAAGGGTTCACGACTCTTGCGTGCATAACAGGCAACGGAAAGCCCCGGCGAATTCCCGATGGACTTCGGGCTCTGGCCGCGGAGGCGATGGAATCTAGTTGAGGGTGCAATGAGACTGGCCGTGACGGTGATGACGTTACTTCTCTTCTGGCAGCCTCCCGGAGACTTCGGTGATGCCAAGAATGCATTCGAGAAGGCGCTGCGAGGAAAGGACGAGGCAAGCATCGTGGAGGCGATCGGTAACCTGGCGGGGACGGAAGATCCGCGGGCCGTGCTGATTCTCGTGAGGAAGGGGCTGAACCATGAGTCGCTCCGCATCCGCGAGGCCGCCCTCGGGGGACTGCAGGGGATCAAGAATCCCAAGGCCCTGAGGAGCCTGACGGGAGCGCTCTCCTCGGCTCGTCCGGAGCTGGCGGTCGTGCTCGCGCGGGCCCTTCAGGGACGAAACGATGAGTCGGTCGGTCGTGCCCTCCGCTCGGCCCTCCGGCACCGACGCTGGGAGGTGCGGCTGGAGGCGGCGCGGGCGATCGCGTCCTCGGGGAGGGCGACGGCGCGGGACGATCTCCGGAGGACCGTGAGGGACAGTCATCCTCGGGTCGCGTACGCGGCGGCCGGCGCGATCGAGAAACTGGGTGGCGACTGGCCTGATGCCGTGAGGAAGTCGGGGCCCGGCAAGATCCTACCCGACTACATCCCATCGGATCGCCTGGCCATCCTGCTTGACACCTCGGACGCAATGCGGGGCGAGACGACGGAGGGATCCAAGGGGGGGATCATCGGATACCTGGGCGAGCATATCCTCCCGGTCCTGGACGCCCTACCTCGGGGCGCGAAGTTCAACGTGTTCGCGTACGCCGGCCGGGTGCGGTCCTGCTTTCCGGAGCCGAGCCTGGTCAAGCGGCAGACGCGGAAGGATCTGACCGATTTCCTCGGACGCCTCCAGCCCGAGTACGGCGCGGATATCCACGATGCGATCGGCAAGGCCCTCAAGATGGAAGATCTGGATACGCTGTACATAGTGGCCGCCGGAGCCCCGGCCGGCGGGAGAGTCTCCGATCCAGAGCAGATCCAGCGTGAGGTGAGAGCCGAGACGTTCACGCGCAGGATCTCCGTGCACACCGTGTACGTGGACGTCCCGGGCGGCGGCGGGGACGACGTCCGATCGATGCTTAGAAGTCTCGCTCAGGACAGCGACGGGACCTACCAGGAGGCGACGATACCCACGAAGGGGGGAGGGGAGGTCGCCGGACCTCCGCAGGGAGGAGACGATGAAGGTCCTCCGGAGGGGGACAAGAAGGAAGAGGGTTTCGTCGTTCGAAAGCACAAGGGCCGGATCACGGGCGACGAGTGGCGACGAGTCCGCGGGGCCTTCGAAGAGGCCATTGATAAAGGAACCGGCCAGCCGGCAGCCAGGATCATCGAGGCTTTCGCGTCGGCCGATGTGATCCGCACGGTCGAATGGACCGTACGAAAGGCACTCTTCCACGAAAATCTCGACATGGCGGAGGCGGCGGAGCGAGGCCTGGCGAAGTGCAAGGAGCAGGATTCGGTCTCGACGTTCGTCAAATTTGCCGGTAAGGAGAGGCGAGCGGAGCGCCGGACCGTATTCGTGAGACTGCTCGAAGAGATGCCCGGGGTGAAGGTCGATCGACAGATCGTGCGATTTCTCCAGGATACGCAACCCTGGCCGGTCCGGTCCGCAGCCATCCAGGTTGTGGCTGGGAGAAAACTGGCAGCGGGGATCCCCGCACTGCGCCGGATACTGAAGGATGATAATCCCCGACTCGCTGCCGAGGCGGCCAGAGCCCTCAGGTCCATCGGTGAGACCGTGGAAGAGTACCCTTTCGTCGGTCGCAAGGGAATCTTTCCGGAGCGAATCGACGCGCGGGGAGTCGCGTTCGCGATCGATACGTATGACTCGATGCGGAAGAAGTCCGAGACGAAGGAGGAGGGCGACGCTCCCACCCGCCTGGCGGTGGCGAAGGCGGGGGTGACGGAGGCGATCGAGAGAATCTCCCCCGGGGGCCGGTTTAACTGCTACGCCTTTGGAATCCGCGTGATCCGATCGGACAGGACGTACAACACTGCTGTCGATGCCTCTCTGAAGCGAGCGCGTGAGTTCATTGACGACCTGGCAACGGATCCGGGCGGTCGTGATACGGCCTCGATGTTGAAGCAACTGCTCCAGGGGGGAGAGGCGGACACGATCTACCTCATCACGGATGGCCCGCCGGACAAGACTCGGGGACGCGGGCTGGACGAGTTGAGGAGGGAACTACGAGAGCTCAATCGCACGCGCAATGTGAGGATACACACGATTTTGATCCACCCCGAACCCGCTGCGGAGGCGATCTCGTTTCTCGAAGCGATCGCGGCCGATAGCGGCGGGACCTTCCTGAAGCATCCCTAGGAAGAGCGTATCCGAAATAGATGGGGGAAACGAAACGACGGCTATCGAGGAATAGGCGCCTTGGCGAGCGTTCCCTTGCGGAAGAGGAGGTACCTCTTCGGGTAGATCCAGATCTCGAGGACCTCGGCGTCATCGGAAAGAAGCCTCAGGGTTTCATCCGGATACGAGATCGCGATGATCACGTAATACTTGTTCATCCCCCTCTGGATCTGACCTTTCCTCGCTGGCTCCTCGTAGACGGCCTGTCCGAGTCTGCCCTCCATGTGGATAGCGCCCTTGTGCACTTCCTCGGCGAATGATTCCAGCAGGGCAATCGGCTCGGGGATCCAGATTTGATCGTCCTGCCGGAGAATGAACCCTTCCGCCCTCTTGAAGTCCTCATAGAGGATCCATTTTCCGCGATACAGGTTCGCGCCCAGGTCCTCCAGGAGGAATGCGTGCAGGTCGGAGTCGTCCGGCCGGAGCTTGAGACAAGTTTCCGTGAGCTTGCTGAGGGTCTTCGGCCTGTCCTCGACCCGGTTGAGCAAGATCCGAGCGATCCGGAGGTGAGCTTCGAAGTCATCCGCTCCCGCCTGCTTCTCGAGGATGTTGGTCGCCTCCTGGTACATCTCGAGCGCCTTGCCCCACATGGCGCTCGAACGTCTCGGATACGTCTTGTACCGATCGCTGGCCCAGTCTCCGAGTTCGAGGAGCGCGTCGACATCCCCGGCAGGAAGGTCCTTGCGCCGGCTCTGGAACTGCTGATCGTCGGGAGGCTGGCGTACGAGACGATACACGAAGAAGGTGCCACCCGGCTGACCGGCGGGACCCTGGAAGGTCCCGTAGACCCGGATGTTGTCCGCCTGGTGGAGTCCAATGATGACCCTCGACGGGTCGCGCTCCTTGATCTCCAGGCGCGCCGACGTTGCAAATACCTGGACGCGTGGGTCCAGATATCCTGAGTACTTGCACTCGACGTAGGCCGGGTCGCCGATGGGGATAATGCCCGAGTTCAGATCCTGGATCGAGTAGGACGTGCAGTGCTCCTGCGTCCACTCCTCGAGGTCCTCCTGCGTGGCCGGGGGCGAATAGAACCCGAGGAGCGCTATGAGGGCGAGAAGATTCATCGTGGAGATTCCTCTTGTTCGTCGTCATCGATGGATAGATTTATGATGGCGATCTGACCCGTATCGTCTCCGACGTAGACCCTTCCCCGGGCGCAGAGAGGCTTGGCGGTGATCGGCGCCCCCGCCACGTAGTCCCAACGAAACTCTCCGGTCCTGGCGTCCAGGACGGACAGGCGGCCGGAGTGATCCCCGAACAGGATCTTCCCCTCGTGGAGACGGATGCCGGAGTCGACCGGACCAGCGGTGGCCCAGGCCCAGAGCTTGTCACAGCTGGGCACCGAGAGGGCGGTGACTCCGCTGCCTCCCTTGATGCCCCCGATATAGGCGATCTCATCCGTTCCTGCGAGCGAGAGCACCGGGCCATAGCCGTGGACGGCCTTGAGCTGCTTTCCGGTCATCCGATCCAGAATGAAAAACGCTCCCTGGGATGTGCCGACGTAGACGTGGCTCCTCGTCACCACCGGAGGAGCGAACACGTCCCCGTGCGCCAGGAACTGCCATACGACTTCTCCTGTCCTGCCGAGGAGGACTCTCACCTTCTCGTCCAGAGACCCGATGATGACCCAGGGGTTGTCCGAATCCCCGTCCGGAGCCGGGAGACACTGGAGCGAGGTGATCTGTCCCTCCGCCCGGAAGATGACCTGTGGCTTGGCGTTCTGGATCGTCGGATCGAAGCGGAATACTCGACCATCATACGTCGCGAAGTAAATCCACTTGCCCTCGGCGAGCGCCGCCGGGCCGGCGGTGATCGGTATCCCGACGTCCGTCTCGTCGCTCTGCACGACGGCGAGCAATCTCAATGGGGCATAAGGGGTTATCCGATAGAGCTTGCCCTCGGATGTGCCCGCAAAGAGGGCCCCCTGGTGAATCAACGGAGTCGTGATCTTGCCGCCAGCCTCTGCAAGGTTCGCCGGTAGTTCGACCTGCATCCCCTCGGCCAGACGGTAGATCATCGCGGCGGAATCGCCCGGGATCGATCCTCCCCGAGCGCAGATCACGAGCTGCCCCTCGAAGTCCAGCGGCACGCCGTGGACGGCGCCATCGACGGAAACCGTCGATCTCACCTTCCTCTTCATCGGCACATTGACGATCCGCTGGAATAACTGGAGGGGAAGCGGCTCCTTGGTCACCGTTTCGTAGCCCCGGCGCTCGAGTCGGACCAGGATCGTCCTGGCGGATTCCGTCGGCTTGAAGAAGAGGGGCCGATCGTTCGTGGCCGTGCCGACGAGAACGCCGTCGACGTAGACATCCGCACCCTCGGGATCCGACGAGACGAGGATCGGGAGCATCATATCCTTCCTCACGGTCGCCAGGTCCAGGTCCGTCCAGACCCCCCAGTAGATTTTCCACGCCTCGTCGTACTCGCCAGCGCTGACGAGTTCCTCTGCCTTTGTGAGCTTCTTGCGGGCCCCCGCTTCGATGAACGCCTGGTTATGCTCCCCGTACTGCCGGAGCAGGGTACTCTGCCTATCCTTGATCTTCTCCTGGAGGTCGCGAATGTTGGCGGCAGCGGTCCGGGCCTGGAACATCTTCAAGGTGACGATGTGCTTGGCCCGAAACTCCTCGAGCTGGACGAGGGTCTTGGGGCAGTCTCCCTCGGGGCCAATCCATTCTTCGTACTTCTTGATGTAATCCCCGAACCGATCCTTGTCCTCCGGGTCCTTCTCCACGGAGCGGTAAATCTGATCCATGCTCATCCCCTGCAGCACGAAGAGCTGATAGACCTTGGGCCAGCTGATCTTCTGGTACTCGTGAGATGACCAGAATTCCCAGCCAGCGGCAACAAGGCCAAGGAAGACAAAAAGGATGGTCCCGTACGACAGGAGTTTCCGGCGGCGCTCTCTCACCTCCCGTCGCTGCTCGATCCTCTCGTATTTCCTGCGGATCTTGATCAGGTCGTCGTCCTTGGTAGCCAAGGCCTTCAGGATACGATAGACCTTCTCCAGCTCGGTGAAGCGCATCTCGTTTTCGAGCTGGTCGGCCACCCGGTTGTATTCGACGAGAGCCTTTTCGTGGTCGCCCTTTCCCTTGTAGGCTCCTGCGAGGAGCATTCGTACGGAGGTTTCCTTCGGGTCCCTCTCCGCCAGCTTCTGGTAGACCTCGACCGCCTTCGAGAACTGGAGCGCCTCTCTCAGAAGCTCGCCCAGCTCGAGGCCGAGGACCTGCGCCTGAACGAGCTTGTCCGCCTTGATCAGGGCGTCGAACAGCTTCTGCATGATCTCGGGGCTGCGAGACTGGATCTCGAGGGCCTTCCGGTACGCCACCACCGTCATTTCGTATTCTTCCTGCTCCGCGTGGAGGCGGGCCGCCGTCAGCAGGTGATCGACTGCCGCTTTCTCGGCTCCGGTATGGCTGTAGGCATCGGCGAGCTGGAGTCTGAGATCGGGATTGT
>JAPUJT010000094.1 GCA_027296055.1 Planctomycetota bacterium | reverse complement strand
GACCAGGCCTGTTCAGGAATTGACCAGGCGCGGACAATCAGATCTAACTCCCGACGGGTAACCCACTAGCGATCGTTTTTCACGAGCTTTTCTTCGAGACCTGTTCAGTTTCTGCGCGGTTGGGGTCGCACACGGCCCTTGTCGGGGAGCTGTAAAACTCCCGGTCGTCTAGCAGAAAACAGGCTTCAGTACACCCCGGGCGGTCCCAAGACATCATCGCGAGACCTCATGCCCCCTGTGGCTCGGCTCTTGCGTAAAGGCCGGGCGACATTCTCTTTCATCTGACCGAAAACCTCGTTGCCACCTGCGAGCGGGCGCACGGATCCGCTGACCTCGTAGGGGCTGTACGAAGGGGAGAAATTATGAGGGGTACCGCGCGGTGGAGCCTGGTTCTCACGATATTGCTTGTCTCGACGGCAATCGTCGTCGTGCTACCCACACCGGGAGAGACTCTCTCCGGGGGTGGGGGCGAGGCTGGGTCCGGCCGGCGAGCCCGATCGCTCTCCCATGAGCCGATAATCACGTTGAGCCCGAGCCTGAAGGCCAACAATACCACGTTCACCATCACGGCCACCGCCGCATCCGCCTTCTTCGTTGACGGCGACACCGAACTCTTTCTGGACGGACAGGTTGACGACCAGGCGGTATCGGTGGGCAGTGTGACCTTCGGCTCGACGACTTCGGTGACGGCCAGTGTGACCGTCGCTGTGGGGGCCGCTGACCAGTGGGTGACGCTGAAGTGCCGAGCCGGCTCGGGGATGATCATCGAGCGGGCCGCCTTCCGGATCGACGGTAGCGCTCCATCTGCCACCGTGATCAGCTTCTCCGACGTCATCAACCTCGCTCCCACGGGCACCCAGACCTCCATCACCCTCTACAGCGCCGACGCCGCCTTCGCCAGCGGCGACTTCATCACCACCGACAACGGAAACATCACAATCGACAACACCACCTACACGGACACCAGCCACTGGGACGTGGACCTCACGGTGGGGACCTCGGCGACCCTCGGCGACGTCAAGGTGGACATCAGCAACGGGGGGACGACCCAGTCGCTGGCCTATCTCTTCATCGTGGACGACACCCCCGCGGACGCGAAGCTTGTCCCCAACGTCGGCAAGGTGCAGGAGGCGATCAACGCATCCGACGTCTACATCGGCGAGCCATCCATCTTCGCCCACAACGGTGAGTACATAACCAGCGCCACCGACCTCACCATCCGGGGCCGCGGGTTCGACTTCGTCTGGACGAGGACGTATCGGAGTCAGGTGAACTATCTCGGCCCCTACGGCGGCAACTGGACGACCAACTACAACCTCTACGTCTTCGAAGACGCTCAGGGTGACGTCTACTTCTGGGATGGGACGGGTCGGATGGACCTCTACACCGAGAGCGCGGGAGTCTACACCCCGCCAGCGGGCTTTTACACCAAGATGGAGAAGATCTCGAGCGTATTCAAGATCACCGACAGCAAGGGAACCGTCTACGATTTCGGACTCAACAGCAAAATCTCGAAGATCACCGAACGAAACGGCAACTACATGACTTTCTACTACGACAGCGCCGACTACCTCCAGGAGATCGAGGACACCCTGGGCCGGAGCATCCTCTTTTACTACACGACGGACGGGTACTTGGAGGAGATCAGCGACTTCGCCCTCCGGTCGGTGAAGTATACCTACGGCTCCAGCGGGGAGCTGACGAGCGTCACCTCCCCCTCCGTGGACGTGAGCATCGACAACGACTATCTGAGCGGCAAGAAGACCGAGTACACCTACACCACCGGCTCCCCCACCGAATCGCTCAACTACAACCTGCTGACGATCAAGCGGCCACGTGAGGTGGCCAGCTCGGGAAGCGCCTACCTCACCAACACCTACCACGCCATCCCTGGGGTAAGCAACTTCGACTGGCTGGACAAGCAGACAAAGGACGGGAACGACATCATTGTCACCCACAACTTCGGGACCAAGACGACTACGGTGAAGGACCGGGAGTTGAACGAGACGGATTACATCAACAATGCTTCGAACAACCCGTACCTCGACAAGAAGAGGGAGAAGACCCGGGGCTTGAGGTTTGGAGAGCCCTCGTACTTCGAGACGCAATACACGCACAACACCGAGACAGAGATTACCGACATCATCCTACCCCTGAGCAACAAGAGGACGTTTGCCTACGACCATACCAACAGCGACCACCGGAGCAGGGGCAACCCGCTCACGATCACGAACATATCCGACATTCCGGGTGTGGAGGACGACCAGGTCTACGTGAGGACCTTCTCGACCGACGGGTTCAATATGGAGAAGACATTCAACGACCCCTTCGGGACGTGGACGCATGTCTTCGATGCCTACGGCAACAAGACGAAGACCACGGCTCCCTCGGTCACATCCGGCCAGCCGGCATCGCAGACGATTGAGCACGCGTGGACCTACAACACCTGGGGTCAGGTAACCAAGTACACCGACCCCGAGTCGAACACGACGGACTACACCTACTACACGTCGGGAACGCAAGATGGGTATCTCAAAGACGTGACGGTCGACTCGGGAGGGGGCAACCTGCAGCTCAAGACTGCTTACGAATATGACCTCGTGGGCAACGTCACCAAGATCACCGACCCCGAGCTGAACGTCACGACGTTCGAGGTCAACGAGCTGAACCAGACCGTCCTCACGACTCTTCCCAAGCCCACGGGGGATACCAACGCACCCCAGATACGGACCTACTGGGACGAGAACGACCTCAGGGAGAAGGGGGAGGTGAGAAACCTCGACGAGGACGGAGTGGCGTACAGCGACGAGTGGATCGTCCAGCAGGAACACGTATTCAACATCATGAACAAGCCGACAAGCACCAAGCAGGAGGTCTCATCAGGGGTCTACGTCACCACCAGCTTTACCTACGACAAGAACGATATGGTCAAGCAGATCACCTTCCCCGAGCTGAACAAGACCCTAATCGAGTACGACGAGCGAAGGCTGCCATTCAAGATGACGAGGGGCTATGGCTCCGCGGACGCATCCACGGTGCGACGTGACTACGACAGGAATGGGAACCTGGAGAAACTCTTCGGTGGCGAGAGCTCGAGCAACGAGCTCTACACCTACGCGTACGACGGGTTCGACCGAAAGACCAAGGCGACGGATGTCCTGAATCACTATACCGAGTGGGAGTACGAGGACTGCTGCGTCATTATCAAGAAGATCACAAAGAAGGATTCGGCGAATAAACTTCTGGAAGAGATCACCTACTTCCACGATCAAGTCAGGCGCCGGTACAAGGTCGAGATGCTCTTCAAGGACTCCGGCGGAACCAACGTCGGCGATGGGATTTCGAGGTCGGAGTTTCTCTTCGACAAGAGCTCCCGCCTCACCGAGGTCAAAGACGACAACCTCCACAAGACGTACCACTACTACGACGGGGCGAATCGCCGGACCAAGACAGTGGACCACATTGGCGAGAGCACGGGGAACTTCGTCCTCTCTACCTTCGACGACAACGGCAACATCACAAAGGTCGAGGAGAAGGAGTACAACCAGAAGACATCGTCAATGGAGACCTTCAGGACGGACTTCACCTACGACGCCCTGGACCGGCGGATCAAGACCCAAGTGGACCCCACGGCCCTGAATCTCATCTCCGAGGTCAAATACGACTCGAGAAGCAACATCGTCTGGCAGGATGACGAGGAAGACACAATCACTACGCATACCTACGACCACAGGAGCCTCCGAACCAAGACCATCCATGACGACACGACCGGGGGCCTGAAGATCACCATCGAGCACGGCTGGGACGACAACAGCCGAGCCGACTGGCAGGAGGATGGAAACGACAACAAGACCACCTACGCTTACGACGATCTCGACCGGCCCAAGACCATCACTTACGCGGATAACGAGACAGAGACGATCACCTACAACAAGCTTCACAACGTGAAGACCGTCACCGACCCAAACGGCTCCGTCCTGACCAACACGATGAACGACCTTGGCTGGGTGACTTCGGTGAGCATTTTCCCCCTGGGGACGGGCGTGGGAGGAACGGACTCTGTCACGAACACGTTCGACGGCCTGGGTCGAATCACGGAAGCCATCGAGAAGGAAGGGGCCACGCAGACCAGCAAGGTGAAGTACTTCTTCGACACCATGGGTCAAGTCGACAAGGAGGAGCAGTACGTAGGCGCCCTTTCCGTCCGCACCATCGAGAGGACCTATGACGGAGTGGGAATCAAGACGGATCTGAAGTATCCCGACACAAGGACCATCGACTTTGTTTACGATACGGTCAACCGACTAGACCAAGTAAAAGATGGCACGACGGTCATCGCGGACTACTTCTCCAGAGGAGGGGCCTTTACCCAGCGCGACTACGACAACGATACCAAGCTAGAGGTGACCTTCGATGCAGCGCGGCGCATCACGGACTACGACCACAAGCGGCTCAACCAGGACGCCCCTCCCGTCTGGGTCGTCCATGCAGGCTTCGACTACGCCTGGCACAAAGACAGCACCCGCAAATACGAGGACCGCACACACGACAGCAAGGGAGACGCCTACAGATACGACGACATTGATGAGGTAACCGGCGTGAAGTATGGGGTAACCAACCTTAGCTCCTCCAGCAGTTATAGCGACTATACGACATTCGACTCCAAAGAAGAGCCGACGTACGACGACGTGGGGAACCGCAAGACCGTCGGGAATGGAACCACAGTCAAGTACAACCACGTCGCTGACGTCTACACCGCCGATAACATGAACGAGATCTACGATATCGACGGGACTTCACGAATCCACGACGACAACGGAAACCTCACCGATGACGGAACGAATAAGTTCGAATACGATTATAGGAATCGGGTGATCAAAGTGATCAACACCGTACCAAATCCGGACGAGACCGTCGCCGAGTACGAGTACGATGCCACCAATCGAAGGATCAAGAAGGTGGTCACCAATTCCGGGAGCCTCAATGGAACCACACTCTTTTTCTACGACGATTGGCAAGTAATCGAGGAGCAGGACGGAAGCGGGAACAAGACTGCCCAGTACGTCTATGGACGAGGCATTGACGAAGTCCTCCAGATGCAGCGAGACGTCGAAGGCGACTCAAACTTCGAGACCTACTACTTCCACACGAACTCCATGGACTCCATCGAGATGCTCACCGACAGCACCACGAACGATGTCGTAGAAGAATACGACTACAAGGCATTCGGTGATTTTACCACCCCCCAATCCCTTAGCGGCCTCGACAACCCCTACCACTGGCAAGGAAGGAGATATGACTCCGAGACCGGGCTCTACTATTTTAGGAATCGGTACTATGACCCTGAGACGGGGAGATTCTTGGAGAGAGACCCTGAAGACGTCTGGCCGGATTCCGGAAACCGAGAGGTTGGCAACCCGATCGCAGATGCAATTATCCTTCTGGGAAATCCATACCTACTGAGTCAAGCTGATCCTTGGTGGCCACCCAGACGCTATCCCCCAGGATTACCCCCCGGGACTCTGATTTGGGATCCCTGCATAGGCCTCATGGTCGTGATCGATTGCGAAGACTGTCAGGGGGCCAACGCGCGGACCGCATGGTACAAGGCATACGCGGACGCGCACCCGAATGACGCGTTCGCCGGTTGCGTGACAAAAGTGGCAAAAAAAATAGCCGAGATAATCGATCGGAGGTGGAGAGCGGGCGCGGGCAGGTGGCTTTGTTGTATTAACAAGTGCATTTTCGAAAAGTACAAGATTGATGTACAGAACCCAACCTATGCTGGTTTGTCGTGTGCAATGAAAGTAAGGTTGCACGCTGGGAAGCGCATTAAGGACTGCCGGCCCGAGTGTCAGAGGTTGACAGGACTCGACGTACCTGACTGGGTGCACAGCCTGTGGGTATTTGCGGGTGTTCGAGCGTGCTGCCACTGACATACCGGCAGGGGATCCGCTCGGGATCTTGGATTTCCCTGGATCTGAAGACAGTGTTGGATGTGTCCGGGCACACAACGATTCGCCCTTCTGGAGTTTCATACAGGTAGCGAGCGACCCCTCTATTGCGTAGACTCCTGATGGGTTTGGTCGGATCCTGAAAGTGAGCTTGCTCTGACAGGGGACGAAGGGCGACTGGAGGTTCTTCCCTGATTTCGCAGATAATCCTGACAGCGAAGAGTTTGCGCTGGATCGCTTCCCGGGCCTGGTGTAAACTACAGAATCCTTGGAAGCGTGACGCGGGGAGAGCAGTCGAAATGAGAATTCGGCCGTCAAAGACTGGGCCCGGGCCGGCCGCATTCTCCTATCGCTCCTGTGGCGTTTATCAGAGCCCGGGCGAATTCGGTTAGTGCATCGCTCAGGCTGTGACATTGGTCCAGGCGCGCAGGGGGCCACGCAGTGTTCCGGAACCTGGAGAATCTTGCCCGCCCGGCCGAGATCTTCAGGCGCTGAGATCTTCTCGGGGAAGGAACCAGGCTATCAGATCATTAGATATCACGGTCTCGTATACGGCCGCAGCTGAGAGCAGGTCCGTTCCGTATCCCCGAATGAAACCAGTGAGGGGTGGCTACTACTTCTGCCCGGACAGTCGCATGGGAGGTAGGCATGAAGAAGAACGCGCTGATCATGGCAGCATTGCTTGTGGCCCTCTCCTCTCTGGCCTATTCTGCATGGCTACACTCGAGTCTTGATGGGCGTGTCGAAGCGGCTGTGGCCGCGTCATTGAATGATAGAGAACTTGAGTTGGTGAGGTGGCTAGGGTCCGACTTGCTCAGTTTCTATAAGGAAATGGAACTGAAAGACTATCCCGAGGACCCGCAAAGTCTCGAAGAGCTTCTCACGCCCCTTTTTGAGCTCACCGAACGCATGTAGTTGCATAGCCATCATTCTTCGCCCCTGTCCATCAGAATAATTCCCGCGCGCTTGTCAGGCAATGGGTTATGGCTTCCTTGATTTCATGCCGCGGCCGGCCAACCTTTTCCCATGATTCCGGTACAAGCGCTTATAGTGGGCATGGCGCCGGTCAGCAATAATTGGTCCTTCTCCGTGAGCGGCCGGCGAACGATCCAGGCCGTAAGGTGCAGGCAGCGGTTAGCCACCAGGTTCTAGTTCTCTCGGAGAGGACATGCCGGTGGCTCGAATTGCATCGTGCAGGTACAAACCGAAGGGTATCCACCAGATAATGTCATTGGCAAAGATCAAGAACAGAGACCTGACGGGCCACTTACCTTGTACTACCAGGAATGCGCATCCAGTCGGTCCCAGGGTCTTCCCGATCAACCCTATGAGAGCTACCCAGAGGCCAGATTCCGGTTCGATTGCGACGCGGATGTATAGGACACCATAGAGTCCGATCACCATCCCCAAGCAGGCGAACACCTCTGGATACCGTGGCTCCTCCATCCTGGCAAGTTGGAAGAACCAGACCGGGTACACTGCCGATACAAGCCCCCACAGGATGTTGTAGCCACCCGCTGCAAAGAATGTGAAACGATGTAGCCGCATCCGCTTGAGGCCGCTCACGGCTTCCTCTCGATCGCTTGCCAGGGCCAAGATCCATAGGGGAGGCCAAGCGCGGCGTATAGATCACGAAGCCCTGATATCAGGACTCCCAATGCCATCATGGAAAGTGCAATTCGAAGCCAAGCAGCTATGGGAGCGGGAGAGAAGGCAAGAGCTGTAGGACTTCGGAGCCAACTCAGGATGGTTGGCACAAGGCAAGCGAGCATTGCTCCGTATAGAACGCCCATGACTGCATGGGTAACCCGCTCGCCAGCGTAGACATCGCCGAGCTCTTTGCGAACAGTAATCTCCACTACGAAATCCCAGAGTGTGAGGACAATTTCGGCAGTGATTACAAGGAGTAGGACTGCACCCCACCCTCCTCGCCAGGTGACCCAAGGGAGCGTTCCGAACAAAACGACGTAGAATAAGTCTCTCGCTGCGTGCACTAGCAGCTCGGGAGCTGCAGTCCTTCCCCTTGCCGGCAATCTGGCTCGCCACTCGTGGTAGTAAAGAGTATCGAAGGCGCCGATAACACCCTGCATAGCAAGCAGGTAGAGTGCAACTGCCATGTACCTATGATCTCCCAAGGATGCCGCTATATGCGACTAGCAAGCCAATCAATGGGGATTTGAGCTGCACGCTGAGCTTAGTCAAGAAAGGGTCCGGGACAGGTTCTTCCATAGCGTAGATCCGAAGACTGAGAACTTTGGGAACCGGAAAACTGGCGAATCCAAGGCTGAATCTGAGGGACGCCTGCCTGTACTCAAGCTGGTTGTTCTCGGCGATAAGGCGAAAGTCGAACACCAGCGGCCCATACTGTTCGCGGAGGAAACCCCCGTGCTCTTGTTGACGGGTAGAAAAGATCCAGGAGCCAATCTCTCGTTTCCAAATCTCGTGACGAGCGTGGGGATGGATCGAGAGATTCGCTTGAACATCCCTCGCCTGCAAAGGCAGGCGTAGAAGCAGCCGCGCAAACCATGCCAGGGGTCCTCCACCCACTTCAACACGGAGAATTCCAGATAGGTGTACTGCAGCGCCGCATGAATGAGCGTTCCGGATATTGAGGGGAAGACGGGCCCATGCCGGACCTAGCAATGCTGGGTATAAGGATAAGGGCTCGATCACACCTGTACCGTATAGGATGAAAGGCTGCGTGGCCAACGGATCGGCCGCTCACCGCCAGCGGGGCCTAATTTACCTTCCTGGAGGTATCGTCTCAGGATGCCTCAGATCTGGGGACACACACCTGATTCAGCGGAGTTTCGGGGACCACCAACACCCGCGGAGACTTCCGTCGAAGGCTGTCCCCGACAAACTGGCGCTGGCGAATTGAGTGAGGGTCCCCGAATCTTCACGGAGCAGTGGCAATCCACGGGACCTTTCGCACATTTCTGGAAGCATCCCTCTAGGCGGATGGTTCCAGACCAAGGCCCTCGAGGGGCCTGACTCGCGGGGCAGCAAACCTTCAAACCGCCTTCGATGCCTCCTTCCTGCCGTAGTCAGCATTCCCAGGTCCATGCACTTCCTCTTGCCCCAGCGCGTCCCCACGAGGCGGCGGGGGAGAACCCGGCGGATCATCAACCATGAGCGCCCCCGTGCCCGAGTTCCGGCCTCCCCCCGACAGCTCCAAATTCCCAGGACCGACGACGACGGTAAATGGCGGAGGGAGCGGGCCCGGCAAATCCGGAGGCGGAGGTCTCGGCGATGATCGGCGGGGGCGGGGAAGTTCGCACAGGATCGTCATTAGATGATGCTCGCCCCCGTGCTCGAGGTCCGGTCTCCCCGCGGACCGAACACCCCCGGGGCCGACGGCGATGGCGACGCGAAGCGAAACGGCGAGCCCGGCGGCCCCGGGGCCAGAGGAGGTCTCGGCGATGCTGTTCGGCGGCGGGGGGGTCGAAGGACCGGAGACGCGGCTGGGAACCCTATGTCCCAAACCTTAGGCGGGGATTCGATGAGCGCCGCCTTGGCGGGCTTCTGCGGAGAGTTGCCCGTTTGGGGCGACCCGCGCAAGCAATCCCTTCTGTCGGACCCTCTTGCTACGCTTCCCACTGAGAATCATCAAACCGAGGAGTTCAACCGAGTCGTCCTAGAGGCTAATACCCGTTCATGGAGGAGTTCGACAGTGGGAGAGGAACATGTGGTCAGACCACCCGTCTATCTCGTCCACTCCAGCATGACTTGCTGGAAGTGCGGCGCGCCGCAAGTGGTTGTGGCCATTGCCGCGCACAACGTGGAGGGACTGGAGGACACAGTATCCGTATTCTCTGAAGTGACAAGCCTGCCCAAAGAGCTTCTCGCGCACATGAGGAAGCGTTGCCCGACGTATCGACTCCGCTACTCACGAACCGCCGAAATGAGGTACTTTGCCAACACGTGCGGATCCTGTGCAGCCCTATTCGGGGACTTCTACCTTCACAGCGAGCCGGGGGGGGCATTCTTCCCAGACTCTGAGGAGGCGGCAGCTCGGATGAGTGTCGAAGTGCTGCCTGTGCGAGGGGAGATCAGGATAGCAGGCTGGCTCGGGACGGGTCTTGGAGAGATCATCATGCAGTGCGCCATGAGGCCGGGTCCCGTGGAACGAGCATGAGCAGTGCGTTGCCCCTGCGGTCGACTGTTCCGCGGAGGCCGGTGGCATGGATTGGTTTGCCGGGCCGCCGGTCGAGCACACCTCGCAGGGCGTCCCAGTCCACAAGATCGCCAAGATTCCTAGTCCAATCGTTCCTCACGACGACGGAGCGGTACTACGCGGCGCTGGAGCCCGACAGTGCGCATGAGGCTACTGAGAGACTCGAGGAAAGAGAGCCTTAGCTAACGACGGTGGAGAACCGATGAAGTTCGACTACGACACCAGGCAGGTCTGCAAGAAGGGCCACGAGATAACGCAACTTCTCCGTAGGAACCCACAGGATGGCAAGGACCTCTGCCCTAGATGCGGATCCCCGACCCTTTCCGATTGCGAGAACTGCGGGAACGCCATACCGGGGGCGGCGATCCTCAAGCTACCTATGCAGGGGCAGACCTTGTGCGGTGATCATAGCGTGCCCCAGGGTCCGCTCCCCAAAGCTTGCGCTTCCTGCGGGGCCACGTTCCCTTGGGCGGTTCCAGCTGTCGGCACGGAGTTCGAGGGGTACTTGGACGGCTTTTCTAACTTCGTATCCCCAGACTCAGGGTTCTCCATCTGGGCGATCGGCCGGGAGCTACCGTCACACATCAAGCAAGGCCCCATCCCACACCATGAGCCGAAGTTCGACGTGCTATGGAACCTCTACTATTCTATTAGGCGCGCATTCCATGCGAGTCAACTTACGGATGAGAATATTCATGGCTTTGTCCGAGATTTCAACTCGGCAGTCCGCTCATTCGAGTCCTTCGGGCGCGACCTCATCGGGCTTCTAAAGAATTCTGGCGGTCGCAAGGGCAGCATCTTTGACGACTATCGAAGACTAGCCCAGGAGTTCAACAGATACATCTACGACTACGAACGCTTCCTGAAGAAACTAGGCTCTCCTATCACATTCGCCCGGCTGCCGACCCTTGAGAGCATCGAGGAGGCTGGCCCCCCGCGGCGAGATCTCCAACGGGCCTACGGTCCCGGTGAGGCATTTGACTTTTACGGAGAGACGCGCACCCTGATCGAGTCTGCTCAGACCGAGATCTTGATCGTCGAGACCTACCCTGACGAAGAGATCTTTAACCTCTATCTGGCCAAAGTGCAGCCCCAGATTTCCATTCGCCTTCTCGTGAAGAATCCACAAGGACAATTCAAGTCAGTCGCAAAGAAATTTGTGCTCAGTCCAGGTAGGAAGATTGAAATCCGCCAGTCTTCAGAGCTACACGACCGAATGCTCTTCGTGGGAAATGATTGCTACGCGATCGGGCAGTCGCTGAAGGATGCTGCTGTCAAGAAGCCCACTTACATTGTAGCCCTTCCCAAGATCGGTTCAGATCTTCTGCCTTGCTATGAGGAGATCTGGAAAGGCGCACAGGTGTACACGCTCTAATCTAGATTGCTGCTACGCGATCGAGAGAACGGTGGCCGGCGAGATTGGCGATGCTGGAATTGGCGATCGGGTGGAGAGCGAGAGTAGCGGCCTGAGCGCTTTGCCCTTCAGGAGCTAAAGGAAGGGTCGTCGCTTTCTAGCGACCCTTCCAACCGATCAGACCTGGACCGACGGCTCAGTCTGAGGCCGCAAGGGGCGGGCCCGGCAGGTCCCGCGCCGGAGGTCGAGGTCTCGGCGATTGTCCTCGGCCGCGGCCCGGAAGTTTGCGGCGAATCATCATTGGATGATCGGCCCCGTGCCGTAGCTGCGGCCTCCCCCGCGGTCCCGAACGACCTCGGGCCGATGGCAAATTCAAGGGAGCGGCAGCTCCGGAGCCGGAGGAAGTCTCAGCGATGCTCGGCGACGACGGCAGCGGCCGGGGAGTTCGCACAGGATCATCATTAGATGATGATCGCCCCCATGCCCGAGCTCCGGCCTCCCCGCGCGGCCCCGGGCGAACGACGACGGCCAGGGGCGGGCCCGGCGATTCGGAGGCGGAGGAGGTCTCGGCGATGGTCCTCTGCGACGATCCGCGGCGGCCAGGACAGTTCACGCCGGATTTTCATGCATGATGATCGCCCCCGCGCCCGAGCTCCGGCCTCCCGTCGCAGACCGAGTGGCTCCGGGCCGATGGCGAAACGCTAGCGGCGGAATGGGCGAGCCCGGCAGGTCCGGAGGGGGAGATCTCGGCGATGCTCCTCGGCGGCCGGGTGAGTTCACGCCGGATCATCATTATTCATCATGACTCCCCCGTGCCCGAGCTCCGGCCCCCATGCGGAACCGAACAACCCGCCTGCCTTGGCACTCAGCGAGTTACAAACGCTTTGATCCTGGCCTCCGAGGGGCTATTGTTCTCCCATGATCCCGACAACATCCGGGCGCGACCGAGTCGGAGGAGTGCTCCTCTTGGCAGCCGGCTTGGTAGCACATATATGGCGCTGCGGAGCCGACTGCCTGCCTGAAAGGATCGTATCGATCGAAGGCAGAATTCGAAGCCACGCTTCGAGCCAGCGTTTCGACTCCTTTGGGTTCTCATCTCGAAGGTCGTGGACGGCTTGGAGGACTTCGCCCAGCTCATGCAGCCCGCCGTGGTGAAACGGTTGCACACGACCGACTTCCGAGCCTACTGGCGCTGGAAGCTCAGGATCCTACGCCGCACCTCGGAGGGAGATTATCGGCAGATGGCACCGGCCTCCGAGGAAGGTCACCTTGAGTCGAGTGGCCGTCTGCTTCCTCAGGTCGGCTGGAGCCTGGGGATATGTCGTGGGATGAGAAGGTTCCTAGAAGCCCAAATCACTGCCGATCCGGGAATACTACTCGATTCCCCACGGATCACCGCCCCAGATCTCGTCCGGGGGAGACCATGAACTCCATCGAGCCGTGGCAATCGGCCCCAACCCGTCACTGCGAGTTGCCCTGCTGTCTCAGCTCTCGGCCGTGCCAGTGTGTCTGCTCCGGCTGCGAGAAGGCTGTGGCCGCGGGCATGGCTGACGCGTTTCAGCGAGAGGAGGCGCCCGCGAAGGATTTGTGGAATCGACGGAGTATCGTGCTGGGTCGACACCGACGCCGGAGTTGACGGCGCGGCGTAGGAATATGTAGGTTGGGAGGAGGCGTGCAAGACGCCGGTAAGGGGGGAATCATCTGGCCGGTACCCAAGCCATCAGATTCTCCTCCAGACGTTTCCCCTACCTGCCCCCCCATCCAGGACAGGCTTCCATGGGGCTGAGTCGACACCGAGGTCGACCCGGGATGTAGACGAGCCTCGACCGAGAAGATCGGGGCTCACTCGAAAACTCATGCGGGATTCTACCACCCGCGATTGCCGCCGCCGCCGCCACCCCGGGGGCCCCGGTCCTCACGAGGACGAGCCTCGTTCACGCTGACCGACCGACCAGCGATCTCGGTCTCGTTGACTGCCGCGATGGCCTTGCGGCCCTCCTCATCGTTGGGCATCTCGACGAAACCGAAGCCACGGGGCCGGCCGGTCTCGCGGTCGGTGATGAGCTTGACCGAAGAGACCTCTCCATGTGCCGCAAATGCCTGGCGCACGATGTCCTCCGACGCGTCGAACGACAGATTGCCGACGTAGATGTTCATGGTCAAACACCTTCCAAAAACAGATACGGAAGAAGAACTTGGGAGGCCTTAGATCGAAGTTGCTGGCAGGGCATCCCTTTGAGCAAGGGCGACGGTCGACTTCCCACGAGCCCACATCATACATATTCCTGGGCGGTTATCGAACGGTCTTGCCGATTTTTCGGGGTCGGCCTGCCAGGAGGGGCCCTTCCGAGACCCCCGAGGAGTGTCTGCCCGATCAGCGCCGCTCAGACGACAAGGTCCAACACCTTGCGAACTCGGCGGCCGGGGATTTCGCCCAGCATCATCATTAGAAAATCGCCCCCATGCCCGAGCTCCGGCCTCGCCCGCACCGGCCTGAAGGGCTCCGTCAGGTCCTCGAGGAAGCCCTTGACCCTGTGAACGAGTTTCTCCGGGACAGGGCACAGCCCTCCCACCTTGACCCGGCCCCCTCTCCGATCCACAATGCTCCTATCGCTCGCAGACCCCGATAGAACTCAAGGTTCCGAGAGTCCGTTGTCTGAGGAGGCTCGCTATGCATGCGCGGAGACGGCGCTTCATGTTGGGGTATGCCTTGGTTGTCGCTTCGATAGCGGTTCTGACCACCTGTACGGGGCCGAAGCGCGGGAACAAGGACCGTAGCAGGCCTTCGGGAAACGTCGTCGGTCGACTCCCCATGCCGACGGACTACTTCGTTGAGAATGTCGGACAAGTGGCGAACGAGGAGGTCCTCTTCTACCACCGAGCCGGCGGGTTGGACATTGGGTTCGCCGATAGCGCTATCCTGCTCAAGGTGCTCGAGGCCCAGTCGCTTAAAGGCAGTGCCGACGCGGATGTGCCGAGCATTCAGGCTACGGACTTGCTCCCGACTCCTACCCAAGGGGTCCTGATTCGTCTAACCTTTGACGGGGCCGACGCGGTCGCCCCGGTAGTCCGGGAAGAACAGGATTTCCGCAGCAACTACTTCCTCGGGAACGACCCGGCCGCCTGGCGCGCCGGGGTTCGCAGCTACAAGGAACTGACCTACCCGGATCTCTATCCGGGGATCGATCTCGTAGTTCTCCTGGACGGGAGAGGGCTTAAGTACGAGTTCCGCGTGGCGCCCGGGGCGGACCCCAACCGGATCGCGATCGTCTACGAGGGTATCGAGGAATTGCAGTCTGGTCCCGACGGGC
This sequence comes from Planctomycetota bacterium, assembly GCA_027296055.1. Lineage (GTDB taxonomy): Bacteria > Planctomycetota > JAPUJT01 > JAPUJT01 > JAPUJT01 > JAPUJT01. The sequence goes on along the minus strand of JAPUJT010000094.1, from coordinate 16,417 downwards.
AGATCCGGATCCGGACCGCCGTGGGTGATCTTCAGGACGCCCCACCGTCCGCCTGGGACGGCAGGGGGAACGAGGTAGCCTGCAGTTACGTCGTCAGGGGCCCCCGAAGCTACGGGTTTCTCTGCGAGGGTTGGAAGGGAACGGGCGCGCTCGTGATCGACCCCCTCCTCTACTCCACTTTCCTCGGCGGGAGCGGACCGGATTTCGGATTCGACATTGCCCTGGATGCCGCGGGCAACGCCTACGTCACGGGCTCGACCCTGTCCCCGGACTTTCCGGTGACGGCCGGCGCTTTCGACGAATTGTACGATGACGATGTTGACGCCTTCATCGCCAAGATCGACCCATCCGGTGGAACGCTCCTCTACGCGACGTTTCTGGGAGGGGGTTTGAGAGACAAGGGAGAAGGCATCGCTGTGGACGGGCTGGGCAGCGCCTACGTCACGGGGGAGACGCGATCGTCCGACTTTCCTGCGACGCCCGGGGCTCTCGACACCGTCCAGGACGGCGACAACGACGGCTTCGTCGCGAAGATTGATCCGTCCGGAGGGAGCCTCATCTACGGGACCTTCCTCGGCGGGAATGCCGCTGACCTGGGGAGGGGCATCGCGGTGGATGGGGCCGGTAATGCCTACGTGACAGGGGCCACATTATCCCCCGACTTCCCGACTACGCCCGGGGCCTTCGATACTTCGCACAACGGCAGCAACGACGCCTTCGTCGCGAAACTCGACCCATCCGGCAGCAGTCTCGTCTATGGAACCTACATCGGTGGCGGATCGAGTGACGGGGGATCGGGCATCGACATCGACGGAATGGGGAATGCCTACGTCGCGGGGGCGACCTTTTCCTCAGACTTCCCGACGACCCCTGGGGCCTTCGACACTTCGTTCAACCTCGATCTCGACGTCTTCGTCGCGAAGGTAGATCCCTCCGGCGGCAGCCTCATCTACGGGACCTACCTGGGCGGGGATTCCGATGACATGGGATTGGACGTCGCGGTGGACGGGATGGGTAACGCCTACGTCACGGGTAGAACGCATTCCATGAACTTTCCGGCGACGGCCGGCGCCTTCGACGCCTCGCATAACGGACTCGCCGATGCTTTCGTCGCGAAGGTCGACAGCGCCGGGGCAAGCCTCCTCTACGGGACCTACCTCGGTGGAACCTCGGCCGATGCGGGGCTGGGTATAGCGGTGGACGGGGCAGGCAGTGCCTACATCACGGGGGAGACCTCATCCTCCGACTTCCCGACGACCCCCGATGCCTTTGACACGACGTACAACCTCAACGCCGACGCCTTCGTCGCTAAGGTCGACCCGACCGGTGGAAACCTCATCCACGGATCCTTCCTGGGGGGAAGGTCCACGGACACCGGTTCCGGCGTCGCCGCAGACGGGACGGGAAACGCCTACGTTGTAGGGTCCACCCAATCCGACGACTTCCCGACCACACCGGGAGCCCTCGACACCTCGTACAATTCCGGCAACGACGCCTTCGTTGCCAAGATCTCCATCGGGACCGCGGGAGCCTGCCCCCGCTCCCAGGGGTTCTGGAAGAATCACCCGGCTTCCTGGCCGGTGTCCAGCCTGATCCTGGGAGGCGAGGCGTACGACCAGACGGAATCGATCAACCTCCTGAGGACTCCGACCAGGGGAGACGCGAGCCTGATTCTCGCCAAGCAGCTCATCGCCGCGAAGCTGAACATCGCAGACGGTTCCGATCCGTCTCCCGTCTCGGCAGAGGTCGCGGACGCCGACGCTCTGTACGCGGCGCTGTCCGGGAAGCTACCGTACAATGTGCACGCCTCTATGCCGACGGGGCAGCAGATGGTGGCGCTAGCCAGCGTGCTGGATGACTACAACAACGAACTGCTCACTCCGGGCTGTACCCGCTGATTTCGAAGGTGGGTCGCTATCCCCCGGTGACGTGCTCATGCTCCGGCCTCCCCCGGCCCGCGCGGAGCGCCGCCGGGCCAGCGATGACGGCGAAAGGGGAGTTCTCGGCGGATTGTCATCATGATCGCCCCCGCGCCCGATCTTCGACCTCACCCGCTCGGATGACCACGGCAATTCTCAGGACGGGCGGGCCCTGCAGTTCGGAAGGCGGGAGGCCGAGGTCTCGGGGATCATCCTCGGTGGCCGGTGAGTTCGCACAGGATCATTATTCAGATGATAATCGCCCCCGTGCCCGAGCTCCGGCCTCCCCCCGCGGACCGAACGGGCCGACGCGATGGGAGAAACCGAGGCGATGCTCACCGGCGGCGATCCGGCGGGAGGCGACCGCGGCGGCCGGGGAGATCCCGGCGACTCATCATCTACGATCGCCCCCATGCCCGAGCTCCGGCCTCGCCCCGAAGGGCTCCGGCCGGACGGCGATGGCCGAGCGGATCGGGCGGGCCCCGCTGGTCCAGCTCCGGAGCCCGAAGTCTCGGCGATGCCTGGCGCGGGGGAGTTCGCGCCAAATCATCACCTTGATCATCCCCCCTCCCCCGAATCTCTACTTCCCGTTCCTGACTTGAGTCCCCAACAGCCTCTGCACCTCGCTTCCTCACCTCCCACCGTAGAAACTGATCCAGCAAGCGTCCCAGCGCCTTCGCTCGTAATCGATGTCGACAGTCCCGTCACGAATGGGCGGGGACTCATCCAGCAGGCTAGAGATAAAATCTGGATTTATTCCCCAGCGGCATAGATTCCAGTGTCTTAGGAGATGCCGCGAAGTGCCGGATAGGAATCCGACATCTCCTGGGTCGATACTTGCAGTCAGAAGAAGAGCAAGTTGGACATGAAGTATCGACCGAAGGCCTTGGCCCTCGCGTTTGGATAGACGCTCTCACCTGAACTGGCCGATACTGTCAGTCCACCACAGTGTGCGGGGCGGTACGTCATGCAACAGGAGAATCTCAGTGGCGCACCACGACCGAGAGAGAGCCACTGAATCACGAATCTACCAACTGCCGCGATGCTACGACCTAGCCTTTGGGCAAGACTTGCCTATCGAGGGGACCCTGGTCGAGCAGTGTTTCAGAGATCATGTTTCCTACCCCGTAAGAACGGTTTTGGAACCAGGCTGCGGTACTGGCCTGGTAGTCCTACTCCTCGCTCAGCGCGGCTTCCGAGTTACGGGCTACGACCTATCACCGGACATGGTAGCGTATGCGAGGGAGCGTATTGGGAAGACCGGCGTCAAGGATCTTGCGACAGTAGTTGTGGCTGACATGTGCACGGCGCGCTTCAGAGAGCCGTTCGATTCGGCCCTAAATGTAAACGACACTCTGGGGTACCTCGTTACAGACGAGGACATAATCTCTCACCTGAGAAATACGGCGGATGCTATCAAACCGGGCGGCATCTATATCGTGAGTGTCTCATGCGCATGGGACGATCTCTCTTCCGACGAGTGGGAAATCTCGTGGGAAATATCCGAGGATGGCATTACCGGCCGTGCCGAGTGGGACGTAGAGGAGCAGGACTGGAACAAGAAACTTAGCCATCAGGTTTTCCGGATGCAGGTCAACGATCACGGCAAGCAATACAAACTTGAAGAGCGTCATACAATGCGTCTGTGGTATCTCGATGATCTACGGAGACTCATCCGGGAGTCGGGCCGCTTCGAGCTTGAAGGTATCTACAACCACCTATACGAGCCTGTGCCAATGACGAGCCACATTAACGGAGAGATGGACCAGCTACTTTACGTTCTCAGAGCGGTATGAGGAGCTGCCCCCACAGTTCTCACGGTGGGACATTACGCTGGACTCTTGCCCATCACGAGGTTTCCGAGGTGGACGGCTGTTTGCATGACGTTGATGAGCAGAGGGCCAGGCCGCAACGCAACGGAACAGGATAGGAGCGGTGACATCAGCAGGCCCGATGAGGCGCATCCCCGTTCGTAACAGAGGACGAATGGCGTCCCCGGGTCGGAGCGGAATCCCGCCATCACGGACCACGAACGGCAACGGACCAGGCTCACGCAGTCAATCAGGGTAGATTCCGCCGAAGCACACGGGGTATTGCCGATCTAGGGTACAGGGGTTTCTTCACCCTGCAAGGAGGTTGAGAGCCATGGACATGGAAAGGGCCGCGCGGAAGACGCAAATCGCAGCTAGTCTCGCTACAATCAGTGGGATCATTTTGGCCTGTACCGTTTACTTTACGGAACGCGCGAAGGAGAAGCACGAGCGGACTCTCGAGACGTTTACGACGGTGAATCGAGCCTACGCAGATTACCTCAAGATAGTCCTCGACCACCCCGAACTCAATCTCCACAGCAGCACTGCGACGCCCGCATCCGACCTGAATTCTGTTCAACAGCGGAGGCGAAGCATCGTACTCGACTCATGGGTCTCCATGGCTGAACTGGCCTTTTTCCTGTACAGCGAACACTCCACGGACTTGGCGAAGAGGCAATGGGTGGGATGGGACGCCTACATAGGCCGGTGGTGCAAGCGTAGCGACTTCCGAGACGAGTATGCGACGGTGGTCCAGGACTATGACAACAAGTTCATGAGCTACCTCCAAAGCAAATTCGACCAGGCCGGCGAGGAACTTGAGAAACGAGATGAGAATCCGCCTAAGTAGATGCTCCGATTGGCGGGGAGATCATGAAGCGGTATCCCTTCTCGTCCCACTCGTCGAGGCGCTCGCTCTGCGGTGGCGATCCAGTGAGTCGGCAAGCGCGGCGGCCGGGGCGCAGAGGCCGCGCCGGATCATCATTGAGTGATCGTCCCCCGTGCCCGAGCTCCGGCCTCCCCGTGATTCCCCGACGACGATGGCTAAGCGCGTATGAGGCGGGCCCGGCAAGCCCGGAGGGCAGACGTCTCGGCGATGCTGGGCGGCGGCCGGGGAATTCGCACAGGATCATCATTGGATGATCGCCTCCGCGCCCGACCTCCGGCCTCCCCCCGCAGGCCCGAAGAGTCGACGACGATCGGCGATGGGCGGAGGGGGGAAGGCTCGGCGATGATCCGCGGCGGCCGGGGAGTCCGCTCCGGATCATCATCATGATCGCCCCCGTGCCCGAGCTCCGGCCTCCCCGAGGATTGTGATGGCGATCATCGCTGACTGAGCGACCCCCCACCTGATGCTGTCTCCCTATGTATGTGTAGTTGGAAGGTCGGCTGCATTTCTCCGACGGTAAGGAACTCACTTGCCCTTCGAGGTAAGGGCGTCACGGTATAGACGAAGGGCGTTCACCGCGTGGTAGATCCCCCCGTCACTGAAGGCATCGTTGGGATGGCTTTCAATCTCTTCCACGAGTCGTCGGACTGCGCGCTCGACCCACGGCTGCCGGAGTTCCTCCGGGGCCAACGCGAATGTGAGCCACTCAAGCGTGTGGCCGGTGCTGAATACCAGGTCCGACGGTGACTTCGGTTGGGCCTGTTCCTTGAAGAAACCGGCCGAGAACCCCCCATCTTCGAGCTGGAAGCGTTTCACCGTCTGGGTGTGCTCCGTGAGGTACGCTTGTGCGGCTCGCCAGACCCCAACCGGCTCCCGGTGCTTGGGGTCGCATTTTCGGAACGCATAGGAGACGCCAAACAGATGATGGGTTCCTCCCTCGGCTTCGTTGAGCGGGTCCCGTTCGATAGCTCGTTTCAGGATGTCCGCGACTCGGTACGCCCGTCCGTTGTCGGCCTTCCACTGCTCGGCAAACGAGAGATAGTTGGAGAGCGCAACGAGGGTCCAGCCCGGCTCCTGATCGTCCGTGTAGCCCCGCTTTGCCGCATCTATTAGGTCCGCTACTTGATAGCTCTTGCCGTCGTCCGCCAGCAGCGCGTGGCTGGCATCCACCCCGGCCAGCGAGAGAATCATCAAGCACTGATTCGGGTGATGCTCAACCTCCTTCACGCGAGGGAGGGTCAAGCTTCCATCGACGGCTCTGAAGATGGGACCTCCTTCGTACTTTGCCCCCGTGAGGAGGAACTGAATCGCATTCATCTGTTTCCCTGTTTCGGCATCTTGAACGACGGCCTCTGATTGGAATCCGACGATCGCATGCATGATGGCCCAGGGAGTCTTCCGGTCACTCCTCACCTCTTGTTGCGCCACCTTGGCTAGAACGGAGTCGATCCGGGTGGTGATTGTAGATTGGGCAGGGGCGCCGGCCGGAGTTGCACAGCCCGTGTTGAGAACGACAAACCCAACGAGCGCTCCGGCGAATATTCGTCTCATCGTAGTCCCTTCGTGTCTGCCGTTCCGGGCCTTTCACCGCCAGCTAATGGACCGAGGCGGCATCATAGGAACCGCACCATCACGCTGCAATGGCACATCGGCGTCGCGATTGTGCGTAGCTGGGCACCACGGTGAGGTCGAGGGCTGCAAGTCCGACCGTTAGGCCCTGGGAACTCCGGAGCCGGAGGGCAGATCTTCGACAACCGGAATCTCCTCCGTGAGCTCAAGCTCGCCGCCGAAAGGGCCAAGATCCCCGGCGGCTGCAACTTCACCACCCTGCGGCACACCTTCGCTAGCTGGCTCACCATGAAGGGGGTCTCCCTCCACAAGATCTCCAAGTTCCTGGGGCACTCGTCGGTGACCACGACGGAGAAGCACTACGCCGGCCTCGTCCCCGAAAGCCTTCACGCGGACATCGAGAGGCTAGGCGGTTGATTCCGGCTCCGAGGACAGCGTCTCCCCAGACGGTCGTTCGGTCACTCCTGCAGCCTGCGGTTTAGGAAACCGTCTCCCGCCGATTTCAAACGACTTACGTCAACTCGTGTTCACGCGTAGACTTGCGACCGTATCCCCTTCCCGCGCAAGGCCCTTGCCCTCCCCGGCTATCGGAACGGAGCGGCATCGAGCGGAACCCAGCGGCGCGCGGAGTGGCTACCAATTTGGCTACCAGTCTCCCGACCCTCCCCCCCCCAGGGGTCGGGGGTTCCCGCTCGCCTGCTCATCGCTAGATGATCTCTCGGGCACAGCCCATCGATAGCTTGATTCTCATGCTCGCAGGGGCGGGTGGGAAGGTGAGGGGGAATTCGCGGGGTTCGGGGAGTGGTTAGCCGCGCCGGGCCATGGGGAAGCGATGAGGAGCATGGGCATAATCTGGCAGGATCTCGCGACGTGCAGCCATGCAAGAGGGCGGCGCGGCAGCAACTTCATGTACGTTCGTGCTCAAACCAGAGCGATGACTATGCGTTCCAGTGGTTACGAAGAAAGGACAGACAGGTCTCGTCGTAGACTTCGGCTCCTGGCTTCAATCGGCTCTTGATCCGACCCCTTTCGGCAGCCGTGAAGCCATGCGCTGTACCGCGTATACGTTGAAGCGTCTTAATGTCCTCGATTCTGAGGTGCCGCAGATTCGCCGCATGAAATCCGAAGCCCATGAAGTAGATTGCCTCCGCTTTGGCCAAGCGAGACCTTGCCTCGATCAAATCGGAGCCCTCTGTATTTGCTTCGTGGAGAGTTATGATCTCATGGCCCGCCTGCCGGACATTCTCGGGCGTGACGCTGGGGGAATACGGTCTCATTCGGCCCTTACCAGACTGGAATGGCAGTCGCCCCAACTGGCCATGAAGGTGAATTATCCGAATCGCCTCCATGGCCTCATACGCCTGACCGGAACCCCACTCCCATCGGGCCATGATTGCTGTGTGAAGGTATTGCTCCAGAGATCTGTCGTAGTTGTAGGTAATAAAACAGGTCTGAGTATTCTTGAACTTCTCCGGGGATGAGCCGATCTCGTTCAAGAAATGTCGATACCAATCAACCTTCCGATCCGAACGAATCAACTGGTGTTCGACCTCATGCGGGATCAGTACGGCGGCAATAGCAGCCTTTCCAACGCTCAGCAGGTCGGGGTGCTGCTCAAGGAACTCATCGATGGAATCCTGCCGTGATCTCTCAAGCTGCTCGCCGAGTTCTTTGATTTCGTAGTCGGGAAAATCACACGCGACCAGAACCTTGAAGAAATCTCGATTAGGGTGTCTAGCAGCCGCAATGATTCTATCCACTAATTCGGTCCCCACAGGGAACCCGTACGGTTGGCTGGCACCTGCTCCGAGGATGAATACGCTACTCATGAGGAATCGGTCGCCCATGAAAGAAGATAGCAGTCCTTCGCGTTCTTTAGAGCTGAGGCGAGATTGTTGGCGTCCATCGTGTATCTGGGTAGGCTACTTCGTTGGACTCCGATTGTCACCCCTCACCCTTCCCGGCAACCGGATCGGAGCGGCATCGAGCGGCACTAGGCGGCGCGCGGAGTGGCTACCAATTTGGCTACCAAGCTGTTCACGCGTTTACGCAAGATGGTATCCCCGGCAGGGCTCGAACCTGCGGCCTGCGGTTTAGGAAACCGCCCGGGGGGTCCGGAGGGGATGATCGCAAGTCCAGACAGTAAAGGCATATGTGTCTGAAGGACCGTGGCTTACGCCATTGCGCCGGGGGTAGGAGAGACACTCTGACGCAATCTCACGGAAGCTCGCGAAGGTCCCCACAGCGGTACCCGCTCCAGAGGACCTTGGACCCTCGTATTAGGTATTCGCATTGACCGCTGCGAGGACAGAGATCATCGGAGGCCGGGGAGTTCGCACATCATCATCGCTAGATGATCGGCCCCGTGCCCGAGCTCCGGCCTAACCCCGCCGGCCTGAAGGGCAATGGGGTTGGCGGAAGCTGTCACCTCAAGGGACGAAACGGGTTAAGTAAGAGGCGAGCATTCGGGCGGTGAGGCTGGAGGAGCTGCTCAAGCTATAGGCCCTCTAGGCCAGAAAGTATCATTGTATCAAAAGATGATACGTTCGCGTTGCAGGGAGGATCGAGATGGCAGGAGCCTGTGGTTCAAGCAAGCAGACCAGGGTGAGCGTCCAGCTACGGGGGGGGGAAACCAATATTGATAGGCCCGCCATCACCTCCGTCGCCACCACCAGAACCTCCAGGACCACCATCACCAGATCTGATCTCTATGCTCTTTCCCGGACGACCTGCAATCTTGGAATCCAGCAAGCCATACATCCAATCTCGTGCCGCCTTGAGCTCTCCTGCTGTGATACCTTTGAGCTGCGTACTCTTGCTGCTCTTCCTCCCGTGATGACGCACGCAAAGCCAGACGCCGTTGTCTAACGTGGAGTTGTTTGGATCATCATCGATGTGGTCCAGCTGTCCCTCTCTCTCAGACCAATCATTCTCCAACCTGGCACACAGACAACAACGACGTCTACTCCTGAAGAGGATTTCATCCTGCATTTCAGGTGGCCAAGGTTTCCGTTTCGTGGACCCCATGAGCTATCTCCATTTCACGATCGAAGGAGTCATTCTAAATGATGCTCACGCTCGAGAAAAGAAGAACCGTCGCCTCGAACTGAAAGGCGGCGCCAGAAGGGAGAAGGAGATGGCACAGCGCGACAACGAGACACATTTTGGGCAGCTCCGGAGCCAGAGCTCTCGGCGATGCTGCGCGGCGGCGGGGGAGTTCGAACAAGAGCATCATTAGATGATCGACCCCCGTGCCCGACCTCCGGCCTCCCCCCCAGGCACGGTAGCGGAAGGGGCGCCCATCACGTTCGATCGACGCTACACGCCCACCAACTCCATCATCGAAGCTGGTTTCTGAACGGCAGGAAGATCTTCCTTGCTTCCGGAGGAGGCCGGCTCCACACTCCTGTCCCCCATATCCGGACCATTGCCCGGCGATAGCGAGCGGCTAGAAGTCGCTGCTTGCCCTGACGGATGCTTGTGGACCGTAGCGACGAGTCCTCGAAGATATGACCAGCCCACAAAAGCCGACCCGGCCCTTGGCGATGCGACCCGTGATCGATGTGAGCATCGCCCTGATCGTCTGCGTGCTGCTCGGGACGGCGATCGCCATGGGTTCCTGGGTGCTCGTCACGCTCATCGACGGCGAGCGGACGACGCTACAGGCCTTGCCGGTTCAGTATGCCTACCGCGTCTCGATCAAGCCGTCGACCGGCGCCGATGTCCCATCTCCCGACCGGCTGGCGCGGGAGCTGATGGCCAGCGGGCGCTGGACCTCGGTCTCTCTCGAAGATCGGGACGGCGAGAAGATCATCGAGGTCCGCTCGGACCGCTGGAAGCCCGGGCTGCCCGAGGAGATCCGGTCCCGTGACTACTCCATCGGTCGGATCACGATGGGTCCTGTCTGGGCCATAGAGAAGCTCTTACGGCCTTCGGACCTCGTCCTCGTAGCGATCCAGTTCATCTCTCAGGCCTTCGCTTTCACCCTGATGGGCCTCTGGCTGACTCGGCGGATCTCCCGTCCCCCTCCGACCGCGCCGACTTCGCTGACGAAGGCGATACTCCTGGGGGCCGGAGGCGGGACGATTGCCTTTGCCATCTCCCTGGTCGTGGAATGGCTTCAGGCCCTCATCGGAGTCCCCGTCTCCGAGCAGGCCATCATCGAGCAAGTGGTCGCGGAGCCCCTGGGCCTCCTCGTCGTGCTGCCCGCGGCCCTGCTGCTCGCGCCCCTCGGCGAGGAGCTGTTCTTCCGCGGCTACGTCTTTCGCAAGCTGCTGGCGCACACCCGGCCCGCCGTCGCCTACGGCTGCTCGGCGGTCCTCTTTGCCGGGATTCACTTCAACCCCTCGGCCTTTCTGATCTATCTCATCTACGGCCTGGCCCTGGCGTACCTTCTGGCGCGAACCGACCGCCTCCTGAGCGCCATGGCAGCCCATGGAGTGATAAACGCCCTCAGCCTGTCGCTGATGCTTTTCTGACCGCCATCTCCGAGGGGGGCTAGCCTGCAGGTGGGGGTGTGGATCCGAGAAACCCCGGCGGACTTGCCAGGCAACGGAAAATGGCTTCCTTGATCTCATGCCGCCGTCGCCCAGCCTTCGGCCTAGATCACATATGATGGCCAACCCCGTGCCCGAGCTCCGGCCTCCCCTCGCGGCCGATGACCGCGGCGATTCTCGAAACGGGCGGGCCCACAGGCTGACCACCAACAGTCCGCGAAGACGTGGATACCCGCAGGTCCACCCAGATTTCAGTCCGCTGAACACGGACCGTGAATGTGCCTCGCCCATGATGGGCTTCCCGCCGAAGATGTCAGGGTCGATCTGTCGGAGACCCTAACAGAAGCCCGGGGGAGGATCCAGCGCGGCTCTGCCGCGTGGATTTGGGTGATCCGCTCTACTCTGCAAGCTGGGAGGAGCGTGCGGCTCCCGCCAAAGGCTAGGGCGAGCCCGTTGACACCCAGCCGGGATCGTCGGTAGGGTACAGGGGGAGGCGGGTATGCCGTCCTTCGCCACCGTACAACTCGGAGCGTGAGAAATGGGTATAAGTGTTGTCCCGCTTGTAGGATGCGCAGCCACGCTCGGCCTGGTTGTTTTCGTGCGCCGCGCGTTCCTCCGCGGTGACTCGGAGCAGAGGTACGGGGGGGAGCATGGCCGACGCCAACGAATACGCCCGCGACCGGACTCCTTCCGGGGCCCGACGAGCTTTACGCCTCGAACCCTCTGCCTTGAGTGCCTCCACGATCGCCACTGGCGGTGCGAGGTGGGCGGGTGCGAGTGCGGGGAGTGTGAGGAAGAGTGAGCGACCTTCCCAACATCCCTTGCATCCGCTGCGGAGGGACGATCTCTAAGGTTGGTGAGGCCATGACCGACAAGAAGTCCATCCCGCTCTACGGGTGCGAACCCTGCGCTAACTCGGGGATCTTGAACGTAGCGAATTGCCTGGGAGGGTTGGCCCACCATCTCAGGGTCGCCGAGTTCGGAAAGGTGAAGGGAATAATCTACCTTGGCCAAGCCTATCGGCTGGAGAGAAACGAGGATTTGACGCCGGAGCTAGAGGACTTCTTGGTCCCCGTCGACCACCCGGACGACGTGTGGGGATAGAGATGAATGAGCGAGCGAGATAACCTGCCTGACCCTATCGATGCCGTCGCGGCCCGAGTTCCGGCCTCCCCCCTTCTCGGCCCGACGGCGACGACAAGGCGCGGAAGGGGCAAGCACGGCGGGTCCGGAGCCAGAGCGGGAGGGCTCGGCGACGCTCGTCGGGGGGGCCTGAGCGAATCGGGCTGTGGAACATAGTGAACCCAGAAGCTTGGAGGAACAGCATGGCCTATTACGCTCGTATCCGTCGCACCGAGATCATCGAAGGGAAAGAGACAATATGGACGGGAGCGTGGATTCCCGAAGACCTGCTTCCCGCTGTGGTAGCGGGAGTCAGGGAAGCTCACAAGAAGCTGAATCGAAACGTGCAGCTCACCATTGAGCCGCAGTCGGGTCGAAGGTAAGCCTAGAGTCTTTTCAGGAATGTAGTTTCGCGGCCCCGAGTCAGCACACCAATGCTGGTTCCGAGCCGGCTCGGGATCTCGGACTTCCCGCCCGATGTTGCCTCCTCGAACCCCAAGGTAGAGGTAAAGTGCTTAACGGCGACCCTTGGTGGAACGCATGCCGAAGTCCCAGAACGGCGTCGTAGTCATCGGGCCCGTCGGGACGCGACCCTTGCATGAAATCGTCTCGGTCATGTCAAGTTCCCACAGTGATAGGGGCACGAGGAGCCCCCCGTCCCGTCGACGGCCGGGGGGGGGGGGGCAGAGGAGGTCTCGGCAATGATCTGCCGCGGCGGGGGAGTTCGCGCTGGAGCATCATCATCAGTGGCCCCATGCCCGAACTTTGGTCTCCCGCCGCGGACCGAACGGTGCCAACCGACGATGATTGCGTCCGGCGGCAGCGAGGGAGGTAGGCCAAGATCATCATTATGATCGCCCCCGTGCCCGAGCTCCGGCCTCACGAAGATAATCTCCATCCCCGTGGTGGGAGGGCTCCACCATCGGTACGAGCGCGTCGCTGCCTGATCCGCGGTCGAGTCTCCGTTTTCATCTCTCGCCCCAATGGGGTCTCGCGCTCTCGCACAAATCTTGCCCGCACGAGGCCACTTCTCGAACACCTCGACGCCGGGCCTCATCATCATGTGGATGGACTTTTTCGGATGGACAGCAAGTCCTTGAATTCCCGGGAGGAACTCGATAATGATACCTGCAAGTGTTCGCACCACGTCCGACGCGAAGGTCGCCGCGGGCGTCCGTCTGATGCTGGCTCTCGTCTTCTTGATGACGGGCCCCATGAAGCTGCTCGTCCCGAGGCTCGCCGAGGCCTGGTCGGGGCAGCTGATCGCTGCGGGCCTCCCCTTCTACGCGCTTACGCGCTGGTCCGTGCCGTTCGTGGAGCTCTCTCTCGGCATCGTTCTCGCGTTCGGGTTCTACGTGCGCCCGGCGGCCATTATCGTCATGGGTATCATGGCCGTGGCGACGTACGTTCACATCATCGTCGACGATCCTTCGCTGTTTCCCCTACAGCCCAGCGAGCCGGTGATTCCTCTCATCGTCATCCTGATGAGCGCCTATATCCTCTTTCGCGGCGCAGGTGCCTGGAGTCTGGACTCGAGAGCCACCCGCTCAGCGAACTGATGGGCCGCGGCCAGTCAGCTCATCGAGGACCGAACTAAGCTCGGAAACGTCATTCACCGCGTGCCGCTGACGGTCTCTGTCTAACGGAGCGGGTGATGGATGGTAGAAGAACGACGGCGTCGCGCAGGCCGGCGTGGCCGGTTCGCGTCTACACGATCGGCTCCCGGGCGCCCCGGAGGTAGCGAACCACGTCCGCCGTGTCGATGAGGAGTGAGATGGAGCTGAGCGCGACCGAGACGATCATCCAGACGCGGAGGGCCCCCTCCGGGCTCGGAGTCGCCGCGAGGCGCACGAGGAGGAACACGACCATGGGAACCCACAGGACGTGTCCCGCCCCGAGCAGCCGGGTGAAGCCAAACCTCGCGTGGAGGGCCACCATGGCCATCGCCGACATCATCTGAAGGGCGAACACCACCACGCCTTCGATCGTCCCGAGGAAGAAGAGGGGGGCGACCCCATTCGTCGCCATGAGCACAGCGAGCCAAACCTGCACGCCGATCGGCGCGCGCCGGACATCCCTCATGAACTCGATCATCGCCTTCACAGGACCGCCCTCCCTGATCCCCGGTGGTCGCTAGGCCACCGGCGCCGCCTCGCTCGGATGGCCTGTGGATCCGAAAAATGCATCTATGATAGATGTCGAGTTCCTTGCCGGAGGTCAAGCGCTTCCGCTGGTCTAAAGGATCGGTTCCCGCGTGACGCGGGTGGCACATTTGGATAGCCCTCTTCCGGTGCACCGGGAGCAAGCCGCGGAGAGAGCCCTACGATACCGACCCACGGCGTGTGGTGAAGTTATTCCGACAGCCCGGATGGCGGCGGGATCCGGTGATTCCGTGTCGAGATCGTGCAGTCCGGGTTCCAGGATCATCATCCGACCTGTTGCGCAACACCGCCATCTCTAGGCCGCCTCTCTATAGTAGTACTTAAGCTTGCCTCCGAGGCGCTCCCGGGTGCCGATGGGCCCGTAGTCGCGCAGGTCTTTCTTGGGAAACAAGAGCCGATTCCCGACACCCTGATGATTTCGTTCTCCGTGATAGTGAGCGAGGAATTCGGGGATGATTATCTGGAGGGCCTTCTCCCCGATCACGATGAACCCTGACAGGCACTCCCTCTTGATAGAACCGATCCATCGCTCGGCGTACGCGTTCAGATCTGGGCTCCGCGGGGGCAGCCGAACCGACTTCACTCCGGCCGACTCGATGATGTTTCGAAATGTTCGACAGAACTTCGAGTCTCTGTCGTGAATGAGGAACTCCTGGCCCTGCAGGAAGCCTCCTGGGTCCGTCAGCTCTCTGGCAACCTGCTGCATCCAGGCGGCGTTGGGGTGGGAGGTGAGCCTCGCGAGGTGGACTTGCCGGCTGGCGATCTGGATCACGAAGATCACATAGATGGTCCGCAGACCTTCGGGCTCCACGACCTCCACGGTGAAGAAGTCTGTTGCCGAGATTACATGCTTGTGCTTCTCGATAAAGTCCACCCAGCTGGAGCCCCGCCTCGGGGCAGGAGGGATCCCGTTGCGCTTCAGGATGTCACCGATGGCCTGGTCGCTGAGGATGTGGGCGAGGTTCGCCAGTGCGCCAACAATACGGTCGCATCCCCAGTCGGGGTTCTCCTCGGCGTAGCGGATGACGAGGTCCTCGACCTCCTGGTCCACCGGTGGTCGACCGGAGGACTTCCGGGAGTTCGAGCCGTCGAACTTCTTGGCGATGAGGTCTCGATACCAGCGGAGGACCGTGTCGGGCTGGACGATGCAGCCGATCTCTAGGAGGGCCTTTCTGCCCAAGAGTTTGCCGAGTCTGGCCAGCCGGACCCGCTCCACTCTTGTCAGAAGAAGCCTGTCCGAGAAGCGGGAGCGGAGGATTTCGTTCTCCGCCGCCAGGTACTCGTTCCTCAGGAGCAGCTCGCTGTCCACATGACCACCCACCAGGGCCAGGACTTCGTTGACGTCCACCCGCGCACCTCCATCCTCTTGGAAATTGAAAAAAGCAAGGAGGATATAGTGGCGGACCTGGGTCGGCTACCCAGGGGACCGGCGACCGGACGAGGGTCCGAGGAATCCCGGCCTTCTCGCAAGTTGGACGAGATTTCGGAGAGAACTCTTGCCGAATTCAAAGGCCATCGCCAGATCCTGGCCCATCCAGGGCCGTCGGAATAACTTGACCCCACGGGGTCGAGTCCGAGGGATCTGGCAAGGGTAGCTCACTCCGTCGTGTAGATGCACTCCCCACCGCGGTAGACTGAAACGGTAGATCCGGTCCAGCCGAATAACTCTACTCTGCCCGTTGCCACTCTGAACTCTGGACAATCTCCTGACGGGCCGCTGAATACAACCTCCAGCGATTCTTCCTTATCCATCGGAAACTCCATACCCCATGGTTCCACTATCAGGACAACGTCTGAGCCTTGGTCGCTGGTGATTCGCATCTTTACGGTTTGCACGGAGCCGTCTTTCATGTGCCTTCCTTCCCGGTCATTTTGGCAAGTCCATCGCGTGCTGCATGAGTTTGAACCTGCCCGATGCGCTCGGGTTGCTTGGATTACGCATCTTCTCATTATAATAAAGGTTTCGCCACCCTTGGGCCATGTCGCGAGTGACTCCTGCATCGCTTACCTCCTGACGAGTAAGCGTTTTGATCCTGGCCTCTGCTGCGGCGTCGCCCTTTCCCCATTTCAGGGCTTTCTTGCCGAAATCAGATACGGTCATTCCCTTCGGCACGGGTGGAACCGGGAGCCTTAGTATGCCGGGTCGCGTCCACTTTTTTCGCTTCAGCTTCGCCTTAAGCTTCTTGGCGATCTTCATCACTCTCATCCGTAGGCTATGCACTCTCTTGAACTTGCTCAAGGTGACCAGACCCCCGGCATCGTACCACGATCTATCTTGTACTCATGGCCATGGCAGACTGGTGTAGGGGCGTAGCCCCGGAGCCAGGCGGCCATGGTTCCAACGCCTCGGGTGCGGGTGGCCGGTAACCCAAGGAACTGTGGGGACGCACCGTGTTGTAGTGCCTCCGCCAGCCCTCGACCAGCACTTTGGCTTCCCTCAAGGTATAGA
>JAPUJT010000093.1 GCA_027296055.1 Planctomycetota bacterium | reverse complement strand
TGCCACGTCCTAGCCCGGGATTGATCTTGCAGAGATAAGGGGACACTCACCTATCTCCGCGGGAGTTTCGGGGACACCCATCTCAACCTCCTGTAACATCAGAGGTTATGCTGATCGTCCGCCGAGCTAATTAAGTGAGTGTCCCCTTAATTAATTACAGCACCCACCGGTCTTCCCCATACTGGGGAAACAGGGAACCTGGACCTTTCCATAGGATGTCGCGATGCCGTACGGGCCCGATGATCGGGGTGAACGGATAAGGAAGGCGCTCGAGAGCCTGAAATATGAGTTGGACGCCTACATCGTGCTTCTGCGGTTCTACGAGGGGCTCTCCCTGTCCGATATTGCGAAGAGGCTCTCCATCGACTACGACCTGGTTCGAGCGCGATATCGATCTGCCATGGCCGAGCTTGAACGTATTCTGGGGAATGCCATCTCCCCCGCGCCTACAGTCAGGCGGCGGCGTTTTGATCCCCACCTGGAGGAGCGAATCGAAACGATCGCCGAGCTGTTCTGGGAGGCGCTACACAACGGCGAGGATCCGGATCGCGAGGCCTACTTCCAGCAGTACGCCGAGCTGGGCGAGCCACTCCGCGGCCGGCTTTCCCTCATGCAGTTGGTGTACCGGGAGCGGCCCCGAGACGGGAGAACTCTTCCTCTCGCTGAGGAGGAAAGCGCTCGACCTGTCGAGGTGTGGCAACCCGTCGCGTGGCGTGAGAAGGGAGAGGGAATGATCGGCATGCTTCGAGCCTGGAGGCTCGGCTAGTCCGGCCTTTCCGGGCGAGTTCTCCCACGGGCCCTCATGGGACCACACGGCCAACGTCGCCACGAACCGGCAAGACGAAACTGCCAGCGGAGGGGTCGGCCGGTTTCGATGCCCTCGTTCGCCGGGCCCAACAAGGGGATCGGCAGGCGATGGATCAGGTCCTCGACCTTCTCCACCAATACCTAGAAATCATGGCGAAGCCCTTCGCCGACCCGACCCGTCCCATTGACCTCACGGGAGACCTCATCCAGGAGTCATGCTTCCGGGCCTGGCAGAAGCTGGATCAGTTCGAGGGGGGAGAGAGCGACGAGGAGACGTTCGCAATGTTCCGAGCCTGGCTGGGGCAGATCGTGCGCCGCATCGGGATGAACCTCGTGCGAGATCGCAAGCGCCGTCGGCGCATACCATTCCGGAAGAGCGTTTCTCCTCGTTCAGCGGTTCCAGGACAGTCGAGGATCGAGACGGCCCTGGTGCGGTTCAAGGATAGAACGGACAGGGCGATCCTGTGGCTCCACCTCTTCAACAGCATGACGCTTGCGAAGATCTCGGAGCGTCTCGAAATGGACTACGCACGGATCCTCGACAGATACCGTCGAGCCGTGTGCATCCTGCAGTGGGACCTCAAGAAGTTTCTCTGACGCGCTCACGGGATGATGTCGGTGAAGGTCCCCTTCGTGTTCCGGGCGATGTCCATGAGGAAATCCCGGTAGATCCCGATGGGCTCTATGCCGAAGGTGTGGATCACCGCATCCTGATCGTTCGCAGTGAGGATCACGCAGAGGTGGCCGCTCGTGCCCGTGGCGCCGCAGTTCGACTGGCCATCCGTGGCGAGAAGGACTGTCTCGTTCTGGCGTTCCTGGAGGGCGGACGCTACGGCGGGGCCCGTTGCCGCCCCCCCCCAGGGGAACCACCCGAGAAGCCATGTCTCCGCCGAGGCCTTGTTCGCCGCATCGGCGGGCTCCGTCTGCGACGACCAGGAGGAGATCGGACAGGCGTACCGATAGATATTGAACCTTGCCGTGCTCGGAAGGGCCTGGATCGAGCTGATCACTCGGTCCTGCACCAGTTCCCAGCGAGTGGTCGTGACCGTGTTGTCGAAGCGGTCGACGTACGGCCCGAACCCGTAGGACATCGAACCGGAAGTATCGATCACGTAGATCACCTGGTTCCCCGGGATGGGGAACGTCCCTCCAAAGAAGTCGACCGTCCCGGCCGGTGGGCCGGTGAAGGTGAACGCAACTCCGGCGCTCGTCTGGCCGCCCTTCTCCACCGTGACCAGACCCGTCGAGGTCGATGGCACGGTGACGAGTATCGAGGTGCTCGAGCTCGAGGAGATGCGGGCTGTCTCCCCAGCGAATTCGACGGACAGGTTCGTCGGATCTGCATCGAACCCATTTCCATCGATCCAGACGGAATCTCCGAACGTGCCGGCATCCGCGTAGAGAGCGGAAATGGCGGGCGGCGGCGGTGGGGGGGATGTCACCGTGAAGTTCAGGGAGACCGTAGCCTCCTGACCGCCAACGCTCACCGTGACGGGGCCGGTCGTCGTGGCCGACGGGACGTTCACCGAAAGCATCCCCGGCGACGCGGCGGTCACGCTTGCGCGCAGACCACTGAATCGGACCACATTGTTTGATGGGGTCGAGCTGAAGTCGGAGCCAGTGATCGTGACCGAAGCCGCCGCGGGTCCGCTCGAAGGCGAGAGGGAGATCAGTGTGGGTGGCGGTGGCGGCGTGGATAGCGAGTCGAGGCAGAACGAGACCCCGTTGGAGACGAGACTGGCGACCTCCACCGTCACCCGCCCGCTGATGCACCCTGCGGGCACGTTCGTGTCGATGGTCGTCACCGTCGACGCGGTCACCGCGGCAAGAGTCCCGTTGAATCGAACGGCATTTGCCGAGGGGTTGGGGGAGAAGTTCTCCCCGGTGATCGTGACGGCAGTTCCGTATTCCGCGAAGGCCGGCGAGAGATCCGTGATCCGCGGTCCGGTCACGGTGAAGGAGACGTCGTTGCTCAGGACGCCGAGGACTTCCACGTTCACCGGGCCCGAGGTCGCCCCTCCCGGGACGACCGCCAGGATGTTGGTCGTGGAGGATGTGATGATCGGGGCCGCGATTCCGTTGAAGCGAACGACGTTCTCCGTCGGGATCGGCGAGAAGGAATAACCCCGGACGTCCACCCCCGTTCCGACCGGGGCTATCGCGGGCCAGAGCGCCGTGATGAGGGGGAACCCGGGTGTCCCGGTGAAGGTGAACCCGCCGGTCAGACGGGCCGACTGCACGTTTACAGTCCCCCGGACCACGACGTTCACAGAGCCGGCGACTCCGATCCGCGGAGTCATGGCCACCACCGTGTCAGGAGAGAGGGCGGTGACGTTCGGGGAAGTCTGCGCCCCGAACGCGACGAGCGGAAGATTGACGGTGAAGTCGTCGGCGAAGCCCCGGACGACGATCGTGACGGGATCGCCCCCCGCCACGTCTCCGCGGTCGGGGCTGATAGAGTCAATCTGGGGAACCACCCCGGGTCCCGAGCCGGAGCAGGACGCCATCGCGATCGCCAGAACCCCTATAGCCCGGACGAGGAGCCAGTCACGCTCAGTTCTTCCCCTCATCGTCCTTCCTCCGCACTGCCTCCGATCGGACCTTTGCGGTCCTCCGAGCCCATGTCTCCCCCGAGGGGCCGCCGTCGGGGAGCCGATGTGTGGAGGGGAACGGGGTGGGGCTCGCACGTCCTCCCCTCCCGAGCCGGCAGTCTAGACCCTCAGTCCCCCTCTTGGCAAGAGGGACGGGCCACGCGGGATCGAAGGGGGGAAGTGGGTTCTAAACCTGGGAGCTGACCCCCGCGAACGGGATCTCGGTCAGGTCGGCCATTTCCTTCTTCCAGGTTGTGATGTCATCCTGCTGGAACTGATCGAGATGGGTATGGCCACAGGCGCGGGCCATCACCTTCATCAGTTCGACGGAGGCGCCGAAGAATCGGGAAAGCTGGGTGGCCGACTCCTCGATGTTGATCCTCGCCCGCAATTCCTTGCGTTGCGTCGCCACGCCGGATGGGCAGTTGTTCGTATTGCAGATCCGGGCCGAGATACAACCGATGGCCTGTATGGCCGAGTTGGCAATCGCCACACCGTCAGCGCCGAGACAGAGGGCCTTGATGAAGTCCGCCGGCGTCCGGATACCCCCCGTGATGATAAGGGTGATATCGGATCGCTTCTGCTCATCGAGGAAGCGCCGCGCCCGGGCCAGGGCGGGGATCGTCGGCACCGAGATGTTGTCACGGAAGATCAGAGGGGCTGCGCCTGTTCCTCCGCCTCGTCCATCCAGGATGATGTAGTCCACCCCCGCCTCGAGGGCAAAGGCCATGTCCCTCTCGATGTGTTGGGCGGACAGCTTGAAGCCGATCGGGATCCCTCCCGTGAGCTCCCTCACGCGATCTCCGAATTTCTTGAAGTCTTCCGCCGTATGGAGGTCGGCGAATGTCGGGGGGGAGATGGATGGCTTCCCTTCTTCCAGCTTGCGTACCTCGGCGATCCTTCCCTTGACCTTGTTGGCAGGTAGATGGCCGCCTGTCCCGGTCTTGGCGCCCTGACCGCCCTTGAAGTGGAAGGCCTGAACCTTTTGCAACAGGTCCTCGGAGTATCCGAACTTGGCGGAGGCCAGCTCGTAGAAATAGCGTGAGTTTGCCGCCTGCTCCTCGGGCAACATTCCCCCTTCTCCGGAGCAGATCCCGGTGCCGGCAAGCTCGGCTCCCTTCGCCAGGGCGGTCTTCGCCTCCTCCGACAGGGCCCCGAAGCTCATGTCGGAGACGAAGAGGGGTATGTCGAGTCGTAGTGGCTTCGAAGCATTGGGCCCGATGATCAGCTCGGACCCGACCTCGACCTCCTCCATCAGTGGCTTGGTTGCAAGCTGGGCGGTGAGGATCTGGATGTCGTCCCATAGGGGAAGCGTCGTGCGGGGCACGCCCATGGCGCCCACCTGTCCGTGATGGCCCGTCTTGGTCAGCCCATCTCGAGCCAACGAATGGATCATGTTCAGGGTCGGCTCCTCCGGAGTGCTCTCGGGGAGGGCAGACGCAGCGGAGGGAGACTTCACGCTGGCCGGTGCCTCGGCCGGCTCGCTGCCGAGGCGTGCATGCGTTCCGTCGCAAAAAGGTTGTGACTTCGTGCGCTTGCACATGCACAGGAACGCATCTTGCTTCTCGTCCACGTGGAAGGCCACGGGCTGGAATTTCGTCGTGCGATGAGAGCCGTCGCAGAAAGGCTGCGACTGGGAGAGTCCACAGGCGCACCAGTGGTAGTCCCCCGGTTCCAGATCCATCTGCATGGGCTGCCTGGCTGCGATGCGTGGTTCTGCCGATTCTGCCATGGTGTGGCGCTCCTTCTCAGATCTGATCGGTATCGGTCATCACGGTCGCAAGGCGGGGGCTTTCGCACTCGAGCGTCGCCGCCCTCGTCCTTTGCTGTCCTGGAAGGCGTGATATTAGGCACCGGATGGAGACCGGTCAAGCCTCACGTCGGTTCACGGCTCCAAGGTGAGCAGGATGAGCGGGAGGAACTGCGCCAGAGGAGAAGGCCCGCGGGCATCAGGTCGACCGCTGGCCGCCCATGATGCGGAGGATTCTGAGGAAGAGGTTGATGATGTCCATGTACAGGGCCGCTGCACTGTCCACGGCGTTGTCGGCGGTCTTGGGGATGGCGTTTGCCCGGGCCCAGTCGAACCCTATGTAACCGCAGAAGATGACCGCCACGATCCAGTCCAGGATGCCGTGGTGAATCCCGAAGATGAAGATCTCGATCACCTCGACGATGATCACCACGATCAGGGCGATGGCGAGGACCCGTATGATCCTCTGGAAGAATCGGGGAAACAGTGAGCCGAGGACCATCATCCCCGCGGTCACGAAGGCGGTCACCCGGACGGCAGCGAGGACTACGTCGGGGTCGTACTGATGGACCACGAGGTTGACGACGAACCCGAAGGGGACGACGACGAAGTTGTAGCCGAGAAAGCTGATGTAGGGGGAGCTGGATCTCTTGAAGAGGAACACCCCGAACAGGCAAGAGGCAAAGAACCCGATGTAAAACAGCAACCGAGGCACCGAATCAACCGTCGACACCGGGATGTGCTTTACCATCAGGTAGTTGACGCCGAATCCCCAGCAGAGGACGATCCCGATGATGAAGTTGTAGAGCCCTGGAGAGATGACGTTTCCGGAGGAGGACTCCGCCGTTCTCTTGAAGACGCTGGGGTTTCGATCATACATTTTACGTCTCCCCACGATCGTTCGCGTCCGGCGGACGCGAATCTTCGCGAGGCCCTCCCGCTCGCCCCGGTCTCCGCGAACCCGTGGGTGTCGCGGTACTTGGTAGAGGGAGGGCGCGGACGTTGGTCAAGGCCTGGGCAGTTGTAATCGGTGACGCGGGCACGGAGCCACTTCGGGCTCCGTGCTCTCCCTCGACAGGCTCTACCGGTTCGGCTGGCCTAGGACATATGATTTGAAACGAGCTTGGTCATCTCGAACATGCTGACTTGCTTTTTCTTGCCGAAGACGAGCGCAAGCTTGGCATCGGCGTTGATCATGCGCCGGTTCTTCTTGTCCTGAAGCTTGTGCTTCTTGATGTAGACCCAGATCTTCTTCGTGATCTCGGTTCGAGGTATGGGCTTCGTTCCGACCACCGCACCAAGGGCGTCGTCGGGCTGCATGGGCTTCATGAACGCGGCGTTCGGCTTCCTCTTGGCAGTTGCCTTCTTCGGCATCATTTCCTCCGATGAAAGAGTTGGGATGTCCCCAGGGCACACGCCCCGACTTTGAAGGTGTAAATTCTACCAAGTCCCTCTGACAGATTCGCCGCCAATTGGGGGGTCATCTGATGATGACCGGGGAGACGGATTGAGGATATCTGACCCGAAACGGCCGCAGGGGGTCCTGAGAGCCATCCGTCTCCCTCGGACCAGGGCTTCCGATCTTGTGGCGATGGCCTGAAGAGCAATTGCGGCGGCGGTCCACGTCTAGTTATCGAAGGCCCCCTGGTTGATCCAATCCCGGATGATGTCGCGGGTTGCCGGGGTCAACGGAGGCGAGTTCTTGGGGGATTGATCCCCCGAGCCACCGACGGATAGGTGGGTGCCATCGATCTTGTGCTGCAGGTAGGACCCCCCGCTGGAGAAGGGCTCGATGCGGTCCATCTGCGGGCTGGGCTGCTGCGCGGGGATGTTGATCGCCGTGTTGAAGATGGACGAGTAGTTTGACAGGTTCTGTCCGAGGACGGGAGTGGTACCGCCGTGACAATTGGAAACGGCGCAGGTGCTTGTGAAGATCTGAAGGACGTTCGCGCCGAAGGAGACCAGGGTTCTCGCCAGGACCTCCACGGTGTTCAGGTCCTCGTTCCCCGAGGGATCCTCGGCCCGCACGACGATGAAATAGTCCGTGTTCGGAGTCAGGCCCGTCAACTGCCAGGTGACCGCACCGGGCGTGGATCGGGAGTTCGGGGTGATGAAGCTCTGGCCGCCCGAGGAGCTCGCCCGGTAGATGTTGTAGACGATCTCGGAGGGTTGGGCTCGGTTGTCGCTGGCCGCGAGCCAGGTGAGATTCATCCTCGTGGGGTTCAGAGAGACGGCGGTCCCCAGTCCGCTGAAGACTGGCGCGGTGAGGTCCGGAGTGAGGGTCGTATCGAAGACCTCGACAAAGTTCGTGTCCTCGTTGCCCACCGCGTCCTCCGCGCGAACCACGATGAAATAGGTCGTTGTTGGGGAGAGCCCTCCCACGATCATGGATGTCGATCCCGGGGCGCTCGTGGCGCTGGGGGCGAAAAAGTTTTGTGCTCCCGAGGATGTAGCGACGTAGGCTTTGTAGACGATGAGCTGCTGGGGCGTGTTGTCATCCATTGCCTCGAGCCAGGAGACATCGATGCTGAATTCGGAGATGGCGAGGGCCACCAAGGCCCCCCCGAAGATAGGGGCCATCGTGTCCGGCAGCGCCGGGGTCCTCGCGGAGATCTCGATGGTGTTCGAATCTTCGTTCCCTGCGGTGTCCGCCGCCCGGATGACGAAGAAGTAGGTCGTGTTGGGCGTGAGGCCCAGGGCGGTGTGCTGGATTTCCCCGGGAGTCGTGGTGGCATCCGGTATCGAGAAATTCTGGGAGCCCGGAGCGGTCGCGATGTAGATCCGGTAGGTGATGGCCGCGACGGGATCGCGGTCGTCCATCGCAGGGTTCCATTGCAAAATGACGATCGTGTCGTCGATGGGGATGGCCGCCATCACCCCCCCGAAGACGGGGGGTTGCGTGTCGGGGCCCCCATGGCTGCCGCCGCTGCTGTTGCAGGATAGGGTGGTCAGCACCAGAACGATCGGAAGAGGAAGAAGGAGGGGTCGCAGGAGAGCGCGCATAAGACTACTCCAAAGAGTGGGCGGACCGATCCGGCATGCCCCTCGGCCCGGTCAGCTCATTCTACCCGAGTGGTCGGGAGGGAGAAAGACCGGGTCACTCGTCCGTCGTGCCTTCGATGCGGATGCTCGAGATGTGCCAGCCGGTGTCCGGGGCGTTCTTTTCGTCCGGGCGGATCTTGCTGGTCACCACCAGCCACTCCGGGCGAAGGATGAATCTCTCGGGATCGGAGATGGTCACCCGGGTCACCTCGTCATTCAAATTCTTACGTGTTATTGTTTCGACTCTTCCGGGAATTGTCACCCACTCCTGTCTCGTCCAGTCGAATAGCCGTTGGTCCGAGACTTTTTCGTTCGAGACAAGCTCGAGGATCATCTGCCCCGGTGGATGGTCTCCGCGCAACTCCGGAAAAAACCATTCCCTGTAGACCGAGCTAATCTCGTCTCCCGGTTCCCCCTCTCCCAGCGGTGTCCAGGCCCAGCCGGCGGACGCGCAGAGGCTGCTGCCTGTCTCGTAGATCCTTACGATGGGGACGACCACGCAGGCGAACTGGCGCACGGGGCGAGTGTAGTCATCGTATTCCGCCGCCAGGGCCCGCTCTCCCTCGGCGAGGTCGATCCGGGCCAGCACCGATCCTTGGCTGTACCAGGCGTTACCCACAAACCTTTTCATCACCGGGCCAAGCCGCTTCGACGACGCAATACCTCCCCTCAGGAGCCGGCGCGCAGAGTCAGGAATCTGAACCTCCTCCCGGAAAACCTCGCCGGAGCGAATCGTCCCCATCTCGAGAATGGCCCCGCTCGCGAATTCGGCGCGTGGGTGCCACACAGAAGTGAAGGCGTCGCGAAGATCGAGAGACGAGAGGTTCTCCACGGTGAAGGTCAGCTTGTCCTTATCTTGCCGGATGCTGGCCCGGATCGGTCCGTCGAGCTCGAATTCCGCCCATGCCGTGACGAGCCGATGGCCCCACCGGGGGACGCGGAGCGGGTCGAGGAGGACCGTCTCGCGCCCTGGCCGGGATGAATGGATCTGGCTGGCCGGGTCTGCCCGTTCCCCGATGTTCCCGACGGAGTATCCCAGGGATCTGCCCCGCAGCCTCAATGTGTGCCTCTCCCTTGCGGTCGATTGGTATAGGATGTGGCGGCTGACGGTGCCTCTTCCCGATCCCTCACGGAGATGCAGCCAGGTAGCGGTGAGGCATGTGCTGGAGGCGCGGCTGTAGAGAGGGGAGGCGCTGGATACTCCAACCCCCGCGGCAAGGGAGAGCATCGGGATCGCTGCCCAGATGGCCCCCGGTCGTCGGAGCCTCCGGAGGACGATGAAGATCCCGGGCCCAACGAGGACGGCGAACAGGAGTCCGAGGAGCAGGACCGTTCCGAACCCCCCCTTCCGGCGCAAGGAGTCGGAGAAGAGGTGACTCCCAAGGCCTAGCCCGGGAGGAGAACCCCATGACAGGTGTCTCGTCACGATGTTCGTCAGAAACCTCCGCCCGCCCTCCCAGCCCGGGAATGGCCAGACCCACGGGTCGAAGGCCAACAGGATGACCTTGCCCTCAGATACGGATCTCACGATCGCCAGGGGTCCCGCTGCACCGCCCAGCAGGGCTCGGCCCTCTATTCCGGTCAGGTCCGCCAGAGCCACTCGGGCCTCACTATTGTCCCCACCATCATCATTAATGATGGGCGAGCGGTACCGGAGGGCGAGCCTGTCCAGACTTCCCTTCCTCTCGAAAACGAGCCCGTCCAGTCCCACAAGGTCTTCAAGAAACGATCCCTTCCAGGAAGCCACCCTGGATGGGATGACTATGAGTGTCCCACCCCTCTCCACCCAGATCTTCAGCGCCCGCTGCTGGGCGAGGGAGAGACGACTCGGTGAGAGGTCACCCCAGAGAACCGCGCGCAGACCGATATACCCCAGGGCCGACTCCGGCAGTGTCCATGGCTCCGGATAGAGCATCTTCATGACGCGGGGCTGCACGTCGTTCGGCTCGAGCCGGATGGGGATGGGTCCCCGGCGATCCAGGATCGCCAGGGCGCCGGGTACATAGATTCCATCGCGGCCGCCCAGGGTCTGTTCTTCGAGGCCGCTGTCGCGGGCGACGACTCTGTTCCCATCTATGAGCTCCACTTTGATCAGATTAGAGGGCCCGTGGGGCAAAACCACGCGGACAATCTTTTCCCCGCCTTCCGGCAGGGTGATGGGAATGGGGGGCGCCAGGACCATCCCCTTCCGGTATATGCGAACGGTCCCATCGAACGCCGGCCCCGGATTGCGCAGCTTCACTGAGACCGGTGTAGTCGTTCCCTTGGCCCCGGCGACGGTGCCATCGAAGCCCACCGCGATCTTGATCTCGATCCGCGTATCCCGATCGTCAAGGGATGGGGGTGTGGGGGCCCGGGCGGCAACGGGTTTCGGCGCCAGGGATACGAGCGTCAGCAGGAGATAGACGGCAAACTTCCCGGCAACGGCCATGGCGCCAGCCCTCCCGTTTCGGCAGATGTGGCTGCTAGCAATGGTATCTCCTCAGGCCCAGGGCCGCCAACCCCTGCCCGGGGAGGCGCTTGGGTCCCCGCCGTCTCCATGGGAGGGGGGGGACGGAATACTTGACTATCCCCTGGGCGGACAGTAGACTCTGCGCACGTGGGAAGTCCATGATCGTCCTGCCGCCGTAGGTTTTCCTTTCAGCGTCACCGGTTTCAGACCTCCCGGGATACTCATTTCTCTTTTCTAGGAGGTGTTCCAAGGTGAACATCTATGTCGGAAACCTGTCCTTCGATGCTTCGGAGGACGACGTGCGTCAGGCGTTCGCCGCTCATGGCGAAGTTACTTCGGTCAACATCATCACCGATCGCGAGACCGGCCGCCCGCGTGGCTTCGGATTCGTCGAGATGGCGAGTGAGGAAGAGGGCAAGAAGGCCATCTCCGCCCTCAACGAAACCGATATCGGTGGACGGACCGTCAACGTGAACGAGGCTCGCCCCAGGGCTCCTCGTAGCGGTGGTGGTGGTGGTGGTGGTGGTGGTGGCGGAGGCCGCCGCGACTGGTAAATCAGTAGTTGCAGTCGTAACTCAAAGGAGCCTCGACCTGACCGGTCGGGGCTCTTTTCTTTGTGTGCCGGGCATGTTCGACAGCCTGGAGGTGCAAGTCCTCTACCCAACCTGATGGAGGTGAAGGGTTAGCGAAGCGCAA
Organism: Planctomycetota bacterium; assembly: GCA_027296055.1. Lineage (GTDB taxonomy): Bacteria > Planctomycetota > JAPUJT01 > JAPUJT01 > JAPUJT01 > JAPUJT01. The sequence continues at coordinate 24,398 of JAPUJT010000093.1, read as the reverse complement.
GGGCGTCGTCGCGAGGCGGGGTCTGAAGGAAGCGCGGAGCGAAAGCCGCGACTCGACGAACAGGAATTGGATATAAGGCAGCCCGGTCGGGACGAGCGAGCAATTGATCGCGAAGTCCATATCCATCAAGGGGTCGGGCTGTAGATCCAGCGGGTGTGCGGTGAAGGCGGTCGAGCTTACCCCGCGAGGTCTGCGTCGTGTCCCCTTTGGAAGGGACTGGGGAGGTCGTGAGGCTTCTCGAACGCGGCGTAGAAGTCAGCAGAGGGCATAGTAGGTCTGTGCAGTTGGTCTACTTGAGCGGGACACTCGCCCGAAAGGGGAGAAACGGCAGGGCTCACCGGACCGGGAACGGCAGGCTGAAGGCCCGAACGTTAGGGAGCGGCGAGTAGGACACGCCTCCTCATGACCGGAAAGCGGCAGAAAATCCAGGGGGAACTGGCCTTCGCGGAGGAGGGTAGGGGTGAAGCCCCGAGGACCTCCGGGGAAGGGACCGAACCGGCCAAGGTGGGACGTGTGACCGAAAGCTCGGCGACAGCCGAGAGGCTGATGGAGGAGGTCTGTGGACGGGAGAATTTGAAGCGGGCGTTGAAACGAGTCAGGGCGAACAAGGGAGGACCGGGGGCGGACGGGATGACCGTCGAAGAGCTTCCGGCGTACCTTGGCAAGCACTGGCCAGCGATTCGGGACGAACTTCTGGCGGGGACCTACAGACCGCAGCCGGTAATGCGGGTCGAGATTCCTAAACCCGATGGGGGCGTGCGCAAGCTCGGCATCCCGACGGTGCTCGATCGGTTGACCCAGCAGGCGGTGTTGCAGGTGCTCCAGCCGAGGTGGGACCGGACGTTTTCCGAGCACAGCTTTGGATACCGCCCGAAGCGCTCCGCCCATCAGGCCGTGGCCCAGGCGCAGAGGTACATCGCCGAGGGACACGGTTGGGTCGTGGATATCGACCTGGAGAAGTTCTTCGACCGGGTGAACCACGACAAGCTGATGGCGCGTGTGGCGAGACGGGTGGGAGACAAGCGACTGCTCAAGCTCATGCGGGCGTATCTTTCCGCCGGGGTGATGGAGGACGGGCTGGTCGGTCCGACCGACGAGGGGACGCCACAAGGCGGACCCCTGTCGCCCTTGCTGTCGAACATCGTGCTGGACGACCTGGACCGGGAGTTGGAGCGACGCGGCCACCGCTTCGTCCGCTACGCCGACGACTGCAATATCTATGTGCAGAGTCGGCGGGCGGGGGAGCGGGTGATGGAGGGCATCACGCGCTTCATCGAGCGCAAGCTCAAGCTGAAGGTGAACCGGGAAAAGAGTGCGGTGGCACGACCGAGGGAGCGGAAGTTCCTGGGCTTCTCGTTCACGGCGGGAAGGGACCCGAAGCGCCGGATAGCGCCGAAGGCCCTGGAACGCTTCAAGGCGAGGGTCCGAGAGTTGACGCGTCGGAGCCGCGGGGTGAGCGTGGTGCAGATGGTCGGGGACCTACGCCGCTACCTGTCCGCGTGGAAGGCGTACTTCGGTCACTGCCAGACCCCCTCGGTGCTGCAACAGCTCGACTCGTGGATACATCCACGGCTTCGGTGCGTCGTGTGGAAGCAGTGGAAGCGAGGCCGTACCCGGTTCCGGGAGCTACGGCTCCGTGGGATAAACAAGGACCTCGCCGCAACATCGGCGGGGAGCGCCCACGGACCGTTCCGCCTGAGCCGGAGTCCTGCGCTGAGCTACGCCCTTCCCGGCGCGCACTTCCGTTCGATGGGCCTTCCCCGTCTCGGCCCTTTGCGCGTTCGCTAAACCCACCGAACCGCCGTGTACGGACCCGTACGCACGGTGGTGTAACAGGGAAAGCCCGCGAGGGCCTACCTATGTCAATTGCGAATGGCGCCCTCCCCGGATCTATCTCCCCTCTGCTTGAAGCGGCTTCTCTGCGAACCAGCGATAGATAGAAGGAAGCACCAGCACGGTGAGGAGTGTGGAAGTGACGAGACCCCCGATCACGACGGTAGCGAGAGGCCGCTGCACCTCCGCGCCGGCGCTGGTCGAGAGCGCCATCGGGACAAATCCGAGTGCGGCGACCAGGGGCGCCATGATCATGGCCCTGAAGCGATCCAGGGCACCCTGTCTCGCTGCATCGACGGGAGCAACTCCCTGCGCTCGGAGCTCGCGGATGTACGTGACCAGGACAAGTCCATTCATGACTGCTACACCGGACAACGCGATGAAACCGACGCCGGCGGAGATGCTGAGGGGCATGTCTCGCAACGCCAGCAGGAAGATTCCCCCGGTGGCAGCCGCTGGCACGTTGACAAAGATCAGAATGGCCGGCTTGAGACTCCCGAAAGAGGTGTAAAGAAGAACGAATATGAGGAAGAGTGTGACAGGCACGACGATCATCAACCGCTTCGAGGCCCGTTCCAGGTTCTCGAACTGGCCGCCCCAATCGAGGATGTAACCCGGTGGGAGATCGACCTCGTCGTTCACTCTCTCTTTCGCCTCGGCCACGAAGCTAGCGAGATCCCTGCCCCGAACGTTGGCCTCGACGGCGATCCTCCGCTGAATCCTCTCCCGGCTGATCTGGGCTGGCCCGTCCTCCACCCAAATATCCGCGAGCGATGATAGGGGAATGAGCCTCCCCCGGTGGTCTGCAACGCGGATGGCCCGGATCCTCTCGATGTCCCGACGAAAATCGGCATCGATCCGAACCTGAAGGGCGAACCGGCGCTGGCCCTCGAAAACGGTTCCCACACGCTTGCCACCGATCGCGGACACGGTGTCCAGGATCTCGCTGGCGTTGATCCCGTAGCGAGCGATCTCCTGCCGCTTGACGCGAATGCGGAGGATGGGCAGTCCGGCAACCTGTTCGGCCTTCACATCAGCGGCGCCGGGGATTCGCTCGACGACGCTGACGAGCTCGGCCGCCTTCTGCACCAGGACGTCCAGGTCGGGGCCGAACAGTTTGATGGCAACGTCCGAACGGACTCCCGAGATCAGCTCACTGACCCGGAGCTCGATCGGCTGCGAGTAGCTGAACATGGTCCCCGGGATCCGCTCCCTGAGCTGAGCGTCTATCTCGGCGACGAGGTCCTCCTTCGTTTTGCCAGCAGCCCACGTTTCCCTCGGCTCGAGCATGATGAAGATATCACTGATCTCCACTCCCATCGGGTCGGTGGCGATCTCGGCACGGCCAGTCTTCGAGATCACCGTCGTTACCTCGGGAAACTGAATGACGACCTTCTCGATCTCCGTCGTGTTGGCGAGAGATTGCTCGAGGCTAACACTGGGCAGCCGCCAGGCTTGCATGGCGATCGCCCCTTCGTCGAGCTTGGGGATAAACTCGGCCCCCATACGGCTGGCGACGTGAGCGCCAGCGCCCATCAATGCCACAGAGAGGAGAACGGAAGGGAGAGGGTGCGCCATGAACCAGTTCAGGAACGGAGCATAAACTGCCTTCAACCACCGTACGACCCACACCTCATGCTCCCCTTCGCTCGGATTTTCTGCGGTGGGGGTCCGACTCGACCGGGGTGGAGGTCGAAGGAGAAGGTTTGCCAGGACCGGCATCAGAAGGAGAGCAATCAAGAGTGAGCCCGAGATGGCGAAGATCAGCGTAAGCGCCATGGGCTGAAACATCTTCCCTTCCACACCCGTGAGGGTCAGTATCGGAAAGAAGACGACCACGATGATGCCCACGGCGAAGAAGACAGGACGCCCGACCTCGCGGCACGCCTCGATGACCGTCTCGGCGCTCACACGCCGCGCGCCGGCGTCGCGGCCCATCCTGCGGAAGATGTTCTCCATCATGAGCACCGAACCGTCCACGATGATTCCGAAGTCGATGGCCCCCAGGCTCATCAGGTTCCCCGAGACACCAGCCTGGACCATGAGAATGAAGGCGATCAGCATCGAGAGGGGGATCGCGAGGGCGACGATGAGACCGCCGCGGATGCTCCCGAGGAGAAGGAGGAGGACGGCGACCACCAGCAGCGCCCCCTCGGCCAGGTTTCTGCCCGCTGTCCGGATCGTCCTCTGGATCAGCTCCGTCCGGTCGTAGAACGTGTCGATGGTCACCCCGCGAGGAAGGGTCTTCATCACCTCCCGGATCTTCTCCTTCACCCGATTGACGACAACCCGGGAGTTCTCGCCCATCAGCATCATGACGATGCCGGTGACGGCTTCGCCGCGGCCATCGCGTGTGACGGCACCCTGTCGAACCATTGCAGCATGAGCGACTCGCGCGAGATTCCTTATATAGATCGGCGTTCCGTCCTCCCGGCTCTCGACGACAATGTTCTCGATATCCTCGAGGTCCTGGATGAGCCCCTCCCCGCGAATGTAGAGCGCCTCGCCGCCTCTCTCGATGTAGGCCCCGCCGGCGTTCGAGTTGTTCCGCTCCAGTGCTTCGAAGACCTGAGCGAGCCCGATCCCGAAGCTCCGCAGCTTGTCGGGGTCTAGCTGGACCTCGAAGGTCTTCAAGTGTCCACCGAAGGTATTGATCTCCACGATTCCCGGTACGGATCGCAGCTGATAGGCGATCTGCCAGTCGAGGATCGTTCGAAGATCCATCGGCGTGTACGGCTCACCCGTCTCCGGGTTCAAGGCGCCTGGCTCGGCCATCACCTCGAACTGGTAGATTTCCCCCAGTCCCGTGGAGGGCGGCCCCATCTCGATCTCCCCGTAGCCCTCAGGGATCGCCTCCCTGGCTTCTTGCAGGCGTTCGGAGACCATCTGCCGGCACCAGTAGATGTCCGAGTGGTCCTCGAAGACGACGGTGACCGCTGAAAGGCCGGGCCGCGAAACGGAGCGGATCTCGGTCACCTGAGGGAGCCCGCTCATCGCCTGTTCCACCGGAAACGTGATGTACTGCTCCACCTCGAGTGGGCCGAGGGCCGGGGCGCTCGTGAGGACCTGCACCTGGATGTTCGTGACGTCGGGAACAGCGTCGATCGGCAGGAGGCGGAGGTGGTAGACACCGACTCCGACCAGCAATCCCGTCATCACCAGGACCAGGAACCGGTTTCGGAGCGAGTAACGAATGAGCGCTTCAATCATCTCCCCATCCTCGAATGACGGGCCAGGTACGAATCCAGGTTTGAATCCACGGACGAATCAATGGGAGTGGCCTCCCCCGAGCTCGCCTCGGGAGAGTTCGCTCTTCAACCAGAAGGCCCCCTCGACCACGACTTCTTCACCGGCTTCCAGTCCCGACACGATCACGACCTTCCCGCCGAACCTCTCCCCGATCTCGATCGCGCGGGGCTCGAAGGTTCGCGCGGCTGTGGCGACGAAGACCACGGGCGACCCTTCGATCTGCTGGATCGCATCCTGGGGGAGCAGAATGGCCGGGTCCCTACCGTCCTCCTCGGCCAGCGTGGCATGCACGAACATCCCCGGCTTGAGCTTGCGATCTGGGTTCTTCACTTCGACTCGGGCCTTCGCCGTTCGCGTCTCTTCGTCCACCAGATCGCTGATGTAGGTGACTTGCCCCTTGAAGACCGCGTCATATCCCTCCACCCTGATCAAAGCACGTTGCCCGTCTTTCACCTTGGGAATGTCCCGCTCGTAGATGTCCAGCAAGATCCAGACGGTGGAGAGATCGGCGACGGTGAAGAGGATCCTACCCGGGTCCACGACCTCGCCCACCGTCGCGTGCTTCTCGATGATTCTGCCGGCCGTGGGGGATCGAAGGTGAAAATGCGAGGCGCGTTCCTTATGCGTCCAGGAGAGGGATTCAATCTCGTTCATCGAGAGCCCGAGGAGCAGAAGATTCTCTCGGGACGAGTTGATCAGGGCCCCTGTATTCAGGTATTCGCCCTTGGCATCGAGCATTTCCTTCTCCGATGTCGTCCCCTTGATGAGCAAGCGCTCCTCGCGCTCGAAATGGGCTTTTGCGATCTCCACCGCCTCCCTGAGCCTCAAGTACTCTGCCTTGGCGAGCCCGAGATCGATGCTGTCGAGGGTGGCCAGTATGTCGCCCTTCTCCACGTCCGTCCCGAGGACTGCCTTCACGGGAGGAGAATTCCGGCAGGTATCGCAGTCGACCAGGGAATTCTCCGCCGAGACCCCGGCGATGCTCTCAACCTTCGCCGAGACTCGTGGGGTTATGTGAACGAGGTGATCCTCGTTCAGCTTCACCACGGCGGTAGTCTCCAGATTTCTCGAGATCGGTCGGGGCTCGACGCTCTCCACGCGGATCCGGGCTGCGCGCATTCCTTCCTCGGTCAGCCGGACTGCCCCTCGGTGTTCCTCATGTTCCTCCGGGTCTTCTTCCCCGGACTCGTCGTCTTCGCGACCGTGCTCCCTCTCCTCCGGTGAGGGTCCAGGCCAGATCGGCGCGAGCCCCGCCGTGGCCAGGCCGTACATCAGCGCTGCTCCAAGAGCGATGCCGATCACGAGAACCATTGCCTTGTTCATGACACAACTCCTCTAACGTTTTTCAAACTCGGAGAGGGGGCGGCCGCCCAACTCCTCCATCGTTGCGCCTACCCGGTGCAGGTCCTCCAGGAGCCCTACGTAGGTCTGGCGGCTCGCGGCCAGCGTTCGCTGAGTATCCAGCAAGTCGAGCTGAGACAGCTTGCCCTGCTGGTATCCCTCCCGAACCAGGTCGATAGCCCTCTCCGCCCGCGGTATGATCCGGTCCCTGTACTCTGTAGCCTGGGTCCGGAACCTCTCGTGTTCGGCAAGAGCGATGTTCAGCCGATGAAGGACCTCGATGCGGGTTGCGTCATGGATGCGCTCCGACCGCCTCACCAGGGCTCGCCGTTCAGAAATCTTTCCCTGGTTCCGGTCGAAGAGGGGAAGAGGAATGGATATGCCCCATTCCAGGACCACTTCGTCTTCGCGATCTTCGCGGAGCCGGCCCACGCCAATCCCGATTTCCGGATCTGCGAACCACTCGGCCCGCGCAAGCACTAGCTCGGCGCGCGCTCGGTCCACGTCCTTCCGGGAGGCCTCCAGGGCCGGGTAGTCTTTCAGTGCGGCGGATCGAATCGCTTCCGGCACGACGGCAGGGAATTCCTCTCGCAGAGCGCCCTGCAAGGTCGCCACCTGCATTTCGGCATCTCCGAGAAGTGTGAACAGTTCCTGGCGCGCGATTCCCATCGCCGCCTGGGCCTCGGCGAGAGCGGCCTCCGCCTGTCCCAGCTCGATCTCGGCGCGAATCCGCTCCGTCTCGGGGGCCGCGCCCTGGCTGACTCGATCGTCGGCCCCTTCGTACAGCTCCCTGGCGATGCCTCTGCTGACCGTGGCAATCTCCAGGGCTCGCTCTCTCCCGAGCGCCCCATAGAATGCGCCGTGTACTGCCGAAACGAGTGACCGCCTCTGCTGCTCGTAGAGCAAACGGATCACCTCTCGCTCCCGCTTCGCGACGGTCTTCTGCGCTCCGATACGACCGCTGATGGGGAGGGGCTGCCATATCGTGGCAGCGATCTTGTTGTCACCGCCGAAGCCAAGGGCGCGATTCGCCGGGCCTTCCTCGGTCCCCACCTCCAGGTTGGGATTCGGCCAGAGTCCCGCCTGCTCCAGCCGTCCAGAGGCTGCATCGATCTCCTGTGAGAACGCCGCGAGGCGCGGATTCGCGGCAAGGGCCATCTGGATGGCTTCATCCAGAGAAAGCACATCCAGGGCAATTCTCGGCTGAGGAGGGACGTGTCGGGTCACGCGGTCCGGCACTCGAGGCATTCGCCTGTCGAGCACGCTCTCGGTCTTCGGTGGACCGGTCGCGCAGCCCCATGTGGTTGCGAGCGCCACGAACGCGCCGAGGGGAACGCGCCAACGCCATCGGTGTCTCGAATGTAAATTCTCTCCGGCCACGAAGTCTCCTTCCTCATGACACAGGGATGAGGCCCACACACTCATTCATGATGAAGATGTGTGCGGAACCGACGAATTTTGTCAGAGGGAAAACCACCGAGGATCGGCGTAGCCCATCCCCAGGGGGTTTGCCAACGCAGCGGACAGAGAATCAGGCACGAGCCGAGGGTAGGCTGGCAGATTCGTGCTGGTCGCTGCTAAGCGGGAGACTTTGGAGGGTGAAAGATGGAGTGATCCCGAGGGTCCAGGCAAAGACGGTCGGCTGCGATCCGAGCCCGTACAGAGGGCGGTCGCTGGGATACACCGATCCAGTGGCATAGGAAACTATTCGGAGCATGACCGCCAGAGCAACAGTTGTTGCAGTGGTGGTGGCATCCGTCCGGTTCGTCGTGATGCTCGTGGTGGCCGGATTCCCCCGCTTGGTGATGGTCGTGGCTCTCTGAAGTATCCGGAGCCTGCCTCGAGGGGCGCTGCTCGCCAGGTCGCTCTCGCGAAGAGGATGGCTCGCTCAGAGCCGTCGCATTGCCGAGGCCGGCCAGAGCAACGGCTCCCACCAGGAGCGATACCAAGATCTTGATGGGTAATCTAGACACGGCATTCCTCACCAGAACTGCTGTGTGAGCCTATCTCGTATTCATCACCCGGTCAAGCACGGCCGCCGCGAAGTACTTCTCTGGCGCGAAATAGCCGACATCCCTCACACGAGCCGCGGCAGCCAGAAGAACGCCGTCGCCCCGAGGGCTCCGCACACCAGGGCGAAGACGATCCACACCCCCGGCCCCAGTGGCCGCGATCGATCAACCACCTTCGGCCGCAAGAACAACGCCGCCAGCGTCCCGCCGAACAGCCCGCCGAGATGGGCGTAATTATCGATGAACGGGGTGAGGAATCCGCCCGCGAGAATGAGGAGCCCCCAGAGGAGGATCACCCAGCCGATCCGTTTGTCCCGCACGTATAACTCGCGGGCGTTTCGCAGGATCACGGAGGCCGCCCCGCCCATGAGCCCGAAGATCGCTCCCGAGGCGCCGACCGACGGGACGCCGTCGGCCATCCCGACCACACTCAGGCAGGACCCGGCCAGCCCGGAGATGCAGTAGAGGACCAGGAGTTGCGCAGCGCCATAGGCATGCTCGCAGACCATTCCGAGAATGTAGAGGGCGAGCGCGTTGCCGACGAGATGGAGCACGCCCGCGTGCATGAAGATGGCGCTGAGGAGCCGCCACACCTCGCCGTCGTCCACGGCCGTCGAGTCGAGCGCTCCCATGCGCACCAAAGATGGGGCGTCCGCAAGGGCGCCGCCGATGAATTCGAGGAAGAGGACAACCACGTAGGATACGATCAGAACGATGGTCAGCCGGGGGAAGACCGACATCCCCTTCTCGAAGTCAACCCGCCGGTCGAGAAGTTCCTCGGTGATGAGGATCGGGACCTCTCTGCCGGGGAGGTCCATTTATCGCTTCTCGCCCGTGTCTAGCATGACCCCGGCGGCCAGGGCGACCCGGGGGTCGAGATACCCGGCGGTGTCGTGTGTGAGGTCGAGGACGTACCGATCGAGTAGCGTGAATTTCCGGTTAAACTCGCCAATCACCTCGTCGGTCTCCCCTTTCAGGAAGACGAAATTCGTGCGGAGGGCCCCGAGCATTGTTCCGAAGAGCCGTCGAATGAGCGAGAGGATAAAGGAGTCCTCCTTGATCACGGAGAGGATCCGCCCGTCGGGCGCGACGCAGTGCCAGCGCTTCCGGATGATGTTGTAGATGTAGTTCTTCCGCAGATGGGCGAGAGTCTCGCCGCCCGGCTCCTTTATCGTATAAGTCGCGACAAATGGGGCGAACTTCTGGTCCTGCTCGACCTTCAGCAGGAGTTCCTCCCGGGTGTCGTCCCGGTAGAAGTAGACGTGCCGCTTGGCGGAGAGCGCGATCCCTACCACGACCCCCGGGACGAGACCCGCCAAGGCGCCGGCGGCCATGAGCACCGCGCCCGCATCGCCCTCGACCCATGACGCGGCATACCCGAGGCCGCCTCCGACCACGACCGTCGCCACTACGCCGCCGAAGACCGCCAGGACGTTTCGGATCAACATCGCCGGGCGCTGCACGAACATCACGATCTGACCCGCCTCGTCCCAGACGTAGTACTTCTCCGAGATCGCCATGTGCTTCTGCCGGAGAAGGAACTTCCCGAGGTGGAAGGCCGGGTCGATGCCCTCGAAGGACCGCCGGAGCTCCGTCCCGGTTCCGCCGGGTACGCGGATCTCCTCGTTGCAATCGGGGCACTGCACAAGCTGCCCGGCCAGGTCGTCCTTGAGGGTGAAGCTCCGACCGCAGGAACTGCTGACGGTGATCGGCATCCGATTGTCTCCTAGCGAGGGAATGTCCCTTCCTTATAGAGATCCGCCCGCGTGTCTGCAAGGGGGGGCGGTGGCGTCACAGCTGGATCGTTGCGGGGAGACCTGTTAGCTTGTTTTCATCGGCAATTGGGGTTCGCATTCGTGTCATGATTAGAGAAGCTCCCCCTCCTTGAGTAGCAAACTCCCTATCGTCCTCCTGATGCTCGCCTTCTCCGCGCCGGTCGCGGTCGCCACACAAGACACACCCGGTGACCAGGAGCGCAATTCCAAGACGATGGACAAAGATCGCGATCTTCCCCCGGGCGCGATCATGCGCATCGGCTCGGCCTGGCTGCAGTCGGGGCGAGCGGTAAGAGATCTTGCGGTCATGCTGAAAGGCGGGACGATCCTCTCCGCCGGAGAGGATGGCGTCCTTCGCCGGTGGGATCTCGCCACCCGGCGGGTGGGAGTGGTCTTCAAGATCTCCGCGGTCAGTCATGATAAGACGCGCGAACTTCACCAGATCGCCGTGTCGCCCGACGGCAAGAGAGTCGTGACGACTTCGTGGGGCCTGCCGGCCCTCTTCTCCCTGAACCTGGAAGGGGACCTGAACCTGCTGGGCAGTAGCGGTGCGATCCCAACCATGGTCACCTATCTTGCCGATGGCAAGGCTGTCGCACTGGGAGGCCGGGGCGGCGAGGTCATCCTTCTGGACGCCGCGACCGGCAAGACGCTCGCCAGACTTCACGGGCACGCATCCCAGGTGACAGCGCTCGCCAGCTCCCCGGATGCGGACCGTTTTGCCTCGGGGGACGATGACGGAGTCGTGAGGATCTGGGGCGTGGAAGCACAGAAGGAGCTCTTGAAGATCGAGACCGGCTCCAGCCCCGTGGCTGGCGTTCAGTTCCTTCAGGATGGCGCTCGGCTCATCGCGACATCGATGGATGGCCCTCCGCACATCTGGGACCTCGAGTCCGGGCAGAAGGTCCGGTCCTTTGAAAATCAAGTGGGGCACATCTACGGCCTGGAACTATCCCCGAGCGGCGAGATCGTCGTCGCGGGGACCTCCTCGGGGAACCTGGTCATCTGGGCGGTAGAGGACGGCAAGATCGTGAGAGCATTCAAGGCGCACTCCGGTGTGGTCAACGCGGTGAAGTTTCTGCCCGACGGGAAAGGCCTGGTGTCGGCAGGAAACGAGGGAGCCATCCGTCTCTGGGATCCCAAAACGGGTCAGCGGACGGATCCTCCGGAGGCGCACGGCAGCGTCCGCGACCTCGCTTGGTCGCCCGATGGCCAGACGATTGCGGTGGTGGAAGAGGAGAGGAGCGTCCGGATTCTCGACGCCAACACGGGGCGCCCGATACGTAGTCTTGCCTGGGAGGAGGACGACTCTATCAATCCTGACATTGTGGATGTCGAAGCCATCGCGATTTCGCCGGATGGAAAGGAGCTGGCCGCGATCTCCTGGTTCGGCGAAGTCCGTCGATGGAATCTCCTGACGGGAGAGTGGAAGGGCGACCTTGACCGCATACCCTACGGTCAATTCCATGATCTGGCCTACCTCCCGGTCGGCGGCGAACTCCTCTACTGGTCCAGTGCGAACCATCTCCGTCGCTGGTCACTGGACGGCGAGGCGAAGGAGCCCCTCTGGACCGTCACGTGGGGGAGGGGGGAGGAGGAGATGTGGATGTGTGGACGAGGCATCCACCAGGGAGGACCCCGTGCCCTCTCCATCTCACCGGACGGATCGGTCGCCCTGACTGCTGCTGGCGAGGGGGCGATTCGACTGTGCGATACGTCGACGGGGCGCAAGATCTGGAAGTCCACCGTCCATGCCGACCTCTGCCGGTCGGTCGCCTTCGCCCCCGACGGCCGGTACTTCGCCTCGGCGGGAGGTTGGTCCAAGGAACTGAATGGCAGCGAACCCGAGATCCGGATCTTCGAGACGGCCACGGGTCGGGAGGCGACGCGGATCGTCGGGCACGGGTCAGCGATCACGGCCATCGAGTACTCGCCGACCGGATCTCTCCTCGCGTCCGCGTCATGGGACGGGACGGTGCGGCTCTGGGATCCTGAACGAGGTGAGCTCCTGGCCACACTCGAAGGGCATCTCGGAGATGTCAACGTCGTGGCCTTCGCCCCGGATGGCCAGCGACTCGCCTCAGGGGGATCAGACGGAACGATCCTGATCTGGAACCCCTGGGAGCAGGGTGTCCGGCAACCGGAAAACAGGCCTCCTCTCCCGAAGCCGACACCGGAGGACCTGAACCGTGCCTGGGAGCATCTCGACGAGGGGGACGCTGCCGCCAGCCGGAAGGCGATCTACACCCTGGCGAATGCCCCCGAGGAGACTCTTCTCTACATCACACCGCGGCTCCAGGCCCGGGAAGTGGCAGACCTCGAACGGATCCGTGATCTTGTCGCCATGCTCGACGACGATGAGTTCGAGGTGCGTGAGCGAACCGCGCAGGAACTCATCGCAATCGGGGATGCGACCCATCCCGTCTTACGTGCCCTCCTCGAGGCGGCCGATTCCGAGCTGACCGCGGAGGCGCGTATGCGAATCAAGGAAATCCTCGGGGCCACGACCTTTCCCGTCCGGCGCTATCCGAGCGAGGCCTTGCGTCGGTCAAGGTGTGTGGAGGTCCTGGAGAGGATAGGAACCGAAGAAGCGATCGACTTGCTACGGGAGATGGCGGGGAACCCAGCGACCGCCTATGAAGGCAAGGCCGCCCGCGCAGGACTCCTCCGCCTGGAGAGCCGGGAGGGAGAGAAGTAAACCCGCGCGCGGATCACATGCCCTTCGCCACGAGCTTGCCATCTTTGGACAACTCCAGATGGAACGGGTGGCAACGGGAGAGCGTGTAGACGGCATCTCGCCAGGCGACGTTTCTCAGGTTGAGGGAGACGACGCCCTCGAGTTCCTCGGAGATCTCCAGATCGACCTCTGCGTTCCGGGCGATCAGATCCAGGACGATCCCCGTATCCGCCCCCGAAAACTCCATCGTGATCCTCGGGATCCTCCGAAGAGAGACTACTCCCTTTCCATCGTCCCATATGGCGGCTTCGGACAGGATGGAGACCGCCTCGAGAGCATCCTTCCACGGGGCGTCCTTCATGCGGAGGGAGATCTCTGCGGGGGCCACACGCTCCTCCACCTCAATGGAAATCCCAGCCTTCTCGGCTATGAGGGCGACGATTTCCGAGACGGCGGTCTCCGCGAAATCGAGGGAGACCACCGCGTCCTTTTTCCCTACGGAAAGACCGAGTCCGAGGGCGGCCAGCGTCTCGTCGGCAAGCGGCCTGGCGGCGAGACGCTTCTCGTGCTCCTCGGTCGAGAAACGGAGTATCAGCCCGCGCTCTCGGATGAGCACCAGATCCGCTTCCCCGCAGACGCGCTCCAAGAACGTGAGGGCGGTATCCCCGCGCCCCTCGATCGACACCGTCTTCGCGGTCGAGGAGAGGTAGACCAGGTCGACCCCCATCTTCGTGGAGACCTCATCCAACACCCTCGAGACAGGGGCGTCCTCGAAAATGCCCTTCACGGGACGAGAAGCCGTCAACAGGAAGGACGCGGTGCCGAACGGCCAGACACTCGCACCCACCTGATCCGCAATGAAACGCACCTGTTCCAGCGGCTCCAAAGATCGATCCGGGAGCTTGACCTCCCCTTTGAGCCCCGGGTAGACGAGAATGCTTCCTTTGATTTCTCCGGAGACGCGGGCCGCCGCCTCGGCCAGGGGGAGCTTGGCCGGCTCGTCCCCTTCCTGCGTGGTGGCGCCCATCAGCGCCACCAAGACGAGAGGGAGCACCGCCGCCAATCGTAGAGTTCTCATACGCGGCTCCTCGATTTCGCCGGTGAACCTTCGATGGTTCGGCTCTCCGGCCGCGTCAATTCGCTGGGTCTGGCGCCGCGGGCGGCTTCCGGCACCGCAGGAGCGTCATCAGACTGAAGGCCGTTCCGTACTGCTGGTGATAGTTGTAGAGCGGATAGTCCCACCAGGAGCCGTCCTTCTCCTGCAGCCGAAGCAGCACCCCGGCGAGCTTGTCCTGGAACTTCTCACGGTCCGCCTCGGGTAGCTGTTCGATGCATAATCCAGCGTAGTAGTGACCGAAATAGAAGAAGTAGCCCGCCACCGCGAACCACGACTCATGCGGAATCGGTCGCTTGCGGCCCATGTCCAACCAGCCGTGGCGGTCGAACAGCCGGTTGAGCCACGTCTTGAGAACTTCATCGGTGATCTTCTCGTCCCCCCACGCTCGCAGCGCGGCGTTGCAGGCCTGCGAGCGGCCGAGGCTGCCGCCGGGACGATTGATCGAGTACATCGGGCGCCACTTCATGTACTCGCCGTACAGATACGTGAAGTCATTCTTTTGCTGACGGTGAATCGAATCGATGGCTCGCTTCAAGATCCTCGGCGGAGCGCGGACGCCCATCTGTTCTGCCTCGCGCAAACCGATCAGCACGGCCGCCGTCACGAAACTGGTGGAACTGCTCGCCGGCTTCTTGGAACCTACGCGGAAATCATAATAACCCCAGCCGCCGTCGACCGATTCATACCGATCCAGGAGGTCGATCTGTTGCTCCAGCAGGGTACGGATCTCTTCTCGGCGGCCGATGTCGTTCGGAAGCCGGTGATACATGCGCACCAGCGCCTGCACCGAGTACGCGTGGCCCCAGACGTTGTAGATAGCAACCGGGTTTGCCCGACGCAGCCGGGGCAGATATGCGAACATCCACTGTTCGCCGCGCTGGATCGATTGCAGGACATCCTCGCGATCCGAGTCGACTTCGATCAAGGCAGAGAGGCACATCGCGGATACCGCAGTGCGAAACGCGTGATGCGCTCCAGGAACGGGAGCGTAAATGTTCAGGTCCTTGGTGTTATGGGCCGATCCCCACGAACCGTTCTTGTTCTGCACTTTCAACAGAAAATCCACGCCACGCTCGATCGCATCATCCACGGCTTGCGGAGTTGGCGGAGGAATCGGCTTCGCGACCTTGGACGCGTCGCGCGAAGTTTTTGACTCCTCGACCTCGACCGTCGAGAGCGGCGAACACCCCAGCAGGAGAACCATTGCAAGCAGATACCTTGTCACGTTTCTCTTCCTCAATAGGGCTGCGGGCCTTCTACTTGGGCTTCTCCAGCAGAATCTCATCGCCTTCCTTCAAGCCCTCCAGGACTTCCACATTCTCTTCACTGTGCTTGCCCAGGACGACCGCCTGCTTCATGTGCTTTCCATCGCCCGTGACCAGGTAGACGTACCTCTTCTCATCATCCACTTCATCACGGAACACCGAGGAGCTGGGAATCGCCAGGGCGTCCGCGGCCTGATAGGGGACCAGCTTCACCGAGCAGGCCATTCCGGGGATCAGGCCGTTGGCCTCCTCGCCCAACTCGACCTCCACCGTGGCGTCAAACGTCCCGGCCTTGACGGGAATCGGGGTGATGTGCTTCAGAGTGCCCGTCAGCCTGGTGTCAGGATAGGCGGTGGGCACGACCCTTCCCTGAACTCCGGAGCTCAGGTACCGCAGGTCTTTCTCCGGCAACTTCACCCGGACGGACATCGGTCGGGGCTGCACGATGCTCATGAAGACCTGGAGCGACGAGATGGAGCCGCCCTTGCGGAGCTGCTTGGCCATCGCCTCGCCGCCGGTCCAGTTCCCGCGAACCGACCGTCCGTAGTAGACCACACCGTCAGCAGGCGAGCGGACCACCATCTGCTCCAGATCGGATTGTAGCTTGCCCAGCCGCTCGGTCGATTTCTTCAGATCGTAGATCTTCTTCTCCAATCCCAGTTTCTTCTTGGCCAGCTCCATCGGAAATGTCTCTTCCGCCTTGCCCAGATTCAGAGCCTTCCTGCGGGCCTCTGACGACAGGCGTTCTGCGCGGCGGGGAAGATCCAGCTCGAGTGTCTTGTCGGATGTGATGTTTGATCGCTCTCGCCAGAATCGAGCACTCTCCACCGACCGCTGCGCCCGCTTCAAGATGATCTCCTCGGTCTCTTCGGTCAGATCATCGGCCTTGTACATCTGCTCCAGCTGGTTCAATTCTTCTTCGGCATACTCCACCCGATAGCCTGCACTCTTCCTTGACTCCTGGACAGATCTTTCGGACAGGGCTCGATCGATCTCCGTGAACCGTTTCAGGTCTTCAGCGGCGATGCGATTGGTTCGCTGAGCCGCCTCCAGATCGAGCGGCTGGATCAACTGAAGGAATTCGAGCCCCCTCTCTGCCAGGCTGAGTTCCAGGTTGGTGAGTTTCCGCTGGGCTTGAAGATCGGTGATTTCCTCCTCGATCTTCCGGGCATCGAACGATACGAGGACGTCGCCCTTTTTCACTTGCTTGCCCTCTTCGACGGCCTCCAGGACCTTGTAGGCAGTCCAGACTTCCGGCTGGATGCTGACCTCAACGACCTCTGCCGCTTCGAACATACCGTCGGCAGTGACCTCGACCTTGAACGGCGCCGACGAAACCTCGTGCGTCTTTGGCTTTTTCGAACCCGGCGCATCGCCGGCGGCGCTGGCCTCCTCCTGCGCCACTACGGCCGGAGCAGCCGCGGCAAAAACGAAAAAGAGGACCACGGACACTACCCGACAAGACAGTCCCGACATAGGTTCTTCCTCCCCAGGGCTACCCTTTAGAAGTGGTTTTTCTAGGACACCGACTTCACATTACCATTGGGCGACGGCGAACACAATTGTTTGCAAACGAGTCGCTCGTGCTTTCGCCGCCAGTTCGGATCTACTACAAGGGGTCCTGTCATATTCCCATGACAAGGAGGTGCGCCATGATGAAGCGGATGCTGGGCATCATGTGTCTCGCCGCGGTCGCAGCGACCTCGGCCCAGGCCCAGGAGGGCACCATCACCGGGACGGTGGTGGATGGGTCGGGGAAGCCGCTGGAGGGGGCGTCGGTCGCGACGATCTGGCTGGAGGGGAGACCCGCGGGAGGCGCCACGACTGACGCCGACGGGAAGTTCACGCTTCAGACGCGGACATCCAGTCGCGCCGTAGCGGTCCTCGTCATGGACGAGGACTGCAAGCGCGGAGTCGTCTCCCGGTACGACCCCGGATCCTTTGATGAGGAGAGGACGCTCGAGCTGAAGAGGCTCGTGAAGGTGCACGGGAAGTTCACCAGCACCAGGCTGGGGGAAGCTCCCAGCTGGACGAACGTCTACGCGAACCTCATGCCGGAGAGGATCCGTGTGGGGCGATATAGCTCACGGGAAGCGGAGTTTTCCTTCCTCCTGCCGCCGGGTGACTACCAGTTCCACATGTACGGGACGGATGTGAAGAAGCAATACATCCTTCGCTCAATCGAGGGCAACGAAGGGGTGATTGACCTCGGCACGATCGATCTCGATGCCACCGAGATCGCCAAGATGTACGGCAAGCGGCCTCCGGTGTGGACAGTCACCGACGCCCGAGCGGTGGACAAAAAGATCCAGCTCTCCGCCTACAAGGGCAAATACGTCCTCCTCGAATTCTGGGGATACTGGTGAGGACCCTGCACGCGCCGGAGTTTGCCGGGGCTGATGAAACTCTACGACGAGTTCGAGGACCGACATGACGATTTCGAAATCCTGGCCTTCCACGACGCCAAGGTGAAGGACGTGGCGGATCTCGAGGAGAAGATCGAGACACTGAAGCGGGATGTCTGGGGGCGGGACCTGCCGTTCCCCGTGCTGATCGACAGGACGGGAGAGACCCTGAGGAAGTTTGGCATCAGCTCCTTTCCTACGATCATCGTCATCGGACCCGATGGCAACGTCGTCAAATGGGGGGGGGAGCACACCGTCCGTGAGTATCTCATGGAGACGGACCGCCTGGTCGCGAGGCTACGCAGGAAACTGAACAAGGCGCGCACGTCGAGGAAGCTCGACAAGGCGATCGAGGAAGTGATAGCGGAAGGGGGCGAGCGGGCGGCCTTCGCCCTCCGGCGATTCGGTGAGAAGAAGGCCAGGAAGAAATATATCCCGAAGGTCCTCGACGCCTTGAACGAGCTGGGGGGGGAGTACGCCATCTCCTTCTTCGCCGGCCATCGGGGCCTCGGGTCGAAGAGCAAGAAGATCCGTCTGGCTGCGGCCAAGGCCCTGAAGGAGCATTGCCAGAACAAACACCTATCCCTTCTGATTAACAAGATCAACGCGGAGGAGGATCCGGATGTAAAAGAGGTCCTGAGCGAGGCGGCCAAGGCGGTCAGCGGACGCCACTGACGCATCCGGAGCCTACTTGAATCGCCAGATCACCATGTCGAAATCGGTTCCTACGGTTGGATCACTGTCGCTGTATCCCGCCACGAGAATGCGACCGTAGGCATCCTGTGCGAGGGCCAGGCCGAAGTCGTCGCCTCCGCCCGCGGCGGCGCTGTCGTGGACGACCCATCCCTGACCGTTGAAGGTCGCATCCACCGTCCCGGCGGACGTGTATCGCCAGATGGCCATGTCGTATCCCGGTACCCCCGTTGGATCACTATCGCTGTATCCCGCCACGAGGATGCGACCGGAGGCATCCAGGACTATGCCCACGCCGATGTCGAAACCTCCGCCCCCGGCGGCGTTGTCGTGGACGACCCATCCTTGACCGTTGAAGGCGGTATCCAGCGTTCCTCCGGACGTGTACTGCCAGATCACCATGTCCATGGTGATTTCTGTCGATGGATCACGGTCGCTGTATCCCGCCACGAAGATACGCCCCGAGGCATCCTGCGCGATGCCCACGCCAACGTCGGGACCAGCGCCCCCGGCGGCGCTGTCGTGGACGACCCATCCCTGACCGTTGAAGGTCGTATCGAGCGTCCCGGCGAACGTGTACCGCCAGATCACCATGTCGTCGCTGAAACCTGCCGTTGGATCACTATCGCTGTTACCCGCCACAAGAATACGCCCGGAGGTATCGAGTGCGATGCTCACGCCAATGTCGGGACCAGCGCCCCCGGCGGCGCCGTCGTGGACGACCCAACCCTGACTGTTGAAGGTCGTATCCAGCGTCCCGCCGGAGGAGTATCGCCAGATCACCATGTCGTCGTTGAGTCCTGCTGTTGGATCCCTGTCGCTGTTACCCGCCACGAGGATGCGCCCCGAGGAGTCCGGCGCGATTGCCAGGCCCTAGTCGTACCCTCCGCCCCCGGCGGCGTTGTCGTGGACGACCCAACCCCGACCGTCGAAGGTCGTATCCAGCGTCCCGCCGGAGGAGTATCGCCAGATCACCATGTCGAGGTCGGTTCCTGCTGTTGGATCACCGTCGCCGTTTCCCGCCACGAGGATGCGCCCCGAGAAATCCAGAGCGATGGCCCGGCCATAGTCGTTGCCTACGCCCCCTGCGGCGTTGTCGTGGACAACCCATCCCTGACCGTTGAAGGTCGTATCCAGGGCCCCGGCGGATGTGTACCGCCAGATCACCATATCCAGATCGATGCCGTTGTCGGCCGTCCCCACGACGAGGATGCGCCCCGAGGAGTCCAGCGCGATGTCCACGCCAATGTCGAGACCTCCGCCTCCGGCGGCGTTGTCGTGGACGGCCACCCCCCCGGATCCGAAAGTGGTATGTAGGATCCCGAGGGTGTCGGGGACGCCGAGGGCTTCCGTCGACGCCAAGCTCTCCGGGGTTCCACCGGCGGTATCGATGGCCGTGGCGACAAAATAGTACGTCGTGCCGTTTGCAAGTCCGCTGAGCGGGTGGGGGGGAAAGACCCCGGCGATCAGACTCCCCGTCGCCTTCGTCACCCCGGGGCTTGTCGACATGTAGAGGTCATAGGACGTCGCCCCCGCCACAACATTCCAGTCGAGCCGGAGCTCGCCGGCCCCCGTCGTGGTGGCCGAAAGACCGGTCGGGGCGTCCAGCCGCGCAGTGGGGCTTTTGTTGCTCCCCCCTCCGCACGCGATTGCCCCGAAAACGAAACCCATAGTGAGTGCCAGAAACCAGACCGGATTGCCGCGCTGAGATTCCATCTCTCTCATCTCCTTGTAAGCTGCCCGTCCCCCCTGCGGTACGAGAACATCGCCAAGACATTGAATCAAGTACTTGGATACGGAGAGCCTCTAGACCGCATACCACATGACGGCTACGAAGTGACACACCGTTCCTATGATGACGAACAGGTGCCATACGAAGTGGCCGTAGCGAATGCTTTCGGACTTGACGTTGAAGGGTACCCCTACCGTGTAGGCCACGCCTCCCGCCGCTAGCCAGATCAAGCCTGCCATCGGGAGATGAAGCCAGACGTGCTTCGCGGCAATGAGGATGAGCCAGCCCATGGCAAGATAGAGACCTAGCGAGAACGCTTCGTATCGCCCTCTGACCAGCGTTTTCATCAAGACTCCGGCAACGGCCAGCCCCCATACGATCCCGAACAGTGTCCAGCCCCACGACCCGCGAAGCACGCCAAGCGTGAATGGCGTGTACGTCCCCGCGATGAGGAGAAATATAGCGCTGTGATCCAGAATGCGGAACACGCGCTTGGCCCCACCGGCCGGTAGGGCGTGGTAAAGCGTCGAGGCGAAGTACATGAGCACGGCGGTTCCACCGAAGACGCTCGCACCGACGATCGCCGCCGTGTCGCCGTGACGTGCCGCCGCCACGACGAGAACGGGAACCGCAGCCACGGCAGCCAGCAGGGCGATCCCATGGCTGATGGTATTGGCGACCTCCTCTCCGAAGGATTGCGGACGTGGTTCCATCTGAGTGGTTTCGGTCACGACGACACTCGCGTCTGTTCTGAGAATTTGGTCCCGTTCATCACATGGTCTCCCAGGATACCCGGAATCGAGGGGACACTCACTTGATTCGAAAGAGATCGGTGAGTGTCCCCCGATCTCGATGCCGACAATCTCCGAATAGAGCGCGGGACGCCCGGATCTTGGCGACCGGTCTGAGCGGAGGCTCCACCTCGGACATGTTCGTCCTGCGGTGCCTGCCCGACGGGACCCCTGACGATTCCTTCGGCTTCCGTGGGGCCGCCGTCTTCACGGATGCGGCCGGGATCGCCGGCCGCGACGAGGGCCACGGAATGGTCCTGGACGGGCAGGGGAGGATCGTGGTCGCGGGCCTCAGCTCGGGGCCGTTTACGTTCGCGGCCGTCTGGCGATTCACCGACTCCGGTGTCCCCGACACGACGTTCGGTGGACAGGGGTTCGTCCTGCACGCAATCCCTCCCGGCGTGTTCCCGTCGAATCAAGGCGAGGCGGTGACCATCGACGCATCGGGGAGGATCCTCTCCGCCGGATTCACTAACGCCGGTGTCGGTAGCGACCTTGTCGTCTGGCGGTTCCTTGACGACGGGTCTCTCGATCCATCCTTCAGCAGCAAGGGATGGGTGCAGCACGGAAACGCCGCCGGCGGCAACGACAACGACGCCGGATTCGGCGTGGTGGCGGACTCCGAGGGGGGGATCATTGTCTGCGGCTCGAGCCAGTCGTCGAGCAACGGACCGGAAGTAGTGATCTGGAGATTTCACCCGCCAGGAATCCTGGACGGGAGTTTCGGCACGGGGGGCGTCATCGTCGAGCCAAACCCGGCCGGCGGGATGTGGAACGACAGCGCGTGGGATCTCACGATCGATTCGCAGGGGAGGCTGGTAGTCGTCGGGCACTGGTTCGACCCGACGGGCCTCCGGCGGATGGTCGTCTGGCGCTACCTGTAGGAGAACGGCCCCCGAGATCCGGGGATTGATCAGGGATTCGATGAATCAGACCTGGTCGGCCTCACGTCCTTCATCATGGGGGAGGGAAGATCATAGGAACGACGCCGGGACTGCGAGGTGTCGTCCCGCGGAGGGGACCGGATGCACTGCCACAGCGTACCAAGGCTCGTCCTACTGGTCTTGTTGCTCGCCTGCACCAGCTGCGCGGATTTCAGCGAAGGGGGAGGTGTCTGCGCAGCCATCACGGATCCCCGTCCCACCGTCCAGGTCTACGACCCGAGTGGATTCGGATGGAGGTTCGGCACCCCGCTCCTCGTTGACACGTACAGTGTCCGGTGTACTACCGTGTCTGATCAGATCTATGCCATGACGGAATCAAGTTTTTTCCGGCTCGACCTGGTCGCGAAATCATGGGTGCCTCTCGCGTTTCCGGTAGGTTTCGGAGGGAGAGGCTCCGATATAGCTGCGCTCGGGTCCGACATCTACTTCCTGTCCGGGGGCGTCGAGGTGGAGGTATACGACACGGCGACGGACACCTGGACCCCCGGTCCGCCTCTCCTCGAGCCGCGGTGGTCTCCCCGGGCCGTCGTCGTGGGGGGCATACTCTACGCGATGGCGGGAGGGAGCACGGCCACCCTCGAGGCCCTCGACCCGGCGGTGGGGGCCTGGTCGTACCGAGCGAACCTCCCGGCAGACCCCGTGACCCCGGCGGTGGAGACCGCGGGAGGGCGAATCTATGTGATGTGGGGGACGGTCTGGATCTACGACCCCGCCGCAGATTCCTGGACGGATGGCCCCGACATGCCCGCCTTCGCCTATCGACCGGAGGCGGCGGCGATCGGGGATGACATCTACGTGATCGGGTCGTTCGGCAACGGGGACCATAAGCGTACATACCGGCTGCGCACGACGACTCTCGTCTGGCAGGAGTCCTCACCAAGACGGCGGAGCAGGTACGATTCAGGCGCGGCTGCGGCGGATGGCTTCATCTACTCCGTTGGGGGACATGCGCCTAACCCTTGCACGCCCTGAGTGAGCCCCGGGCCGATTCCGCTCCTTCTTGTGCCGGGTTCGCCGGATGGATAGGGTATCTTACCAGGATTGATACTAGGGATAGCGTCCTTCGCCCTCCGGAGGGGTCCGGGGCGGCATTTTTGTCACACGGAGGTTGCCATGGTGGACCAGAGACTGCGCCTGGGTGGGATCACTGCGGTGATCGGGATGGCCCTGGTTTTGGGCGCGTGCAACAAGGGCGGCGGAGGCGGAGGAAGCTCCATCATGATGGTCGACTTCGTGGATTCCTCTGCCAGCTCGGTGAGCGTCGGAGAGCCGGGCGTGCCGGTCACGATGCAAATCAGCAACCCGGGATCACGAAACCTCGCTGCCGTGCAGGGGAATCTCACGTTCACCTTGGGGACGACCGATGTATCAGCCGATTACTCCGTCACACCGGACGCCGCAAACCCCATCGGCGTCAATGCCGGCTCAGCGGACGTCCTGACTTTCTACGTCGACGTCCTGGGAAGCGCCACCCCGGGGCTGGTGACCATCGGCGGCGTCGCCAGCGCGTCGGGGGTGTCGCAGGTGACGGCGCAGGTGACCGAAACCTGGGACGTCCAGGGCGCCTCCATGACGGTGGACCTGGTCGACTCGCCGTATACGACCGTGGGCATCGGTGAGCGGATGGCTCCCGTCACGATGCAGATCAGCAACCCCGGACCCGGGAATCTGTATCTGAGCCGGGCGGATCTCCAGTTCCTCCTCGGGCCAGCAGATGTCTCGTCGACGTATGTCGTCACCCCGGATCCGGCCAACACAGGCACCGTTGCCGCGAGCACCACCGAGACCCTCAATTTCTTCGTGGACATCCGGTCCACCGCCCTCCCCGGGATCATTACGATCACGGGCACGGCGGAGGGGATCGCCGTCCCTCTACAGGCGGCAGCGATCACAGACATGTGGGACGTGAGGGGAGTGGTGATCCGAGCGATCCACCCGCCTGGAGGAGCGGCCCCCGGGGCGATCCTCAAGATTCATGGGCACGGCTTCTCCGACACGCAGGCGGATAACATCGTCTACCTTGCCGGGACGCCCGTCGGGATCGTCTACGCGGATCACCATCTCATCCGGGCCATGGTCCCCGGCGCCACTCCGGTGGGAACACTCGATATCGAAGTGGAGGTGGCAGGGCAGTTGACCCCTCCCTACAACTATCCGATCGTGCCCGGGGGGGGGAGCGTGAGTTGGGTCGTGGAAACCGAGCCCAACGGTTCCTTCGGAAACGCGAATCCATTCACTCTGGACACCGGAGGGCTCCTGATCCAGTCGGCGACCATCGATCCCGCGGCGGATCTCGACTACTTTCACGTCACGTACAACCCGGCGAGCTTCCCGTCTGGCGCCATGGTCCAGATGGACATCAACGCGTTCGTCCTGGGCTCGTCCCTCGACTCGATCCTGACGGCCTACGATCAGAACTTCACCCAGATAGGTTGGAACGATGACGCGGGTTCCTACGATTCCTTCATCTCGATAGTCCTCCCCGCCTCCGGCGAGTTCTACGTGAGGGTTGAGGATTGGGGCGGCTTCGGAGGGATCAATTTCTGGTACGACCTCTCCATCGC
>JAPUJT010000092.1 GCA_027296055.1 Planctomycetota bacterium | reverse complement strand
CGCCATGATCGCCTGGAGCTTGGGAAGGACCTCATTCCGCGCCGCAAGCAGCTTCTTCTTGTCGGCGCTGTACCATGAACTGAAACTCGCCGCGGCTACCACGGCCGCCACAAGTGCAAGGACGAGAAGCAGGAATACTTTGAGGAAGCTTCGCATTCTTCAGTTCCCCTTCGTCATCTCCACCGAAGCCGCGGAGCGGGAGGCGTGCCAGTTACTCCTCGACGATTCCGATCGGGTAAACGCGAATATCCCGTTTGACCTCTTCCGCATCGATTCTCCTCGCCAACGAACCCGATGATACCACCCCCTGACTCGGGAACGAAACTCGGGGAGGGTACCCCCGGACCGCCGCCTCGCGTGTGCCCGAAGACTGGAAACCAAACCTGAGAGTATGATCGCCACAGGCCGGCGTAGACGCCCCCAGATCATCGCAGACTGGCGGGAGGACCTCCGAGTCCTCTTCCTGTCCCCGGATCCATCACAGGCGATCTGGGCCGGCCTGAGGGGGATCTGGAAGGTCGGCCAGCCCCCCCCTCCCTCTCCGCTCGGTATCCGCCTCATTCCGATCGGCCGACCCACGGGAGAGACCCATGCGCCGACACCACGGCCTCGTGAATCGCCAGGCCGTCAGATCCAAGTTCGCTTCCGCAGGATACCGCACGAGCCAAGAGGTCCTCGACTACCTCGAGGCGATCGTAGGGGCGGCCATCAAGGCCGGGATCAAAGGGATGGTCGGGAGAGCCACGAAGACTGTCACCGTCGAGGAGGTCTCCCGGGGCAAGTTTCTCGGAGGCCCCACGGGGCCGGCCAAGAATGCCCAGCCAACCAACTCTCGCCGCAAAGTGAACCGGGGCCTGCTCCGACGCTGACCCCCGTCTCGTAGTTTCGAACTTCCAAGAGACAACGTGAATTCCGGGAGGGACCGTCTCCCTCCCTTCCTACTGCTCCCGACGCCACGGCCGAGCGTCCGGGCAGTTTTCGTTCCACTCCGGCCATTGGAGATACTGCGATGATGACCGATGAGGTTCGCAACGAAATCGATCAGCTCCGAGAAGAGATCCGTCAGATCGGAGCCACGCTCAAGGGGTTCAGGCAAGACCTCGACGAGATCGACAGGATCAAGACGGGGCCACAGGGAGAGATCGACCTCGAGGCCTGGAACCGGGCCGAGGGGGTCCGTGACAAGATCCGGGACTGCGTGTCCAGGCGGGACCACGTTCAGGGCCGCCTGAACGAACTGCTACGTCCGTTCAGGGCAAAGAAGGTGATCCCCGCACTGCGGGAGAGAGGAATGTCGGTGAAAGAGCTGATTGGGAATGTGAAGAAGGCGATTCCCGAAGAGGGTCCGGCAGGTCGGCACCTCCGCCCCGTTCTCGAGGAGGCGTTGGGGATCGACGACGAGGGGCAGGCGCTGGGACGGCTGCTAGATCAGTTTTTGTGGTGGGAGGTGAGGAGCGAGGTGCAGAGGCTCCTCGGGATAGAGGTGCAGAACGGGAACGGGAGGTAGAGGTTCGGGGGCGGGCCGAGAGGCGCGTCCCGGGGAAAGGCCGTCGGAGACGGGGGTCTTTCTTTTAGCTCTTAGACAGGGACAGTCGAAGGCAGGGTTGGGCTGCCTGAGGCCTTCCATTGGACCTACACCTCTTCGGCGAGGTCCCGGGAGCTAGCTGCTATACGCTCGGGCAGGCCGCAAGGCAATCACTGAGTCCAATCTCTGGGCCGCCCCGCTGCCGCCGGAGTCGCAGCCCGGTCGGATTGGCCCCCGGATGGGGAAGAGAGGTGAAGGGGGCTGTCAGACCGGCATGCTATAGAGTTAGGGGTGTTGTGGCGCTGCCTCGGCGGTCGAGTGGAACCGACGCCCGTGAGCTTGGGGGTCGAGAATGAAGCGCCCGAACGATTCCATGTCTCAAGCAGGTGGAGGTGTTGCAGTGGCACATCGCAAGACCACGAGCTCTCGCGTGGCGAGCAAAGCTTCACGTGTCCTCCGCAGTCGGAGATCGGGTAAGGCGGCCAAGTCTGCCGCTGGAAGCGCCCTGAGCCAGAAGAAGGGTAAGAAGCACTAGGTCACTGGGGGTCGATAGTACGGCTTCGCTCTTGCTAGGAGCGCGGTCGTTCTTCCCTCTCCAGAACTTTCCCGCCCACCCCCACTACCGGCCCGATCCCCGACCGTCCCTTCTCCCTCGACGACGCCGCGGTCCCAGCGGAGTCCCGGGACTGACGGGCCCCGAGATCAACGCTGCCGAAACCTCATGGCAGGTAGCGAGGACGGCATTTTTCGAGTGGATAGCGGGTCAGTCGCCACCGGTGGAGGCGCGATCGTCGGATGCCTTCAACTCCCCCCCCCCGCCCGCTTCAGTTCCGAGGAGGCGTACATCAGCCCTTGAGTTCGACTTGATAGGGTCGACGGCAACCTTCGCAGCCGATACTGATTGGACCATTCAGCGATTCAAAGTTGGCCGTCACTCGGATCGGATGGCCCTTGGGACACTTGAGCAACCATCCTTTCCGCGGATCCAGACTGCCGTCCTTGTTCAGAAGGTATGTGCCGAATGTTTCCCCGATTGTCCAGAATTCCTCGACAGTCAAGATGTTACTCCTCCTCATTACGAAAGGCCGGGCGGGCAAGTACGGCTAACGGCTGTTCCCATCGGAAACAGTGAAACGGGGCATCCAATGAGGACGCCCCGCTCCCCGCCGTGGCGCGCCGCGGCCTGCCTTGCCTAGCCTTGCCGATGCACGTAACGCCACCCATTTCCAGAACTGGCCGTCGACCGATTCCTTCTGTCAGCCGACGGATGATACCAATTCCGATGCAGGGAACAACATACTGGTTTCCAGGTTCTCAGCAAAGGGGTACCAGGAGCCAGCTCGGGTCACCTGAATTGAAGCCATCCGACTGCGGGACACGATCCGGGAGATTGGCATGATAGGTTGTAGGCGGGCCTGTTTTCGAGGGGGATTCCTGCCGGGTACGAAGTGCCAGCACGGCCATATGTTCTGGACAAACAAAACGCCCCTCGTTGAACGCATAGTCCATCCCGCTAAGCGGCTCCTGCTGAGACTGCCCGGTAATCAAGAAGGAGGCGAGTCGCGACTTCAAGATGTCTACGACATGCGGTGATGACATCTGGCATCGCATCGCTGCCCGTAAAGTTGTATGTGCATTGCATGAGAGGCTTGCCAGGCAAGTCGGGATCAATCTGGGCATAGTGCTGCCTTATCTCAATCGGATGCACACTCGCAAATGGGGGAGCGACCATCTGCGAGGGCGGTCGTTCCCAGACTTGGCCACCAGCCGCATCAAGGTCTTCCCCCAGAAGTTCGTTCATAGATTCTGTGGAATGCGTCAGCAGAGTATCAATCTCAACAGAAAGCGGAAGCCCATCGCGATGAACATCCCGGTCTCGGTATCCCGTCAGTCTCTTCGCGACAGCGCGCTCATCTTCAGATAACTTGGCAAGCCATTCCTTTAGCCACTTGTGGAAGGGGGTTTCACGCCTAAGAGGTCTCTCACAAAGTTGGCAGATCCCTCGAGGGTCATTCTCAGGCACCCTGGGTTGATAGGATTCATGCTCCAAGGCCATGCTCACGGAGCGAGCACAAGAGAGGAAAGCACCGAGGTGGTGGTACACTGTTCTCGGATCCTCCTTATCTTCCTCGAGCCTCTCCAGGAAGAATCTCGCGCCGTCCAGCTTCCTCTCCGCATTGGGAACAAAGGCAATTTGACTCATCCAACCAATCCCTCATGCACAATAGATTCGGATACGTTTCTTTGGCGAGCCCTCCCCCCTCTCAGAGCGCCTCTCACATCTCCCTCGGTGGGAACTCCTCATCGGCCCAACTTCTCAATATCCTCATGCAGATCTTCAGGCACCAGCCCCGCGTAGTGCCGCTCCGTCGTCGTCACGGACGCATGCCCCAGGAAACTGGAGATCTTCGTGGAGGGAGAGGGTGACCCAGCCCCCTGAAACCGGTCCAGGAGGGATGTTAGGATTCTGGACCCTGAGGCTTCCCCCATCTTAGGTCCAACCCAGAGGCGAGTTTTTCCATTCTACGAAGCCCCCGCCAGGTCCCTCGGCCGAGGCGAAGCCGAAGCCGAGGGAGGAGCCGCCGCAGCGAACTCCATCGGCGTCCGATCGCCGAGCGAGGTATGGGGCCGTTCCTCATTGTAGTCCCGCCTCCACTCGTCGATCTTCTCCTGTGCATCCTCGAGCGACAAAAACCAGTGTTCGTTCAAGCACTCTTGCCGGCATCGGCCGTTGAACGACTCCACGAAGGCGTTGTCGCCCGGTTTACCCGGTCGACTGAAATCCAGCTCCACCTTGTTCCAGTAGGCCCAGCGGTCCAACGCTTTCGAGATGAATTCGGGACCGTTATCCACTTTGATCCGTCGCGGGAAGCCGCGCACTCGAGCCACTCGGTCGAGGACCTCCACAACATTCCCTCCGGTCAGGCTCTGACCCACCTGCATCGCAAGACTCTCACGACTAAAGTGGTCGACTATATTCAAAACTCGAAATCGATGCCCGTTGAAGAGCTGGTCCGACATGAAATCCATCGCCCAAAGTTGGTTCTTCTCCGTCGCTTCCGGTTTCGAATTCCGCCGGACGGCGCTCTTGTGCCGACGGGGCCTCTTTCGGTGTAGAGTCAGCCCTTCCTCTCGGTAGAGCCGCTCCACACGCTTGTGGTTCACTTTCCAGCCCTCCCTCCGAAGCAGAATGCACAGCCGTGGGCTTCCGTAGTGAATCCTCGCAGCCGCAAGGTCCCGCAGTCGTATCCGCAGTTCATCCTGCCTGTCCGCCTGGCTCTGGTATCGATGAACTGAACGAGGGGCCAAGACAACGCGGCAGGCCCGGCGTTCACTTACCTCGTACCGCATGATGAGCCTCTGTACCAGTGGCCTCCGACGGACAGGCTTCAGGGGTTTTTTCGTAGCACGTCCTGCAGCATCTGCTTGTCGAGGCTCAGATCAGCGACCAGCTGCTTGAGCTTCCTGTTCTCCTCCTCGAGTTGCTTCAGCCGACGGATCTCGGCCACTCCCATGCCCACGTACTTCTTCTTCCAGCGGTAGAAGGTCTGCTCCGTGACGCCCAGCTTCCGGAGCAGCTCCTTTACCGGCGTCCCCGCCTCGGCCTGGCGCAGCGTGTACGCAATCTGCTCTTCCGAGTAGCGCTTCTTCTTCATGAAATGTCCCTCCTGAAGGCTCAAAATCTACCAAAATACTCGCCTTCAGGTTGGATCAGGATCCGGGGGAATGGTCCACCCTGGAAGGAGGCGAAGATGGCGAAGAAGCGACATACTTCGGAGCTGATCATCCGAAAGCTGCGTGAAGCGGAGCTGGAGCTGGCGAAGGGCCAGTCGATGGCGACGGTCTGCAAGAAGCTCGAGATCACCGATCAAACCTACTACCGCTGGTGGAAGGAATACGGAGGTCTGAGGGTCGACCAGGCGCGTCGACTGAGGGAGCTCGAGCGGGAGAATGCGCGTCTGAAGCGGATCGTGGCGGACAAGGAACTCGACAACTCCATTCTTCGGGAGGCAGCAGCGGGAAACTTCTGAGCCCGGCACGCCGCCGCCGGTTCGTTGATCATGCCCAGAAGAAGCTGGGCGTGTCCGAACGGCGCGCGTGCCGGGTGCTGATGCAGGCCCGATCGACGCAGCGACGTCCTCGAACCGTGCCGAGCGATGAGCCTCGCCTGATCCGTCGGATCATAGAGCTAGCGAGCGCCTACGGACGGTATGGCTACCGGCGAATCACCGCGTTGCTGCGGGGTGAGGGTTGGCGGGTGAACCCGAAACGGGTCGCCCGGATATGGCGGCGAGAGGGGCTCCGAGTTCCGCAGAAACAGCCCAAACGGGGACGTTTGTGGCTGAACGACGGCTCCTGCATCCGATTGAGACCGCGGTGGAAGAACCACGTGTGGGCGTACGACTTCGTCGCGGACCGGACACGCGATGGTCGAGCGCTACGGATGCTGGTCATTGTCGACGAGTACACCCGCGAGTGCCTGAGCATCGATGTGGCGAGGCATCAGAACTCGGAGCGTGTCCTCGAGCGCCTGTGGGAGCTCTTCGAAAGTCGGGGAGTGCCAGCGTACATTCGGTCGGATAATGGTCCGGAGTTTACGGCGAAGATCGTACGGGAGTGGCTTCCACGCGTGGGAGCGAAGACGCTCTTCATCGAGCCGGGTTCCCCTTGGGAAAACGGCTACGCCGAGAGTCTGAATGGAAAGTTCCGAGACGAGCTTTTGAACCGGGAGGTTTTCTACACGCTTCGGGAGGCGAAAGTCTTGGTGGAATGGTGGAGGCGGCACTACAACGCTGTGCGACCGCACAGCTCCTTGGGCTACCGGCCTCCGGCACCCGAGACGATGCTGCCATGGCCTCTGGGCTTCGGGGTTCCACCCCTTCGCCCCTCGGCCATGGCTCAAAGTGCTAACTGACCCACTTGGGTTTTGGTATCACTATAGGGGGCTGGTCACCACCACACAGGGCGCAGGGAACTTTCGCTGGACAGGGACAGGACACCCGCATGAGGCGGTGACTTGTCTAGTAATCGCGCCGGAATAGGTCACATGGACAGGGCACAAGTCAGCCATCGGAAATCAGTAGTGATCTGCAACCCAAGACATATCACTGCGGAATGGGAATCAACTCCACGGTCTTCAAGCACATGATCCCCTCCGATCCGCGTCCGAACGTGAGAAGATAAAACCCGTGTGAACTACTTGACTGCCCTATATCGTCGCACCGATACACCTCGGCGTTATAGGGCTTTGGTCGTCGAAGGTCTATTCCCCACTCGGGGGGAGCCTGTGTTCGCATCTTGAACCAGATGGCCATGAAGTACCGCCAGCAGGATCCCCATTCGGTTGAAGGCCACTCCTCCCCTGCATCCCTCCTGAATACCCTACCTCCATCTTCATGGTGGATCCAGTTGGACTTGTGAGGCACATCGTTATGGCCGAAAAAGACGTGGCTAATGCCGCTTGTGCCGTCTCCGTGTAGGTTATCAGTGATTGCCGGTACCAAATGCTCTGCGCCATGGTAATCCCTATCGAACCACAGGTGCGGTCCCATCCACTCCTGGTTGAACTCGTCACCGTATCTAGCGACTCGGGGAAGGTAGGTCACGAGAGGGGTCCAAATGGGAATGAATACGGGAAAATTAGGTGAGTTGCCGAAGAGGCCAAAAGTGAGGGCATTACCATAACTGTCTACGGAATCATATCGGGCAAACTTCCGCTCCTCGAAGGTATGTGGCGTAATTAATGCTCCGCGTGGGTCATGGTGCATAAAAACAATCTGACTTTGGGTAGACCCTTTGCTCTTACCTCCTTTGAGTTTGAGTGCATGCCACTGGGTCACAACTCGGAACCAAAACGCATCGCGCGGCGTTATTCCTCCACCCCAGTTTTGTGCCAGCGGTCCCACCGAGTCACGTTCATAGTAATGCAAATTGTACGAGTTGAGCCCCACGAAGGATTGTCCCCGGTACCTGAATGCGGTGTTCAGTGGACCCAGTCGAGTGTGCCATTCCACCAGCCCGTCGAAGAGGGGCGTTGGATCCGCCCAATACCCAAACTTGACCGTTGGAAGAATATAAGTCGCAGTCGACCTGAGAGTCCATCCTAACGCCCTGAAGGGATGGCCCACTACATTCCTGGTGTATCGATTCAGGGACAAGCCTATTCCGCTGAGCATGTTACCAATGAGCCTAGGAGCCCAGTCGAGCAGTCCCGAAGTTGCGACGAACCCATCATGGTTACCTGGCACGGCGAAAACCGGTCGATCAAATGACATCAACTCCTTACGTATCTCCCTATACTCATCTTCGTATGGGGACGTCGGGGGAAGAAGACCAAGAACGCTAATGACGGGTTTCGCCAACGAAGACGAGAGCCCGGAGCCATCTGCAAGATCTCCTGCAATTATGACAAACTTTGTTCTCCTTAACTGCTTCTCGAACTCCGGGTTCAGGTATGGCTCGGAGACTCCTTTGGGAAGCATTGAAGTATCCATCAGGGAAAGGAAAGTCCGAAGGGCCGTCAGATCCCCGCCGTACTGCACATCAGCGGCGAGAGCTACGTAGAACTCGTCCTCCTCGTCCTCTTTCCGCTCGCTGCGAATCGATATCAAGCTGTCCGAATCCAAGAGGACCGGAGCTGGACTAGCGTCCTCCATCAGAAAAGCCCGAATAGCAAGCTCGAGACGCGAAACCCCGATGCCAGTCATAGCATCGGTGCCCCTCTCGCTAAGCTCCCGACACTCCTCAGCAATCCGAGAGAGCTCCTCTCTGAAGTAGTGGAGCGAAAATTTCTCCGAGGCGTCTGCGATTGAATCCAATAGGGAAGGTGTGAGTACGTGCTCGCTATGCTCAGCCGAACAGATCGGGCTCAGGGCCTTCCAAAAGCCGTACCAGTCCCCAGACCGGAGGAGTCCCAACAAGTGGTTTTCACCCTCCGATGCACCATCCAAATCTAGTTTGGGAAGTAGACGCAGCCGAAAAAAGCCCGACGGGTATTTGGCCGTGCTGAGGACTATTGCGAATGGCTTACGCCCGGGGACAGTTTGTCCAATATCCGTAGACGAGACTCTAAAAATGGAAGCGTCGTTGATTATTCGTGGGTTCCTGGCCGCCAGGTCCTTCGGAGAATGTTTCTCCAGTATGATTGCGAGGTGGTCCAAGAGTCCAGTGAAATCAACATCGAGATGAGCCTCGTTATCCCGATCCTCATCGCTCGGGCCTGGGGTCCCCATTTGGCTCCACGAAAACCCATTATAGACGCGATCTGAATCCCAGTATGGAGTTCTCGTGCTCAGAATCGCAGGAATGATCCAGGCCTCCCCACCAGGCCAAGATAGTGCAGGTCGCACTTCGGTCGCCTTGACGTTGGCGGGCGCAGTCAGTATGGCCTCGACGATGGCTGGCGAAGTCAGTCTGGGATAAATGAGGAGAGGAGGGCGGCCGGGGTCGAACTGCTGGTTCGGATTCATGAAGTCAGGCCGCTCATTGCCGAGGGCCACCTTTACGGACAGAAGCGATTCAAGGACGGCACTCATTAGGTTAACGACCTCGCTGTCATCCGACGTCTGCGGCCAGTCCTTCCGAATCTCACTCTCGATTGTGACGAGGTCCTGAACGACTTCGCTCGCAGCTATCTTTGGATTCTCGCTTCCACTATCGTGGAATCCCACAAGCCCCAGATTGGGCGCCTGACAACCGAATGAGAAGAACACAGGTACGACGACTGCAATCCACACAGCCAGCACTCTCAATCTTGGAATACTCATTGAGTCTCCTTCGCTGTGGTGGTGCAGGTGATCCTGAAACCCACGTGGCCCGAGAGATCGCGTCGGACAGTTTCCGATCTCTACGGGGGGACACTCCATTCCGGCGCGGGGGCGACCGAGTATCCTCTCGCTGCGAAGTCATTTCCCAGCCGGAACTCGGAAACGACCTCCGTCCGCCCATCCAGCAGCAACACACGGAATCGGAACCTCGCGGAGATCAATGGTACCCGATCATCCTCTTGGATCTTCTCGGGTGGCATCCAATACGTCGCCCAGTGCGAGTGGCTCGTCCCGGATCGGATCGCAACGATGACGATGTTCAGATCTGCCTCCGATTCCAGCGGCTTCCACTCGCCGCCCCCGCCTCTCCTCGATTCCCACACGTCCACCCATACCCGCGGCGTTACGCGGGCATCCGCCTCGTCGGCATCCGGAAACTCCGGATGAGCGTCCCTCCACGAGAACCACGGGTATCCTCGATTCGGCCGTCGCGACCTTCGATCGATCAGAATATTGTCGAGCCCACCATCAGGTCGGAAGGGCCGGCGCCCGACGCCTTTGAATCCAAATTCCCCTTTCGGCCCGGCGTTATACGAGAAGTCGCCGTAGACTCTCTCGGGTTTCTGGTCGATTCCCCCAGCCAGTCTCGCCAAGTGGTGACCGATGTAGGCCCCAGCGTGAGGACCGTAGAGGGTCGATCCCCCCTCATAGAATTGTAGTTCGTACTCCTCCGGTGTTGTGTAGTAGGAGAGATACTCGTGAGCCATACCGATCAGGAGAATGGGGGGCCAATCGGCCCGGCCCGAGCTTAACAATGGGGCAGGGGCCAGTCCCTTGTCTCGAAGCTCTTCCCGTATGCGCTCCACCGTGCGACGGCCCATGACGGTCGTGAACTCACCCGGAACGGTGGCGAGGTATAACTCTCCGATCTTGATCACGCTCACGGGCACTTTCGTCGGCGCCCATGCGGGGTCGATGAGGGCATCAGTTATCTCGAGAGGCACATCGAAGGGCAGGATTCCGCGATCGAACGCTCCCTCCTTGGAGCCGTGGCGATCCAGCCGCCTTCCTCGCACTTTTTCCCGTTTCCCTTGACCATAGAGGGGAGTGCGACCGTCGGGGGCTCCTCCCAGCATTGGAGCACCGGGGCGCGGGTCTCGAGTGGTTTTTCGCTTTCGCCCCGACTTATCCCGAAAGGTCTTGTCTCGCATGTGGACTCTATCATAGCGCCACTGGATCTCTGGGGAGTCTGCCAGGAGTCCCGACCAGATAGCGGGACTGGCTTCTGCGTCTTGAAGCGCTTGAGCCAGACGGCCACCTAGCTTCATGGCATCCAGGAGGTCTTGCCTCTCCCAGGCGGGGGAAATGTCCCCAAGGGCCCCATTGAATAGGGCAACCACTGGCGACGGCTTGTCCCCGGGACCCGCACGGATCGCCTCTTCCCGCATCGTCGCGGCCACGCCGAACAGATCAGCGTTGTAGACCTCTGTCGAGTTGCGCAGGGAAGTAGGATGGACGGCCAAGAAACCGGCGATGGCAATTGTGCGTCCAGGATCAGCTTGAGAAACCACCTTGAGCACCCGCAGTCGAGGATCGACCCCACGGTAGACGTCCTTCTCCGGGTATCCATCCGGGAGAGGACCGGTGTCCGGAAGCGAACGGTTCGTTTTGAGGATGGATTCACTTTCCGGGTTCAGCAGGAAGGCCTCGAAACTTCGGTTTCGGACGATATCCTTCAGCACCGTCTCATGCAGGCTGACGACAGCCTTCTCGGCATTCTTGCACGCGCCGAGTATCGCCTTTGCGATTCTCCGGGAGAGGAATTCGAATAGCCTCTTGTCGAAACCGGGGAGAGGCTGTGCCAAGAGGTTGTAGGCCGCTGAACTGGAAAAGTTGCCGGGACTGTGATGGGTATGGGTCGCGGCGAGAACGATCTGGGCCCGACCGATGTGGGCGGTCTCCGGAAATCCGCGAATTAGTTCGGCCACGCGATCGCAGAGGCCAGCTGATACAGACCACAAGTCGCAAGAGACCAGCACAATGGCGTTGCCCTTGTCGTCATCCAGGTAGATGGCCCGAGCGTAGAGCCGATTCCAGATCCCGCGGGACACCGCCCCGGAAGTGGAATGCCCACCCATCGGGAAGCCGGGCATGGGTGTGATGTCCTGCTTGGCGGCACCTACCCGGAAGGACCCCAATGCCGCGGCGGGCGGATCCTCTGGGGGCAAGATCGTCCCGCGAATCGTCGCACAACCGAGAACGCACCAGAGGAAGAAGGAACCCGCTACGCCGAGCCACAAGACTCGGGCTGACTCCATCGCCGAGCGGCTTGGCCCATCGCCCCGAACAGAGCTCACCGGTAGCTGCTGTGTCCACAGGCCGGGGACAGAACGCCGCGCTATCAAGATGCTCGGCTGGCTCTGATCGCCGTTGGAATCCTTGATTCCAGTCAGAGAGGGGCATCTGGGGCCCCCGTGATTGGATCCACCGATGCCCGGAGCAGACATCTCTACGCCGCCTTTCGATAATAGAATCGCAAGAGTCCACCGAGACGCTGACGGCATGCGAGATCGCCCTTGGCCGACAGCTCATCCTCGCCGAATAACAATCGGTTCCGTTCCTTTCACGCCGCCGGGGGCTACCAACCCAAGGCCGCTCTGATCCATCAGGCCCCCGTGAGGGACGCTCTGACGCCCGAGCGACAGTAATCCCGCCGTGAAACCCCTCACGCGGCTAGTCGTACACTTCTCTCTTCTCTCTGGGTCAGGTACTTCCCGCCTGATTCTTCCCTTGGTGGATCGTCCATCATACTAGGAATCAGTTTCCTTTGAAGTCAAGCAATATTGACGCTAGAGACCCCGCAGACCTTATGCGGTGTGGTGGCTCATCGGATCCTTCAGGCCATATCGAGGGCAATGATGCACCCCCGAACTGACCCTGTTCACTCCCCCACTCCAATTGTTCGTCCCTGGTTGCTCGTGATTGCTGGCATTGAATCAGTCGTCATCGCCGTCGCCCCAGTCGGGACGGTCCGGGAGAGTGGTCTGCCAGTTCGTGAATAGATAGAGGGAAAGCTACGCTGCACGCCGAAGCGATACGACCGGCAGATGGCGCCGGCCTCCGAGAAAGGTCACTTCAAATCGGATTGCCGGTCCCGTCTCCCGGTCCACGGGCGCCTGCGGCGACGCGCACTTGGCGTTCCGTGGCCATCGAGGCCGCAATTCCAGCCGAGGTTGATTGCAAGCTGCCGGGAGACCGTGGTAGATCTCGTCGGGCGTCCGGACCCCGAGGAATGTGTGGGCCCGTTGGCCGTTGAACCAGCCGACGTAGAAGGACAGTTCCCGTCGAAACCGCTCTCGCCCAAGAGGAACCGGAGTCACTCGAGTGCATTCGCTCTTCATCGAGAGGATGAACCTCTCGACGATCGCCACGCTGCCGTGCTTCCCCACCGCGCCGAAGCGAAGGCGAATGCCCCGTCGCTCACACCAGCTCATGAAGCCCTCGCAGAAGAACTGACTCCCCTTGTCGCTGATGAGGTAGCGTGGAGTGGCTGCCGCTTGACGGATCGCACGTCCGAGAAATGATCGGATGTCTCGGGAGCTCGGCCTCCTCTCGAAGATCATCACTCCCTGAACTCGTCGCGAGAAGTGATCCACCACCACGGCGACCCACCAGCAGAAGGGCCATTGTTGCGGCAGGGCAAAGGGAAGCCAGGCGGTCCAGAATCCAGCACTGGTCGGAACGGCCGTGAGATCCACATGCCAGATGTGGTTCGGACCCTTCGCCTTGACGATGGGTCCAGCGATCAGGGCTTCAGCCTTAGGCTCGGGGAAGACCGGCTTCTCCTTCAGCATCCGTCCTACCGTGGCGGGGGCCAGGTGAAGACCCGCGCGGCAGAGGGTCTGGGCTATCTTGACCTTGCCCAACCGAGGGCACAGGATCTTGAGCCGTTGGACGATGTAGCGGACCAAGTCCGGAAATTTGTTCACGGGCTCGAAGATCTGGAGAAGCGCCCTCGGGCCTCCCTCGTCAATGCGCTTCATCCAGTCGGCAATCGTGGTGTGTGAGAGGAGAAAGCGGCGCGCGGTCTGCAGGGCCGACCAACCTCGTGTAGCCCGAAGCTCCAAGATCGCCATACGTTCCATGGGCGTGTAGCGGACCCTTCGTGCCGAGAGAATCCTCATCATCCGCTTGTCCTTGATCCGGAGTTCCTCTTGCAAGAGGGCGATCTCCTGCCCCAGGTGATCGATCTCGGCCTGCATCCGGACCCGCAGGACTCGGCTCTGCGCAGCCCCGCCGCAGGCGATGGAGAAGCAGTAGTGGGCAAGAGAGAGGACCTGCAGGATCGACGACTTCACATGACGATTCCAGCCCCTCGGAAGGGAAAACTTCTGGCGCATCGGAGCCTCCGTGAAAGATCCGCGATGATTTCTTCACGGAGATCTTAACACCTTGATCTACAAACGATTAGCGCGAGGAGGGGCCGTTGAAGGATCCGATGAACCACCACACCGCTTGCAGAGGAGGGAGCCAGAGCGGCCAGGGGCGCGTGATCGCATCAAGAAGACTACGGCGTGTGCGGCCTCCTTCGATGCCGCCGATCTCCTGGCGCAGACACCGCCACTCCGATGTGCGCTACCTGGGGGTCCGAGCCGCTGATCAGATGCAGGGGGGTTGCGAGGGGGGAATCCGGCTCACGACGAATTCGACCGCTTGGTTAGCTGTGGTATCGAATCTGGACGCACGATCCAGCCCCACGCCTCTCGATCATCCTGGTTGTCACTGGGAGCTCTTGAGATCGCTGAGGAGCTGCTTGAATCCTTTCGACCCCTCCAGCAGCTCGCCTCCGGCAGATATCAGGTCCTTCACCTTGCGGGACGACAGGTCGAAGTTGGTCTTCATCTTTCCGAGCCGTTTTCTCCGCCCCTCGTCTTCGAGTTCATCGAAGCGTAGGTGGATCCAGTACGCCTCGAAATGATTAGATGACTTGTCTTGGCCATTCATCTCTCCATGGTGTGTGTCGTGTTTCGTTTCGAGAGAAGTCAGTTCACGCCACCCCTCCTTCGCAATTCGGAAAGTAACCTCGCGCATGGGTATGGAAGCAACCCGGTCGATCACGGAAATCAAGCCCGGCGTCGAACGGCTTTCGTCGAGCTCCATGTTCAGGTCGGGCATGGCATCCACGATGATGACCACGAGCCTGCGAATCCTTCCGTCGTTGATCATGCTTAGAAGATTGTATTCCTTCACGTCGTTGAGGAATTCGAATTGCCGCGAGATATTGAAGTCGGAGGATTTCAGCGATCCCAGCAAGGCCCCCGTGAGGCCCAAATTGTCCACCACCCCGCCGTCAACCAGGTGAACATATGGGCGTGCCTTGTGGTCGAAATAGGATCGAATGATCTTCGCCCGCTTGTAGCGGCTCGGCGAAATCTCCTTAGGGTTCTCGATCGCATTCCCCACCCAGGCAGGTTCCTCGAACCCGACCTTCCGATAGTTCGTAAACGCCATGGGCGATAACAGCCCCGGAAAGGCGGAGGATGCGGCGACGGCACTTGCCACTGGTATCTTGGAGAGATCCGAGCCGAGCATGTCGAACTGGCGCTGCGTGAACTCGAAGCGCGTTCCCAGGGACAGATCGCTCGCGTTTATGATGATGAATGGCCGGCGACCGCGCTCGACGAGATCGCCAAAGGTTGCATCTCCGAAGATGTGATCGGAGTAATACTCGGCGGCAATATCGATTCGCGAATAGCTGGGCGACATCAGCTTGAACCAGTTCCAAGGATACAAGAGGTGGAATATGAGCCGTAACTGGATGTTCTTCTTCAGGAATTGCTCCTCGAAGTCTTCGAATATGCGATCGCCGAAGAGCCCATAGTAGGCCGCGGTGAAGCTCCCGCCCGACACCGAGGAGATGACATCGACCTCATCGAGGAGAGTTCGCTTCCCTTGGGACCCGGGCAAGGGCGTCTCGTTCAGGGCATTCAGCACACCGTAGGAGAAGGCGGCGGCGCGCGTACCCCCCCCGGAAAACGCAAGGACGACAAAGAGTTCGTCCGCGTTCTCCTTCGCTGAAAGGTTCCCGAACCGATAGCCGACCGTAGGGTCGTAGCGTTCGAGCCTGGGATTGAGTGGTGCACAGGCAGAACTTACTGCCATGAGAGCTGAGAAGACAATCAGGCACAAGTGCTTCATGCTTCGCTATCTCCTAAGGATACGGTTGAAGAGCCGGCCTCAGGGCGAAGAGCCAGGCCGCTGCCGGGTGTCCTCCGCGAGGAAGATGCGATGTGCGGCCTCCATCTTGCCATCTCCTGCCGGTCGAAGCCGGTGGACGCCCGCACGCCTACCTCCATGAATAATTCCAGGCTGGATCCGGTGGACCAACACACTACATCATCGGCCCCGATCTCCATTCGGGAATCGCTAGACACGTACAGACATCTGAACTCTATGGGCCTGTCCCGCTTCCGCCATAGTCCTCAGCGGTGAGCTTTTCCCTCGCTTTGTTGAGCACATTGAAGAGATCGATACCGAACATCCAGTAGCCCCGGTCAGCCCTCTCCGTCAGGTTCCACCCCAACCCACCTGACAGGAGGCCTCCCCACAAGGACACATTGAAGCCGAATCCGAACTCCACCGTGTCGGTACCCATGTCCGGGCTGGAGAGATGAAACCCGATACCAAAGCGAAGCCAGTTCCAAAACCTCGTTGGCCAATCAGATGCATTCCTCTTGTAGTAGTACCAGTTGACCATGCCGACGGCGTTGAGTTTCCAGCGCGTGCGATCCTGGTTGGAGATTGTCCGATGCTCGGCTCGAATGAAAGCCACGACCGGAGATAGGACGGGAACGAACCCGGATTGTACGACCTCGACCTTGTACTCCTCGCCGTGGAGGATGGTCGCCTCTTCTCCCTCTCCGTCGAAGAATCGCACGAAAATCGTCACTAGATCGCCGACATCGAGATCCGCTTTGCTCAACTCGACCCTCGCGTCAAGGAGCTCCTCGAGATCTCTGCGCACCAAGTGTTCCTTCGACATAGCGGCAAGTGATTGGCGAGTGTCCTCGCTGATACTTAACGCTGTATTCGCCTTCTCCTTCTACGCTTCATCCGCCTCGAGTTGGGGCCGTGGACCTTCGTCCTTCTGATACCACTTCAGGATCTGGATGATCTCATCGTGAGCGTTTAGGGCTCCGTGCGCTAAGGTCACCGCTTGGTTGCTTTTGTACACGACCAACGACTGCCTCGGCGAGAGGGCCGCGGTCCGTACCCTCCTATGACTAGCTACACCAGCATCTACCTTGGAGTAATTCACCACTCGCAGATCCGAGTCTTCCCTCCCGTGATGGAGCGTCGCCCACACACCGACATACATCTCTCGTATGCTCGCGTCTCCTGAGCTCGCGAGATCGGTCTTAGTCCCCAGGGCGTTGTTCTTGGTTTCCTCGGTCAGCCATTCGAGTATTGATTTCAGGGCCATTTCCGGGTCGGCCTCTGGCTTCTTACTAAGATCGTGATCTGGACCGAAGATCGAATTCAGCTCTTTCTGGAGGGCCGTCCCTCCAGTCTCGAGGCGGGAGAGTATCTTGATCAGCCTGACGACCTGTTCGGGATGCCTCAGGCTCTCGTGCTCGCTGCGGAATTTGCGCAAGTCCACCCTGATTCTTTCATACTTCTGCTCCAGAACTTTCAGAACGACCAGGACATCGGTCCACCGGGTGGCCGCCTCCTCGGCCGAAAGGACCTCCGGACCTTCTGGTTCGAAGGTTATCCTCAGATCGGACTTCCTATCGACTTGCCACCTCCGGCCTGCGGGTATATTCGTGTCGAAGCTTCGGGCTTGGTCGGTCATCCTGTAGCGAAATCCTCCAAACCGTCCGAACGCCCGGTAGATCGGGAGAGCTGACTTGCCTTCCTCCACACGGGGCTTGTCCCAATCTAGGACGTGGAAAAACCCCCCACAACCCGGCGTCGCGCAGGCTGAGACGATACAGATCAGGATCATGAAGACGATTCCTGGAGGTTGCGTATCGCCGACTCCTCGGCAACCTGAAACCCGGTTCTCACCCAAGGGATGATGATTCCTTCTCCTCTGATGGGCAGCCTTCATCCGATGTTCCTCCTCTTCAGCCGCGCCATAGGACAGTTAACGGACACACATAGAATGGTCACTGTGGGAGACTCTCCTTTAGCCTAGAGGACCACTTTTCCGGTTCTCGAGTCGTTGCGCTCCGATCTCCGCGAAGGCCTCAAATCAATTAGAGGTCCCGCACACTTCGGTCTTCCTAGCGTCACGCTGCTCAGCTGCCGGCCGCATACCCCCAGGTCAAGCATTTCAGCCTTACCCTCCGTGGGGGTGCCAAAAAGGCCCGCAAGCGAATCTGGGACGGGAATGCTCCCGCTCCGCGCCCGATCAGTTCAGTCTGAATGTGGAATGCCCGGTTGCTAGTTGGGTCGATACTAGACCTTCAGAATGTGTGGGTCAAGGATTCTCGCTGGACGCCCTCCGCTGGCCCCAGAGAGCCGCGGGGTGGTGGAGCCGTGACATGGGAAAGAGCCCGCGACCCCGAGCCTAATCGGTGCCAGGCTAAGGCAGGACGACTCAGGGCCGCGAACCCACTATTCAGTTGAGACATCTGCTATGAGGTGATACCAAGCATGCCGCTCAGTGGTAGCGCCAAGCAACCAGGCTTACTTTCCTGACAGTCCATCCACCACCGACCTAACCAACTGAAGGGCCTCGTCGCTGATTGCCGTGAATCTCAGGCCGATTCCTGAGGGGAAATTCGGATCGGGCATACTCGGCCGCACCCAAACGACAACGCCTTCCGCATGTATGGTCTGGTTGATCGATTCGAGCTTCAACTCCAAGTAGATCTCGGTTCCCTTCGGGAGGGGTTCCTGCATT
>JAPUJT010000091.1 GCA_027296055.1 Planctomycetota bacterium | reverse complement strand
TCACAGGCGGTGGAGATGCCCTTGATATCCGCCCTCGCCTTCACCTGTCGGGCCTTCTTCATGCTCTTCAAGACGTTGACGGTCACGATCGTGGCCAGGAGCCCGATGATGGCGATCACCACCAGAAGCTCGACCAATGTGAACGCTCGATTCAGTCTCGATCCGGAATCCCTCTCACAACTCATGGCGTCTCCTTCAAAAGTCAAATCCGCGTACCAGGGGCAGCAGGATTGCAATCACGATGAACG
The DNA here is from genome assembly GCA_027296055.1 of Planctomycetota bacterium. GTDB lineage: Bacteria > Planctomycetota > JAPUJT01 > JAPUJT01 > JAPUJT01 > JAPUJT01. The sequence goes on along the minus strand of JAPUJT010000091.1, from coordinate 35,636 downwards.
CGACCACGACCGCCATGGCGACGATGATCACGGGCTCGATCAGCGCCGTGATCCGGCTCGTCGCGATCTCGATCTCCTCCTCGTAGGACTCGGCCACCTTATCCAGCAATTCCTCCAGCCGGCCGGTCTGCTCTCCGACGGCGATCATGTAGCCCACGACGGGAGGGAAGACGCCGCTACGCCTCAGCGGCGTCGATATGTCCGCCCCTTCCAGGATCTTGTCGTGGACCTCGCCAAGGACCTTCGACATCAGCCGGTTGTTGACGATCCGCTCCACGATCCGCAGGCACTCCAGCGCGGGAATGCCGCTCCGCAACAGAGTCGAGAACGTCACGGCGAAGCGGGCGATCGCGTCCTTCTTCAGCAGCTTCCCGAAGACGGGGAGCTTCAGGATGTAGGTGTCGTGGATCAGACGCCCTCGATCGGAGCTCTTCAGGACCTTGTAGGCGACGGCGAGGAGGACGGCGAACAGGGCCAACACCCACCAGTACCCCTGGATGAACGCACTGACCGCGATCAGGATCTCGGTCACCAACGGGATCGGGGTCTTCTCACTCTCGAAGATCGTCACGATCTTGGGCACCACCACCGACATCAGGAACAGCACCACGCCGGTGGCGACGACGACGTAGACCATCGGTATCGTGAGGGCCGCCTTCACCTTGTTCCGGAGGCGGTTCTGGTTCTGCAGGTGATTGGCAAGTCGAAGGAGGATCTCGTCCAGCGTCCCCGATGCCTCCCCTGCGCGGACCATATTGATGTAGAGGTCGCTGAAGACGCGCTGGTGGTGGGCCATCGCATCCGCGAGGCCGGAGCCCTGGGTGACCCGTTCCCGGATGTCCCGGAGCGTGGTCTCCATGACCCGGCTCTCGACCTGCTGGATCATGGCGCCGAGGGCCTCGGCCATCGGGATCCCGGAGGAGAGGAGCGTGGCGAATTGCCGGGTCGTGATCGTCAGCTCACCGAAGTCGACGCGGCGCCCGAACAGAAAGGGGAGACGGCTCGCCGAGGCCCCCCGCTCCTTCTCCTGGAGCGGCGCCATCTTGGTTACGTGAATCCTTCTGGCCCGGAGCTTTTCGCGCGCGTCCTTCGGGGTGTCGGCGTCGATGATCCCCTGCGTCGTCTCGCCCGTCTCCTTCAATGCTTTGTATTCGAAGATCGGCATGCAACAGCGTCAGACAATGTCCATCTGGGTGACCCGCAAAACCTCGTCGACGGTGGTCTGTCCTTCCAGGACTTTTCTCGCGCCATCCATCCTGAGGGTCACGAGACCGTTCTCCACGGCCAGCCTCTTGATGTCGCTCGCGCTCTTGTGATCCATCACCTGCTGACGCACCCGATCGCCGATCGACAGGATCTCGTAGATGGCGGTTCGCTCGCGGTAGCCGGTATCGAGGCAGGTCTCGCAACCCTCCCCGGTCCAGAGGAGTCCACCCTTGACCTGTTCCAGCTTCAGCCCGATCGAGTGCAGTTCCTCATCCGTCGGTTTGCTCTCCTTCCTGCACTCCACGCAGATCCTGCGAACGAGGCGCTGCGCGATCACGGCGATCAGGGAGGAAGCGACGAGGTAAGGTTCCACCTTGATGTCCAGCATCCGGGTCACGGCGCCAGCGGAATCGTTCGTGTGCATCGTGCTGAAGACGAGGTGGCCGGTCAGGGCCGCCTGGATGGCGATGCGGGCCGTTTCCTCGTCCCGCACCTCGCCCACCATCATCACATCCGGGTCCTGCCGGAGCAGGGACCGGAGGCCCGAGGCGAAGGTGAGACCCTTCTTCTCCGATACCTGGATCTGACTGACTCCCTCGAGGTGATATTCGATCGGGTCCTCGATCGTGATCACGTTCTTCTCCGCCGAGTTCAGCTGCGTCAGGACCGCGTAGAGGGTGGTCGTCTTACCGGAGCCGGTCGGTCCCGTGACGAAGATGATCCCGTGCGTGTAAGTGATGATCTCGGCGAGGGCGTTGCGGTTGGCTTCGCTGAGGCCGATCTCGGTGAGCTGATAAACTTTGGCCGACTTGTCCAGCAGACGGAAGACGATACGCTCCCCGTGTGACGTGGGGACGGAGGAGAGACGGATGTCGACCTCTCCATCCCCCACCTTGACCGTGGCCCGCCCATCCTGCGGGAGCCTCCGCTCGGCGATATCCATCTTTCCCATCACCTTGACGCGAGAGATGATCGCATCCTGCACTCGCTTCGGGATCACCTTCATGTCGTAGAGGATCCCGTCGATCCGGTACCGCACGACCAGACGGTCCTCGAACGGCTGGAGGTGGATGTCCGAAGCCCTCAGCTTGAGGGCCTCGAAGAGGATCGTGTTGACCAGCTTGATGATCGGGGCCTTGTTGGCGATATCCAGGATGTCCTCGGTCCCCGTGATGTCCTGGGGCAGATCGCTCAGCTCCTCCTCATCGACGCCCTCCAGCATCTCGTCCACCCCATCGACGCTTTTCTGATACGCCTTGTTGATCAGCGCCGTGATCTCGGATCGGGGTGAGAGGGCGACCTCCACCTCCGAATCCAGGAGGGATGCGAGATCATCCACCGGATGGATGTCGAGCGGGCTGCAGGTCGCGACCCGATAGGTCCCGTTGTCCTCCTCGATGCCGATCAGGTTGTAGAAACGGGCGAACTGCGCCGGGACTAATCGGACGAAATCCTTGGGGACCGTGCAGTTATGAAGGGTGGCGAGGTAGGGGATGCCAAATCGGCGGTGAAAGACACGGAGGAGGCCGTCTTCGCTGAGGTACCCCTTGCTCTTGAGGATCCGATCGGGGAGATCCCCCGTCTCCAGCTCCAGGCGGCGACATTCCTCCGCCGCCCGCCGGTCGATCAGTCCCTCTTCGACGAGATGTGCGATGAGATCCGTTTCGGGGGGAGGCGCGGACTCTTCCGGAATTGCAGGTACTTCACTCTCTGTAGGGCTTTCCACTCGCATATCTTACCACGCATGATTGAACTCAGCAACTCCAGGCCAGCACGCTATTTGGGTTGCAGCTGGAGCCATTGTCCGGGCTCGAATATGCGACTCAGTCGCTCTGCCGTCCCTAGGTCTCGGCTCTTGATCACTTCGCCGTCGTAGTCGAAAGTGCTGAACTTCTTCAGGCCGTACTGCAGCCGGGCGCTCTGCCGCTTCAGCTTGGTGAAATTCTCATCGCTGAAGATCGTCGGCTTGATGAAGAAAAAGATCCGTGTCCGTCGTTTGATCGTCTGCCGGGTCTGGAAGAGGAGACCGATCAGCGGGATGTCACCCAGGAACGGTACCTTGCTCACCTGCTCGACCGCTTCCTCCTGCTCGAGTCCGCCGACGACGACGTACTTCCGGTCCGGGACGGTGACGGTTCCCTCGTACCTCCGGGAATTGGAGGGGGGAGGGGCCCCGTCGAGCGAGGTCCCGGTGAATGTCTGGATGTCGACGACGATATCAAGCTGCAATCGGTTTTCCGACGAGATCGTCGGCTCGATCTGCAGGGTCGTGGTGGCGCTGGAGAACGAGAAGCCCCCCTGAGCGAGCCCCGTCCCCGCGACGGTGCTCGTCGCGAAGGGCACCGTATCGGTGATCGAGAAGGTCGCCTGGGAATTGTCGTTGGTGAGAGCGAACGGCGTCGACAGGATTCGCGCGTGGGTGGAGCGCGCCAGGGCATTGAGGATGAACGGGACACGGTCGAACGCCCCTTCGAGGATGAAGGTCGTGAGGCCCTGCGAGATATTCGGCGTCCGCACGAGGGTCGTCGGATCGTTCGGGTCGTCGACCGTGATCGTCGTCAGCCCGAAATTCGTCAAGGCACCGCCCCGCGTCTCGCCGGGAACGGGCCGGTCGAGCGTCGTCAGCTCGACGCCGAGGTCCAGGGTGTCGTCGACCCCCACCTCCCAGATCTGGGCCTCGATGAATATCTGGTTCTTCTTCCGATCCAGCTTCGCGATCAGGGCCTCGATGTCGCTATAGATCTCGGGCTCGGCCTGGATGATCAGGGTGTTCGTCTGGGGGTCGGGCACGATCCGGGTCTCCACCTCTCCGATGGCACCTTGCTGCTGGAACTGCCTTCCCCCCCGGGAGACCTGAGGGATTCTTCGCTGCCCCTGGCCGGCACCCCCTTGGGCCCCGCCCCCGGGACTCTGGAGCGGGCTACCCGTGATCACCTGGTTCAGCACATCCGCTATCTCCTGCGCCTTCGTGTCCTTGAGACGGTAATGATGGAGCTTTCCAGGTCGGAAGGGGACACGGACGTCCAGCTCGTCGATCAGGTTCTCGATTCGAGTCATGTCGTCGGGAAGCGCGTAGATGATGATCTTGTTCGTCCTGGCGTCCGCCACCACCTGCGGCCGATTCTGTCCGGCAGCCCCCCCCCGCCGGGCGGGCTGTCCCTGGGCAGGCCTCCGCACGGCACGACCCGGGACCCCTGACTGTCCGAGGAAGAACTGATCGATGATCTGGGCCACTGAATCGGCGGCCGCCTGTTCGAGGATGATCACCCGGAAGGTGCGATCCGGACCTGGGATGTCGAGGGCCTCGAGGATCTCCACGATGTAGTCCACGTTTTCCCTGATGTCGCGGATGATGAAGGCCTGCGTCCCCTGATCGTATTGAAAGACGCCGGGATCGCGAGCAGAGCCTCGCTTGATCTGGCGCAGCGTGTTGTTCAGGGATGTGCCGTCCGCGTACTTCAGCCGGAAGATCCGGGTGATCATTTCCGGGACATCGCGACGCCCGGTTGGTTTTCTTGGCTCGACGGGCGTGGCACCGCCGACCTTCTGGCTGAAGTCCCCCGCCTGACCGCCGCCCATCGCCTTGATCACCTCTCGACCGTCCTTGGTCTTCTGATGCACCAGCTCGACGTCGTTCAGCTTGAGCACGATTCGCAGGAGGGGATACGTGAGGTCCGCGGGCCCCACGATGTTGATCTCCTTCGTGGTGTCGAGTCGATCGGAGTGGATGACGATCCGGCCGGTGAACTTCTGGATGGCCTTGAGCATGTCCATCACCTGGGGCTTTTCCCCCTTCTTGATCACGAACATGATCGACTCCGTATCGAAGTCGAAATCCTCATCTTCATCATCTTCATCGGGTTTCTCTTCCTCGGCAGGCGGTTGGGTCCCGTCTCCCGGTCCTGGTGGCACCTCTTCGCCCGGAGGCTTCGCATCGGCCGGAGGCTCTTGTGGTTCTTCCTCTCCCGGGGCGGGGGGCTCCTGTCCGGGTGGCGGCTTCTCCCCTTCGGGGGGAGGCTCCTGTCCCGGTGGCGGCTTCTCCCCTTCGGGAGGGGGCTCCTCTCCGGAGGGGGGCTTGGGCGGAGGGAGATCCTGGTCCCCTTCCGCGGGAGGATCCTCGTTGGGGGGAGGCTCCTCCTGGGGCGGCTCCTGGGGGGCCCTGGGGAGCGTGCCCACGGGGGCGAACATCCAGAGTGCAATGAGGATTCCCGCGCCGTGTAGGAGGCCCATCATGGCCTTTTCTCCGTGATCTGGACTCGCATAGGGTGGCTTGCTCCGGCGTTACGAGCCTCGGGTTCGGAACAATGGACGTCCCTCCAACCCCCCAGGTTCATTGGTTTTCCGGGGCCAATTCGCCCCCGTTTGACAAGTCGGAGTGGCGTCCTATAATTATGTATTCGCCGCCGGGGACACCTCGGCGGCGTGTTCATGTATGGCCCGGATGAAGAGCGTCCTGGCGACCCCGGGGCCACAGCTCGGACAATTCATGAGGGAATGCGCCGCATTCGCTGAACTGACATTGGGCCAATGAGATACGCACAGGATGACCTGTGATTCGGCTCGACAGACTGTTCTGGGCGATGGATCGGCGGCGAGGTCAGTGGCGCGGCTGGAAGGGAGCGGCCCCGGAGCGACCGTCCAGCGGACGGTTGCGGAGCCCGCCGCTTCAATGGAAAGAGTCCCCGACGAGCCGCAACGCTGAGATCGGTGCCGAGACCCGGCCAGAACCGTGTGCCATCATGAATGGTTCGGGCTAAGGAGGTGAGTCGAGTGGCCACTTCGAACGGGCTCGCCGGCGTGAGCCGGAGGGGCCCCCTCAGGACGGGTACGGAGAGGCTGAAGGAGGCCGGTCTCGGGGGTATCATGATCCCCCTGGTCAGCACGGCCATCCTCTCGGCGCTGCTGGGGCCGGTCTTCGGGGGTCTCGACGCGGCGGACAGCCTGACCGGCACTCTTCTCTACGTCCTCGCGATCCACGTCTCCCTCTACCTCTACCTGACCTACTTCCATCTCGGCACGGTCAAGAAGCGCAGCCACCTCGCCTCGATTCACGTTCCGCTCGTCCTGCTCGTGGCCCTCGCCGGGGCCTTCAAGCTGGATTCGAACCTGACCTATTTCCTCGTGCCGTTCGCCTTCGGCGCGATCCTGCTCACCTTGCTGTTCCGAACCGATCTGGCTGTCGGTTTCTCCTTCGCCGCAGCGGCGTTGATGGCCCCGCTCTACGGCTTCGAAGCCGGTCCGGTGATCCTCTGCATGGCGGCTCAGCTGCTCGGAATCTTCGCCGTTCGTGGCACTCGAAAGAGGATCCATGTGATGTGGGCCTGCCCCGCCCTCGCGGGGATGAACGCCATCCTGGCCGTGCCCTATCACTTCCTCGGGCTCTCGGCCGCTTCCGCCAGTCTGGGGACCGAGATAATCTACGGCGCCGGTTCTGGAATCCTGGCGGCGATCCTTGCCGTCGGGCTGCTCCCGATCCTCGAGAGTGTCCTGGACATCACGACAGTCTTCAAGATTCAGGAGCTGGCCGATCTGGATCACCCCCTGCTTCGAAACCTTTTTCTCAGGGCGCCGGGGACCTATCAGCACAGCATGGCGGTGTCGAACCTGGCAGTGACGGCGGCGGAGGCGATCGGCGCGGACTGGCTCCTCTGCCGGGTGGGGGCGTACTTCCACGACATCGGGAAGGCCGAGCGACCGGAGTACTTCGCCGAGAACCAGGGGTACGGCCGCCGGAGCCGCCATGAGAATCTGAAGCCGTCGCTCAGCGCATCGGTGATCAAATCGCACGTCACGCAAGGTCTGAAGATCGCCAAAGATCATCGCCTGCCCAGCGCCATCTGCGATTTCATCCCTCAGCATCACGGCACGAGTGTGATCCGGTTCTTCTACGGAAAGGCTCTGGACACACGCCAGGTCGGCCCGGAGAGCAAGGGGGAGTTCCGCCACAGCGGCCCGAAGCCGCAGTCGAAGGAGACGGCGATCGTGATGCTGTCTGACTCGGTCGAGGCGGTCTCCCGGACCCTGGAGAAGCCGAGCCCGTCCACCGTCGAGGAGACGGTGCGGGAAATCGTCCGTGAGAGGATGCTGGATGGGGACCTCGACGAGTCAAATCTGACCCTTCGCGATCTCAACACGATCGCGGAGAGCTTCATCAAGGTCCTCAACGGCGTCTTTCACGCCCGTCCCGAGTACCCGAAGGTGGAGGAGATCCAGGCGGCGGAGAAAGAGGTGACCAGCGAGTCGCGCCCCCGACGGAACGGCTCGGAGAAGAAAAAGGTGAAGGGGAAGAGGAAGGGGCGCGCTCGCAAGCCCCGCAAGACGGCGACCGGTTAGCCTCCTTTTCTCACGGGGTTTCGTCGCGAGGCGGCGAAAATGGCGGCGGATACAAGGCGTGCGACCGAGGGACCCGGAGGCGACCCTAAGAGGGTCGTTGAGGGGCCCGACCGAGCACAACGCCGTAGACGTCGTCAGATGCGCCGCCGCAGCAGGAAGCCTGTGAGAAATGGGGGCTTGTATCCCGCCGGGACCCGCCGGGGGATCCACGCATGCCCGACGAGACGCCCCCTCGATCGGTTCGGGATCGAGTCGAAGGGCTCACCCGCCTGATCCGATACCACGATCACCGTTACCACGTCCTGGACGATCCCGAGATCTCCGATTTCCAGTATGACCTCCTCCTGCGTGAGCTGGAGGCCCTCGAGGCCCGGTGGCCGGCGCTCGCCGCCGACGACTCGCCCACGAAGAGGGTCGGCTCCCCCCAGACCTTCGAGGGCGCCCGGCCGGAGGGGCCTGGCGAGGCGCTCGCTCCCGTCCGGCACACGAGGCCCATGCTGAGCCTCGAGAACGCCTTCGACCGCGAGGAGATGGAGGACTGGTTCCGTCGGGTCCAGGAGGGATCGGGAACGGAGGAGGTCTCCTTCATCGCCGAGCCGAAGATCGACGGACTCGCCGTCGAGATCGTCTATCGAGATGGGGTGCTCAGCGTCGGTTCCACCCGCGGGAGAGGCGATGAGGGAGAGGACGTGACCCCGAACTTGAGGACGATCCCCTCGATCCCGCTCATCCTCCGCACCACCGGCTCGCCGCCGGAGCTGCTGGAAGTTCGGGGCGAGGTCTACATGGACAAGAACGATTTCCGCCGTTTGAACCGGACCCTCACCGAGAAGGGCGAGGACCCGTTCGCCAACCCGCGGAGCGCCGCGGCGGGCTCGCTGCGTCAGAAGGACCCGTCCGTAACCGCCGGGAGACCCCTCCACATCGTCTCCCACGGACCGGGCGAGATACGGGGCCTCGATTTCTCGAATCAGACCGAGTTCCTCGAGGGGATCTCCGACCTGGGGCTCCCGACACATCCTGCCTGGTGGATCTGCAAGACCCCGGAGGATGTCTTCCAGCGCTACCGCGATCTCCTGGAAGAGAGAGAGCGGCTTCCGTACGAGATCGACGGGCTGGTGGTGAAGGTGGATGACTACGGCCTCCAGGCTCGACTCGGCGCGCGTGCGCGCAATCCCCGGTGGGCGATCGCCTACAAGTTTCCCGCAACGCAGGAGGTCGCCCGCATACTCCGCGTCGAGGTGCAGGTCGGAAGGCTTGGCACCTTGACGCCCGTGGCGATCCTGGAGCCAGTTTTGGTGGGAGGCGTCAAGGTCTCACGGGCCACACTTCACAATCAAGACGAGATCGACCGGAAGGACATCCGCATCGGCGACGCCGTGGTCATCCAGCGTGCGGGCGATGTGATCCCGGAGGTCGTCAAACCGATCACTTCCAGTCGCACGGGCAAGGAGAAGCGTTTCCGGATGCCGCGGCGATGTCCTTCTTGCCAGACGAAAGTGATCCTCCCGGAAGGGGAGGTGAGGCATCGCTGTCCCAACATCGACTGCCCGGATCAAGTGCGGGGCAGAATCCGTCACTTTGCCTCCCGGAGCGCGCTGGACATCGAGGGGTTGGGGGTGAAGCTGATCGATCAACTGGTGGCTGAGGAACTGATACGGGATCCTTCCGACATCTTCTTCCTCCGTCCCGACCAGATCGAAGCCCTGGAGAGAAAGGCGGAGAAATCCACCGAGAACCTGATGAAGGCGATCGAGGAGGCCCGGGGCCGGCCACTACATCGAGTGATCTACGCCCTGGGGATCCAGGACGTGGGGGAGGTGGCCGCTCGTGACCTCGCCGATCAGTTCGGCACGATCGACAAGCTGATCTCGGCAAGCCCTGACGACCTGGAGGAGGTCTACGGGGTCGGACCGAACGTGGCGAAGAGCATCCATGACTTTTTTCTCCTCCCCCGGAACCAGAGCCTCGTCACACGCCTCTCGGAGGGGGGAGTCCGGTTCCCGGAGACGGTGCGGAAGGAGGGAGACCTGAGGGGAAGGGTCTTCGTCTTCACTGGAACGCTGCCCGGGCTCGACCGCTCGGAGGCGATGGGACTGGTCCGAGAACGCGGGGGCAGGGTCTCTTCGAGCGTCAGCAAGAAGACCGACTTCGTCGTGGCCGGGGAGAAGGCCGGCGCCAAGCGAAAGAAGGCGGAAGGTCTTGGAGTCAAGATCCTGTCAGAAGAAGAATTCCGCAGGATGCTGAAACTTCCGAAGGAGTAGACGGAGGCGGAGCGGCAGGCCGCGTCTCGATACCGTGCTATAATGGGCCGGGAGGACGGCGGGTAGAAGGGGGAGAGTTCATGGCGAAGAAGAAGAAAAGAGGGGCTCGTTCTCGATACAAGCGTGCCTTCATCGCCGGTCTCGCCACGCTGCTCCCTACCATCCTCACGATCGGCCTGATCGTCTTCGCCTGGGGAATGCTCAACAAGTACGTCACCGAACCGATCAACGCGGGCGTGAAGGCCCTGCTGACGACGGCGCCAGCGCGAAACTACATAGTCTACCCCCTCTACTCCCTCGAGTCCGTGAAGGCGCCGCCCGGCACGAAAGAGCCGGTGAGAAAGGTGGGGTTCAAAGGAGCCGACGTCCCCTACGCGGAGGCGACCGAATATCGCGAGTGGTTGGAGAAGAAATACCCGTGGTCGGTGGGGCTCGTTCTGGGTGGTACCTTGATATTCTTCGCCGGATTCTTTTTCACCTCCTTCCTCGGACGGAAGCTGAGAAAATGGGTCGAGCGGGAGTTCTATCGTCTTCCTGTGATCAAGGCGATCTACCCTTACGCCAAGCAGTTGACCGAGTTCATCTTCAAGGAGGAGAAGAAGGAGAAGTACACGCAGGTGGTGGCGATCGAGTACCCGAGGAAGGGGATCTATTCCATGGGATTCGTCACCGGCGGCGGGTTCAAATCGATCGCCGCCGTCAGCGGGCGAAAGATGGTCAACATCTTCATTCCATCCTCCCCGACCCCCATCACCGGGTATACGATCTTCGTCGCGGAGGATGAACTCCTACGTCTCCCCATCTCGGTGGACGAGGCGATCCGATTCTCCATCTCTGGCGGCGTCCTGGTCCCAGCGAAGGAAGCGCGAGAAGGGACGGTGATCAAGTTCCGTGAGGGCGAGATCGCCGGCGTTGAGGGTCGCGAGGACAACTCTTAGGCCCCAAAGCCTTTCAGCGACAGGGGATCGCATTCCTCCCCCCTTCCACTTTCCTTGATCCAGAACCGCTCGAGGATATGATGCGAGGCCAGCGCGCATTCGAGAGCGTTTCCTGCTGTTCAGCCGACCGCGGCCGGAGGAGGTACCCGGTGCACTCACTGTTGCTTGCCGTCCTCCTGCTCTCCCCGCCCCTCGCGAACGAATCCGGAACAGGCGATTCCTATAAGGTAGATCGCAACAAGGTCTACTACGGCAACCCGGATTCATTCAAGAAGCCTGCCACGATCGATCGCGACAAGGTCTTCGCCAAGATCTCGTATTACGCGCAGATCCTGAAGGAAGGGCTCACGAGAAAAGACGCTCGCTACTGGACGCTCCTGAAGAAGGCGAACAAGGTCTTCTCCAAGGCCCTCGGGAAGGTGGCGACGGATGGGGGGTACGATCTGATCGCCGAGAGTGGTTCGATCAAGGCCAAGGGGAAGAAGAAGAAGAAGGCCCCCCCCGACATCACGAAGGCCGCGATCAAGGCGGCCAAGAAGATCGAGGAAGAGAGCTAGTTCATCCTGCCATTCGTGACGGCGATCACTTTCCGCCGTACTGGACCCGGATTCCTACCGTCCATAACCACGGGATCACGTCAGAGTTGGAGGGCAAAGCGCTTTCCTTCGCGACACCCGTGATGTAGGTGGCAAACTCCATCTGGAGGCCCACCCTCACCGGTGCGATCTCCCGGAGCCAGTATTCGAACCCGAAGGCGAACGGCATGGCAAAGTCGATGTACGGATCGTCTCTGGCCGCGTCAACGACCGCGAGTCCCGCTCCCCATCGGAAATAGGGAGCGGCCGAGTCGACACAGGCGATCCCCGTTTCTGGCATTCTCAGATGGAGCTTCACCCATACATCCCAGTAGAAGATCTGGTTGAAGCCTCGATTGTGATCCGTATTGTTCGCCGTGAGGAACAGAAACTCCGAACCCACAGAGAGGTAGTCCTTGAGATAGAACTCCCCGTCGATACCGACCGGAAGAGTCCCTCCGGGATTGGCGAGGGGGATCAGGCCGTAGCCGAGCCGGAAACCTGCCGCGAACGATCCCTCCGTGGGCAGCAAATCAGTCCCCAACTCCCTGGACTTGACCATTCTTGCCATGCCCCCGGTGGCGTCCTCTTCGACGATCTGCGCGGCCACTTCTGCGGGAATGGCGCCGATGATCACGACCAACATGACCGCCAGACAACCCCTCAGCAACTGGAGCATCCGTATCCTCCTTCAGGACATGTGCGAATTGCGAGACAGATGGTGAATTCCCCCCCTCCGGACAGTGGGGCGGATCTTAGCGTCGCCCCGTTCCCTATTGCAAGGGAATAATGGGGACGCTCGAAACAGTGCGGAATCAGTGGGGAACTCACCTATTTCGGAATCATCAGGTGTGTGTCTCGCGATCTCACCGTCTCGTATGAGGTCACGGTGAATCGGTCGATTCCGGCGAAGGCCGCGAGCCAGAAGGCCAGGATCAATAAAACCAGCAGGGCGACCTTCCAGCCTCTCCGGGTGAAGGACACGATGAGAGGTGCCGCCTCCGACATGACGAAGCACTCGAGGGCAAACGGCGGGAAGCCGAGAAACCCCAGGATCGGCATCTCGAAGATCTTCCAGCCATCCAGGTGAGGAACCGTGTAGATCCACTTCGATCCGGCCCAGAAATTAAAGAACTCCCATAGCCCCCCTGTGATCAACCCTGCTATCAGGAGTCTGGTCACGGTGAGTAGCGAGCCATATTCCCATTCCCGGAGGAGCGACTTGCGCCCCCTCTGATAGAGCCATGGTTCCAGGAGGAAGAAGAAGGCCCCCCAGATCAGCGGGAAGGCGATGGTGGGGAAGAGGAGAGGGGAGATCAGGAAACCGGCGCCCACAACGACGAACCCCATCCGAAGCCTGGGTCCAGGCTTCAGTGGCCGCACGCGGACGGCGAGGGGCCAGCGAAGGGCCTGCAGCAGGTCCGCTATCTCGAAGATAGCAGGGAGGACGGTGGCGAAGCAAACCGTCATCCCCGTCCATCGAAGCATGAGCATTCGCGGGGCAGATACGTACGACCAGTTCTGCAGCCGGAAGTTACAGACCTCGAAGATGAGCCAGAGCGTCACCGAAAGGGGGAGAAGGAGGAGAAAGGTACGGCGGCGGGAGAGGATCAGCGATTCGCCCGCCAGGAGGAAGTTCAGCCCATCCAGGGCCACGATCGTCGGCCACCATGCGAGGGCATAGAACCAGGTGGCGGTGGTCCCTACGTCGAGGAGCAGGAGGACGTACGCGGTGAGGAGAAGCAAGACTCCCAGGACCACTTCACCGATCGCGATGCGACGCATTCTCGCGGGTGGCGATCCCTCCGTAGGCCTCGACCTGAGTATCTCCCAGCTCATTCTCGCTCCCCCTCCGCCTACCGGAGTGTAGCGTTCTCAGGCCGTGGGCGTCACACAATGATTCTCGGCGTCTTGACCCCTGGGGGCCCGAAAGCCTATCCTTGAGCAAGGACCATTTCACCTGACAGCCTGGCTCGCCGGGGCGACTCTCCGGGCGGGGCCTTCGAGCGGAGGGATGTGATGAATATGCGATCAATCTTGGTGGTCCTCACCGTGGCTCTCCTGTCCCCCTGGGTGCAGGAGGAAGAGGCTCCTGCGACAGGTTGTCGGCCTCCCTGTCCGTTTGCAGCACTGCTTGTCGGCCAGGACAAACCGGTGGTGGAGGGCATCGCCGCGGACGTCGCCGAGTGCGCGAAGATGTTGACTGACAAGAAATACGAGATCCGTGACGAAGGACGCGCCTGCCTGAAGAAGCTCGGCAGGGAGGCGATCGTCCCCCTCAGGGAACTGATCGAGAAGGAGGGCGACTCGCTCGAACGCAAGGCCGACGTGCTGGAGGCCCTGGAGGAGCTCGAGCTGGACTGGGCCGAGACGGAATTCGGGAAGCTCTACACCGAGAAGGGAGGAATCGGAACGTTCGACGGTCAGTGCAAGCCGGTCCTGGATGAGCTCGGGGCGGACGCCGAGCACATCCTGATCGCCTTGGTCAAGAGCCCGATCCGAGACACCACGAAGCGCGAGATGGCGGCCCGCGCCCTGGGAGAGTTGGGCAGCAAGTCCGCGATCCCGGGTCTGAAGGAAGTGAATGACGATGAGTGGGAGAGCCGTTCGGTCCGGGACACCGCCGCGATGGGTCTTCACGCCCTGGGCGAGCCGAGGCCGCTCAAGGCCGTGGTCCGCGAGGCCAGGGCGGCGGTCGCGAAGGACAAGAGAGACGGACGCGCCGTCATGCGGCTCGCCTCCGCCTATCGGTACCAGAAGGAGTACGAGAAGTGTGTCCGTCTGTACCAGGAGGCCGAGAAGATCAGCCCGAAGGCCCCGATTCTCTCCTACAATCTCGCCTGCACATTGGCCGTGATGGGGAAGCCGAAGGAAGCCCTCGACGCCCTGAAGAGCTCCATCGAAAAGGGGTATTCAGACTACAGATGGCTGATCATGGACGGCGACTTCGACACCCTCAGGGAGGACGAGCGATACAAGGCCCTCCTGGAGAAGATGCGCGCGCCGAAGACAGGGACGCCGTAGGTCCATGGCAAATACTCCCCTCCGAATCATCCCGTCGGTGGACCAGACACTCGGCGAGCCGGAAGTCGCTCGCCTGATAAGATTCCACAGCCGCGTTCGGGTGGTCCGGGCCGTGCGGGATGTCCTCGGCGATCTCCGGAAGAGGCTTCGCTCGAAGGGCGGGGGGAACGACAAGATCGAATCTCTCCTATCGCCCCGCCGACTCTCCGAGCAGATCGAATCTCGCCTGACCGAGGAAATCCGACCCCAGGTATGCCGCGTCTTGAACGGCACCGGGATCGTGCTTCACACCGGCCTGGGACGGGGACCGCTCTCGCCCGCCGCTCTCGCCGCCCTCCAGCAGGAGGCGCGGGGCTACACTCGCGTAGAGATCGATCCGGAGAGCGGAGAGAGGGGAGATCGGGTCCGTCCGATATCTCAACTCCTCTCTCAAATCTGCGAGGCGGAGGGGGCCACGGTCGTCAACAACAACGCGGCCGCCACGCTGCTCGTCCTCGCCACGCTGGCCCGGGGCAAGGAGGTGATCGTCTCTCGAGGGCAGCTCGTCGAGATCGGAGGATCGTTCCGGATCCCGGACGTGATGGTTCAGAGCGGCGCTCGCCTGGTCGAGGTCGGAAGCACCAACCGTACCCGGATCGCCGACTACGAGCAGGCCGTTGGGCCCGAGACGGGGCTTCTGCTACGAGTCCACACGTCCAACTACCGGATCGTGGGATTCACGGAGGAGGTCGCCGTCGAGTCGCTGGTCCGCCTGGGACGAAAGCACGGCATTCCTGTCATGGACGACCTTGGATCCGGCTCGTTCGTGGATCTCGAAGCGTTCGGCCTGAAGGGGGAGCCGACGGTGCAGGGGAGCATGAGCGAGGGAGCCGACGTAATCACCTTCAGCGGCGACAAGCTCCTGGGCGGACCCCAGGCGGGAATCATCGTGGGAAAAAAGAAGGTCATCTCGGCGGTGATGGCCAATCCGCTCTACCGAGCACTCCGCGTCGACAAGCTCACGCTGATTGCCCTCGAAGCCACCTTGCGCCTCTTCCTGGAAGGAGATCGCGTCTTCCAGAACAATCTGGCCCTGCGACTGATCACGATGCAGCCGGACGAGATCCGCAAGCGCGCGGAGAAGCTGGCCCAGGAGGTCCGATCCCAGGCCCCCGACCTGCAACCGACCGTGGTGGAGGAGCGCTCACAGGTCGGCTCGGGCAGCCTCCCGACGGAGAAGCTTCCCACGTTCGCCCTCGCCCTGCGTCCGAAAGATAGGCCCGCTCATGAACTGGCTCGCGATCTGCGCCTGCAGTCGCCGCCGGTCTTCACGCGACTCAAGGACGACCGGGTCCTGATCGATCTTCGAACCATCCTGGAGGGGGAGGAGGTCGAGTTGATCCGCGCCCTGCGTGAGGCCGAGAGCACATCCCCTCGACGAAAATCCCGCTCAAAGAAAAAGTAGAAAAAGTGTCTGGCGAGCCTGGAAGGTGAGAAATGCAGGCTATGGTCTTACGAAGACCTGCGTGAACCACCAGCGGCCGGACGCGTTGCGGGAGACGCCGACCCCGGTAAGGCTGTAGCCGATGTTGCTCGAGTCGAGGAGCGTTTCCCGGTGGCCCTGGGTGGAAGCCATCCACTGATCCACCACGTACTGGGCCGGATCGCCGGCATTCTGGTTCCAGGCGATGTTCTCTGCCACGTCTCTCCAGGAGATCCCCGCGGCATCGAGTCGGTCCCAGGGCCAATCCCCGTCGGGATTCTGGTGCAAGAAGAAGTCGCGGTCCCGCATGTCTTCGGAATGGGCCCTCGACACGAGCCGGATGTCCGGGTCGTGGTTCAGGGGGGGCCGCCCCACGATCGCCCTCTCCTGGTTGATCAGGTCGAAAACCCGAGCTTCCATCGATAGGACCGCCGGGTCGACGCCGGCGAAGGTGAAGCCGTCGGTCAGCCAGCCCTGCTCGTTGCGCGGGTTGGGGTTCGTCACCATCACGGTCACCACGCCCGCGGGAGAAGCGGGCGTCACGCAGGTCATCGTGTACCGGTCCTGGACGTCGACGCTCGGCGAGTCGATCGACCCGAAGGTCACGGTCGTGCGGCCGCTCCGTCGGAAGTTGTCTCCCTCGATCGTGACCGTCAGACCGCCGGCCGGATCGCCCGAGCCAGGGAAGATTCTCGACAAGATTGGTGTCGTCGTATAGTCGACGACCGACGGCATCGTGTCCGACTCCTGGCCATCGAAGGACGTGAGCGTTATATCCACCGGAGTGGCGGTCGCCATCGGCGGCGCGTCCACGAGCACCGTGCTCCTCGACCTCGCCGTCACAGCGGTCGCCGGCTGGGCGCCGAACGTGACCGTCGGAAGATCCCTCAGGAAGTCAGAGCTGAAATTGGTTGTACGGATCGTGATCGGCGTCCCACCGATCTCGGCTGCCTGCGTAGGCCAGACGCTGTCGACTTGAGGCGGACCTGATGGGGTGGAGGAGGAGGAACCAGATCCCGAACTCCCGCACCCTGCCGGAAGGAGGGCGAGAGTGATGAGGGCGAGGATCGAGCGGGCAACCGCCGGGGAGAGAGACGAAAATCTGAGGAGCATTGATTCCTTCCTTCGTGGACCCCGTCCCCCCAGATCGGCCCCTATCGAGGATATTCCCTACTATATTGTCCGATCCACCCCTCCCGGGGCAACCCTTTTCCTACGGCCTCACGAACATTGCCGTGAACCACCATGTCCCGGCGCCATCGGTCGATGCGCCGATCCCGGTTAGTGTGAAGCCTACGTTGCTCTCATCCAGCATAAGCCCCCTGTGCAGCGCCGAGTTCATCCACCAGTCGAACGCGGCCTGGGCGGGGTCTGCGCTCAGGTTGAATTGGATGATCTCCGCCCACGCGCCGAACGAGATCCCGGCGGCCAGAAGTCGATCGTCCGGGTCATCGCCGTCCGGGTTTCTGTGATCAAAGAAGTTGCGATCCCGCATGTCCTCCGAGTGGGCGCGAGCCACGAGGCGGATCGCCGGATCGTGGGTCAGGTCTGGCTTCCCCACCACGCCTCGCTCCTGATTGATCAGGTCGAAGACGCAGTCCTCACGCTGGATCACGGCGGGACCGCCGCACGCGTAGGTGAACGCATCCATCAGCGCGCCCTGCTGGAGGTCTGGATTCGTGACCGTCACCGTCACGGGGCCGAGAGAGCCAGGCGGGGTGATGCAGTCCAGCCGCATGGAGTCGATGACCGTCACGCCCGTCGCGTTCGCCAGACCGAAGGCGACGGTGACCGGCCCTGTCGTATCGAAGTTGTCCCCGATGACCGTGACCAGCTCGCCGCCGGAGGGGTCCCCCATGTCCGGGCTCAGCGCCGAGACGATCGGGGCGACTATATAGCTGAACCCATCGCTGAGAACTGCCGACTCGCTCCCGTCCTGGGAGATGACTTCCACATCCACCAGGCCGGCCGCCGGCGAGGCGGGAAGAAGAGACCGGACGCGGGTCGGGCTCAGGACCGTCAGGGATGTCCCCGGCTGACCTCCGAACAATACGGTGGGGAGGCCCATCAAAAAGGAGGTCGAAAATCTAGCCGTGTCCACCTCCACCTGAATCCCTCCGGCGAGGGGAGCGACCGCCGGGCTCACCTCGACGATCGCCGGTCCCACTGGTGCGCGCCCGCTGGACCCGTCGGATCCACCTCCCGCGCAACCGGACGCGATTGCGAAAATCGAGAACAGGACAGCCCCTGTCCACCTGAGGATCTTTCGTGAACCAAAGGGCATCCTTAGTCCTCCCCCACACGGCTCGAAATGTAGAAATCGTTCAGTGAGCCCGAAACGGGCTCTACCTAATAATGCACCAAAACGAGTCGATTTGCCAATGTGAGACCACGGTAGGTATGAATGAGAAACCCCCCCGAAGTCAGTGACCTCGAGGGGGTTCCGGGGTTAACGACCATCTCCGCGACTCAGTGACTCTGACCGCGGAGCTTCAGAAGCCTCCGCGCCCTCGCACGGACGGGCGCAGGGTACCGCGTAGGCTCGTCCAGCATTATCGAGAGATCTCGATCGTCGAGCTTCTCGAGGTACTCGGTCGTGGTTCCTGAGTATTCCACCGAGGACTCGCTGCCCAGAGCGATCGCGTCCCTCCCGTTGCAAACGCCGACCGGCTCCGAATACTCGAAGAAATCGGCCGGAAGCTCTAGCACTTCCGTCGGGTGACGGACGTTGTAGCGCTCGATCGCCAGTTCGAGGAACTTCAAGGCCAGCTGGTTCAGGTCACGAAATTGAATAGCGATGCCGGGCGGCCCCCCGGCGGTGGAGGTATCGGGCACCGAGCGGACGACGGTCCCGAGCATGGGGACCGTCTTTCGCTGTTCGGGGAAATAGAATTCGAGCTTGATCTCCGACCCGTCCGCATAGGGCCGGCAGGTTCGAATGAAGACCCCACCGGTGCTGAGGTCCGCTGAGTACTGTTCGGCGAATTGGTCCAGGTCGTCGACCTGGACGCGTATCGGGACGGCATAGGGAATTCTCTGGTTTTGCCGTCTTTCCATGGGCTTCGTGCCTCCTGATCCTTGGGCCTGCTCCCGAACTCAGGCCCCGCCTCCAAGGGCGCCGAAATCAATCCCACCCCCGAGAGAGCCCGCACTTCTCGGCTCCCGATGTCAGTCTAATTCACGACCGTGAATTCGTCCACCTAAATTTGGCTTCTCCAGAGCAAACAGGGTAAACTGTTTCCACATATAGATTTACAATCCGGCCTTCTGGGCCGACGTCGTGAGTGGAGGGATGCAGCGGAGAGGGACCCTCGTCCTTGATGAGGCGCTGGACCCTCGTCGGCGACGGCTTCAGCTAGAATACGGGAGCCGCCGTCTGTGGTGGCCTCAGCATCATCCGAGGTAGGAGATGTTCTACAGATACGTCATCGTTGCACAGGTGTGTTTTCTGATCTTCGGCGTCTGGTGGTGCAAGGATGTCTTTGGTCGGTTCCGTCGCGACATCGCCATCCTGAAGGAGGCCAAGGAGCGGTCCGACAAGGTCCTGGTCGTATTCTGGTGGGTGGTCACCCTGGGTATCATCCTCGTGATGGCAGCCATTCTCTGGAACATGATTAGCCGAGCGTTCTGAGCGCACCGCCCCCGCGGCTCGCGAACTAGCCCTTTCGCTTGGCCAGAATCCCTTCGCCAAACTTATCCAGCAAACTCTTGAAGGCAGAGAGATCCTGCTCGGACATCTCCTTCGCCGTCTTCTCGATCATGGACACGAAATGGGATCGCTCCTCGGGCTTGACGGGGCAACCGATATTCCCGTTGGGACCGTCGGAGGTGATCAGTTCTTCACCCTCGGGGTCGAGAATCACGATCCACGGAATGCCGCCCTTTCCGGATGGGCGGAGACGTAGGGCCAACTCCTTCCCGTTCGTCATCCGGTCGGTATCGATCTTCACATCGATGTAATCCTTCTGTAGAAGCGCCTTCACCGAATCTTGCTCGAGGAACTCCTCGAGGCGATGACACCACCCTCACCATGGGGCGCCGAGGTGGAGGAGCAATCTTTTTTGCTCCTTCTTTGCCCGCGCCAACGCCTCCTGGTAAACATCCTCCGCATCCCAGGGCTTCGTCTTCCACTTATCGAGGAATTTTCCCACCAGGTCGGGATCGTGGAGACCGTCCTTCTCCAGCGAGCCGGTCTCCTGATTCGTCAGGACTTTCCCATTCCCTCCCAGGACGGTCAGATAGGGGACCCCGCTCTTGATCTGGGCGCCGTACCCCTCGGCAATATCGAGGTTCTTGTCGAACCGCCCGATGTCCACTCGCACGACTTCGTATTCGAACTGTAAGGTCCTGGCGATCGAGCGATTCTTCTTGAACGCATCGTGGAGCTTATGACACCAGTGGCACCAGTTGCCTCCATACACGATGAGGACTCGTTTGTTGTCCTTCTTTGCCTTTGCCACCGCCCGGGCGATCTCTGCCTTCGCATCGGCCTGCTCGTCGTAGATCTTCGGGACTTCTTCCTGTGCGACGGCCATCGGGCAGAGAAGGCCCACGACGAGGGCCACCCCGAATAGCTTGATTCGATTGCTCCAACGTCTGTGTGATCGCATGCAAGTTCCCTCCTCTTTCACAGGAAAACTTCCATGGGTGCCTGCATGTTAATTCCTCGTCCGCGCGAGTCAAGCGCGGCGGCCAGAAGATCGACGCTCCGCCTCCGGATGGCTTGCGCAGGGGAAGGCCCGCCCGTACATTACGCATCAGGTACTCATTGCAATCCTGCGCAAACCTGGAGGAAGACCTCGATGTCCGACAAGAAGATCATCTCGGTGGTAGGAGCGACGGGCGCCCAGGGCGGCGGACTCGTCCGCGCCATCATGAACGACAAGGACGGCCCGTTCACGGCGCGGGCGCTCACCCGGGACGTCAACTCGGACAAGGCCAAGACGCTCGCCGCGCTGGGAGCCGAGGTGGTCGAAGCGGACCTCCACGACCCTCAGAGCCTGAACAGGGCTTTCGCCGGTGCCCACGGTGCATACTGCGTCACTTTCTTCTGGGAGCATTTCTCCCCCGACAAAGAGGGCGTCCATGCACACGCCATGGCCCAGGCTGCCAAGGAAGCCGGACTCGCACACGTGATCTGGTCCACGTTCGAAGACACCCGCAAGCTGGTGCCCCTCGATGACGATCGTATGCCCACCTTGATGGAGAAATACAAGGTCCCGCACTTCGACTCCAAGGGCCAGGTCGACCACTTGTTCACGGATCTGCGCGTGCCCACGACTTTCCTGCTCACGAGCTTCTACTGGGACAACTTGATCCACTTCGGCATGGGCCCGAAACCTGGCCCGGATGGCAAACTGGCCTTCACTCTCCCGATGGACGACAAGAAACTTCCCGGGATCGCCGCAGAGGACATCGGCAAGTGCGCTTACGGAATCTTCCTGAAGGGAGATGAGCTCGTCAAAAAGACCATCGGCATCTCCGGAGAGCAACTGACCGGTGCGCAGATGGCCAGCGCGCTCACCAAGGCGCTGGGTCGGGACGTGCAGTACAACGCCATACCGCCTGACGTTTACCGGGGCCTGGGTTTCCCGGGCGCAGCGGATCTCGGCAACATGTTCCAGTACAAACGGGACTTCCAGGAGGAGTTCTGCGGACCGCGCGATCCCGAGATGGCCCGATCCCTCAACCCCTCCCTCCAGACTTTCGAGGAATGGCTGTCGAAGAACAAGGAACGTATCCCGCTCGAGTAGTTCTCATCACGGACCCACGCTCGAAAGAGCGGAGAAAGGAAATATCTGATGGCGACACGCAACGCCGAGGCAATCTGGGAAGGCAACCTCAAGAGTGGCAAGGGCACGATGAAGCTCGGAAGCGGGGCCTACGATGGCCCGTACTCCTTCCGGTCGCGGTTCGAGGACGGCGAGGGGACGAACCCCGAGGAGCTGATCGGGGCCGCTCACGCGGGCTGCTTCTCGATGGCCTTTTCCGCGGGATTGGAGAAGGCGGGGCACTCGCCCGAACGTGTCCACACCCGCGCCACGGTGACCCTGGAAAAGGTCGAGGACAATTTCCGGATCACGAAGATCCACCTCGTCACGGAGGGCAAGGTTCCGGGAATCGATGCGGGGACTTTCCGGGAGCACGCCGAGGGAGCAAAGAAGAACTGCCCCGTATCGGTCGCCCTCGCCGGTGCGGAGATCACTCTGGACGCTACGCTCCTGACGTAGTTGCACTGCGATCCTCGAGGACAGCAGTGAATCGCTCACCACTCTTTATAGGGAGGTCCCGGATATGGCCGAGCCCGAGATTGCCGCCAAGCAGCCCTCCGTGGCCGAGCTAGAGCCCGGCAGTTACATGTGGTGCCGGTGCGGCCGGTCGAAGAACCAGCCTTTCTGCGACGGCTCGCACAAGGGGTCGGAGTTCAGCCCCGTCCCCTTCACGATCGAGGAGAAAAAGACGTACGCCCTCTGCCAGTGCAAGCGAACGGGGAACCAGCCCTACTGCGACGGTACGCACAAGACTCTGTAGCCCGCGAGAGCGACTCTGACCCGGACCTCGTAGCGCCCTCTAGTAGAGTAGGGTTCCTCCTGCCGTGATCACGATGTCGACTCCGAGAATGGGCGGGTTGTTGGGAAACGTGTTTCCGATCGCGCTCACCGTCGTCGGGGCGTTGTGCGTGATTGACACCCCACTGACAAGTGAAAAGTCGTTGTTCCCCGGATCGGACGACGTCCCGAGGTCCGGCGTTCCAGCGTCGATCACCACACCGGTCGTGCACTGAAACACGTTGCCGCGGAGAATGGGCATGGCACTGGGGAACGCCGTCCGGACGCCCCCGTAGGTGTACCCGCTGGCCAGATCGAAAACGTTGTTCTCGATCCGCGGTGTGCCATGCTGCACCTGGATTCCGCTCTGACCGTTCCCGGTAATCGTGTTGGCCTCAATGATGACATTGGTGGTGGTACCCACCACGTCGATAGGAATAGCCATGGCCCGGAAGAGGTTGTTCCGGACGGAGGGCGCGTCGGGACAGCTCCGTACATAAACGCCGTACGATACCGTGTCGAATTCGTTGTTCTCCACGATCGAACTACCTGCGCCTTCCAGCAAGACCCCACCGTAGGTAGGCCCCATGAACGTGTTGGAGGCGGCTGTCGTCGTGACTCCGGAAATATAGACGCCGAAATGGAAGACGGCAGATGTCGAGTCCCCGATCATGAATCCCGCGATCCGACCCCCATCCGCTCCCACTACGGTCGCATCATCGCCCGTCCCGCCGACGAGTCCAATGCCGCTGATCACCACCGGGTTCGCCCCGGCCCCCAGGTTCGCCTCGTCACCGATGAGCTGAACACCTAGCGCAGGCTGGAGAGGGAAGATCTCTCCGAGAGCGGCGTCGTACGTTGCCGGCAGCACCTTGATGAATTGGCCGCTTACCGCCACGCCCAGGGCGAAGGTGATGGTTCGGAATGGCGCAACAAAGCTCCCGGAGTTGGAGTCGCTTCCCGAGACGCCATCGACCCAATAAGTTCCGGGAGTGGCCCAAACCTCCATGGAGTCCGGGCTCTCCCCGCCCGCGTTCACTGCCGTCACGACGTAGAAATACGTCGTCCCGTTTGTCAGGCCCGTGTCCGAGTAGCTGGTCGCCGTCACGCCCGAGGTCACGAGGGTCGCCGGCCCCGACACCACCGGAGTGGTCGTATCCCGATAGACGCTGTACGAGGTCGCCCCTGCCACCGCGTTCCACGCGAGGTCGATTTGCATGTGACTCGGGTTCGCCATGAGTCCCGTGGGAGGGCCGGGAAGCGTCGCATTCCTCCTACCGCCGCTTCCACCACAACCCGACAGGAACGCAACACCTAGCGCGAATCCGAACGCAAGAGTATGGAATCCAATACGCGTCCGCATTGCAGACCCTCCGTTAGTTGTTACCTCCGTGGTTCCGACGGTACCTGCCGGGAAGTTGAATCCGAAACGCCCGACCGGGACAGGGTCAGGGGCCGATAGGGAACCGGAGGACACGGTTGTTCCCGGAGTCGGGGACCCACAGATCCGGTCCGTCGAGAGATGGGCTCAGGCCCAGGTACGCGCCGGGCGCCCGAAGGTAGAGGCTCCGGGCGGTCACGCCCCCTATGTTGGGTGCGCTGTCGAAGAAGCTCGGCTGGCCGACCATCCGGTCGGCGGGCTCACCGTTTACCGCCGGGAAGGCGTCCCAGATCATGATCCTTTCGTTTTCCGCGTCGGCCACGACGATCCTGAACCCATCGGAGTCGACGCCCGTGGGGAAACTGAACCGCGAGCGGCCAAACCCCGCGAATCCGGGCACGCTGAACGACGTCTGCCCGAGGACCCACGACGCCTGGGGATCCGGCGTGGTCGGTACAGGGAGAGGGCTCCAGATCAGCAGACGGTGGTTAAAGGTATCGGCAACGAGCAACTCGAATCCCGTGGACACCACGTCTCGGGGCTGGTTCATCCCGCGGGTCCCATCACCGTCCCCGTGGTTGAGTGTACGGGACACAAAATCGGGCTGCCCGACGACCATATCGGCGTTCCCATTCGTCACCAGGGCGGCGCTGGGGAACCGCAGGACGCGGAAATTGAACTGATCCGCTACCCAGAGGAACGATCCATCCCAGGAGAGCCCGTTCGGGTAGTAAAGGGTGTTACTGTCGGGGTTGGGCATCCCCCGGTTTCCCGAGTAGGAGGTGCCGTCGGGCTGCCCGATGAACGCGGACCCAGCCTGGCCGGCGCTGAACGGGGCATTGTAGACGACGACCCTGTGGTGCGACGTGTCGGCGACGAAAAGCCGCGGGGGGGAGCCGAAGGGGTCGTAGGAGACGCCCTCGGGGTCCCTCAGGGAGGCCGGCCCCGGTAGCTCCGCTCTCACGGTGAAGTCCGCGTGGCCAAACACGAAGTCCGCGTTCTTGTTGTTCACCTGGGGGAGAGAATCCCATCCAAGGACGCGATTGTTCTTGCGATCCACCACGAAGAGGCTCACCCCGTCGGTCTCTAGGCTCGCCAGACGGCGAAGCGTCCCCGCATTCACGTCGGTGTGGTTCTCCACGGACCCGGTGAGATCCCTCTGACCAAAGACGAACTTGGCGGCTTCGTTGAAGGCCGAGGGAAGGGGGTCGTGGATCTTCACTCGGTTCCCGCTCTGATCCACGATGAGGAGTTGCGAGCCCGTGGAGAAGATACCTCCTGGTGACGAGAGGAGCGTGGCGGATGCCCCGCGCAAGCCGCCCGAGCCGCTCGTCTGCCCGAGGGCGAAGTCCGCTGCGGCAAGCGAGGCGGGGAAATCGGTATTCCAGACGAGGACCCGGCTGTTATCCCGATCCGTCACGTAGGTGTGGCCCGCGCCTGCCGAGTCGCCGGCCACATCGTAAGGTCTATACATGCTGTTCAGGGACTTGCCGCCGGTGTTGATGGACTCCGTGATAAAGTTCGGCTGACCCAGGACCCTGTTCGCCGCCTGGCCATTCACAGATGGCAGGGGATTCCAGACGAGGACGCGATTGTTATACCTGTCCGCCACGAAGAGGGATGCGCCATCGGTGTAGAGACCATGGGGACCGTCGAGTGTGTTCCCCGCGACGGAGCCCCCCCCGCACCCCAGGGGGATGCCGCGGTCGCGGCAGTACGAAGTGAAGTCTGCCTGGCCCAGGACCAGAGTCGCCGCCTGCTTATTGAAGAGGATGGGGAGGTCGTAGACGAGCACACGGTTGTTCAACGTGTCCGCTACAAAGAGCTGGGTCGCCGTCCCCGAGATCCCTATGGGCCGGTAGAGGCTGGAGGCACTCAGCCCCCCTGCGTTCACCTGCGTCCCCACCAGGGTGGTCTGCCCGAGGACCAGGTCCGGCAGGTCGTTGTCCGCCGTGGGCATCACGCTCCAGATGAGGACGCGGTTGCTCCAGGAATCCACAACGTATAGCGCCGTCCCATCGGTCCAGGCTCCAGAAGGCTTCCTCATGCCAGTGGTCGAACCACCGGCCCAGCCCACGTCGAGGCTGAAGTCCTTCTGCCCCAGGACGAGATCCGCCGTCTGGAAGTCCGACGCGGGCACCGCGTTCAGGATCAGCACGCGGTTGTTCTCGGCGTCGCATACGAAGACCTTGCCCGCCCCGTAGCCGATACCCACGGCGCCGAAGATTCCCCTCCCGTCCACCGCTCCCTGGAGGAAGCTCTGGTGACCCAGCACCAGGTCCGCATCGATGGAGTTGTCCACGGTGAAGATGTTGGAGGTCGCGGGAGACCCCGTGGAGAACGGGTCGGACGCAGTGATCTCGATCTCGACATTGGTGTGGTAGGTCGTGCTCAAGTCCACGGGGGAGATCGAGTCCCATACGAAGATGTGCCCCACCTCCTGACCCGGGGGGCCCGAGGTGAGGCCTGTCGTGGGATCGCCGCCGGGTCCCTGAGTCGCGGGCAGGGGGACTCCCCCGATGCGGAACTGGACGGTCACGTTCAGGGTGTCGCTGTTCGTATCCTGGAGCCGATAGTTGATGCTCACGTTGCCCGATTGGATCGCCGTGACGTCACTTATGAACACCACGGGGGAGTCGTTGTTCAGGACGTTCAGGGTGACAACGGCGGCCACACCGATCTTCGTGTCGCGGGGCGTGGCCCGGACCATGATGGAGTTGATGTTCGTCCGGCCGATGTCGGCGGCGGAGTCCCACGTGAAGAAGTGCGCGACGCCACCGGGAGAGGTCGAGACGCCCGTCATCTCGCTGCCGGCCGTGGTAGCGGACGCGGGAGGGATAACAGATGCCGGCTCGAAGATCGTCCCGCCGTCGGTCGAGAAGTCCACGGCCACGGTCGCGATGTTGCTCTCGAAGTCGATGATGGTGAGATCAAACCTGATGGAACCGCTGATACCCGTAGGAACGAGGCCCGAGGCCTCGGGCGGTCTCGTATTGTCCACCGAAAAGGCCACGGTCTGGGCGGCGGGCCCCTCGCCGAGCCGCGGGTCGGGGTGGTCCCGGGGCGTCATGCGAACGACCACTTCATCGTTCTTCACCCCCAGACCGACCAGGTCCACGACGGAATTCCAGACGAATGTGTGGTCGATCCCGTCCGCCGAGGACGAGAGTCCGGTCGTCCCGTCACTCCCCGAGGCGATCCCCGCATCCGTCGCGGGCTGGAACGTCCCCTGCGCCCCGCCCAACGTCGAGAACTCGACGGTGATGTCCACCGCGTTCGACTCGACGTCCACGATCCCGTATCTCAGGGCCACGTTCCCTTCCTGCACGCCGTCGGGAGTGCCGAGGGCGAGGGTTGGTTCGTCGTTGTTGTCGATGAGAAAAGGCGTGGCCATGGTGTGAAGCGACCCTGCCCCACTCACGTCTCTGACGTCCACCCGCAGCCAGACCGTGGGGGCATCGTTGGCGAGGTTCACCGGGCTGTCCCATACGAAGACGTGGGTGTCGCCGAAAGCGCTGGAGGACAGGCCCGTCGTTCCCTCGCTGGGAGGGCCGGTCCGCTCCGCGCAGGAAAGGTAGGAGGTCCCGTCCGTGGAGTACTCCATGGTGATCGACAATGTCGCGTTGTTCGGCTGGAAGAGGAGGTAAGAGACGGTGACGTCCCCCTCCACGATCTGTGAGCCGATGGGAGACGCAATGTAGGCGATGGGGTCGCTGCTGTTCGCCACGGTGAACACATCTGTCATCGTGAAAGGCACGCCGATCTCGGGGAGCGCCGTCGCGTTGTCCCGAGGGGTGATGGTGAGCGTCACGTCCCGGTTGTCCACGCCGATGTCGTTGAGAGTGTTCCACGCAATCGTCTGGATGAGACCCCCGGGCGCGGAGGGGGCGCCCTGGGTGATCCCCACGGCGATGTCGGCGGGGAGGGGGCCGGTCCCATCATCCCACTCGACCAGCAGATCCACCGGGTCGGAGGTCGAATCGGCCAGCTCAAACTCGATCTCCACGATCCCCGTCTGGGAGGTAAGCACCATGGGACGGATGATCCGGATGACCGATGGCGCGTCGTTCCCCGCGACGAAGGGGCCCGCGGTCCGCGTGGTCCCCATACCCGCGAGGTCCGCCGGGATGGCCTGGAACCAGATCGCGGGGACCGCGGCGGTTCCGATGTCCGTGGAACTGTCCCAGTCGATCCAGTGGATGTTCGAGCCTTCCACGGATGAGAGGCCAGAGACGATGTTGGGAGGGGTGATCGTCCCGTCCGAGGCGATGACCGTCGCAGGGACGGGGGTCCCCCCCGTAGCCGGGTCCGACAGCGCATAGAAGAGCTCGACCTGGACATCGTCGTCCTGCGGGTCCGCAACGACGAACTCGATCCGGATCGCCCCCTTCTGACGGGAGATGGGCTCGAAGAAGACCGATGGGCTGTCGTTGTTCTCCACCTCGAAGGAGGCCGTCGCCTCGGGGGAGCCGATATCGAACGTATCCGATGGCGTGATCTGGACCTGCACGAAGGGAAAGTTATTGAGAGCGAGATCCGCAACGGAGTTCCAGGCGAGGGTGTGGGTCGCCGGCAAACCCGTCGGGCCCGGGGGAAGGCTCGTCAGGCTACCCACGGATACCGTCGCCGCCGCCGGGGCGCTCCAGGTCAACCCGTCGGGACTCGTCATGTACTCCACGAGGATCGAGCAGAGGTCGCCGGTGGTATCCTCGAGGTCGTAGCTCACTCCGATGAGGCCCGAGGCCACGAGAATCAGGGGGTCTTCGAACTGGATAACCGGATTCGAGACCAGAGGGGCGTCGTTTCCGACGGTGAAGGTGGAGGAGGTCACCGGCATCGCCGTCGTCTTTCCGTCCGAGGGGGTCAGGCGGATCTGGACCGACGGATTCGCTCCGGCCCCGAGGTCGGCCGGGGCATCCCAGGTGAATGTGTGGGCCACGCCGATCGCGGATGATGTGAGACCCTGGATCTCGTCCCCCACGATCGTCCCCTCGTCGGAGGAATCGATGGTAGCCGAGAGAAATGTCACCCCCGCGTCAGGCGAGTACTCGACCTGCATCGTTATGACGTCGGCGTTCGCATCCTGGAGGGTGTAGTCCACCGTCACTAGCCCAACCTGGCGGTCGATGTCGGGGAGCAAGATCACGGGAGCCACCTGCGGCACTTTCTTCTTACTTCCTCCGCCAGATGACAGGGCAAGGGCTACCCCGACTCCGACGTATCCACACCCCGAACCGAGGAGGAGGGCGACCACCACCCCCGCGACCCACACCTTCCCCCGAAGAGAGCCTTGGACTGCAGTCTCTTGCACCGTCTTACCTCCCTGTGACTGTTGAATACCGAGGCGCCCCCATCTGCCTCAAGTAGCCAAAGTATAGATTACCACGGTGGGAATCACAACGCGACCGCGGGACGTACCCGCGGGGTTCGATCTGGGAATGGGGCCGGACAAGAGCAAGGTGGACGGAAGGGATCGGAAAGTAGAGGGGGGTCCGGACGAGCGTGAGGTCGGAATAGACGGAAGACTACCTCGCCGGGGGGACTCCGGAACCCTCGCTCTGTTCCCTGTCGACGTGTTCTTCTTCGGAAGGGAGCAAGGCGCGGTACTGCTCCGCCTTCTCCGGCTTGCCCCAGGCAGTGTAGAGGTCAACGAGCTTCTGGACCACGCTGCGGGTCAGCTTGTTCCTGGCGCCGAGGGAATCTCTCAACACCCAGTACCCTCCGAGAAGATGCGTCTCGGCTTCCTCGTACCGCTCGAGGTCCAGCAGGATGAGGCCATAGAGAGCCTGGAAGTTCCCCCTTCGCCAGTCTCCCTCCGCCAATGTGCTTCGGGCCAGGTCGAAGATCCGTTTCCCGAGCCGCTCCGCCTCGGCTAGCTGCCCCTGGGCCCGGAGCAAGGTCCCCAGATTGCTCATCGACTGCAGGGTATCGGGGTGCCTGTCTCCGAGCGTGCGGCGCCGCGCCTCGAGAGCCTGGCGGCAGAGCGATTCTGCCTCTTCCAGATCGCCGCGGTCCTTCAGAAGTGCCGCCAGGTCGCTCACTGACATGAGGGTATCGGGGTGCTCCTCGCCCAGGACGCGGCGGCGGGCCGCCAGGGCTCTTCGGTAAAGAGATTCCTCCTCATCTGACTTTCCCAACGCCCCGAGCATCGTGCCGAGGTTGTGCATCGTAGTGAGGGTTGCTGGGTGATCCTCGCCAAGGATGCGGCGACGGATCTTCAATGCCTGTCGCAACAGGGGCTCGGCCTCTTCGAGCTTGCCCTGCATCGCCAGCAAGCTAGCGAGGTTGTGCGTCGAGTTGAGGGTCGCCGGATGCTCGTCGCCAAATTTTCGGCGGCGGACCTCGAGGGTCTTCCGGAGCAAGGGCTCCGCCTCTTCCAGCTTGCCCTGTGCAAACAGCAGGGAACCGAGGCCGGTCATCGAGTTGAGGGTACTCTCGTGCTCCTCTCCGAGGACGCGGCGCTGGATCGCCAAGGCTCGCCGCACCAAGGGCTCCGCTTCTTCCAGCTTGCCCTGGTCCTGCAACAGGGAAGCGAGATTGGTCATCCCCGATAGCGTCCCGGGATGCTCCGCGCCAAACACTCGGCGATGGGCAGACAGGGACTTGCGGCGAAGGACCTCCGCCTCCTCCAGCTGTCCTCGACGTTGCAGGAGCAACGACAGATTCCCCATCGATGCGATTGTCCCCTCGTTATCGTCCCCGAGCGTGCGGCGGCAGGTCTCCAGCGTTCGCCGCAGCAGAGGTTCCGCCTCGTCGAGATTACCCATCTCTTGAAGTAGCAGCGCGAAATTGTCCGCCGTTGCGAGGGTATGGGGGTGCTCCTCGCCGAGAACACGCCGGTGGCCATCGAGGGTCGCCCGGAACAGGGATTCTGCCTCATCCAGCTCGCCCTGGTCCTTGAGCAGCGAGGCCAGGCTTCCCATGGAGATGAGGGTGTGGGGATGCTCGCCGCCCAGGCGCGCACGGCGAACCTTCAGCACCTGTCGGTGGAGCTTCTCCGCCTCATCCAGCTTTCCCCGTGCCGTCAGCACGAAGGCAAGGTTCCCCATAGACGAGAGAGTGCCGGGGTCCTCGTCGCCAAGAAGGCGACGCTCTAGTGCAAGCACCTGCCGGTACATGTCCTCCGCTTCTTTCATCTCGCCCCGGTGCTGAAGGAGGGTGGCGAGGTTGCTCGTCGTCGCCAGGGTCTCGGGGTGCTCGTGGCCGAGGACTTCGCGGCGGCCCGCTAGACTTTGCCTTAGAAGGGCCTCCGCCTCCTCCAGCTTTCCCAGAGTCATCCATTCAACGGCCAGGTTATTCATGGAGGTGAGGGTCAATGGGTGCATCTCTCCGAGATGGGATCGGTGCGTCTCCAGCGCCTCTCGCACCAGTGCTTCCGCCTCGTCGTGGATGCCGAGAGCATGATAGGTCTTTCCCATGGTCAACCTCAGGACCGCGGCCACCAGAGGTTCCTCCTCGAACGAATCGTCGATCTGCTTCGCCGCCCGGCTCAGAACTTCGGAGACCTTGATCTCTCTCCCATCCTTGCCGGGGTCGACTGACGAGAGCATGTCTTGAAGAAACCGAGTGATCGCCTTTGCCTTGTCGGCCTCGCTCTGCGCCCGCGTGCGCTCATCCTCCGCCTCTTCGTGAGCGTTTTCGGCGGCAGCCTTTTGCTGCTCGGCCTCTTCGCGCTGGATCTTCTCGGCCTGCCGCGCCTCATCGGCGACTGTTGTTTGCCGTCGCGCATCGTCGCGTGCCGCCACCGCTGCAATCTTGTGCTCCTCTTCCGCCTCCCGGGCCCGTTCGGCGCGAAAGTAGAGGGCCAGGCTCGTGGCCAGACCCGCTACCAAGACGAAGAGGATGATCGCCGCCGCCGCCACCGGGCCCCGATGGCGTCGTATCAGCTTCCCGATGCGGTACGCCGCGCCCGGAGGCCCCGCCAGGACGGGCTCGTGCGAGAGATGCCTCTGGATATCCGCCGCCAGCTCCGAGGCTGTCCCATACCGGCGGGTCCGGTCCTTCTCCAGCGCCTTCATCGTGATCCAGTCCAGGTCACCTCGAAGGATCCGCCCAAGCGTGGAAGGATTCGTCTTGCGCGCCTTGGCGACGCGGTCCGATTCCTTCCCGAGGGTGCTCAGCCGTGTGCTCGGCCGGCTCGGCTCCTCCTCGCGGATGAACCGCAGTAGCTCGCTGTGTCCCTTTGCCCTTAGCTCCCTCGACTCGAAGGGAAGCGTCCCCACGAGGAGGCGATACAGGATCACGCCCAGGGAGTAGATGTCTGTTCTCGTATCGATGTCCACGACCGACCCTTCGGCTTGCTCGGGTGACATGAACTCCGGTGTCCCCACGAAGTGGCCCTGCTCGGTGAAAATCGTCCGATCGCTCAGCTTCTGGCTCGTCGCCTTGGCGATTCCGAAATCGATGATTTTGACCACCGGCTCTTCACCTGGGACCGAGACGAGGATATTCGAGGGCTTGAGGTCTCGGTGGATGATCCCCTTCTGGTGGGCGTGCTGCGCGGCGTAGCACACCTGCTGGAACAGCCGGAGCCGATCCGGTGTGTCGAGCCGTTGCCGGTCGCAGTAGTCCGTGATGGACTCGCCGCTGACGAGCTCCATGACAAAGAAGGGAAGCCCCGCGTCCGTAGTCCCCGCGTCGAATACCCGCGCTATATTGGGATGATCCATCAACGCCAGGGCCTGCCGCTCCGCCTCGAAGCGAGCGATGACTCCCTTGGTGTCCAGGCCCGATTTGATGAGCTTCAGGGCGACACGACGACGAACGGGCTCGGTCTGCTCGGCAAGATAGACGCTTCCCATTCCCCCTTCCCCGAGGGTCTCGAGGATACGGTAGGGACCCACTTGTTCGTGCGTCGACGCTGGAGGCACCGGCGCCGTCGTGGACATGGGGATCTGCACGAGGCCGCCGCCACCGTCCGTTCCGGACTCGGCTTCACGGAGAGTAATCGTTTGAGCTTCTTCCACCTCCCCCAAGCGCTTCTCGAGGTCGGGGGCGAGATCTGGGTAGGCCGCTGCGAGGGCCTGGGGAGTGACAGGCACCCCCGCCCTTCGAAGGTCGAGGTAGCGCGCCGCTATCTCCTCGACTCGTTCGGTACTGTCGGAGGGAGGAATCGGCTCACCCATGAGGTTCCCTACCAGATCGAGAGTCGATATGGACCGTGGTTCCCAGGGTGGCAAGTACCCCGAGGAACTACCAATCTACCGCAGCGCGCTCGAGCTTGGCAAGGTCTCAGGCGGGGTCATGGGAAGTATTGATCCCGGGGTGTGCAAGCGGAAGAATGCGACAGCCATGAAAATAGATCGCCCAGTGTTCATAGTCGCGCCGCACCGGAGTGGCACCACGCTTCTGTACACGATCCTGTCCCGGCATCCCGATGTGGGATACTTCAACCAGGCCAACCGCTGGCTGCGTGCCTTCCCGCGGCTCGCTCACCTGGCGACCCGATGCGGCATGCGCGACCGCCCCGTGGAGGCGAAGGCGATCTGGGACCTCCTCTGGCGACAAGAGGACGACATCATGGAGGCGGACGACGCGACCGCAGATGCACTCGACTGGTACGGTCGCAAAGTGGAACGGGTACTGAAGGTTCGCGGTACGAGTCGCTTTCTGGCCAAGTACCCCAGGTTTTCCCTTCGCCTGGGCTGGCTTGACGCGGTGTTTCCAGGCTGCCTCTTCGTTCATATCGTCCGGGATTGGCGAGCCGTCGTCAGCTCGACCGTCGTGCGAAGGAATCGTCGGGAGGACCGAAAAAATCCCAATTACGGAGGCTGGTTCGGAATGAGGATTCCGGACTGGAGGCAATTGCGCGAGCTGCCGCATGAAATCGCTGCGGGGAGGCAATACCGCATCACGACGCAGTGGCTCGAGCAGAAGGGGCCGGCCTTCAGCAATCGGTACCTGCAGGTATGGTACGGTGACCTCTGTCGCGACCCGGTCGAGACCGTGCGAGGAATCGCCGCGTTCTGTGACCTGGCGTGGAGCGAATCCTTCGAGGCGTCAATCCCACCCAAGCGGGAAGCCGGAAACCAGAAGTGGCGCAAGGTCCTCGATGCGGCAATGCTCGAACGGATCCGCCAGGAAGATCCTGAATTCTTCGAGCGGCATGAGGAGCCGGAGGAGCCAGGGAAGTTCTAGGTAATTCAGGGCACACTCACTTGATCGGGATAGATAGGTGTGTGTCCCCCGATCTCCGATCATCTACTACTGCAAGAGGTACGCTCGAAGCACGCCGTCCTGGCCGGAGAGGTACAGTCGGCCGTCCGCGACCGCGATCCATCCCCGGGCGGCCGCCGTCCATGCCTCTGTCTGCGACGCGAGGTCGACAGCGTAGACGTTGTCGCTGCTGCTCACGTACAGGTGGCCGTTCGCGATGACCGGCGGATACCACAGCATGGTGTCGCCGACGAAGCTCCACTGCCAGGTACCCGTCGCCGCATCCACGGCCTGCAGCGTACCGGCGCTGAGGGCGTAGACCACGCCGTTCGAGTACGCGGGGGTGCCCCGGTAGTTGTAGCCGGACGTGCTCCATGAGATCCGTCTGCGTGGCGGGATCGATCGCGTGCAGCGCCGGGGGGGCGATCACATACGCCTTCCCTCCGCCGAAGACGGCGGCCGTCCCCATGCTCCAGCCGGCCCAGTTCCATGTGACGGAAACGGTCCATTGAACGACTCCCGTGTCGGGGTCATGGGACCGCAGGTTGCCTTCGACAAAGCTGTATGACCTTACCCCGATCCTTGTGCCAAACAAATGTTAGTTTGAAGAATGGTGACGCTTACCCCTTTTCTGTACCAACCCGAAGGCGAGTTTTTCCATTCTACGAAGCCCCCGCCAGGTCCCTCGGCCGAGGCGAAGCCGAGGCCGAGGTAGGAGCCGCGGCAATGCGGAGCTGAAGTCCCGCGCCGACGCGGCGAAACTGATTGCCGCCGAGCGTGCCGCGGCACTGAAAGCCAAGCGAGATGCGAGCCGGGCGGCCGAACGGGAGCCTTCCCGTTTCGGCAGCCTTCGATTGCGTTCGAGCCGGCGATTCGCGTCGCCCGGTTTTGGTTTCAACCGCTCTCATGGCCGAGTAGCCTAGCCATCGCGGAGCGTTGCCACCCGCAGTCGGCGTCGAAGATAGCCAGAATGGGATGTTGATGCCGACCACCGTTGCCGGCAGCGGGAGAAATCGATCCTACCCGGGCATATTGCCGGTTCTTGATTCGATGTAGGCCGGGCCCAACGGTTGCCTCCCTTGAACCATTCCTCCACACGTGGCGTCGATCCACAGCGGAGTCCGATCCCCTCAGGTACCGCCGCTTGCCTCACGCTTCACGACCAGCGCCGTCACGTCGTCAGCCTGAGCCGTGCCGGCGGTGAACTCACGCACTTCTCGATAGAGCTGAGCGATGATCGCCGCAGCGGAGGCCTCCGCATGCTTCACCAGGGAGCGGTTGATTCGGTCCATGCCGAATTGCTCGCCCGTCGGGTTCCGCCACTCGTAGAAGCCGTCGGTCACGAGCATGATGAAATCACCGGGCTCGAGTCTCACCCGATCTCCGCCATCGAACACGACGTCTTCCATCACCGCGAGAGGCGCTCCATGCGCGTGTAGCGAATCCACCGTTCCTGCCGCCGCGCGGTAGACCAGCAGCGGTCCGTGCCCCGCGGACAGCAGATCGATCTCGTGTCGCGCACCGTCGAGCAGGCCCACGACGAACGTCACGAAGCGGCCGGCGTGAAGGTCGTCGTGCAGGAATTGATTGATGCGTCCGAGAACGTGGGCTGACCCAGCCCCCTGAAACCGGTCCAGGAGGAATGTTAGGATTCTGGACCCTGGAAGGAGGCGAAGATGGCCAAGAAGCGACATACCTCGGAGCAGGTTATCCGGAAGCTGCGTGAGGCGGAGATTGAACTGGCCAAGGG
>JAPUJT010000090.1 GCA_027296055.1 Planctomycetota bacterium | reverse complement strand
ACCTCGTGGTTGGCGGATCGAGAAGGGGTAACTCTTCTCAGCCTCACGCGTAGGTGAAGGGACGACCGGAAGCGAGCGAACTCTTTATCCTGATGGGGGATTTGGGTTTCTGACCGGCTCTCGGAAGAGCCTCCTCCTACGCGTGAATCGTGCACATATCCGGGCTCATGGCCCGGATTTTTTTTTGTACATTGATCGGGAGCCAGATCCGCTGCCGGCGGTACGGCGCTTCTTTGGCAGGAGGCATCGGCCCCAGTGGCGACATCCTGGGCAGGCGGCCAGGTCGCGGTCCCAGGGGCACCTCCCGATCATCCCCAGGTGACAGAGCAGGAAGTCGTACTTCACCGGGTCCGCCGGGTCGAGGCGCCGGAGGACGCGTGTCACCTCCATGGCCATCGCCCAACCGGGGCTCTTCCGGGAGGTGAGCTCGAGGTGCCGGGCGATTCGGCTGGTATGGATGTCGATGGGAATGACGAGCATGGCCGGTGAGACTCCCTGCCAGGTCCCGACGTCAATCCCATCATCTGGCCGCACCATCCATCGCAGATAGAGGTTGATTCGCTTGCAAGCGCTGCCCGACCCGGGCGACGGGAGGAGAGACCTCCAGTGCCCGCTCCGTGCGCCTCCTGGATAGACCGGTTCGATCGTTCCCGAACGGATCTCTTCCACGAAGCGTCCGATCGCCTCCCCGATATCACGTGACTCCCCACCCCGGCAGCCGTGGAGGAAGCACTGTTGCAGGGACCCGTGCTTCTCGAGCGTCTGCCGGACGAGCCACAAGAGACAGACGATATCTCGGGCCTTGTACCACCTGTGCACCCAGCCGTCGAACCGCTTTCGATCCCGGACGGGATGGAAGGATCGCACGAATCGGCCAGGACTCGGGCCCATTTCCCGGAGCACCGCCTCGCTCTTGGCTCGGATGGAGGCCGCGCGGCCGAGGGCGAGACACGAGGCGATCAGCCCCGCCACCTCCTGGTCCGATGGGTCCGAGTACTGGCGGAGAACGGACACCGGGTCGGAGGGAAGGCGTTCCGGAAACGGAAAGCCTTCGAGCAGAGCGTCAAGAGTCGCTCGCAGGCGGTTTAGCTTATCGACACGCATCGGTTCCGGAGATCCTATCCCCCCTGATTCCGTGCCGCCAGACCGTTCATCTTGAATATGCGTAGAAGAGAGTGACCAATCCGAGCGTGGCGCAGTAGGGGGCGAACCAGGCGAAGCGTCCCGCCTGTATCACTCGGAGGAGCAGCTTCAAAGAGACCAACCCCGTGACGAAGGCGGCGAGGAATCCACACACGATCGCGCGCGGTTCGGCGACGTGCGGCAGGTCCTTCAACGCTGAAAATTCGAGGATGGCGGCTCCCCCGA
This sequence comes from Planctomycetota bacterium, assembly GCA_027296055.1. GTDB lineage: Bacteria > Planctomycetota > JAPUJT01 > JAPUJT01 > JAPUJT01 > JAPUJT01. The sequence goes on along the minus strand of JAPUJT010000090.1, from coordinate 58,591 downwards.
TGGCCGGGATCGATAGAAGATAGGAGAACGTCGCAGCCCCTCGGCGAGTCGAGCCTCGGACCCGAGCCATGCTGATCGTGAGCCCGGATCGGGATATGCCAGGCACCATGGCGATGGCCTGGGCGGCGCCGATGAGGACCGCATCCAGGAATCCCAGGCGGGTGTGGTCCTTCTGTTCCTTCCAACCCCTTTCGGAGAGAAAGAGGAACCCCGCCGTCACGAGGAAACCTGCCCCGATCACCGCAAGTTGCGTGGAAGCGGCCTTGATATAGTCCCCGACCGCGAGGTACAGCAGGCCCGTGGGAACGGTCGCCAGGGCCAGGAGAGGCACGGCTCGAAAATCAGGTCCCATCAAGCGGAGGAGTTCGGCTCGAAAGACCCAGACGACAGCAAACAAGGTTGCGAGATGCAGGACGACGAAGAAGGCGGTTGAACTCCGAGCGTCCAGAGAATCACCGAAAAGAATGTTCATCAACGCGAGGTGTCCGGAGGACGAGATCGGAAGAAATTCGGTTGCGCCCTGGATCGCGCCGAGGTAGGCCGCCTTGAGCATTCCGATCTCTTCGGGCATCCGCTCCTCCCCCTTTGGCGAGTAATGTATCGACCGCGCGACGGCAGGGCAAGGACAAGGGGGCGATCGGGATCGACCTCCGAGCGCGTGTGGTATAATGAGAGGAGAGAAGGCAGGGTCGGGGGATTGCCCGAGGTTTGTTGGAAAGGGGGAAAAGATGGGACCGATTCTATTAGCGCTCCAGTTGATCTTGGCCACTTCACTTCTGCACCCCGTTTACACGTCGGAAGAAGACAAGGCCGCGAAGAAGGACATCGAGGCCACCGTCACCGATCGACAGGGTGTTTCGACCACGATCAAGGACCCGCGATGCATCACCCAGACCAAGTCGATGTTTGGAGCGTCCGAGAAAGTCGAGCGATTCATCGTCGTTCATCACGGAGAAGCCACGATCAAGATACAGTTCGAAACGGTGAAGTCCCTCTCCGTTTCCAAGGTCGAGGGAGACTCGATTCACATCAAATTGGAGTTCTGGGACGAGGAACCGGCCGAATTCAAGATGAACAGCGGCACCCTGCTGCGCGGCGATTCCAAGTACGGCGAGTATGAGCTCGTCGTGTCGGAGATCAAGAAGGTCAGCTTCGAGAAGAAGAAGGCCCGATCGGGAGGTTAGTGCTTGAGAGGCTCTAACGGTGCGACGAACAGGGGGGGGAAATCGAAGCGGACCCGAAAGAAGCTCGGCCTGGTGCTCGGGGGCGGCGGATCCCGCGGAATGGCGCATCTCGGCGTCCTGCAGGTTTTCGAGGAGGAGGGGATACCGATCGACATGATCGTGGGCACCAGCATCGGTGCCCTGATCGGCGGACCCTACGCACTGAATCCCGATGTTCACGCCCTCCAGGAGCGAACGCTCGCGTTCCTTCAGTCCGATTCCTTCCGCAAGATTGGCCTGAAGCGATTCCGCAAAGCTGATCGACCCGAACAGAACTTCTTCGAATCGATATTCCTCAGCGTGAGACGCGGTCTCGCCTACACCTATCTCCTTCGACGATCCTCTCTCTTCGACGCCCGCGTGCTGGGGGGGATACTCGAGGATACGGTGCCCGACAAGACCTTCGAGGACGTGAAGATCCCTCTGGCGATATCGGCCGTCGATCTGATCGAAGGTGAAGAGGTCGCGATCCGGGAGGGGGACCTTCGACCGGCGATCCTCGCGAGCATCTCCCTTCCCGGGTTCTTTCCGCCCGTGAAGTCGGATGGGAAGCTCCTGTCCGATCTCGGATTCCTCGGGGCCGTGCCGGCCGACGTGGCGATCGAGATGGGCGCCGACGTGGTGGTTTCTGTGGACGTGAGTCCGCAGTTTCCGCCCGGGAACGGCGGAGAGCAGTTCACCACGGGGCTGGAGATCCTGTTCCGTGTGGAGAGCATCGGGGCAAAAGCCTTGCGTCAGATCCGGCTTCGCGATTCAGACGTGATCATCCGACCGGAGGTGGGGGATCTCTACTGGGCCGACTTCTCCACGGCGAAAGACATGATTGAACGCGGCAAGGAGGCCACCCTTCGGGCCCTTCCGCAGATAAAATCCCTCCTCGGAAAGACCGAAAGAAAAGCTTCGTGGCGCGAGTATCTTGCGAGTTTCTTGACGCGCACCGAACTAGCGAAAGGGTGACTGTCCCCTTTTTTCGCCCACTCAGGGTTCGATGGTCTCTGTGGCCATTTCCCCGATTTCGCCCTCTTCCCCCATTAGCTTGGCCCAATCGATCTTGTCAAAGTCCTCGGGGGTGAAACGGTACTCGAAGAGAAGCACCGGCTCGGCGTATCCTCCGGCTCCTTCGATCGCCTTGAAGCCCGAGAAGGTGTAGAGCTTGAACGCACCCAGTTCGTCCCTGTGGGTCCGTATGACCCTGAGGACCTCCTTCATCTCTCGTTCGCATTGCTGGATCTGCATGCCCGGGATCAACCGGGAGTTCGTCAGGATATGAATCACCAGGGCGGGGGTGTTGTCCACCACGAACGGCTCGACCCGTTTGACGCGATCCAGCTCGTCGTTCGTGAGCTTTCCGTCGGTCTTGGTCAACGCTCCTATCTTGGTCTCGATGGCTCCCTTGATGCTATGGAAGAGTTCTCCGGACATCTCTGGCTCCGGAATCGGTGGGGGGCCCTCTTGCCCGGCGATGACGGCTTCGACGCCTCGACGCTCCTCATCCTTCAGCTCCTTGATCACTTCCTTGACCCTGGCCAGCTCGCGCTCATCGTAGAGCATTGAATCGGGGTACTTCACCCCGAGATCCTCAAGCGCCTTCTTGGCCAGGATGTACTCCTGGATCGCCTCGTACCGATCACCTCTCTTCTCCTCCGCCTGGGCGTCATTGAAATGCCCTTTGTAACCCTCGTAGATATCGGACGGAGTCGGGCCGGTAGGTCCTCGAGAGCAACCCGACACGACGAACATCAAGGCCAAGAGACAGATCCAGATCTTCATTGCAGATTGCCCTCCTGTGTCAAGAGTCGGATGAGGCGGCCGCGCAAGACTCACGGGCCGCCTCTGTTGTCTTTTCGATTTCTTCCTGGCCATGGGCGGAGGAGATGAAGATTGCCTCCATGGGACTCGGGGCGAGATAGACGCCTCGTTCCAGCATCTGGTTGAAGAACTCCGCGTACCGATCTCCGCTGGCGGCGCGCGCCTCCTCGAAATCCTTGACCTCCCCCTGGGTGAAGAAGAGCCCGATGAGGGACCCGACCCTGTGAATCACCGCCGGCCACCCTGCCTCCTGGAAGACGGAGGCGAGCCGATCGGCCAGGGCGCTCGCCGTCTCCTCCAGCCGGTCGAAGAAGCCGTCCGCCGAGACCTCATCCAGGGTCGCCTTCCCCGCGGCCATCGCCACCGGGTTTCCGGAAAGCGTGCCCGCCTGGTAGACGTCACCCTGGGGGGCCAACCGGTCGAGGATCTCGGCGCGCCCTCCGTAGGCCCCGACCGGCATCCCCCCGCCGATGACCTTCCCGAGAAGAGTGATGTCGGGATCGATGTCGAAGAGGCCCTGCGCCCCCGCGGGGCCGACCCGGAATCCGGTGATCACCTCATCGAAGATAAGGAGAGCGCCGGCCTCCTCCGTGACCTCCCGGAGGAGCTCGAGGAACCCCTCCCGCGGGGGAACGACCCCCATGTTGCAGGGGATCGGCTCGACGATCAGGGCGGCGATCTCCCCGCCGCGATTTCGAAACGTCTCCCGAACCGCCTCGGGGTTGTTGAAGGGGAGGACGGAAGTCGACGACGACTCGCCGCGGACCGAGTCCGAGTCCAGCCCTGCGGCCCCGGACCCCGCAGCAGAGAGCAGTGCGTCGACGTGCCCGTGGTAGCAGCCGGCGAATTTCACCAGCCCCTGCCGGCCCGTCACCCCTCGGGCGAGACGGATGGCGCTCAAGGCCGCTTCCGTCCCCGAGTTGACGAAACGAACCTTTTCGATCGATCGGAACGCGCTCGTGACCCTCCGGGCCAGATCCGTCTCTCCGATCGTCGGCGCCCCGAATGACAGGCCCCGGGTCGCTGCGGCCATCACCGCCGCCTCGACGGTTGGATGGGCGTGGCCCAGGATGAGGGGGCCATAGGATGCGACATAGTCGATATACTTCCGGCCATCGAGGTCCGTCACCCAGGCCCCGATCCCCTTCTCGATGAACACCGGATGGCCGCCGACCGCCCCGAAAGCGCGGACCGGGCTGTTCACGCCGCCCGGGATATGGCGGCAGGCCTCCCGGTACGCCTCTCTCGAGGCGGGTAGGTCGTGGCGGTTCGCAGGCTCTCCAGTCACGAGGTCTCCCTACGGATCGATCCCCTGAGTGTCGCTTCCTGACGTGAGTTATTCTAAGGACGAAGCCGGGATGTGACAACAGAGGCTGAAGAACGGTGTTTTTGACGAATTCCCTGCTTGACCCGTTATCGCCCTTCACCTAGAATCCAGTTTGTTCAACTCTCGACAAGGGCACCTCAGGGGGGGGACCTCGCAAGGGGACTCCATGAGGGGGTAAAAGTTGCCCGAAGACCGAAGGATTCCGGTGGTTTCCTCCGCAAGCCGTCCGTTCATCTCTCTGAAGACTCTCGACTCGTTCCGAGATAGGTTTCTCGTCAGAGATCCGCGTGGCCAGTCCGCGCGACCGGCGATGCAGGCCGGCCGCCGCGGAGGTGAGTCGGGGTTCTTCCTCGGAGACGGCGCAAACCTGTTCATCACCTACCGCGTGAGAGCCAGCCAGGGGCGGCGATTCGCGGAGGCCACGGGGGATGAAAACCCGATCCATAGGGAAGGCAATATCGTTCCCGGGGCCATGACCGTCTCCAAGATCCTGCTCCCCCTGGAGGTCCTGTTCCCCACGTTTCGAATCGAGCGCCTCCGCGTCCAGTTCAAGCAGCCCGCGACGTACGGGGAGACGGCCCGCGCCTTCTTCTCCTGGAGAGAGGTGGATGGTGAAGTCCGTGTCCTGACCCGCGTCTTCCAGTCCTCGGGGCTCATGGCCCGTTGCCAGGTCTCGGGTTCGTTGGCCGAGGAGCCCGCGCCGAAGAAGGCACCCCTCCTCAAAGGGGCAGGCCTCGATCGGATCCGGTCGTACTTCCACGCGCTGCGGATCGATTCTCGCGCCTTCCTCGAGCAGGGGGGCAGACCTAACTATGTCTTTCCCCTCGCGTTCATAGCATCCCTCCCTTCGGGAGAGATGGTCAAGAGCCTCAGCGGCCACGGGGGATTCCTCAACTCGCTCTGTCTCGACTTCGGTCAATCCAAACGGATTCCGATCGGCCGCAAGCCGGAGGTTCTTCTCGAGCCCTCTCGACTTCGATCCACCTTCCGGAAGATCGTCACCCGGATCACCGAGGGCCTCGACACCTACTGCCACGGATTTGCCCTCGTGCATCCTCCCGTGACACCGGACTCGGCCTCGCCACCGCCCGCAGACGGCTAACTCAGGTTTTCCCAATCTGAAACGCAAATTCCAGGATCGGGAAGATTCTGCGTGAATTCACGATCTCTCGCTTCTCTCGATCGAGACGCAGTTCGATATCGAGACTCCCATCCCTATGCGACTTCAGTCGTTGTAGGGCCGAGATCTTCTCCGAACCAGTTTGGGAATCGGAGTTCCTCAGGCACCCGCTTTGCAACATGTATAGCCGGGGAAGGTCTACCCTGAGGGACAGAGTGGCGAAGAAGCATGAAACGGGCACCCTCGAAGGAGGGGGCTACGAGACGGAGCCGCATCCGGACGAGGCCCCGACCAGGCAGGTCGGGCCCGAGATCCTGTTCGGGCAGATCGCGCTGTCCGAGGGGATGCTCACGGAAGATCAGCTTCAAGAGTGCATCAAGTCGCAGGAACGCAGCGACGATCCCCAGCCGATGGGCGAGATCCTGCTGAACAAAGGCTTCATCATCCCGGAGCAACTGCGACGCATCCTGGAGATCCAGGCCCGCCGTCTGAGCGAAGAGGATGGGATCACGCTGGAGACGCTCGAGGAGTCGCTCTTCGGCAAGAAGGTGGTCCGACTGGGTCTCGCCACCGAGCAGGAGGTAAACGCCGGCCTGAGGGAACACGCGCGCCGGCGCGCCGCCGGCGAGCGGGTTCGCCTGGGCCAGGTCCTGATCGACACGGGGGGCCTCACCCAGGGGCAGATCCGCCGCGTGCTTCATCGGCAACGCAAGGAAGTCCTCTTCTGCACCCGCTGCTATCTCCAGTACAACATCGTCGGCTTCGAGACGGGGCAGGAATTCACCTGCAAGTCCTGCCAGGAAGTGCTGTCCATCCCGGACATGGATGAGGACGCCCCGATCGCGGCCGATACTCTGATCTACGACATCGTGAACCCGCAGACGGGTTTCGACAGGGACACCTTTCCCGACCACACATCTCGACCCACCTACTCCCGGTCCGGCGAGATCGAGGAGGAGATGTTCGGCGAGTACCGGATCCTGAAGAAGATCGCGCGGGGGGGACTGGGGATCGTCTACCAGGCCCTGCAGAAGAAGCTGAACCGTGTCGTCGCCCTGAAGGTCCTGATGGCAGGAGACGTGGCATCCGAGGAGGAGCTCAAGCGCTTCCACCTGGAGGCGTCTGCCGCGGCCAACCTGAATCACCCCTATATCGTGCCGATTCATGAGGTGGGTGAGATCGGGGGCCGGCACTTCTTCACGATGGACTTCATCAACGGACGAACCCTGGCGCGGCTGATCCGCAAGGGCGGGCTGCCGATCCGGGAATCGCTCGTCATCGCCAAGAAGGTGGCCGAGGCCCTCGAGTACGCTCATTCGCAGGGAATCGTGCACCGGGACATAAAACCGGCCAACATCATTCTCGACCAGTTCGGCAATCCCCGCATCACCGACTTCGGGATCGTCAAGGACCTCCTCGCGGATAGCAAGGTGACCAAGACAGGGGAGGTGATGGGGACCCCGGCGTACATGTCCCCCGAGCAAGCGACCGGCGAGGGCGAGATCGACGGGCGGGCGGATGTCTACTCGCTCGGGGCGGTGCTCTACGAGCTACTGACGGCTTCCCCTCCATTCAAGGGAGAGAACTCGATGGAGGTGCTGATGAAGTGCCTCAAGCAGGAGCCGCTCTCCCCGAAGGTCTTGAACCCCTCCCTCCACAGGGACGTCGAGACGATCTGCTTGAAGGCCCTGGAGAAGGAGCCGGATAAGCGCTACGAGTCGGCGGGAGCCCTCCAGAAGGACATCCAGCGTTACTTGAATGGCGAGATGATCCTCGCCCGGCCGATCGGGTTCTGGGAGAGGATGTGGCGAAAGATCGTCCGCAACAAGGCCATCTCCGTGACGGCTGCCGCGGCGGTCGTCGCCGTCCTGGCGGTGAGTGGAGCGGCCATCACGTCGAAAGTTCGCGCCGAGTCGGCTCTCCGGGAGAAGGTCCAGACCCATCTCCTCGAGGGTAGGAGGCTCATGGGGAGGAAGGACCACCCCGCCGCGATCCGGGAGTTCGAGAAGGCCAAGGCGATCGATCCGGATAGCCGCGATGCCAATGACGCAATCAATGATGCCAACTGGGCCCTGGGCGACAAGCTGCTCAAGCTGATCCGCAAGGGAAATAGCCTGCTTGCGGACGGGGACTTCGAAGAGGCCGAGCACAAGTTCCTCGATGCCCTGAAAATGAAACCCAGCTCCGAGGACGCCAAGATCGGACTGGCAAGGGTGCAGAAGGGGTTTCACGAGGAGGACAGTCGCGTACAGCTTCGAAGAGAGTCGGAAGAGCTCCTCGGAAAGGCGAACAGCGCGATCTCCGTGGCGCGCGCTGCGACCGGGCCCGAAGCCGCGGAGGAGTACGAACAGGCCCTCAACTGGACTCGACAGGCGTTCTACAAGGATCAGGCCAACGCGGAGACGCGAAAGGCGATGGTCGATCTCAACCTCGAGTACGCTCTGGAAGCCGCCGAGAAATGGAAGAAGTTTGACGTCGCGATGAGTCGCCTGAACGAGGCGAAGGCCCTGGGGATCGAGGATCCGGAGCGGGGAGAGACGGTAGAGAAGCGCATCGAGGAATTGAAGGAGGATCAGGAAGGATACAAGAAGCATCTCACCTCGGGGCGGGAGATGCTGACCGACGGAAAGTTCGACGGGGCCATCAGGAATCTGCTTCACGCGCTCGAGATCTCGGAGACGGAAGAGGCGATGACCGCCCTTCGAGAGGCGCGCTACCAGAAGGGTCTCGCCGACGGGAATCGTCTGACCGAGGGTGACCGCTTCAAGGAGGCGGTGATCAGCTACCGGATGGCTACGGAGAACACCGACGACCCCGATGAGGTGAGCCTCAAGCTCGATCACGTCCTCGACGAGCTTTGCTCGCGTCTGCTGACCCGGGCCATGGAGGCCCGGGAGGAGGGGAACAGCGCCGACGCCAAGTTTCTCCTGAAGGACATCCTCGATTACCGCCCGGATCACGGGACGGCGAGGACGATCCTCTTCGATCTGGACCGGACGGAGAAGACGCCGGATGGGAAGATCTACATCGCGGCCAGTCACTTCGCTCTCGGGTCCGATCTCTCGGGAAAGGGACAGATCGTCGGGTCGTTCTACATCGACAGGCACGAGGTCACGAACCGCCAGTTCAAGCAGTTCGTCGATGCCGGCGGCTATGGAGAGGAGCGGCGGGGTGCCTGGGACTCGAAGGGGTGGGAGCGTATCGCAGAATTCACCTCGATGGACGGGGCCCCTGGACCCGCCGGGTGGAGTGGCGGGACCTTCCCCGAGAATCTTTCCGAGCACCCGGTCACGGGAGTCTCCTGGTACGAGGCGGAGGCTTACGCACGCTGGATGGGAGAGAGGCTCCCCTCCGAGCTGGAGTGGGAGAAGGCGGCGTCCGAGGACGGGAAGGGGAGGCACAAGTACCCGTGGGGCGACGACGACGCCTCGATCTTCTCCCATCCCGACGGAACCCGGCCGGTCGGTGAGAATGACTGGGATCTCAGCGCGTCCGGCGTCCGGGATCTCGGTGGGAACGTCAACGAGTGGACGAGTGGCGAGGAAGACTCGGCGGTGGTCAAGGGCGGGACGTTCCTCTTTCCCCTCGAAAGGTACTTCCGGTGCTCCTTCCGCGGGCTCCCGGCAAAGCACTTCCGCAGCGAGGGAACGGGATTTCGGTGCGTCCGCGAGATCGGAACGGAGGGGAAGTAGTGAAGAGAGCCTGGATCGCAGTGCTGATGGTCACGACGGCGGCGTGTGCTTCCACGGCAGAGGCCCCCGATCCTCCCCCGAAATTCGAGCCGATCCTTCCGTACCGACTGAAGGTTGCCGTTCCCGAGATCGCCTTTGACCGGGAGAAGCTGAACACCGAGCCGTCCCGACATTACTCCGTGGAGAGCGATCCGGCCACGATCCAGCAGGCGCTGATGAAAAGCCTCCGGGAGCAGGGGCCGTTCTCCGAGATCTCCCCGCTGGCGGCGGCCAAGAACGGTGACGACGCGATGGGGCGGGCGGCCGGCGAAGGGGCCGACCTTCTCCTCGAGATCCGCATCCGGAAACGTCTGACCTCGTTCCTGGGGGGCAACGGTCTCTATGTCCCCAATCTCTTCGTCTGGTTCATGGCCTGGATCCCGTCGTGGTGGGTCAGGGACGAGACCTACTCCCTCGACATCGTGGCCGACGTGAAACTCCGTAGCGTCCATTCGGGGGCGATCATTCACTCGGAGACTCACCGGGTGAAGTGGGAGCAGGACCTGGATGACTTCGAGAGGGGTTGGCAGTTCCTGGGAATATTCCGGGTTCCGGCCTCTCTGGTCCCGGAAAACTGGATGAACGTGGATCGCACCCTGGCTCCCGATGCGGAGGCCAGGCTCGCTCGAAGAGTCGCAACGAGCATCGGTCAGCAGATCCAGCAGACGTCGGGCACGCCGGAATTTCAGCGAGCCTTTGCGCGACGGTATGCCCTCGTCATCGGAGTCTCGCGGTTCGCCGACTACCGGATTCACAACGTGATGTTCGCCGACAAGGACGCCACGGCGTTCTATGAGCATCTCACCGGCCCGGGAGGAAACCCGGTCCACAATACGACCCTCCTCCTGAACGGGCAGGCGACCCTCCCCGAGATCCGGGCCGCACTGAAGGGGTTCGTCGATCGCGGGATCACCAAGGACGACGAGATCCTGATCTACTTCGCGGGCTACGGGGCCTGGTCGAATGAAGCGGCCTATGTCCTCCCCTATGACGCCGACTCGGAGCGAATCGAGGAGACGGCCTACCGGCTCGACGAGCTGGCTCAGATCGCCGGGGATGGGGAGGGGCCGCGGATCACGCTCGTCCTCGATTGCCCCTTCGTCACCCGGTTTCAGGGCCGCGCCGCCGAAGAGGAAAACACGGCGGACCTGCAAGATGCGCTCACCGACTTCCTGGGGGCGAGTGGCCGGATAGTCATCAGCGCATGCAACCTTGGAGATGCATGCGTCGAGCTGGAGGACATCGGTCAGGGTCTCTTCACCTACTACCTGATACGCGGCTTGAAGGGACAAGGTGACGGGAACAAGGACGGAAACGTCACCTGGGATGAGGCCTACGCCTTCGCCGATCGCATGACCAGCGCCCACGCCAACCTGGAGGGAAAGGTGCAGAGGCCCTCCCTCTATCGGGGGTCGCCGAATGGAGAGCCAGGGGAGGAGGAGGTCCGATGAGAACGAGAGGGCGGACCAGTATCTTCTTCGGGGCAGCCTTGTTGCTGCTCCTGGCGAGCGGTTGCGGGATCAGCGCGATCGCCGCCGGGGTCGTCCTGGCAACGCAGGGAGGAGGAAGCAGCGGGGGAGGGGTCAACACCGCCCCCAGCGTCGTGATCACGACCAGCTTTCCGCCCGGTCTGATCCTCCGGGACACCGTGACGATCGATTTCGTGGTCTCGGATGCGGAAGGGAATCCCGTCAGTCTTCTTGCCGAGGTCTCCCAGGACAGCGGCGTGACCTGGATTCCCGCCTTGAACATCACGGGCGTGGTGATCGGCCTGCCGGCGACCGCCGTCGGTCTCGCCACCTCACTCGACTGGGACACCTACGCGGACGTCGGCAGCACCTTTCAGAACGACGTCCGGTTCCGGCTCACCCCATTCGACCCGAAGCAGGGCCAGGAGGAGACTACCGGAATCCTGACCGTCGACAACACGCATCGTCCCGATGTCTACGAGATCGACGACGACTCGACGATGGCGACCCCGATCATCGCGAGTCTCCCGGCTCAGGTCCATTCGATCCACCGCCAGGACGACAGGGATTACGTCAGCATCAATGTGACGTCGACGACGGTGCTGGACCGCTTCACCATAGAGACATCCAACCTGACGGGCGGGGACACGACGATCATGCTCTACGACACGGATGGTATTTCCGAACTCGCCGAGAACGACGACAAGCCCGGCGGAGGCCTCGGCTCTCGTATCGACTTCGTCTTTTCCACTGCCGGCGTGTATTACGCGGAAGTCTCGGACCCGCTCGGCGGTTTTCTCTACACGTACGAGCTGACCCTGGTCACCGTGGCCTCCACGGCCCCGAGCGCCATGGTGCTCACTCCGACAGGCGCCGTCTTCGGAGGCGTGACGATCTCGTATGTCCTGACCGATCCGGACGGGAATCCGGCGACGATACTGGTCGATTACTCCGAGAACGGCGGAGTCAGCTTCTTTCCCGCCACCGAGATCCCGGGCGGGGCAAGCGAGGGAACGACGGGTCTGTCCACGTCGTCCGCGGGAGAGACTCATCAGTACGTGTGGGATTCCTCCTTCGACATCGGCTCGACGGACCAGACGGACATACAGATTCGCATCACGCCGTCCGACCCGGCTCCAGGCACGGCATCGACCTCATCGTCGTTCCACGTGGACAACGTGGCGCCCACGCTTGCCTCGGCGGAGTACGACGATCTCGACAACAATGGTCCGGATCGCGGTGACACTCTCCTCCTCGACTTCTCGGAGGACGTCGTCCTCGGCAGCCAGTCACCGGCCGCCTATACTCTGCCGGTCTCCCAGGACACGCTCGGCGATCCACTGACGATCATCATCTACGCCGGCCCGGCCTCGAATCAGGTGACGATTGAACTGGGCGACGATCCAGTCCTCACGATGGCAGGAGTATTCGACGCGCTCCAGGTCCTTCCGGGCAGCCCCTCCGGAATCGATGTGGCGGCAAGCCTTCCCCCAAACGCGATCACGGACATTGCAGGCAACGAGGCGGTCGACGGGATGCCGATCGGCCTTGACGGGGAGGGCGTGGATGTCGCTTCGCCGGACACGACACCGCCGTTTCTCCTGTCGGCGACCGCTCAGGCCCTCTCCGGGGTCTCCAACGACGAAGTGCAAGTCGTCTTCAACGAGCCGGTGATCCCGGCTCAGGCGGCAGACCTCGCCCGTTATGCCCTCGAGAGCCCGTCCGGAAGCGCCGTCGACATGGGAACGTCCATCGTAACCTATGACCCCACGGTCCACAGGGCGACCATCCAGCTCACCGACACGGGGGCGCAGGCGGACAACCTTCAATTTGGAGGCTCCTTCCGGATCTCGGTGACCGGGATATCCGACATCGCCGGTAACACGATCACGCCGGGTTCCTCCGTGGCGGGGAACGTCGGAGGGGATGGCGCGAAGCCGATGCTCACCACGGTCTCGAAGAATGATCTCATCGGACCCGACGTCGTCGATTTTCTCTTCGACGAGGCGATGGACCCGCTGACGGCGAATGACCCGATCCACTTCACCGCGAGCGGGGGGATCATGGCGCTCTCCGCGACCCTTCTGTCTAGCTTCCAGCAGGTGCGGGTCGTCTTCGCTTCGACCATCATTGCAGGGTCGACCGTCGATGTTTCCAACGTCAGGGACCTGGCGGGGAACACGATCGACCCGGTGACGGGGAGGGGGGTCTCGGGTTCCGACTCGATTCCACCCGGTCTCAGCGGCTTCGTGGTGACGGCGAACGAGGGTCTGGCAAACGATTCTGTGAGCATCCAGTTCGACGAACCGGTGGACGCGGCCGATGCCGCTAACCTGGCGAACTTCGCTCTCGAGTCTCCGATCGGGACCGTCGTGGACATGACGGGCTCGTCGATCACGTACAGCGGGACCACCTTGATCACACTCACAGGTACGGGCCCTGCGGCCGACAACCTCCAGTTCGGGAACACGGCCAGGATCATCGTCGATAATGTCCGGGACCTGGCGGGCAACCCGATCAGTCCGGGCTCCTCTCTCGACACCACAGTGGGCGGGGACAACCAGCGCCCCTCGGTGGTGATCGTCCTACAAAACCTGTCGGCCGACTCCTTCGGCGCCACGGTAGACGTCCAGTTCACCGAGGCCCTCGACACGGTCTCGGCCGAGACCGTGTCCAACTATTCCTCGTCGGGAGGAATCACGGCCGTCTCGGCGACACTTACCCCCGGGGCGGACCTGGTGCAGGTCGTCCTCAGTGCTCCGGTGACTTCCGGGTTCCACACCTTCAGCGTCTCCGGTGTTCTGGACGCCGCGGGAAACCCGATGTTTGGCGTCCCCGGTCGGGATATCCTGAGCACCGACTCGACCCCTCCGGTTGCCGCGATCACGAGTCCACCGCCCGGTGGCGACGTTTCGCAAGCCGTGGACGTCCTGGGCACGGCCAGCGACGATCATTCGACGATCACGGCAATCCGCGTGAACGGGACCGCCGCCACGTCATCCGACGGCTACGCCACCTGGACCGCCGCTATCACTCTCAACCTGGGGAACCAGCTGATCACCGTCGAGACGGAGGATTTCAACGGCAACGCGGACCCGATAGCGGCCCAGATAACCGTCAACGTCCAGGGGAACACACCCCCGAAGGCCACGGTGCCCACGCCGAGCGGCGTCCAGATCGGCGACGTCCCGATCAATTACAATCTGATCGATGCCGACAACGACCTTGTGACGATCCAGGCGGACTACTCCACCGATGGAGGGAGCGCTTTCTTTACGGCCACCGAGTCGACGAACCCTCTATCGGAGGGGCTGAGCGGTCTCTCGGCCTCGCTGGATCCGGGCACCCCTCATCTCTTCATCTGGGACTCGCTGGCGGATGGCGTGGGCGTCTCCGCAGCGGCTACCACGGTCCGCTTCCGGATCACGCCCTCGGACGCGGTCGTGGGAACGCCGGGCCTGACGGGGAACTTCACGGTGAACAACGCCAACGACACGGCCCCGTTCATCGTACGGGCCGTCTTCGAGGATCCGGAAGCAGATGGACTGGGCATCGGGGACCGGATCACCCTGATCTTCAACGAGCCGGTCAGCCTCGGCGTCGTCGCGCCGCCGCCCTTCGTCCTGCCCGTGCCGGGAGACACCTTCGGCACACTGCCCCTCACCATGATCGGGACGGCGCCCGACGAGATCGTCGTCACCCTGGGGTCTTTTCCGAACCTCACGATTCCCGGGCGTTTCATCGCCCCGATCTCGGGCATGCCCTCCGGGATCGATATCCCCGGTTCGCCGATGGCGGGGGCGATCGTCGACGCGGCTGGAAACGACGCCGTCCCGACATCCTCGATGTGGTCCGGAGGCGCCGGTGTCGACGGGGCCTTCGACTCGGCCATCTACACGACCGGAGATATCGACGGGATCACCAAGACCGGATCGACTGTCCTGATCGACACCGACGAGCCTGGGCACGGCGGCACCTACGAGTTCACCACCTTCTCGATCGCCTCCACGGACATCCTGATCGCGACCGGGGCGAATCCGGTCGTCATCCGGGCCACCGGTGATGTCACGATCGATGGAACCATAGCTCTCACGGGCTTCTCGGGCGCCGACTCCGGAACCGGGTTGCTGAGGGGCGCCGGTGGCGCCGGATCAGCGTCCGGCGGGAATGGAGGAATCGGGGGCCGTTCCAACGGCGCCAGCGGGCTCCCCGGCGGAGGACCTGGCGGCGGCGGAGGAGGCATCACGGGCGCGAGCCTGGCGGGCGGGGGCGGCGGGGGAGCGACCTTTGCGACCGCCGGAGCCCAGGGCGCGGACGGGCCGGGAGGCAATGGAGGTAGGCCCGGGACTCCCTATGGCGATCCCTATATGTTCCCCCTGCGCGGAGGCTCAGGAGCAGGCGGCGGGGGAGGCGTGGAAGTCCTCGCGGGCGGCGGCGCCGGGGGCGGGGGAGGCGGCGGTGCGATTCGCATCTCCTCTGACGGAAACGTGACGGTCAACGGAACGATCGAAGCCAACGGAGGGGCGGGGGGAGATTCGAACGGAACGGCTGCCGCGGGAGGGGCAAGCGGTGGATCGATCCACATCCAGGCTCGCGGCAATCTGACGGTCAATGGCGCCATCACCGCCTCGGGCGGACCCGGAGGGATCGCTCAGGCTCCCGGCGTCAGCCACGGTGGGCCAGGGGGCGACGGACGAATCCGCCTGGAGGACTCCGACGGCGTGATCGCTGGCTCGGGGGTATTCGATCCTGCGCCGAGCACAGGCGCGGCCACGGTCGATATCTCGGGCGGTTTCCGCTCCACGACCCTCCTGCCGGAACTGCGCATGGAGCACAGCGCGATACGCCTGCGGGATGGGACGGTGCTGATCACAGGTGGACGCCGCGGTCCGATGGACATCGGGGGAATGGACGCCGTGATCTACGATCCCGTTGCCGAGACCTTCCTTGTTCCCGGACCGGTAGTGGACAGCTTCCATGCTCGTACATCGACCCTCCTTCCGGGTGGCGACGTCCTGATCACCGGAGGGTACGACTCCTTGCAGGCGCCTCAGAGCGCGGCCGAGATCTACAGCGTCTCCAGCGGGACCTTCTCGGCAACGATGCTGCCAATGACTACGCCCCGGGGCGGCCACACGGCGACGCTCCTCCCCGATGGTCTCGTCCTGCTGGCCGGGGGAGGCACCGACTCGGTGGAGGTTTACGACTGGGTGCTGGATCAGTTCACTCTGCTCGCCGCTAGGATGACCGATTCGAGAACTGGCCACACCGCCACGGTCATGGCGGACGGCGGAGTCCTTCTCGCCGGTGGGGAGGATGGCTCGGGCCCTCTCCTCTCCACGGACATCTTCGATTTCTTTCTCCAGTCCTTCTCGATAGGTCCCAACCTGAGCATCGCGAGAGCGTATCACACGGCCTCTCTGGTGCCGAACGGCGATATCCTCCTTGCGGGGGGCGAAGGGGCCGGTGGGCAGCTTCGAAGCGCGGAGTTCTACGATCCGGCCAGCGGCACGATCATCCCTCTGTTCGACATGCTCGCGGAGCCGAGGACACGTGTCGGCGACGCTGTCCGGCTCCCGGACGGCCGGGTCTTGATCCCGGGCGGGGGCTGGCGGACGGCCGACATCTACGATCCGTGGACCCGCATGTTCGATCTGGTCGAGCCGTTCCTGAAGGCGCCCCGGACCGAGCACACGGTGACCCACCTTCCCGACGGCAGCGTCCTGATAGCCGGCGGATTCAATCCCGTCTCCCGGTCGGCGCTCGATCAGGTGGAGATCTTCCGTCTCGAGCCCCCGTTGAACTGGATGACGATCAACCCGGCAGGCGACCCCGGCCTCCCTCGCGGCGCGCCCTCGGGTACCCTCCTATGGGACGGAAGAGTTCTGGTGGCGGGTGGAAATCAGGCCGGCACGGTGGACACCACGCTGCTGTACGACCCGGCGTTTGACACCTTCAACCCCGGAAACCCGATGGGAGATCCGCGGGAGGCGCACCGAGCCATCCTCCTCCCGACAGGAGATGTCCTCGTTGTGGGAGGCACGGGCGACCTCCCGAACGCCGAGCTCTACAATCCATCCTCCGGATCCTGGACCCCCACTCCCCCATTGAACGACGCCCGGTCGCTGCCAGATGCAATCCTCCTCTGGACGGGCGATGTACTCGTCTGCGGTGGTGTGTTCATGGGGATCCCCATCAATACCGCCGAGATCTTCCAGACATCTACGTCCAGCTTCGTTTCCGTGGGCGACATGACGACGGCGCGCGTAGCCCACTCGCTGGAGACGCTACCCGACGGCCGGATTCTAGTGACGGGGGGATGGGTGAGTCTCATTACTTCTCTGGACAGCGCAGAAATCTACGATCCGGTGGCGGCCGGATTCGCCTCGACCATGTTCAACATGTCGACCCCCCGGCAGGGTCACACCTCGACTCTCCTGCCTGGCGGGAGGGTGCTGATCGCGGGAGGGAGCCCTACCCCTCTGGTTGCCGCCGTCCTGTCCACCGAGTTGTTCGAGCTGGACTCGGAAATGTTCTCGGCGGGCCCCAACCTCTCGGTGGAGCGCGTGGGGCATTCGGCGACCCTCCTTCCCAACGGGACGGTGATGATCGCTGGCGGGATGATCTCATCCCCCTCGGGGATGGAGCAGGCCTCCGTCGACATCTATTCACCCCTCCGCAACGCCATATTCCCGATCGATCCCATGGGGGCCCCCCGGTCCGTCTTCCCCCTGGTCCTTCTAGGGGACGGGCGCGTCCTCTCCGTCGGAGCGGGGGCGGGCGCCGATCTCTACACCCCCTGAACTTATCCGGTCCCTGATTCGTCTGAATGATAGACGCCGATCTCTGAAATCGGGCTTGCGGGCGGACTTCGTGGGCCCTAGGATGGGATAAGAGGGAGACGACCATGCTTCACTGGCTCGAGAGAATCGTCGCGGGAACGGCCATCCTGATCGCCCTGGAGGTGTTCGTCTTCTGCTTCATCGGAACGGGCAGCGACCTGACGGAGAAGGAGCGGGAGAACCTCACGCAGCGGATACAGGTGGCCACCGGTCGCGGGCGGGATGACCTCCTGCGGAAGCTACGGGCCGAGGGATGGGAGACCTCGATGATCGAGGCCCGGCGAGCCGCGGCCCGGGCGGGCGCATCTTCCGATAAGAAGGGAGCCCGGGGGAAGGTCGGGGGCAAGAAGGGGAAAGCCGGAGAGAAGGGCAAGGCAGGCGGTGGGGTCGCTGGGGAGAGGGGCGAGGCGGGGCCTGGAGACGGAAACTCCGGGGATTCGTCCTTCGATCTGGTGGAAGCCCAAGGCAACTGGGAGTACCGGAGCTTTCCGGCGGATTACAAGGAGGCCATGCTCCCGGACCTGATGGCCGGAATCGACCTCCTGGGCCAGGCTTCATCGAAGATGGTCGAACTGGATGACGGGACGAAGGCCTACCAGATCACGGGGATCCAGCAGAATTCCATAATTTCTAGCGCTGGATTCCGGGCCAACGACACGCTCATCTCGGTCAACGGGAATCGCGTGAGCAGCGAGTCGGAAGCCCGGGCGCTCTGGCCCATCCTGCAGAACGAGACACGTCTCACGGTAGAGATCCTTCGTGATGGGAACATCGTCACTCTCTTCTACGACATGAAGAAGTAGCGTTTCACGACTCGACGCCCTCACCAGAACACATAGAAACACAAAGGCCCGCTCCCTTTCAGGAGCGGGCCTTTGCGGGATCGACCGGCGTTCGGGTCTGCTTTCCCCCTTTCAGGATTTGAAGTAGTCCTCCACCACGAATGGGGAGGGGTTCAATCTCTGACTGGTCTTGCTCGGCGAGCGTCGCGATGTATCTTGCCTACGGGCGCGTGCCGACTCCTGCTCACGGACGATCCGGCGAGTGATGTCGCTGGTGGCCCGGCGAATTCCTGCCTTCCGGCGATACTCCTGCTCTTTCTGCTGAACGATCCGTGTCGTCCGGTACTCTTCGAACGGGTCCCTGCGAACGAGCTTGGAAATGGGCCACATGAGTGTCCTCCGATCTCCGGGTAAGGGTCCAAACGCTATCCACTGCTAATGCAAAGGGTATGCCGCCAGTTCACGTTCGTGAAACATCAGACCATCCTGATCCATAAACTTATATTTGCATTGAGGTTACATGGGGGTGTGGCGCGCGGCCCGCTTCTTCATCCAGGGAGATGGCTGGAATTTTGGGTCAGTACCCGGGGGAGGGGAGTGCCCCTTATCTGCCCGGTTGGCCCGAGTGTGGATGGTCAGGCGTTGACGTGGTGGACCCGCGCCGATACGCTCCCCTTCCGTCCCATCTGGAGTGCTACCGGAATGTACACCCTTGGCCGGTTTCTGCAGGTCTGCGCCCTGACGATCGTCCCGTACGCCCTCGTGGTCGGGATGACCGCCGATCGAGGCATGTGGGCGGAGCTGTGCCTCCTGGCAATCGGATCGGGCGTTTTTCTCACAGGCCGGCTGATCCTCTCTCGCGTCGGCTGAATCACACTCAATTCTCCATTATCAGAACCCGATAAATGATTGAGGTCGGGGGTTATCCGCGCACCGAGCAGAGGGGCTGCCTTGGAATACAGTGAAGATGAAAGATTCTGCCAGGCGGCCGTGCGGTGCCGGTTCATCGACCTGGCGAAAGTTGCCGAGGCGACCCAGATTCAATCTCTCGAGAGAAATGAGGGCCAGGCGCCCCGGACGATCGAGAGAATCCTCCTCGAGAGAGGCCTCGTCACCGAAGGACGGGCGCGGCTGATCCGGCTCGCGGATGATTTTCGCAAGAAGAATGGCGGATCGGCTCGAATCATCGGTCCTTACAGAATACTGGGTCGGATAGGCTGCGGTGGCATGGGGTCCGTGATGCGAGCAGTCGACACTCGTGACGGACGGCTCGCTGCGGTGAAGATCCTCAACCGGACGGACAATCCCCTCTCTCGTGAGCGTTTCGGGCGAGAGGCGAGGGCGCTTGTCTCTCTCTCACATCCGAACATAGTCAAGGGGCTCGAAGCGGGTGAGGCCGGTGACGTCGCGTACTTCGCCATGGAGTACGTCGAGGGGAAGACGCTGGGTGATCGCCTGATCCAGGAGAAAAGGCTGCCGGAAAAGGA
The DNA here is from genome assembly GCA_027296055.1 of Planctomycetota bacterium. Taxonomy (GTDB): domain Bacteria; phylum Planctomycetota; class JAPUJT01; order JAPUJT01; family JAPUJT01; genus JAPUJT01. The sequence goes on along the minus strand of JAPUJT010000090.1, from coordinate 38,801 downwards.
TGCGCTCCGGATCGCCTTCCAGGTCGCTCAGGCGCTGGAGTGCGCCAGGCGTGGGAAGCTGGTTCATCGGGACGTGAAGCCCGAGAACATTCTCCTCACCCACGACGGATCGGCGAAACTCTGCGACCTGGGACTGGCCCGGCCGTTATTCGATGGGAGCGACATCACCGAGATCGGCATCACTCTCGGGACGCCGAACTACATATCGCCAGAGCAGGCGAGGGGAGCGCAGGACCTGGACAGCCGCTCCGATATCTATTCCCTCGGGATCACCCTGTATCACGCCCTCGTCGGGGAACCTCCCTTCGACGGGTCAAGTGCGGGGGTCGTGATCAGCATGCACCTGACACAGGAGGTTCCCTCTCCGCGATCGCGTCGCCCCGAGCTCTCCCCTTTGACAGACGCCGTCGTGATCAAGATGACGAAGAAAAAGAGGAGCCAGCGCCAGCCGACACCCGCGATCCTGGCCCAGGAGCTTCACCGAGCCCTCGTCTCCGCAGGCCCTTGAACTCCCACCAGAGGCCCCATACAATCCGCCCCTGATCTACACAGCGTTTCTGAACAGTTCCAGACGGCCTCAGGAGGGCGCTCCTCGCCCTTCTCACCGAGGACATGGGCCATGATCGTCGGAATCCCCAAAGAGGTGAAGGACAACGAAAGCCGCGTCGCCATCGTCCCCGCCGGGGTCGACGCCCTCTCCAGTGCCGGGCACACGGTGCTCGTGGAGAGGACGGCGGGGGGGGAGAGCGGAATTCGGGACGAGGAGTTCAAGGACGCCGGAGCTCGAATCGTGGACGGGGCGGAACCCGTCTGGGCCGAGGCGGAGTTGATCCTGAAGGTCAAAGAGCCGATCTCCTCGGAGTATCCCCACGTCCGCTCGGGGCAGATCGTCTTCACATTCTTCCATTTCGCTGCATCAAAGGAGCTGACCCTGGCGATGCGCGACAGCGGCTGCACCTCCATCGCCTACGAGACGATCGAGGACAGCTCCGGCCGCCACCCTCTCCTCGCCCCGATGAGCGAGGTGGCAGGACGGATGGCCGTCCAGGAAGGGGCGAAGTACCTGGAGAGCCCGACGAAGGGAAGAGGCCTCCTGCTGGGGGGGGTTCCGGGGGTGGAGCCTGCCCACGTGGTCGTTATCGGGGGAGGGATCGTCGGCACGAACTCTGCCAAGGTAGCCGCCGGCCTCGGAGCCCGCGTGACGATCCTGGATGTTGATCTGGATCGCCTGCGCTACCTGGACGACATCATGCCGAAGAACGTCGTTCCCCTCTTCTCCAACGCCTACCAGATACGCGAGAAGGTCGCCGAGGCGGACCTCCTGATCGGTGCGGTCCTCCTCACCGGTCGGAAGGCTCCGATCCTCGTCCCGAGGGAATACTTGAAGACGATGAAGCCCGGGGCGGTGATCATTGATGTAGCGGTGGATCAGGGCGGATGCATCGAGTCAACGAGGCCGACAACGCTTTCCGAGCCCATTTACGTCGTGGACAAGGTCGTCCACTACGCCGTGACGAACATGCCGGGCGCCGTGGGGCGCACCTCCACCTATGCCCTGACGAATGTCACCTTCCCCTACGCGCTCCAGATCGCCGATCTGGGACTCGACGGCGCGACGATCTCCAGGCCCGATCTGGTCTCCGGAATCAACATTCACCGCGGAAAAATTGTCCAGAAGGGGGTGGCGGAGGCCTTCGACCTTCCTCATCACACATGGACAGAAGCCCGATGAATCTGTCAGCGGCGAAGGAATCCGTTGCCTTCTGTCGGATTCAGCCATAGGATAGGCTCCATAATGGTCGAGGCCACTACGAAACACCTGTCCGTTCATAGCGACACCAGCTCGCTCAAGCTCGTTCGCGACTTCGTACGGAAGACCCTGGAGGGAGCCCCCCTCACGGAGCGGGATCGTCGCCTCGTGATACTCGGGATCGACGAAGCCGTGACGAACGTGATCTCCTACCGTTCCGCCCACCCCACGAGTGCCGATATAGGCGTGCGGATCGAGTACGACGACGTTCGGATTCGCGTCCTGATCGAGGATCACGGGGTCGATCTGGACCCAGGACCCAGCGACTTTTCCGAGCTCGAGAAGGCCCTGAGAGAGGAAGAGACCCGATGCATCGGTATCTTCCTTATCCGGCAGGTGATGGACGAGGTCACCTACCGGTTCAAGAGAGGCTTTCAAAACGATCTCGAGTTGATCCGCTTCACCCGCTAGCCAAGCTTCTCCAAAACCCTGAAAATCACAGCGAATCGAGCCTGTTCCACCCGCGATCCATTTCTCCTCCGGGACTTCTTGCCTCAGGATGTAGCGTCGATCGATCGACAGGCATCGATCGACATCGATCGCCGCGCGAATCGTTCGATGTCAGAATGTTCATAACCATTCGAAAAAGAAAATAAAACAAATCGATGATTTGATCTCACGATGAGCAAAATTCCCGTTGACAAGATCATCGGGTGTGCTATATTTCGAATAGAACTAATGATGAGGTGCTCTTCATATTTTAGATTGTTCATGGAAGTAAATAGAAGTGAAGAGAACAAAACTCATCGATTTTTTCAGTTCGTGTAGGAGGGAGAATCATTAGCGCATCCACATCGGTGGTCAAGCCAACCCTGAAGGGACGATGGGGAGGGGTGGGTAAAGATCAGTGGAACAACTGGCGCTGGCAATTACAAAACTCGATCAAGACCCTCGTCCAGCTCGAGCAATACATCAACCTCACAGATGATGAGGTTGCCGGGGTGAAACACGCCGAAAGCAACTTTCGGATGGCGATCACTCCCTACTTCCTGAAACTCGCCGATCCCGACAACCCGAACTGTCCCATCCGGAAGCAATTCATCCCTACGATTCAGGAGTCATACGTCTCCCCGGCGGACATGCTCGATCCTTGTGGGGAGGACGCCCACACGCCCGTGCCGGGTCTGGTGCATCGGTATCCTGACCGTGTCCTTCTGCTCGTCTCGGACTTCTGCGCATCGTATTGTCGCTACTGCACCAGGAGCCGGCTCGTCGGTAACCAGACATTCATGATGACCGACGCCCTTCTGGAGCGGGTGGCGGAATACCTCGAATCCCACAAGAAGATTCGCGATGTCCTCATCTCCGGGGGCGATCCACTCACCATGTCGACTTCCCGGCTGGAGAAGATCGTCGCCAGGCTCCACAGGATCCCGAATATAGAGATGCTCCGGATCGGGACTCGCGTGCCTATCCTGCTGCCGCAGAGGATCGACGACGAGCTCGTCGAGATGTTGCACAAGTACCACCCCTTCTACATGAGCATTCATTTCAACCACTCCAAGGAGATCACGAAGGAGGTCCGCAAGGCGTGCGCCAAGATCGCCGATGCGGGCATCCCCATGGGATCCCAGACGGTGCTGTTGAAGGGGGTCAATGATCGCCCCACGGTGATGAAAAAGCTGATGCAAGACCTGCTGAAGATCCGGGTCCGGCCCTATTACATTTATCAGTGCGACCCCGTCGTAGGGACGGAGCACATGCGGACCAGCCTCTCGGTCGGGATACGCATCATGGAAAAATTGCGCGGCCACACGACCGGGTACGGCGTGCCTACGTTCGTGATCGACGGACCGGGAGGCGGCGGAAAGATTCCGGTGGGACCGAATTACCTGATGGCTGCCGAGAACGGCAAGGTCTTCCTCCGAAACTACCAGGGACGAATCTTCATCTACGAGGAACCGCCGGTCGCGGAGCCTTCCCTCGCACAAGTGTAGATCGGGCTCGAGGACTGGACGAGGCGGATCCTCGATGGTACGGATCCTCTTCGATGCGCGTCGGGTTCGCCTACAACCTCAAGGGGCAGCTCCCCACGGGCAAGCCCCCCGATCACTTCGCCGAATTCGATGATCCCCAGACAATAGACGCGATCCGCAACGTGCTGCAGGAGCGGCACGATGTGTTCCCGATCGAAGTGCGCGAAGACGCCTACGCCCGGATCGTCGAGAGTCGCTCGGACATCATCTTCAACCTGGCGGAGGGGTTGCACGGCTCGGCACGGGAGGCGCAGATCCCAGCAATCCTGGAGATGTTGCAAATCCCCTACACCGGTTCCGACCCGGTTACCCTGGCGATCTCCCTGGACAAGAGAAGGACCCGAGAGGTGTTGATGGCCAATGGGGTTCCGACGCCCCGTCAGGTGGTCGTCGATTCCGTCGAGGGGGTCGGGGCCGCCCGGAGGGAGCTGAACGCCTCGGTGGCGATCATCAAGCCGGTGGCGGAAGGGTCGTCCAAAGGCATCCCGGATGCGTCCGTCGTCGAGGAGGACGAACAATGGCGAGTCGCCGTCGGGAAGGTCCTGGACGTCTATCGGCAGGCTGCCGTTGCGGAGGAGTTCCTCCCTGGCCGGGAGTTCACCGTCGCGATCCTCGGCAACGGCGCCGAAGCGCGGGCGTTTCCGACGGTGGAGATCAATCTATCGATCCTCCCGAACGGGCTGAAACCGATTTATTCGTACGAGGCGAAGTGGGTGGTCGACCGACCGGAGAACCCGATCGACATCTTCACCTGCCCCGCCGACATTCCTCCCGAGCTGGATCGTGAGGTCCAGACGGTTGCGCTGGATGCGTACCGCGTACTCGACTGCCGGGACTGGTCGCGAGTCGACGTCCGTCTGGATGCGACAGGTCGTCCCCGGATCATCGAGCTGAATCCTCTCCCAGGCATCCTGCCGAACCCCGAGGAGAACTCCTGCTACCCGAAGGCGGCCCGCGCAGGGGGCCTCAGCTATTCCGAGATGATCCACGCCGTGCTGGATGCTGCCTGCAAGAGAGTGGGGCTGTCATGAAGGGAAAGAGGATTGCCGTCCTCTTCGATAATCCGGAGGCCTCCTCGGAGCGCGGCCCGACGTGGGAGCAGTGCGGCGACATGGAGGAAGCCGCCCGGGCGGTTCGCACGGCCCTCGAATCTTTAGGGGCAGAGGCGATTCCCATCGTCATCCGACAGAACGACTACGGGTTCGTGGATGAGTTGCGGGAAGCGAAGGCGGACCTGATCTTCAACCTTTCCGATTCTCTCTTCGGAGAGAGTCAGTACGAACCGACCCTGGCCGGGATCCTCGAGACGCTCGGGATGCCCTTTACCGGGGCCGGCTCGCGCGGACTCTCCCTCGCCCTCGACAAGGGGGTGGCGAAGGCGATTCTCAGAAGTCACGGGCTGGCGACTCCCGAAGGTGGAGCGGTCTACCCTGGCGAGGAGGCCATCAAGACGCTGCCCCTGCCCGCCATGGTGAAACCGTCCGCGGAGGACGGGAGCATCGGGATTGCAACCGATTCCGTCGTCCGGACGAAGGAGGCCCTCGATGAGAGGGTGCGGTACATCTGGGAGAATTACCGGCAACCGGCCCTCGTGGAGAGGTACGTGGAGGGGAGAGAGATCAATGTGGCCCTGTGGGGGAACGGGGACTCCCTGTTGCCGCTGCCGCCATCGGAGATCGATTTCAGCGAGTTCCCCGAGGGGCTACCCAAGGTGGTGACGCTGAATGCCAAGTGGACGGAGGGTAGCCCGGAGTACGAGGGGACCCGGCCCGTCTGCCCGGCGGAGGTCTCGCCGGATCTCCTGGAGAAGATCAACGGGACGGCCTTGAAGGCGTTCCGGATATTTCACCTTCACGATTTCGGGCGAGTGGACTTCCGGGTGGACCAGGAGGGGAGGCCGTATGTGATCGACGTCAACCCCAATCCGGACATCAGCCCCGACGCTGGATTCTCCCGCGCCACCGCGGTCGTCGGGTACGACTACCCTGCGACGCTCGGTGAGATCGGTCGGCTTGCCCTGGAGCGCTTCGATACGCGATGAGTCCTTCGAACGACGGCCGGAAATCCCTCGAGGCGGTGATCCGTGAGGTGATGGCGGACGACACGGGGGCTCTGCGAGACCTCCTGGGTGGGGTAGACGCCTTCCGTCCAGAAGAGGTCGACTGCGCACTGGACGTCGTTGCGGATTTCCTCGGGGGAGACCGCGACTATCAGCCGTTCATCCTCTGGGAGGGGGATCGGCCCGCCGGCTACGTCTGCTTCGGTAGGGTCCCTCTGACGCAGACCACCTTTGACCTCTACTGGATCGCCGTGGGCCCGGGGTTTCGGCGCAAGGGTTATGGCCGCCGTCTGATGGAGTTCCTCATAGATCGCGTCCGACAGGAGGGGGGTCGCCTGGTGGTGAGCGAGACGTCCTCCCTTCCCGGCTACGCCGACGCTCGCAAGTTGTACATCCAATGCGGCTTCCAGGAGAAGGCTCGCCTGGAAGGGTACTACCGCGAGGGGGACGACCTGATCATTTACACCCGGAGCCTGACAGGGGACGAGAGCTGATCGCTGTTCTCCAGAGGGTGCGAAGGGCCGCCGTTTCCGTCGACGGAGTGACGATCGGTGAGATCGATCGAGGCCTGGTCGCTCTGGTGGGGTGCGAAGTGGGCGACGGAGATGAGCAGGCGCTGACGGTCGCGCGAAAGACGGCCGAGCTTCGAATCTTCGATGATGATCAGGGGAAGCTGAATCTCTCGGTCCAGGACGTGTCCGGATCCGTTCTCGTCATCTCCCAGTTCACCCTCCTCGGGGATACCCGCAAGGGACGCCGCCCCTCCTTTGTCCGGGCGGCGCCTTCCGACGCGGCCCGGCCCCTGATCGAGCGGTATGTCGCGGAGATAAGGACCAGGGGGGTCGCAGTCGAGACGGGACGATTCGGGGCGAGCATGATCGTCCATATCGAGAACGACGGCCCCGTCACCGTCCTCATAGAACATCGTAGAGTTTCGGGAGATTCGGGGACACTCCCTTGATTGCCGGGAGATAAGTGTGTGTCCCCTTGATTACATCTTGATTATCTGTAATTCAGGGTTCGAACTTGTAGCCGACGCTCCGGACGCTCAGGATGTACCGGGGATGGGCGGGATCGGGTTCGATCCGCTTGCGAAGGCGCGCGATGTGGTTATCCACCGTCCGGGTGTTTGGCGGGAAATCGTAGCCCCACACCTTGTCGAGGAACTCCTTCCGGCTGATCACCTTTCCCGGATTGTCGAGGAAGAGCTTCAGGATCTTGAACTCCCGAGCGGTCAGCTTCAGGGGTTGGCCGTTACGGACCGCCTCGAAGTTCCGGAAGTTCAACTTCAAGTCCCCTAGCTGGTACTCCTGAGGGCCGGATATCTTCTCTTTCACCCTTCGCAGCAGCGCCCGGATGCGGGCGAGAAGCTCCTCCAGGCTGAAAGGCTTCGTCAGGTAGTCGTCAGCCCCCAGGTCGAGCCCCTTGACCCGATCCTCGTCGCGGCTCTTTGCCGTCAGGATCAGGATCGCACCCCGAGCGCGTTCTCTCCGGAGGGTCTGACAGACGTCGAACCCACTCCGGTCGGGGAGCATCAGGTCCAGGACGATGCAGTCCGGGTCCTGCTCACGGGCCAGACGCAGCGCCACGCCTCCTTCCTCCGCCTGGAGCACCTTGTAACCCTCGAGGCGTAGCGTGTCCACGAGCCCCGTACGGATCGCCGCGTCGTCCTCGACTATCAAGATCGTCCGCTCACCCATGCGCGTCCAACCACGTACTCACTAGCCATCCGCCGACAGTACCGCATAATAGTAACCATGAGCCGAAGCATCGCAAAGGGAAGAGGAACATGGGTTCTCGCTGCCGTGATCCCGTTCCTGCTCCTCGGGGCTGCGCGACCCGGGGGGGAATACAAGGTGATCTTCGACGGCAAGGAGGTCGAGACGAAGGTGCCCGCGCTGGCCCGCGGGAGGTTCGTGCTGATTCCGGTCGAGCTTGTCACGAGGCTCGGAGTGAGCATCAAGTGGACCAAGAAGAAGATGATCCTCGTTCGGGGGGAGAAGCTCATCGAGATCCGCAACGACGGAGGAAAGAGAGGCGGTGACGTCGTCGATGGAGTCCCGCGAGTGCCCGACAAGATCCTGAGGGACACGTTCAACCTATGGATACGATCCAATCGAGTCTCCGAACAGGTCGAGATCAAATCGAAGGAAAAGGACAACCCCCTGTTCGAGGAGCCCGCGCGGCCCGAGAAGATTGAACACGGCGCCCTGATCCCCAGCATCACGCTCCCCGATTTGACCGGAAAACCCGTGGCCCTCTCGACGTTCAGGGGAAAGCGAGTGGCCTTCGTCGTCTTCGCCTCCTGGGACAACTCCCGCTACCATCTCGAGGGATGGCAGGAATTCATGGACAAAGAGGCGGGGGAGATCATGCAGGTTGTCGGTGTGGCGATGGAAGCGATCGGTCCCCAGTACGCGAAACAGTACGTCAAGCGAGCACACGTGAAATTCCCCATCTTGCTCGACGAGGGAAGCCTCATTGCCAGGAAGTTCGGGTTCACGAACGTCCCGATCGTGATCGTGATCGATGAGATAGGGGTGTACGCCCGGCTGATCCCTGTCCACAAGTCGGCCAAGGAGGCGATCAAGGGCCTGAAGACCTTCCTCAAGCAAGAATTTCGTCCCGAGTACATCGCAGCCGTCGATGCGGTCCCCGTTCCAACCACGAGAGAGCTCAAGAAGCGAGTCATCGAGGGCTTGGCCGCGAAGAAGACCGATATCCCCCTGCGACTTCAGATGGCCGCAATCTTTCGGGCGGAGGGCAAATTGAAGAAGGCGATCCTGCAGATGGAGAGCGCCCACCGAGCCGACCGGAAGTCGGGTGAGGTCCTCTTCCGATGGGGCCTCTATCTCTGGCTGCAGGAGTCGAAGGAGGCCGCCGTGGCCAAGTGGAAGGAAGCGATCCTGCTCGAGGACCGCAACTGGACCTTCCGGAAGCAGATCTGGTCGATCCGATACCCGAAGATGTTCTACAACGGCAAGATCAACCTGACGTGGCAGCAAACACAGATACAACTTGGGGAGTAGTCCCCCCCCAAAAAAAAGGCCCCCCGGTCCGCACCGGAGGGCCCTTCATATTCTGATAGATCGTCGTTACTTCCCGAATACGTGGATGTCCTCCACCAGGACGACCTTTCGGGACCCTTCCCAGCCGATCGTTGTCCCCCGGATTCCGACTCGTTTCCCGACGAAGTCGTTGAGGCGGAAATCGGAGCTCTTCATGAGCATCTGCGTCTCCTTGCCCATCTGCAGCCGATGGCTCGCTCCCCCGAACAGGATCTTCCCTCGGCCTTCGACCCAGCCGATTGCAAGATAGTCGTCCTCGTTCTCGCTCCGCAGGCGGGGCCTCGGATAAGGATTTCTCGGCCCCAGCTCAGGAACAGGGCGGTTCACCTCGATCATCACATCCGAGATTCGCTTCCACTTCTCCGCCTGCTGGAGCCCCTGGCGCGCCCTCTCCTTCACGTCCTCACTCGCGTTGCTTTCGAGAACCTGACGGAATAGGCCGATCACCGGGTCCAGCGTCATATCTTCCGGCTCCTTCAGCATCTCCAGCCTCAGGTATCTCTCCGCCACGTCGAGGGTCGGGTCCGTCGCTACGCGCGGAGTGGTCGGCCGAAGGATCTTGCCCCTTCCCACTGGATCGGTCCGAATCGTGTCCTTCGAGAGCGAACCCCCCGTCGTTCGCACGTACCGGGATGAGATCCAGGCCGTGGCCGACGACGGCGGTACGACCTTGACCCAGTCTTTCGTCTTGGTGGAGATGACCTTCAGTTGCTCCCCCTTGCCGACTCGTCCCACCGGGGCGTGCGTCGTGTTCGGGCGGGGCCTCAGGTTGACCCCGTTGCCCTTCACCTGCCCCGACGCCGTGATGAACTTCGAGTGGATCCACAGCGAGACCTTCCGGGGGCACTTCACCTGGTACCATCCCGCCTTGCTGGCCAGCACGGTGAGATGGTCCCCTTTGGAGGCGAACCCCAGGCTTGGATCGTTCGTGCTGGGCCCGGCTCGCAGATTGACGCGATCCCCGGTCACGATCCCACTGCTGGGGAAGTTCCCCCCCGCGGCGATGAGAAGGGGCAAAGCGAGAAGAAGAGTCAAGACGGCAAACTTCCGCACCATGGGGAACCTCCTGTAGAGAACGCGAGCGGACGGTGCGCCCGGAAAATAGCGGAAGGGCGGTCCTCAGAATTACCGCCCTTTCGGAGATCACCCCCTATCCGCCACGTTGCACAACGATTTCGTCTCGGCGTCCCCCTCTACCAATCTGACCGAGACCCAATATGTTGGGTTCCGGGCAACGACGCCATACTATATATAGCACCCGTTCGGAAAACTGTCAAATGGTTTTCTGCCGAAAAGGGGGTAGAATGGACGCAAGTCCTGTGGGTCCTTGCAATCAGGGCGAGCGCCTGATACCCTCGCTGCGCGAGACTCGACATAAGGTATTATGTAACAATGGCTTGTGAAATAACGACGATTTTTGGCCGATTCTTCCCCCCTGGCGGCCTTCCAGGCAGCCTTCGAGGGAGATGGAACCGAGTCTGGCCTGCCCTCCTGATCCTCGGCGCTGCACAGGGGTGTGTTTCGACCGAGGCTCGAATCGCCAACCACATGACGGAGGCGGCGACACATCTCAATGAGCGCCGCGCGGCCGCGGCCCTCTCCGAATTCCAGGCCGTGATCCGCCTCGACCCCGACCATTCGCAGGCCAGAAGCAACGCGGCGGCGATCTACCTCCACCTCGGGGACCGGGCGGCGGCAATCCGAGAGTTCAAGAAGGCGATCCAGTCCGATTCCAACAACCAGGCGGCAATGTTCACGCTGGCAGAGGTCTATTTCCAGGATGGGAGATACGAAGAGGCGGAAGCGCTTTTCCTGATCCTGGCGAGGGAGACCCGCGAGGAAGGGATGTTCATCCGACTGGGTCAGTCGGCGGGGTTGCAGGGAAAGCACAAGCAGGCCATAAGCTACCTCCAGGCGGGAGTGGAGCATTTTCAGGGCTCCATGGCCCTGTCGAAGGAGATAGCGATCGAGGCTGAGGCAGTAGACCCGGCCCTCGCCGTGATGGCATGGGATAACGTTGCTCAGCTCGCCTCCCGATTCCCCGGAAATCACGATCAGGTCCAACGGAGTCTCCGGGCGGCCCAGGCCAACATCCCATCCCTCGAAGTGGATGTGATGAAGTCGATCCTGGACGCGGCTCATGTCGCCGTGGAAAAGGGAAGAGCCAAGCTGGCCGGACTGCCACCCAGCATTCAAGGTAGCCCCGTCGGACTTACTCTGTACTGGCCGGGAGGAAAGTCGGCCCGCGGGTTCGGCGAGGGGGGAACGCTGGCTCGGAACCTGGGGCAAGCGGCCCGCGCGGCGACAGCCGCTCGCAAACCGGGGCCTGACCCTGTGATCCGCATCGACCTCCTATTCGGCGGCTGGATTCCGATGGACCTGGAGTGGCAACACCGCACCCTCGGCGAGCGGAAGGTCCTGCTTGACGCGCGAGTCAGCGGGCCGTTCGCCTTCGGGGTGCACGGGGTCAGGCTCCAGTGGGACCGGGAGACGGCGGTACTGCTCCCGGGCGAATTCGTGGAGAAGGACTGGGATACCGTATATCAGGTCATCCGGGCCGCCCGCGGAAGACTGGGGGTTCCTGTCGGTGAGGAGGCGGGCATCGTGGTCGACCGTTTTTACGCCATCTCCTTCGCCGGATCCGGGCCGTCGGGCGAGCCGGTGCGACTGTTGAGGATGAACCGGCAGGACATCACCTTGAAACCGAGCGACATCGAGGCCGCCTACGCGGCGGGCGCCGACTGGCTCCTGCGATCCATCGAGCCGGATGGCTCGTTCCGGTACCTGTACAACACCGTCACCGACGAAATGGAGGCGGGCTACAACCTGGCGAGACATGCGGGGACCACCCTGGCGCTCTTCAAGCTGGCCGATGCCCTGGAAAGGAAGGATCTGCGTGATGGCGGTCAGCGGGCTCTCGAGAACATCCTGGCCAGGGCGCAAGAGATGGAAGGGCAGCGCGGCCTGGCCCTGGAGGGAGGTCGAGTCGGGCCCACAGCCCTTCTGGTGATAGCTGCCCTCGAAGGAGAGGTAAAGGATGAGGTCCTGAGAAGCCTCGGAGAATTCCTGCTCGACCGGCAGAGATCGAGCGGGAGGTTCGACCCGATCCAGTTGGGGATCGGCGGGCCGAGGCGATCCAAGTGGGGCCCCGGTCAGGCGGTTCTCGCTTTGATCCTGCTTCATCGCCGTCTGGATGACGCCCGATACCTCGACGCCGCGAGGAAGGGAGCGGACTACATCGTCGAGGAGAGGGAGACGGATGTAGGGTTCATCCTGGACCACTGGTTCGTCCAGGCGGCCGAGGAGATCGACCCGTACCTTCATGACGAGCGCTACGTCCTGTATGCCTACCGGATCGCGGAGAAGCTGGCGGGATATGTGGTCACGCCGGAGACGGCGTCCTACCCGGACTGGGTGGGGGGGTTCTCGGGGTGGGGCCAGGAGCCGACCGGAGCGGCCAGTCTCGGCATGTTCGAGGCCCTCGTCTCGGCCTACCGGCTTTCGAAGCGACGGGGCACGCCGAGGTCGGATTTCCGGGCTGCGGCGAAGCTCTGCGCCGAGTTCGCTCTGCGGCTCCAGATCCGCCGCGAGACCGCCTTCTACCTCCCATCTCCCGAGAGCGCGATCGGCGGATTTCGCCAGGGTCTCGGCTCTCCGCGGATTCGAATCGACGGGGTGCAGCACGCCGCCCTCGGCCTGCTCGGATATCGAAAGTTCCTCCTGGAGGACGCAAAGGAGAAGCCTTGACCGGGAGGGAAGCCCCGATCCTCCGCGCCGCGCTCCTTCTTCTGGCAAGTTGCGCCGGTCCGACGCCGAAGCCCCCCTCTTATCCACGCACCACGACCGTCGACGAAGCGGTCCAGATCATACGGAAGCGGACGGAAGGGCTCGAGGGGATGCATGCCAGGCTCACCATCGAGACGGAGCGCGGGATCCTCCGCGGTTATCTCTGGGCGGACAGGAGCGGCCGGCTGCGAATCCATGCCCGGCGGCTCGTCTGGTCGGCTCTCGACCTGCTGATCGACGGAGACCACGTCGTCCTCCACTTGCCGAGACGATGGAAGGCCCTGAAGGCATCCCTGGCAGAGATGGGGTCGAGGGCGGGACCCTTGCTCGCATCTCGGGATCTGCTTCGAGCCCTCCTCGGCGACGGTGGAGATCGCCGGGCGTCATTCACGAAGGATCCGGACAGCCTGATCCTCAGCCAGGGCTCTGCAGGGCAGCGGCGCGAGGTCTGGACGTACGATCGGGATCACTTGCTCCTCCGCCTGCTGACGCGCCACTCCGCGGACGGTGAGCTGGAGCTAGAGGTGAGCGTGGGGGACTATTCCCTCTTCGACGGTCGATGGTGGCCCGCTTCCGCCGCGCTGAAGACGAGCGACAAGGAGATGGGGATCACCCTCGAATCGATCGAAGAGAATCCCGAGATGAGTGCGGACGTATTCCGGATCGACCTGCCCGAAGATACGGAGATCGTCCACAGGCTGGATGAACTCGACGAATGATGGCTGAACAAAAAGACGAGGGCGACCGATACCGGTCGCCCTCGTCAGGAATTTGCTTCCTCTTGTAGTTCCTTATCTACTACTCGTCGGCGGGAGGCCCTGCCTCGTCCTCCTCGGGCGCCGGCTCATCTTCTTCGGGAGGGGCCTCGCCGGTGCTGAGCCAGGCCACATCGATCCCATCGGCGCCCTCGCCGTAGACCTTCGGCTCCTGCTCCTGACCTTCGATGTCCGCCCGGTCGATCGATGCGTCGATGGCGTGTGACAGGACCTCCTGCAGCGTCAGGACGCCGTCCTCGCCGGCGAGTGTCTTGATGAGGTGGGTCGCCTCGATGAAGTAGTGCGTGAAGAGGCCGTGCTGCTCCTCGTCCAGCATCAGGGCCCCCTGTTCGGTCGTGCAGGCGGAGAGGACGAGCCTGCCGTCCCCCTCCGCGAGCGTCTTCAAGAACTCGTCGTCGAGAGTGACCTCCTCCGCCGGCTGCCGGACATCCACGTACGTCCGGGTCTCCCCATCGACCACGTTGAAGGACGTATCCAGGATGATCACCACGTTCCGGGCGTTGACCCCGTCGCACAGGGAGTCCAGTTCATCGATCGATAGCGCCGTCTCGCTGAGCTTGTCGACGTCGGTGTCGTAGAGGACCAGGTACTTCTTGAAGCCGTCTCCTCCGGCCATCTCGTCCTTGACGAGCGATCCGTAGCCGGCGAAGTAGACGTAGACGGTGTCGTCGGCCCGGGAGTACTTGTTGATGAACTTGAAGGCATCCCGGACATTCTCCCTCGTCGCCGTGTGGTTCTGGAAGAGCCTGATGTTCTTGGCGGGAACCAGCCCTCGAAAATCATCGGTGAGGAAGTCGTAGAACGCCTGCGCGTCCTGGTCGGCGTACCTGAGGTTGTGGATCAGGAAGCCGTCGTGCCGGTTGACGCCGATGATGACGGCCATCCGCTTTTCCATGTAGCTGGCGAAATCCCGCCCGCCGCTGTAGTCTCGGACCTCGCCGTGCATCGTCGTCAGGATCTCCGACTTCACTTCCTGCACGGAGAACGGCATCACGACCTCGTGGATCTTCTGCCAGTTTTCCGCCTTGAGCCCGCTCGGGATGAAGATCGACCCGGTGAGCTTCCAACCGCGCTCGAAGTCGTCCAGCTCACGCTCCTGATTCGATTTGAAGGTACCGTTCCAGAGCCGCTGTCCCGAATGGGCGCTCCAGAGCTTCATGTCGATCTCGACGTTCGCCCCGTAGACCTCGTCGGTCACCCACCAGGCCGTCCAGACAAAGAGGGCGAAGTTGATCAGGTTGGGGGCGTACCAGCCGTTGGTGCCGACGAAGTTCACATCGAACTGCTTCAGATTGAGCTCCATCACGACATCGAACTCGGCCTCGAAGGCATTGGCGACCCACTCGTCCTTGTTGGCCCCTTCGACAGTACCCACGCTCTCGAAGAGCCCGTAATTGTTCAGCATTTCGACGAACTCGTTGCGGAGGTCTCTCGGGTCGAACTCGACGGCGAACTTGTTCGTCCCTTCCTTGTTGATCTCGTCGCGGTCGAACGTCTCGACGATCGGGGCAATCGCCAACCTGATACCCATCGGATTGCCACCGGCGCTGGCTATCTTTTTGACCTCCGGGAGGTCCTCGAAGGCCGGCACTTCATTGGAGGCACAGCCCATCGCCAGGCACAACCCCAATAGAAGGACGGATCCAGCTCTGATCGGGTACATTCATCCCCTCCATATTCTCAGGACAACAGGTTCGAATTGCCTTAATCGGACACCGAGAGAGGGGGGAGATTAGCATTCCCGTGACTGGCCTGTCAAGAGAGACGCGGCGGGGTCTTCCGCCCTGTCCCGGGGGCCTCCCATGCGACCCGTCGTCTCTTCCGGCGCGTGACCCGGGTCGATATCCTTGGGGCAGGAGGTCGCGGTTTGCCGGATGGAGTGGTTATCGAGGTGGATGGACCCGAGGCGCAGGTCTCGGGCCCCGACGGGGTGGTCCGATGCACGCTGCCCGGGAAGTGGCGTGTCGGGGGGGGCGCCACGTCGCACCCGGTGGCGGTGGGCGATGAGGTACGGTATCGCACCCTCCAGGTCGGCGTTGGCGTCCTGGAGAAGGTATCGCCCCGCCGGACCAAGCTCTCCCGTCCGGTCGCGGGGGGGCGGGCGGTCGAGCAGGTCGTGGTCGCCAACGTGGACCAGGTCCTGATCGTGGTGGCGGCGGCTCGTCCCCGGCCCAAGCAGGGTCTAGTCGACCGGATCCTCGTCGCCGCCCTCCGCGGGGAGATCCGCCCGGTCGTATGTGTGAACAAGGTCGATCTCGTGCCACAGGAAAAGATCCTGGAGAAGTTCGGACACTACAGGGATATCGGGCTCACCCTCCTGCTGACTTCGGTTCCCACGAGAGAGGGTTTGGACGATCTTCGGGAAATCCTTCACGATCGAAAGACGGTCTTCGCCGGACCTTCGGGGGCAGGGAAGTCCTCGCTACTCAACCTTGTCTTGCCGGGGGCCAAGCTTCGCACCGGAGAGGTGAGCGACAAGACCTCCAAGGGGAAGCACGTGACGAGCCGCGTGACGCTGATCCCTCTCGAAGGCGGCGGTTACGTGGTCGATACCCCCGGCGTCCGGATGTTCGGGTTGTGGGGGACCGAGCCGACCGAGGTGCAGGGGGCCTTCCCCGACATCCTCGAGGCATCTGAAGGGTGTCGCTTCGGGGACTGTCTCCATCGCATCGAACCCCACTGCGCCGTGAGGAAGGCAGTCGAGGAGGGCGGAATACTCAAGTCCAGGCATGACAGCTACTTGCGTATTCTGGCCTCGATGAAGGAAGTTTGAGACGGGCCGGGTCTCCATTTTCTGCGCGGGAAGGGCCCGAGAGCCTACGTCCACAAGGATAGGTGAGATTGACTACCGGGACGGAGCGAAAAGAGACGGATGACCAGGAAGTTCGAAAGGCTCAGCGAGGCGACCCCAAGGCCTTCGCGTCCATTGTCCGTCGATACCTCCCGCTCGTCGTCAGCGTTGCCTACTCGATGGTTGGCGACACGCATGTCGCGGAGGACATGGCCCAGGAGACTTTTCACAAGGCCTACCGCCGTCTCGGCACGCTCCGTGACCCCAAGCGGATTGGAGCATGGCTTCACGGAATCGCTCGCACGACTTCGATCGACTGGCTGCGCAAGCGCCGTGGTAGGCCCCTCACGGTCACGGATCTCTCGAGGCTACCGGGAGAGGTGGCCAGTGAAGACGACCCACCCGACGCGGCCGCGCTGAGAGAAGAGGAGAAAGGTATCGTGAGAAAAATCCTCTTCGAGCTTCCCGAGAATCACCGAGAGGTGCTGATACTCAAGCATATGCGAGACCTGCCCTATGCGGAGGTGGCTTCCTTTCTCGGGACGACCGTGGCGGCCGTCGAGTCCTTGCTATTCCGGGCTCGGGCCGCCTTCAAGGAAAAGCTGAAGAGACACGGGATTGG
The DNA here is from genome assembly GCA_027296055.1 of Planctomycetota bacterium. Taxonomy (GTDB): domain Bacteria; phylum Planctomycetota; class JAPUJT01; order JAPUJT01; family JAPUJT01; genus JAPUJT01. The sequence continues at coordinate 21,913 of JAPUJT010000090.1, read as the reverse complement.
CCCCACACGACCGTCGGAATAAACGAATGAACTGCGAAACCTCCAGCAAGATGATTTCCCCCTACCTCGACGGGGAGCTTCCCCTCGAGGACCGGACGCGGCTCGAAGATCACCTCCAGAGATGCGCCGCATGCCGTCAGGAAAAGGAGGAGATGGGGGGCGCCCTCGCCCTCCTCTCCGGCTCGCTTCCAGCCATCTCCCTGAATCTCGAGAGGGCGATCGTCACCGATCTCCCTGTTCTCCCCCGGCGGGCGCCCATGCCCATGCGGTGGGGGAGCCTGGCTGCCGCCGTCCTGCTCGTCCTCGGGCTGATATTCGTCTTCAAGAACGATTCCGCCCAGGAGCCGGACATCGACCGAACATCGGCGGAGGTAGGCGATTTTGAGGGCCAGAGACTCTTCGTCGAGGCCGAGGATGGTACGAGAAAGACCTACACTGATTGGACCCGGTTCCGGAACAAGGATCACCTGAAGAACCGGGGCCCCGATGTGGCCCGTGTAACGCTCGATGCCGCGATGGCCCAGCTGGCCATCCAACGCCAGACTCGGATCCAGGTGGATCTCCGCGATCGGGAATCCCTCGTGATCCTCGAAGGGGACGGGGAAGTGATCGCCTCCCTCGGCAAGCAGAAGGTCCCGTTCGTCGTCGAGGTGCGGACCGGCGCCGGAACCTTCAGGGTGCGCGCCCTGGGCACGGTTTTCGGCGTGAAGCGCCTGGGGATGAGGATCGAGGTCCGCGTCTACAAAGGGAGCGTTTCCGTCGAGGCTCCGGGCCGCAAGAGCACCACGCTCGTGGTCGGCGATGTGTGGGTCAACGGAGACCGGATCGCGGAGGCTATCGGGGCTCCGAAGTGGGCCGCGATCGCCCTCCCCGAGGTAGGTGATCTTCCGGACGTACGCGCCTCGGAAGATAGGATTCCCGCCAGAGCGGATCGCCTCCCTTCGGTGAAGAGAGATCCTGATCTGGAAATGGATGTCCCCATCAACGGCGGCGCCCGCAAGAAATTCCGCTGACCCCCCTACGGCTTGACGACCGCCCCCTCTGTCGCTATCTTCCCTGAACGAAGTTCGCCGGGATCGTATTCGACGCGGCTCTACCGAACTGCTTCCAGCCTTTCCCTGGACCCCCCTTCATGCGCCCTCGATTCTCAAGGCAAGGATTTCCGAGAAGATGCAGATGAAGCGTGTGCTCATCATGGGAGCGGCGGGGAAGGACTTTCACGTCTTCAACACCTGCTACAGGAACAAGGCCGATGTGCGAGTGGTCTGCTTCACGGCGACACAGATCCCGAACATCGATGGCCGGAGATATCCCCCCGAGCTGGCGGGCGACGGATACCCCGACGGGATCCCGATCGAGCCGGAAGAGCGTCTCGAGGAGCTGATCAAGCTTCACTCGGTGGATGAGGTGGTGTTCGCCTACAGCGACGTCACCCTGGACTATGTCCGGGACCGGGAAATGCGGGTCATCGGGCAGAAAGCGAGTTTCCTCCTCGCCCCGACGAAACAGCTCACCCTGAAGTCGAAGAAACCCATCGTGGCCGTCTGCGCCGTCCGGACGGGGTGTGGGAAGAGCCAGACGTCCCGGCACATCGTCGGGCTTCTCAAGGCTCGGGACAAGAGGACGGTCGTCGTGCGCCATCCGATGCCCTACGGGGATCTTCTGAAGCAGCGGGTGCAGCGCTTTGCCACGCTGGATGATCTGACCCGCCAGGAATGCAGCATCGAGGAGAGAGAAGAGTACGAACCGCACATCGAGAACGGAGCCACTGTCTTCGCGGGCGTCGATATGAAGGACGTTCTGGACGCGGCGGAGCAGGAGGCGGACGTGATCATCTGGGATGGGGGGAACAACGACGTCCCCTTCTACAGACCGGACCTCTGGATCGTCGTCGTGGACCCGCTTCGGGCGGGGCATGAGCTCACCTACTATCCTAGCCTGGAGAATTTCGAGGGGGCGCATGTCGTCGTGATCAACAAGATCGACTCGGCCCGAGAGAGTGATCTACGGATCCTGGAAGAGAACATAGCGCAGCATAACCCCAGCGCCAAGGTGGTCCGGGCGAACTCACCCGTCCAGGTTTCCGATGCGGAGAAGATAAAGGGGAAGAGGGTCCTCGTGATCGAGGACGGACCGACCCTGACTCACGGCGGGATGAAATTCGGGGCAGGATTGAAGGCGGCGCGTGAGAACGGGGCGAGCGAGATCGTCGATCCGAAGGGCCACCTCGTCGGATCTCTCGCGGAGATCGCGCAAAAGTACCCGGACCTCGGACCCGTCTTGCCCGCGATAGGCTACGGGGAAGATCAGATCCGCGAGCTGGAGGAAACGATTGCTGCCGTCGATTGCGACACGGTGGTCATCGGGACGCCGGTCGACCTGGCCCTCCTGCTGAAGATCACTCAGGAGACCGTCCGGGTGACCTACCGCCTGGAGGTCATCGGCGAGCCCACGCTCGAGCAGATCCTGGACGACTTCCTGAAAACTCTGAGATAAGGGAGATAAGGGGACACTCACTTATCTGCAATATAATTCATTTAAGTGAGTGTCCCCATAATTAGAGTGTCCCCATAATTACTTGGGCTTCTGCTGCCATATCCCGAATGCCGCTCCGGTCGGGTCCTGGATCACGCTGAACCATCCCACGTTCGGGATCTCCGTCTTGTCCATCAAGACGTTTCCCCCGAGCGACTTGGCCTTGTCCGTGGAGACAGCCACGTCATCGACAAGGATGTAGGCCAGCCAGTGAGACGGGACGTTCGGAACGGGATTCTTCATGATTCCTCCGCCCGTTCCCTCGCCGACCTGGATCATGGTGTAGGTGGTCTCTCCCATCGGCATCTCTTCCATTCCCCAATCGAACATCCCCTTGTAGAACTCCTTCGCCTTCGTTGGATCGTTCGACTGAAGCTCGATATGACAAAAGGGGTTTCCCATGCCTCCTACTCCTTTCACAGATAAGCAGATAAGGGGACACTCCAGATAAGGGGACACTCACTTATCTGCAATATAATTCATTTAAGTGAGTGTCCCCATAATTAAGATTCGTGACTAGTCAAGCCTGCGCAGAAAGGATCGGGCCGCCTTCGCCACCCGATCCTGGAACTTCTCCAGGTCTTCCATCATGTCAAGCGTCTCCCCGACCTTTCGCTGGAACTCGAGCCGGGAGACTTCCCTGCCGGTCTTTCGATCCTTGCCCTTCTTCACGGTGAAGAACGCGAGCACGGGCACCTTCTTGAGCTTCGAGCCGATGGCCGCGTCCAGGTCTTTGACCGCCTCTTTGAGTTCCTTTTTCTCCATCGCCGGAAACCGATACCCCATACAGAAGACCTTCCCCTTCAGCTTGTCCTGCAGACGCCCCATCACGATCGCCATTCCCACGGAGGTGTGGATCTGCGCCTGTTTGTCCCTGGGTTCGATCTCCTCGACGAAAAAGAGAACAAGGATGGGGAGCGCCTGTTTTTCCCTCCTCTGAAACGCTGTCTTCTGCAACAGCCGCGAGTCGATCACGACGGGCAGACGGCTACGGTTCAGGATCTTTGTCGGGGAGGTCAGCACCTGGATGATCCACGGAGGAGGCTGATCGTCTGCCTCTCTGAACGGGAGCCGCACCTCGAATCTGCCGTCTCCGTCTCGATCGATCAAGGAAGCCCGGGCGGTCTTTCCCTCGACGTCGAGGTCGAACCGGTAGAGGTTGTTCTGTATCTCGTAAGTCCGGAATCGCTTCTTTGTGCTCTCGTCGAGGTACGTCTTCCGCGTCGTCTCCTTCCCCTTGATCTCCCTCGCCATGTCGATCTTCTTCAGGTCGACGAGCGCTCCCTTCTTTACCGAAGGAGTCGGAAACCCCTTCGGGTTCACCTCCTCTCCGGAGAGGAGGGCCAAGATCACCAGGATGGAGAGGAACATGGCCCCATTATGGGGAGGGGATTCCCGGAAGGAAAGGGGACAAGCTAGCTCAGGATGAATATGCCTACGGATGCGGCGATGTAAATGATGGCGACGAGGATCGTTTCCGGGGCCATCCCGCCAATCTGCCTGGAAGATCGGCGCTTGATGGCGACATACACGACAGCGGTCATCAGGATCGACGCCCCGGCCGTCAACAGGTGGATCGGGCTGGCGTTGTAGAACACGGCGGGCCTCTGGGCGATCCTCGCTGCGGTTTCGCAGATGGGGAGGATTGCCACGTTGAAGAGGTTACTGCCGAGTACGTTACCGACGGCCATCTCGACGGCCCCGAGCCGGACGGCGGAGATGGAGACGCTCAGCTCCGGGAGGGAGGTGGCGAAGGCGAGAAAGAACGTGCCCACCCAGGTCGCTCCAAACGTGAACCGGGTGGGGCCAAACTTGTGCCTCGAGATCTCGTCCCCGATCCAGGAGAGGAACAGACCGGCGACGATCATCCAGAGTGCCCACCAGCCGAAGGCACGAAACGCCTGCGACCTCTCCGCCTTCCTCTTTTTATCCTCGGCAGACTCCACCGTCTGGCTCGATTTCCTCTCGAACAACATCCGGACGCTAACGATGTAGCCGATCACCAAGGCCGCCCCGAACCCGAGTCCCCAATCCCGTGCCAACCTGTCCGGCGCCACGAAGTAGATGCCCGCCGCCCCAAGGCACAGGAGCGCGATGCCGAACAGAGCCGGGCGCTCCTGCGAACGACTCACCTCGAGAAGGACGGGACCCTTCCTCCAGAGCAGGTCCATCAACGCGATGATTGCCAGGTTGAAGAGGCACGACCCCATGATATTTCCGACGGCAAGATCGGGCGCTCCCACCACGCCGGCCGTGGCCACGCCCGTCACGAGCTCTGGCATCGATGTGGCACATGCGAGAAGGACGAGACCGACCCAGGATCCCCCGAGCCCGGAGACGCGAGCGACGCGGTCTCCCTTTTCCGCTAGCTTTCGCCCGATATAGAAGACGACGAGCATCGCCGCGATCAGGCCGAACGAGATCTTGAAATCGGCCCAGAGTATCTGTTGCAGTGTCAGCGGGGCGGATGGGGGCATTTCCGTTCCAGCAGAAGGGGAGGACTGCCGCGGAGACCGCGGCTAGCCCGGTCAGTTTGTCCGGAGCCGGCGGATTTCTTCGAGGACCGCCTCGATCTCCTCGTCGGATGTGTAGAAGTGAGGTGAGATCCGGATCCCGGCCTCCGGTCGGTAGTCGACGATGAAGCCCCGGCGGTTCAGTTCGTCGTGGACGCCTTCAGCCTCCGGGAAGTTCACGGTGACCGATCCTCCTCTCCGATCCGCATCGGTCGGGGTATGGAGATCGAGCCCCATCTCCTTCGCTCCCTCGAGAAGCCGGCCGGTCTGCCGCTTCGATTTCTCGCGGATGCGATCGACGCCGACCTCCCGGATAATCTCGTATCCGGCGCGGGCCGTGTACAGGGATGGGACCGAGGGAGTGCCCCCCATGAAGCGCTGGACTCCAGGGGCGTATTCCATCTCGTCCATGTCGAAATCGAACGGCCGTGCGTGCGAAAACCAGCCCGTCACGACCGGTTGGAATCGCTCGGCCACCTCCTTGGACGCATAGAGGTACGCCGCCCCCGCACCCCCGCACAGCCACTTGACCGAGCCTCCCACGAGGAAGTCCACCCCGAGATCCTTCACATCGATCGGGACCGTCCCGACGGCCTGATAGGAATCGAGCACGACGAGGGCCCCTTTCCGATGGGCCGCTTCGATGATCGACCTGGTGTCCTGCAGGTAGGCGCTCCGGAAGTAGACATGCGATAGCGGAAGAATCAGTGTCTCTTCATCGATCGCGTCGATGATCCGCTCCGCCGGAACACCGATCCCATCCTCGCTCGGGATCACTTCCACCCGCGCCCCGCGTCGCTTCTGCGCCTGCCAGACATAATGTACGGAGGGGAAGTTCAGGCTGGTGTAGATCACCTTGTTGCGGGGAGCGGAGAAGTCGAAGCAGGAGGCGATGATGGACTGGGCGAGAGAGACGTTCTGGAGCATCAGGATCTCGCCCGACTGGGCCCCGATGATCTTGGCGAGAAGATCTCCCGTCCGGTTGACCATCGGTAGCCAGGTCTCCCAGGCGGCGACGCCCTCCGTCGCCCACAGGTCAGCGTAGCTGCGAAGCTGACTGTAGACCGAGGCCGGCATCGCACCGAGCGAGTGGCTTGCCAGATAGGTGCAACGCGATAGCACGGGAAACTCTTCGCGCCACTCCATCAGCGGGTCGGCGCGATCTGGCTTGGATTCCGAGGTCATCGTTTCTCTCCTCCGCTGGCGGGGCCCGCCAGCTTGCCGCCCCCGGAGACCGTGACCTGGTCTCTCACCTTCCAGAGGTCCGGGAAGAATCGGAAGCGCATCGTCCCGCGCAGATAGGGGGCGCCCATCCCACCCGTCCCCAGGGCGCCGCTTCCGATCATCCGCTCCGCCAGGCGGAGGTGTGCGGCGCGCCACTCCTGCATCCGCTCATCGTAGTCGAGGCAAGCCTCCAGGAAGTCGTGCGTCTCCACGTGATCATCCGGGTGGGCGTATATCTCCTCCAGAGAGACGCCCTCCCTCTCGATCAGGCGGCGCGTGGCGACGCGGAGACTGTCCTCCGGCAAGCGCTTCTCCAGCTTCTCCGTCCAGTGACCGCTCTTGCGGAGGCCCTCGACGTAGGCGCTCTCCTCGCCGAGCCCAGAGACCAGTTCCACCTCCCGAAATTGCTCCGACTGCAGACCGCTGGCCCCCTCGAGGGCGCCACGGAAGAGGTGGAAATCCTGCGGCCGCATCGTGCCGAGGACCTGCAGGTAGTGGGGGAAGATAGCGGTGATCTTATCGATGCGCTTCAGGGTCCGGGTCGCGGAGCGGACCTCACCTTGCTCCAGGGATGAGAAGATCGCCTTCATCTCGAACAGGATCAGGGAGAACCAGAGCTCGAAGATCTGGTGGACGACGATGAACTGCATCTCGTCGTGCTCGTCGGTGATGGGCGACTGGCTCGACAGGAGCTGCGGTAGCTTGAGGTAGTCGCCGTAGGAACGCGGGCTCATGACGACCCCCGATAGGCCGCTACACCCATCCGGTCCTGTGCCTCCCGGACCGTCTCCCCGATCACTTTTCTCGCCCGGCGGGCGCCCTCGCGGAGGACCTCTTCCGCGTAACCCTTCCGGGCCGACAGGTCCCGGTGCCGCTCCTGATACTCGGCGAGCAGATCACTTATGTTCTTGTGCAGGGTCTTCTTGCAATCGAGGCAGCCGATCCCCGCCGTCGTGCAACCCTCACGGACCCAGTTCAACTCCTCCTCCGTGCTGACGTAGGTATGGATCGTATAGATGTTGCAGATGTCGGGATTGCCGGGGTCCTTGCGCGTCTTTCGCGCCGGATCGGTCACCGCGGGCGCCAGCTTCTTCCACATCTCGTCCGGGGTGTCTACCAGATCGAGGGTGTTTCCATCGCTCTTGCCCATCTTTCCCGTTCCGTCGAGGCCGGGGACGCGGATCCCGCTCTGCTGGAGAGGTTGCGGCAGGGGAAAGAAGTCCCCGTATCGGTTGTTGAATCGCCGAGCGATATCCCGGGCGTTCTCCAGGTGCGTGTACTGATCCTCTCCGACGGGGACGAAGTGGGCGCGGGGCCCGAGGATGTCCGCCGCCATCAGGACCGGGTAGTTGAGCAGCCCGGCGTTGATGTTGTCGGGGTGCATCTGCGCCTTCTCCTTGTAGGAGGGGGACTTCAACAGCTCACCGACCGGCATCAGGTTGGAGAAGAGCCAGAACAGCTCCGAGGTCTCGGGAACGCTCGACTGAGTATAGATCGTCGATCGCTCCGGGTCGATCCCCGCGGCGAGGTAGGAGAGCACTATCTCCGGGACGTTCCGTCGGATCTGATCCGCGTCCGGCAGAGTCGTCAGCGTGTGGAGATCCGCGACGAAGAAGAAGCACTCCCGATCATCACGCTCCGACAGGGTGACGAAATCTCGCATCGCTCCGAGGTAGTTGCCGAGGTGCATCCTCCCGGTCGCGCGTATGCCCGAGAGGACGACCGGCTTCTTGCCGGCCTCAACCTCTCGGCTCGCCTCGGGATTCGTTGATTCAGTCTTCACGACATCGGCGCCCCGAGATGGAGCGCCGTCCTGTAGTTCGTGGCACGGGTGGAGGGACTTGAACCCCCAGCCGCCGGTTTTGGAAACCGGTGCTCTGCCAATTGAGCTACACCCGTGTAGCCTCCGAGGAACGGTCCCCAGTGGCCGAAACCTACATTATAGGTCGGGGTTACGTCGACGCAAGCACACCTCTCACTCACGTGAGAGCGGAGCGCCAAGGAGCCCGAAGGAGCCTAAAGGAGCATCACTAAGGATAGCGCTAAGGATAGCAGAAGTTCGATGGCTTTCTCTCATATGTCTGGCAGTGAGTAATCTCCCGTCGCGTACCATTCGAACATCTGCCTGACGAAAGGGGCCCCTTTCGGCCATGCCCTTCCTGACTTCCCCCTAGACAATTCCCGGAGGATTATCTGGAGATTTCGTCCGACTTGACTGAGAGCAACCGGTGGATCTAGCCTGAGCCCCTGGAACCGTCCCTTTGACAACCTGGACCAGTGCGAGGAGGACCTGATGGCTCGTACCGCTGGAGCGTGGGCGCTGTATGCCGCGGCCCTTATCGTGGCGATGTCTCTCGCGAGCTGCGGAGCCGGTGACGACAAGACCACGGTCATCCAGCAGGGTGGAGGCAGTCCTCCTGGAATCCCGTTAAGTGTCACTGCCATCCCCTTCGGTTCGGGACGCGTCCTTATAGATTGGGACTTCGAGCCGCTGGCTACGTCCTACAAGGTCTACTGGTCGACAGCGCCAGGTGTAACCACCGGGGCGAGTGATATCTCGGTCCTCTCGGCTCCTTTCCATCACGAGTGCCTGAGCAATGGCACTACTTACTACTATGCGCTCTCAGCGGTGAACCCATTTGGCGAAAGCGCTCTTTCCAATGAGGCATCCGCGGCCCCGAGCGAACTCGGTGTCCTCGACTGGACATTCGGGCTGGGAGGGGTTGTTTTTTACGACGGTGGGGCGCAATCGGGAGACGCCGGGGCTGGAATTGCAGTAGATTCGTCCGGTCGAATTCTAGTCGCAGGCTGGGTTTCCAACTTTGCTGGAAACTCAGACATGGCGCTGTGGCGCTACCAGAAGAACGGGACTCCCGACACCAGCTTTGGCATCGGAGGCGTTGCGATCCACGGAAATGCAGCCGGAGGTGATGGGGGAGATGAAGGAATAGATCTCGTGCTTGATGCGGGTGGGCGCGTTCTCGTGTCTGGAGCCAGCGAGCAGGCATCGGGTTTCACCGCAATGACGATATGGGCTTTCGATAGTACGGGTATGCTTGACCTGAGTTTCGGGTCTGGTGGATTCGTTACGAGTTCCGGTCCCGCAGGATCGCTTGGCGGAAATGCGCGGGGAATCGCACTAGATGGAGCCGGGCGGATCTTCGTGGCGGGGGTTACGGCCGACGCGGTCGGGGGCGACATGGCTCTCTGGGCGTACGATCTCTCCGGCGTGCTAGATGCAACGTTTGGGACCAGTGGCATAGTCAAGCATCACAATGCGGCCGGGGGAGATGGGGACGATTCCGCTTCTGATGTAGTCGTCGACACGCAAGGGAGGATCGTCGTCGTGGGCCGAAGCCGTGGTCCCGACCGGGGCGCTGGGTTCTCGCCGGATATGGTCATCTGGCGCTTTGATGCGACCGGAAGCCTTGACCCCACCTTCGGCAACGGCGGGATCGTCGCGTGGGATAGTGGTGTCGGTCAGCCATCCGATCCTGACTGGGCAGAGTCGGTTGCTATGGATGCAGGAGGCCGAATTCTTGTGTGCGGCTCCTCGAATACATCACTGGGAAACCTCGACATGATGATCTGGGCTTACGATGATTCGGGCAATCCCGATTTATCCTTTGGTTTGGGGGGAATTGTCAGAGGCGTAAATCCCTCGGGGGGCTCCTCGGGGCAGGATGGCGTATCCCTCACCTTCGATTCACAGGACAGGATTTTAGTACTGGGATCGACGTTTGTGGGGATGACGATTTGGCGCTATTCATCCAGCGGTGCCCTTGATACGACGTTCGGAAATGGCGGGGTGCTCATCGAGTGTTGTTCCTCGACCGGATTCTCGGTCACTCTGGACCCGTGCGAGCGAGTCATGATTACCGGTGCTCTTGGCAATGATATGGCGATCTGGCGATACCACTGAGAGGAAGCTAGCATGAGAACCGAGGGTTGCGTTTTCCAGCGATTCACATGTCTGGTAGGTCATGGAAGGAGGAATTGAAGTGACTGTCCCCAATTCGAGAGCGGTGGTGCCGACCGCGCTCAGTCCATTTCTATTTCGATTTGCTCAACCTTGCCTCTCGCCAGGGCGAGCAACTCCAAATCCAGACTACTACTATGATCCGTCGATAGACATGGTGCGTTGGCGAGGTGCCCCGGAACACCCCCCTGCGGTAGAGGCCAATGGAGACGATCCACCGATGACGAAGAAGGCAGATCTGGAAAAGGGCGAGGATCTGAAAGATCGGCGAATGTGGCTCTAAGGAGTCAAGCAGGTGATTCTTATCCTCTCCAACAAGTGGGACTTGAGCGCCGATCTCGTCGTAAGGGAGTTGAGGGCGAGGCGTTGCCCGTACGTTCGGGTCAATACGGAAGACTTGGCGGACCACAGTTGCTCGATCCTCCTCCCCGACTTCCGGATCAGCCTTCGAAGGTCAAATCAAGTACACGATTTGACTCGCGATGTGACCGCGGTTTGGAACCGGAGGCTCGGAAAGCCCTTTGACGATGTGCCCAAAGAGGCGAAACCAAGGGAGGCAGTCCAGCGGTTTGTAACCGATCAATGGTACGCTTGGCTCTCGGCCCTCCAACTGATTCCCGGGGTTACTTGGATGAACCATCCCCAGGCGAACGAGAGAATGGAAATCAAGCCTCGGCAGCTACTGATGGCCCATGAGGCCGGATTCCGAATCCCCGATACACTGATTTCGAACGACCCTGCAGAAATCCGGGCATTCCTACGCCAGCAGGATACGGGGAGTGTTGCCAAAGCTCTCTACTCGCCACTCATAGAAGAGCCGGAGGAGGACAGGTTTGTTTTCACCTCAGAAGTTCGATTGGGGGATCTGGAGCCCGACACAGAACTGCGGCTAAGCCCAACCATCTTCCAAAAGAAACTACACCCAAAGGTGGACTACCGCGTGACTGTCGTAGGTGAGAGTGTTTTTGTAGTTCGGATTCTGATTGCCCCCGCCAATTCTGAAGCGCTTGATTGGCGTACCCTAAAGGATGGGATATCCTTCGAAAGATGCAGCCTTCCGGGCGAAACTGAGAGGCTCTGTCGAGACTTCGTCAAACAATGCGGCCTGCTGTTCGGAGCAATTGACCTTGTCCAATCATCTGGGGAGTACATTTTTCTTGAAATCAACCCAAACGGCGAATGGGGTTGGCTTCAGAAGCCACACAACGTCCCAATTGCGAGCGCCATTTGTGACCTCCTGATGAGTCATGCTGGTTCCTAGGAGTCTCGGATGAGGTTATGGAATTGGGTGATCAAGGGCTTCTACTGGGCCTTGCCCCCGTGTGAGCTTCGGATCGCCATGCGCGCGATTGAGTCAGAAGGCACTGCAAAAACTGCTCGCTCTCCTGAGGCAATCAAGGCGGCACTGAGCGAATCGCAGCTTGAGGAGAAGGATGAGACGGAAGCACTTCAGATGGCCAAGCTGGTCTACGAATCGGAAGCTAAGCGCAGAGAAACAATCGAATCCAAGGCAGTCACTTTCGTCCTCGCATTCGGGATCTCTATGGCATTTGTTTCTTTCGTACCAAGCCTCTTTGGGGAGGCATGGGGAATGCCAGTCTCTTCGAGCACTCTGCCAGCAGTAGTCTATCTCCTTGCAATAGTCCATTTGCTTTACGCCATGCATTACGCTCTGAGGGCAAGGGCGGTGGGTCGCGTCCATCTCCCAAGCGCAGGCAGCTTTCTGAACTCACTCAGGAGAGGCGAAGTGTTCAAGAGGAGCCAGATCGTGACCTACATTGCGATTGCTAAGGCCAATGAGCCCGTCCTTCAGAAAAAGGTCAATTACCTCGTTGTTGCTGAAATTATGTTCACCCGGGGGCTAGTTCTAGTCGGCGCGGTGGCGGCTGGTGGAGTCATCCGCAAGATCCTTCAGTAGTAGCTCTTCGATTGTTGACTGCTTGCAGTATGCGACGAAAGCGACTTATGCGACGAAAGCCCCACGGCAAAATGCAGATCAGGATCGGACCGCGCGCGATTCTCGGACCAACAATGAACGAGACGTTGCCCGTCATTCGGCACCTCTCCTGCTCTCCAAGGCGATCTCAAATCCGACGCCGGAGCGCCCTGACCGTCCCGCGGCTGGCTCGCACAACAAAACAACATCCTCCCTCCGACCGCCAGGGCTCCCCCAGCCTTGATAGCTAGCCATATGGAGCTAAGATGACGCGGGGTAGCCAGCATGTTCAGCGCCCGGCTCCCACATCAGGTAGAGTCAGTCATGCCAAGATCCCCTAAACGGGTGTTCCTCAGTCATACCTCCGAACTTCGCGACTGGCCCAAGAAGCAGTCCTTCGTGGCTGCCGCCGAGGAGGCGGTCAATAGGGCTCAGAATAGCGTCACCGACATGGAGTACTTCACGGCTCGAGATCAGAAGCCAGCCGCCTTCTGTCAGGCGGAAGTCGGTAAGTGCGATATATACGTCGGTATAATCGGCTTCCGGTATGGCACACCGGTACGCGATCGGTCGGACATCTCATACGTCCAGCTCGAGTTCGAGATGGCTACGAAGCTGGGCAAACCGCGCCTTTGCTTTCTTCTTGACGAGGAGGCAGAAGGATGCCCGCGCGCCGTTTTCCATGATCCGAAGTACGCAGACCGACAGGATGCCTTGCGGGAGAGCCTCAAGGACACGGGCATCCAGACGAGCAAGTTCAGGACACCAGATGATCTGAAGGTCAAACTCCTTCAGGCCCTACAGGAGCTCCCGGGCCTTCCTCCGTCGACAACCCAGGAAGACCAGGCCCAGCCTCTAGATGCCGGGAAGGCTGACGAGGCTGTTAAGGATGTCATCGATTCTGTTTCTGGTGGCGGTGAAGGCGGACGTGAGCCTTCGCTTTCCGCGCTGCGAGGCGGGACTCAATACCCGATGGTCATTTTAAAACCTCCAGGCCGGGAACGCCCAGGGACGGCTCGTGGCATCCCTCTTACATTTGAGAATGCAGGCGAGGTGGCAGCACTCGGAATTGATGTCAGGCTCAACGGCAAGAGAATTGCCGGCCTAGCCTCACTTTCGCCTCACGCGCAGGAGATCATCTATCGTCATCTTCGCGAGATAATTGACGGCGTTAGGCGAATCAATGTTGACGCTTGGGAACTCCTCTACAGGGACGCGGGAGGGATGGCGTACAGAACGTGGGCCTATTGCATCGCCGATGCTTCGGGTAGTTGGTGGCTCCCCAGTGCCACGTTCAAGATCGAGTCGATAACGTCGCGGGGGTCCAACCAATTGTTCCCGCCGCTAGGCAGTCAGTAAGGGCGAAGTTCCCCTTCGGCGGCCACCTCTGGAACCTAGTGCCCGGCCATTGGGCCATAATTAGCATTACCATCGGCAAGGCTCGCGAACCATTCCGGCCTCGTGGGTCTCGTTGATCTCAGCCCAGATCAGGCCGCGGATTCGGGTTGTCTGGATACACTGTCCCCATCATGACCAAGGTGGGAGAGGTAGCCGCGCCCCGCGCCGTCTACTCGCGATTGAATCTTGTGGGGATGATACTCGCTGGGGCCGTTATGGGCCTCACGGTGGCCCTGCGCGCCGCCGGACTCCTTACAGGCACCTATGGAGATATCCCGCGGATCCTCCTCCCCGGTCTCATCCTCATCGTCCCCGCGCATGAAGGGCTGCACTGGGTGACGGCGGTGCTCTTGGGGGTCCCTCGCCGCGATTGTCACTTCGGGGTCTACTGGCAGAAGCTGATGCCCTATTTTCGAGCCGCGGTCCCCGTCCCCGTCCGGTCGTACCGGGTCATCCTGCTAGCGCCAGGGGTCGTGCTCTTCTGTGGGCTTCTCCCACCGGCGCTACTGACCCGAAACGTCGCTTGGGTCATTCTGGTGGGCATGGCCTTCGTCGCGGGTGTGGGGGACTACTACTGGTATTGGAGGATACGAGCGCTTCCCCGGGGTCGATGGGTTTGGGACAAGGCCGGACTAGTGGGGCTGGAGGTCTTGGTCCACGACTAGGTAAACCCGAGAAGGTGGAAAGACGCTGCGGCAAGAGAAGAAGCGTCTCAGTGTGTCCATGTGGCGGATGCCGAGGAACTGCTCGATGTAGGCGAGGGGATCAGAGGTGGCCGCGAGGAGGGCCGCGTCGGAGGTGGAGAGAGTCATCCGCTACGAACCACTGAATGGTGTATTTCCAAAAATCGAGCCGGCAGGGAAGCCCTGGCCCGAGTTCACATGATGCCCGGCGAAGTTCTTGTAGGGTCCCTTGAAGAATACGGCCCCTTCGGAGTTTTGGGCGAACACGTAGAGGTAGTTCTTCATCAGGTCATCGTCGGCCCTCGAAACCACCATTTCACCGCGAACCGTGAAGCCATTCTCACACGACTGCGGTGTGATGAAGTCTCTCGCATAATACGACGAGACTCCCGGCATATCCGTGAAGTTGTCCGGGAGAAGTTCTGGGTCGCGGCCGTAGACGATTCCTGGCGTGCTCGTCTCCGTGAGGAATGCCTCAGCCTTGTCCTCGCCGATGAGGGTCCACTTCAGATTCGTCTGCACTTCTCACCCCCACACGTCGTCCGGGTGGGCGACGGGGACGAGGTCGCCATCTTCCATCCGGAACGCCTGGCCGTTCACGATCACGCCGAGGATCTTCGCCTGTCGAACTGGATCCATCGTCTTGGGCATCTTCTCGCAGCCGCGTTCCCTGTAGCCGTCACAACGATAGAGGGGCAAGGATTCAGCCTGGTTCAGGATCGCAGTGCCGACCCTGCCCATCTTCTCGCCGCAGGTTGGACAGTAAGGTGCGTCGGTCATTCCTGTTCCGCGCACTCCGGGCACTCGCACCCGTTCCCCACGCACCGCTCGTGGCGATCATGGACGCACTCGGGGCATAGGGTCCGGGTGTCGTCTGCTGGATCTGAGAAGGGCTCCTCCCCTTCGAATGGATCAGTCGGGTCCCCGGCGTAGTCGTTGGGGCCAGTCATGAATACGGGCCATCCTCTCGATTGCACTTCAAGCAAAAGACGAGATCGATCTGCCGAGGACCTCGCCGCGTCGATCTATGAAGAATCACCCGTCCACCACAGACATCGCAGGTATATGATTCCTCTAGAATTCCTGAAAGGACCTCCCGAATTCTCCGTAGTTCATCGCTCATCGTTCACCTCTCTCCGTCCCGCCCCGTTCACTCCTGCATCATCCCTCACCACACTCGCCCCACCCAAGATCCCCGCCCGCCTCTCTTCCACCCGCCGGATCGCTTCGTCGTACCGGATCGGTCCGCCGTCCTTCCCGGTGAGCTCGACGCGGTTGACGTGCTGCCAGCGCTCTTGATCGTCGTGGTCGCGCGTCAATGTTTCTCCCCCTTCCCCACCAACTTCCAGAAGAGCGGGCCGTACTCGGGATGGTCGCGGAGGAAGGAAAGGTCAGATTCGGTTTTTGCCCAAGCGCGGATCTCCTCATCGTCCTCCAGGGCCCTGGCGAGGTAATCGAGGGCATCCGCTCCTTGCTTCATCAGACTCAGGATGCGACTTCTGATCCAGAAGACCCCATCGTCCTCAGGCGTGATCTCAAGAGCCTTGTCGGATGCTGCGAGGGCTTCCTCATAGCGTCCGAGTTTAGCCAGGGACAAGCCAAGACTACTGTGGGCGTAGTTGAAACTAGGGTCAAGTTTGATTGCTCGTTCCGCAGCTGCCAGGGCCTCCTCAGGCCGCCCCAGGTCGTTGAGAACCCACGCGCGAAGGCCACGTGCCTTGGCATAGTCAGGATCGATCTCGAAGGCCCTCTCGAAGGCCTTGAGTGATTCTTCAAGGCGGTTCATTCTCAGGAAAAGGCCGCCCCTGTTGTAGTGTGCTAGCGCATTGCCAGGATAGAGCTCCACAATCACATCGTCCGCCTCGAGCGCCTCACCAAGGCGTCCTAGCCTTGCCAATGCAACCCCCCGTCCCAATAGCGCCTCGACTTGATTTGGCTCGAGTTCGAGGGCCTTATCGAAGGCCTCAAGTGATTCCTCGTGTCGCTCTAGTTTTCCCAATGTAATCGCCCGATTGGTGTGCGCTTCGACATGTTCAGGATCTAACTGGATGACCTTGTCGTAGCCCGCAAGTGCATCTTCAGGGCGGTTCATTCTCCATAGGCAAACGGCCCGGTTGTAGTGTGCTTGGGCATATCCAGGATGTATTTCGATGGCCCTCTGGTAGAATACCAGTGCCCTCTCATAGTTTCCTGCGGCAAAGCGTGCGCTGCCCCGGAGGGCGTGCTTCACTGCGTGTGGCGGAACAGTTCGGTCCACTGTTAGTTCCTGAGCAACGACCATGAGTTCCTCAAGTTGCGCAAAGATCTCATCGGTCATCCTGTTGGCCCGCTCCGCGACTGATTCCAGCTCCGGGATCACTGATTCGACCTTGCTGGTTCTGTCCTCGATCTTTCTAAGGGCTTCGCTGGCCTCCCTCTCACGCACAGAGCTCTCTTCACTGGTACGTTGAGAGTCTGTTCTGAGTATTCGGAGGTCTTTCGCGGCTTCGGAAACCTTAGCCCTGAGTTCCCCTAGCGACTTCTCGGATTCCTTCTTCAGGTCATCGACTTTCGTCCTCAGTATGGTCAATTTCTCTTGGGCCTTCTCAACATCTTTACGGAGTACCTCTCGAGCCACGGCCTTTACCCCTATCTGTCCAAGGTAGCCCAGCAGGAGAAGGAGGACTACAGCGACAACTGTGGGCCAAGGCCACAATCTGCCCTTGAGCTTTTTCAGGACTTCGCCTGCCACAGCCTCGAGGTTCTTGTCTGACAGGTCAAGAGTAGGCCCTTGTCGTTTGTCCCCAGAGTCAGATTCACTTACCCCCATCTTGATCCTCCTCATCTCCCGACACGGTCGGGCCGCTACGGCTTCCCGCTGAGCCGTTTTCGCACAGGCTTATCTTTCTGGAGTTGCCTGGTCATCCGTTACTGCCTCGCCCTCTACCCTACCGAGGATCTCGGCTGGGTGTCAATGGCCCCGCCCTCGCCGTGGCGGTAAGGAAGCCATCTCGTGCGGAGCATGGATTCCCGAAGACCTAATCCCCGATGTGATGGTGAGGGTCAAGGAGTCCCACAAGAAGCTGAATCGAAGCGTGCTGCTTGCCGTTGAGCCTCAGTACGGGCCACGATAGGCTGGTACTTCTGCAGGAACATGGGTCCGCGGCCTCGAGTCGTCCTACCTTAGCCTGGTTCCGTTCGGCTCGGGGTCGCGGGCTCTTCCCCCTGTCACCGCGGCGATCTGGGGCCGGCTGAGGTGGGGAAGGATGGCCGGGAATGAGGGCATCTACTTGTGAGGGGAGAATGCCCGCCTTCGGGTGGGCACAAAGACGGGTTTAGGCTGACCTGGAGATGACCCACGGATTCGACATGAGTTAACACTCGGCTAGGCAGATCGAAGATTCGCTGGACACCCACTCCTTATGGGCTTCCAAGTCCGGCCTGTGAGCGGGGTCGATCACCGACCCCCCTCGGAAATAGCGGTTGGCCTTCACATTTCTTGTTGATTTCTCCTCTCTCGGAAGATACGGTTTCCCACAAGCGAAGCAAAATCGGAAGTCAGGCGCCAAGACGTCCACCCCTAGTGCAGCCATCCGATGGCGGACCGATCTCCGCGGTGTTTTCCATGCGGGCACCTTCGTCTGCGGGCAATCACTGAACCTGTGTGGTCCACCACGAATGGATGGAGGTCCTGAAGTGCGGTTCTCCATGCGGCTCGTGGTCCTCGCAATTCTCGCCCTTCTCTCCCTACAAGTCATCGTTCCCATTCTTCAGCCGCGGCCCCAAGCGGACCCCGGACTTCCGGACTTCACCGAACCGGTAGCCTTCGAGGGCGGGCCAGACCGAGATCTTCGATGGCATTCATGGAAGGGGGGCGAAAGCCACGCCCACCCCCTCCTCCGAGATGGAGTCGAGATCGTTATATGGTGGCTGGATGGAATCAGCCACTCCCCCCAAGTCAGAATCGTTCGAGAACGGAATCGGTCTTACTCCATTAAGGATGCCGCCGATCTCAAGCCATTCATTCGGGAGATCACATCGGGTGAAGACGCGCTCGCCTTCACGAAGCTCCTCCGGTACTTCCTCGATTCTTCAAGGACGCACATGAGGGACATGGGGCGGCCTCTTCTGCCCCAGCAGGATCCAGGTCTCACGGGGAAGAAGGGGGCCCTGGGTTACTACACTCCGGAAGACGCGGATCGCTGGGAGGTTCCATTCGAGACGAAAGTCGTTGAGGAAGGTCCCTACTTTCGCGTGGAACGAATCGTCCTTCTACCCCAGACGAGAACCTGGGGCGGCGAGGAGGTGGAGCCCTACCGGGTAGTCCTGATGATGGAGCGAGTTTGGCGTGACGGAGGTTTCTTCAACTCCATTCTGCGAGTGCTGGAACCAGATGGTTCCGGATACAAGCCGATCATGTGAGTCGGTCGAACGGGCAAGAGTAATCGAATCTCTGGGGCACCGGGCTAAGGGATGCCGCCTCGCCGGTGCCGCCTTGGAAACCTGATCGCTGTCATGGGAAGTCGCGAAAGCGAGGGGAGGATTCATGAATTGACGCCGCGAGAGGCCCATGAAGCGAGCGGCCTCTTTCTTGAAGACGGGAGTATTCCAATATCCCAATTGGACCCATCGGCAGTGACTTCGTCACCGTCCATCATTTGGAGGATCGGAAATGTGGAGGATACCACCACACATCTCTCTCACTCTCTCCCTCGTTCTCCTCCTCTCCGCGTTAGTCGGGGGCTTGGCCTTGGCGGGTTACACCCACCCGGGTCCGAATCCCCAGGTCGAAGGGCGTGATCTCACTTCAGAGGAGCGCCAGACGGTTCTGGCTGCGATCAATTGTATACCTGACCTCGCAGATCGAATGAATGCCCGATCCCTGCTGGACGGGGGCAATATTTGCAAGGAGCTTAGGTTCAGGTTTAGTACCGCACAGAGGGCCGAAAACGGCTGCGTCACCGAAGGGAGCATCAACCTGACTTGTGCGGACATCGGTCGAGCCAAAGATATCCTGGTCGGCCTTCTCATCCACGAGCTTTCCCACCTGGGCAGAGAGAACAGTATCTCGCCGACGATCGACCAATGCATGGCTTATTGGGATCACTACGTCTTTCTGAGAGGTGTGACACCTCCTCCAACACCTCCATCGGATCCGTTGAACAATCCCGAAACCTGGATCGATGCCATACAGAAGTGGTACTCCAACTTCGAAGACTGGTACGATGATCCGAACAATCCCAACAACCGGAAATACCCGGGTCCCCAAGCGACCCCATCCCAGGGCGAGTATTGCAAGATGGCGAGAATGGAGACCAATGCCAGCGTGGGGTCAGCATCTGTGACGGACGGAACCAATCTCGTGTGCCTGTTTGTGGCGGCTCCCGCGGGTCCTCCGCCCGGGATCGTCGAGACGGCCATCGATACGGGACTCTATCCGATCCAGACCTCCTGGGAATTCAGGACCCCCTCGGGTGTGTCGGCGCTCCTGCTGGCCGGACTCAACCTTGCCGGCGACGCAGGAGGCGTCAAGGTCCTCGTCGATCAGACGGGGGACGGGATCGTGGAGACCGTGAACACGGTCGTGGATTTCGCGGAGGGTCTGATCGACCCCACGAGTGTCATCGCCGTGCCGCAGGTCGGGGGAGGTTACAAGTTCTATGTCTTCGACGATGCACTAGACAAGATCTACAATCTCGCCGACTCAAACTCCGATGGGATCCCCGACCAGCTTGGATCAGTCTTTGCCTCTTCGGCAAGTTTTCCGGAGCTCGCGCAAGGCTCGTTCCTGGCGCGAACCGGCGCGATAAACTCCGACGATGGCGCCGATGGACCCACGAAGGTCGGTATCAGAGCGTATTCGGTCAATCGGGACGGGATCTTCCAGAGCGAAAACTGGTGGTCGACGTTCACTGATTCAAACGGTGATGCTGTCGCCGACAGCTCGAGTGGAATCGTATATGAGGAAGACGCGATAAAGTTCAGACCGGCGTTCTGTTCAGCGCCTTGCGCTAGCGAGACGGTAGCGCTGCTCTACGGGGTGAAGGACCACACGATTCAGGTCGTGGCGGAGGACCCCCAGGGTAATTTCACGGATGTCCTCGGCTCCGGCGTGCCGCCGACGGGAAACCGTGTGGTCGTTACTCTATCGCGCCCGCTCCAGGCGGGAGAGGAGATCATCGTCCGGGACGTCGAGCACGCCCTCGACTCCACTCCATACACGATCGGGCCGGGCAATCTGCCGTGGATCTGGGACGTGACTCCGCAGAATGGAACCTGGGCGGGGGGGGGAGGGATCTTGATTTCCGGCACGGACTTCGGCCCTCAGACCCAGGTGTTTTTTAGAGAAATGCAGGGAGGAGCCTCGATCCTTCAGGGAGTCGTTCTGAGTTGGACAAATACGGTGCTGATAGTTCAAACGCCGGGTCTGCCGAATCAGAACGGCGCGTCGGCACGTACACAGATCTTCATCGTAGATCCCAGGCTGCAAGAGGAAGACACACGCTGGTCCTTCCTCTTCCAAGGCTGAGGCCGTGTAGCATCGGAGGAATCCCGTAGGTGCCCTGAAGATCCCCTGGCCCGTCCCCTGGGCCAGGGGATCCTTCTTAGAAACTATCTCAAAAACCGGCTTCCCGTGTGCCTGTCCAGCGCAAGTTTCTTGCGCCAGGACTAGCTCTAACGCGTTCCGCGGGTGGACATTACGATCTCCGCGACGGAATCCCCTCGAGATTCTTACGGAGGCCAAGATGTCTCGGAAGCTCCCACTGCTCTGGGGCTTGAAGCGCCATTTAAAGTCGTCCGTCTTGCAGGTGAGCTGGTTCATCGAGTTTAACCCGCCCTCTAAAGGGCTAAGTGGAGGCCGTAACCGTTCACAGGATCTGGAGTCGTTGACGTCGCACAGCACCTGACCAGCGGCGCGGGAAAGACTGGAGCCAAGGACTTGAGGCCGAGGCGAGCACCGCTCGCAGGTGAGCGGCCGATCCGGTAGATAGTAATTGCCACCGTGCTGACCGACGTCGAGAAAGAGAGAATCATCCGGGTGCTGGACGCGTACTGCGAAAGTCGCGTCCCGCTGCATGTTCGCGACAAGCTGGCCCTCCAGCTTCGAATCAAAGGGCAAGACGTCATCCTCTTCGAGAAACGACCGCACTTCCGCCGTCAGGGCGAGTGGACGGAATCCAACGTCGCTAAAGTTAAGTTCAACCGGCGGGAAGGTACGTGGACACTTTTGTGGCGGGACCGGAACAGCAAATGGCACTATTACGAGCCCTGCCCGCCTTCCCAGCGGTTCGAGGATCTCCTCGAAGTAGTGGACCGTGATCCTACAGGAATATTCTGGGGGTAGCTTTCTAACAACCCCCACCGCACCTACCCTCCACTCAGGGCCAATGCCGATTTGTGATTCCCCCGAGACCCTTCCTACCAGGCGAACGCCCGTACACTCTCCGGCGTACGCTCGTACGTCCACTATAGGCCATGAAGCGGCCGCGGGCGGGTTTTCCGGCTGGGAGTGGCCCCGTCGTATGGGCATTCTGTGGCTGCAGGCGGCTTCCCATGACGGAATTCTTGACGGCGAACAATATTTCCTCTCTAGCACGCAGAGAAACGGTGTCTATGCTCCGGGGACCTGCTCGCGCCAAGAGGGGGCCGCCTGGAGATCCGGTCT
>JAPUJT010000009.1 GCA_027296055.1 Planctomycetota bacterium | reverse complement strand
CTTGGCCAGATCGATCTCGGCTTCACGCAGCTTCCGGATAACCTGCTCCGAGGTATGTCGCTTCTTGGCCATCTTCGCCTCCTTCCAGGGTCCAGAATCCTAACATCCCTCCTGGACCGGTTTCAGGGGGCTGGGTCAATCTTCTCCGTGGATTTGGAAAGCGGTCGGGCCGATGCAACTCAACGGCGCTGGATGGAGGCCGACAAAGCAGACGACTATGTCACTTCGGGCATTGAAAAGCGCGAAAGAGGAGACTTAGCTGGCGCCATCGTCGACTACACCAAGGCTATCGAACTGAAGCCGGACTACCCCATCGCGTACTTCTACCGCGGCCTCGCTTGGCAGGCCAAGAAGAAATACGACAAGGCCATTGCCGACTACACCCAGGCCATCAAGCTGCGGCCAGACTTAGCCCTTACATACAAGCTGCGCGGCATGACCCACTATGTATCGCGTTCATGGAAGAATGGCTTGGCCGACTTCCGAAAGGCAGCGAGCCTGAAGCCTAAGAATTCTGACTATGCTCGAATCTTCACTTGGCTTTGTCGCACGAGGCTGGGAGAGGGGCCGTTCGCCACGCTGGGATTGAGGGAGTACCTGGGTCAGCGCCAGGCCGGAGAGGACTCTGACTGGACGCTGGCGACCATATTCTTCCTGACGGATAGGTTTTCCGAGGAGGAGTTACAATCGAAGGCTGCTTCAAATGATGAGGAGACGAAGAAGGAAAGGCAATGCGAGGCTTTCTACTACCTGGGGTTCAGAAGATTGATGGCGGGCGAAAAGGAAGCTGCAGTTGAGTACTTCCGCAAATGTGTTGGCACGGGAGTCGAGAACTACGCGGTGTATCAGGCTGCCGTTGGCGAACTGGAGGTGCTGCGGAAGCAAAGATAGGTCCGGGTACCCTCCTGCAGCTCAAGCGGACGAGGTTGGAGCCATCTTGACGTTGGGTCCTGTCCATGTGACTTATTCCGGCGCGCTTGCGGTGCGAAAATACGTGTCCTGTGTAGACTGCCGCGACCACAATCCCTGGCCCGGACTCCATGACTCGACGGGGCGAGGCCCGTCAGACTGCGCGCCTTCCCCGGGCGGCCCCGATTCCGGCCGCCCGGCCCGTCGCCCAGGCCCAGAGGAAGTTGTATCCTCCGATGGGCCCGAAGGCGTCGAGCACCTCACCGCAGAGGTAGAGCCCCGGATGCCGGCGGCTCTCCATCCACCGCGGGTCCACCTCCGCGAGGCTCACTCCGCCCCCGGTGACCTCGGCCTTGGCGTAGCCGGCATGCCCCGTCCAGGGCAGGACCCCGCGCACAAGGGTCTCGATGAGCCGGCGTCGCTCCTCCCGCCGGAGCTCGGAGAGGCGACACTGCGGGTCCACTCCGGCCCGGGATTGCAGGACCCCGGCCAGTCGCGCGGGCAGCTCGTTCCCTAGGACGCTTGCCACCTTCTGCGCCCCCCGGGGCCGGAGGGCCGACGCCCACGCACTCTCGTCCATCGGAGTCCAGCACACGGTGAGAGTCGCCGGAGGCGCTCCGCCCGGGATCGCGTGGGAACGCACGAGCACGTGCGAGACGTCGAGAACCGCCGGGCCGCTGTACCCGCGATGCGTGAAGAGGAATCCCCCCGTCGAGGTGGCCGACCGCTCCGCGTCCCGCGCCGTGATCGTGACGGGGAGGGAGACGCCCGCCAGATCGGCGAACGGGCCGGGGTCCGCGGCCAACACCGGTGTCAGGGCGGCGTACGTGGGGTGCACCTCATGGCCCAGCCCTCGCAGAATCTGCAACCCCAGTCCGTCGCTGCCGGTCTTCGGGACGGAGAGCCCGCCCGTGGCCACCACGACGGCGTCCACGGCCAGCGCCTCGGCGCCCTCCCGCTCGACGCGCCATCCCGAAGCGCCGGGCGCGAACCCGGTCACCGCCTTGCCGGTCTCCAGCTTCACGCCCCTGCGCCTGGCATGCTCGAGCAGGCCGTCACGCACGTCCCTGGCGCGATGCGAGGCGGGGAAGCGTTTCGCCGTCTCGTGTTCCGTCACCAGCGGGATGCCGAGGTCGTCCTCGAAGAAGGCGACTTGCTCGCGGAGAGGCCAGGAGCGTAGCATCTTGCGTAGAAGGGGATTCGAGGAGTCGGTGACGAAGCGCCGCTCGTCGACCTCTGCCGGAAGGATGTTGCAGCGGCCGCCGCCGCTGATGAGGATCTTGCGCCCGCCGTCCGAGGTTCGCTCGAGGAGGACTGTCTCTGCGCCTGTGGCGGCAGAGAAGATCGCCGCCATGGTGCCCGCTGCCCCCGCGCCGATCACCGCGACTCGTGACATGGGCGTTTCCGGGGAGAAGTGTGGAGGATGTACTGGTCCATCGAGTTTGCACGCGGCCTTCCTCGACCCTAACGACCTTGTAGGTCAGAGGTTACCATCTCCGCGAATCGATCCCATCAGGATCTTCATGGAGGCTGGAATGCGGCGGAAACTTCCCCTTCCGCGGGGCTGGAATCGTCACGTCAGGAAATCGGTCCTGCAGATCTGTTCCCTCGCCTGGTACACCTTCATCTCCGTCCGTGGATGGGCGGCGCAGAGCCGTTCGTTCAAGACACGTCTGCTGACCGAGATCCAGGAGCTTCGGCGCGAGCTCTCCCTCCTCACCGAGGAGTTGCGCCTCAAGGATGCCCGCATGAGTCGCACGCATCCCCGGAGACGAGCCTACTAGGGTCCAACCGAACGAATGGCCATCCTTGAGCTTCGAGCGTGTCGAGGTCTCTCGACTCGGCTGATCGCACAGCGATTCCACCTGACGCGGAACACCATTTCCTCCTGGATGGGACGCCTCGATGAAGAGGGACCAAATGCCTTTCTGCAGCTGCAAGAACCGGTGAACAAGTTCCCAGACCTCGTCCGCTACATCGTTCAGCGGCTCAGGGTCCTGTGTCCTGCACTCGGCAAGGTGAAGCTCGCGGAGTTTCTCTGCCGAGCCGGCCTTCACCTGGGACCGACCACGGTGAAGAGGATGCTGGGCGCGAAGCCAACCTTCCCAGCCGACCAAGAGCCTGTCCTTGTGGGCCCCGTGTTGAAGGCCAAGGGGCCGGACCATGTCTGACATGTCGACCTGACCGCGGTCCCGACAACCTCGGGGTTCTGGGTTGTCTGGATTCCCTTTGCCGTACCACAGGCGTGGCCCTTTTGCTGGTGGGTGGCTGTGGTCATTGACAGTTTCTCGCGGCGCGTGCAGGGGGTGATGGTCTTCGAGGCGAAGCCGGGCTCATACGCGATGCGCTCTTTCTTGGGGCGAGCCATCCGCAACGCGGGTAGAGCCACGGGGCATCTCATCACGGACAAGGAAGGGCAGTTCTTCTGTGATGGGTTCCGAGACTGGTGTAGGCGGAAGGGAATCAGTCTTCGCCATGGGGCGGCGGGGAAGCATGGGAGCATTGCGATAATAGAGAGATTCAACAGGACGCTCAAGAGGGAGTGTACGCGACGCATCCGCGTCTCCCCGCGACGCGATATGATCCGCCGCGAGCTGTCCTTGTTCGTACTCTGGTACAACGAGTACCGATCGCATTCCTCCCTCGGTGTCCGTACGCCCAATGAGGTGTACAGAAATCTCCCGCCTGCCTGCGAGCAGCCTCGGTTCGAGCCTCGACCGAACTGGCCGAGGCAGTCGAACTGCGCTTCGCCTCAGGCGCCTGCAGAGAGGGAGCAGTCGCAGACAGTCCAGCTCGAGGTGCGCTTCCTCGAAGGCCGGCGTCACCTTCCGATCGTTACTCTCAGACGCGCCGCGTAGCGGGACAAGGGCCTCTCGAGAAAGTCCAGGCCGCGCCCGAGGTACGCCTCACTAGAGCGCGATCGCATTCATCTCGCATCCCGGAAGCTAGTACCTTCGGGCCCCCGGAATCAAACGACGTCCGGCGAATAGAGACTTCCGCATCTCGGGGCCTTCATCTGCCCATTTCAGGCCGGTCAATCTCGATGGACCCGTACAGGCTCAGAAAATGGATTTCATGGCCGAATGCCGCGGGAGGGCCATCTTGATGGGATGGGCAGGCCTTACCTTGAAAAATCGGGGAGACTTGTCGATGATCGCCCGGAAGTGTGTAGGATGTGGACTCGTGGGAAGTCTGCCGTCGCCCTTGCTCAAAGGTGCTACCTGTCAGCAACTTCGATCTCAGGCCTCCCGAGTTCTTCTCCATTTCTCTTATTCGAAAGGTGTTCGTCTATGAACATCTACGTCGGCAATCTGTCGTTCGACGCGACGGAAAGCGATGTGCGCCAGGCGTTTGAGGCGCACGGAACGGTTTCGTCGGCCAACCTCATCATGGACCGCGAGACCAACCGGCCACGGGGCTTCGGTTTTGTAGAGATGCCCAACGATGAGGAGGCCCGCAAGGCCATCTCGGCAATCAACGAGACCGAGATCGCCGGTCGGGCGGTCAATGTGAACGAGGCGAAGCCTCGTGAGGATCGCGGCCCCCGGGGCGGCGGCGGAGGCGGCGGTGGAGGCGATCGCGGCTACTAGCATTCCGCACGGATACACGAGAGAGCCCCGACTTCGCGGTCGGGGCTCTTCTACATCCTGGGTGTAGTGGTTCATCGGATCCTTCAGGTCAGATCGACGGCAATGATGCACTCCCGTACCGGCCCCTACATCACTACCCCGTGGGGTGAAGTAATTCCGACAGCCCTGGATGGCCCAGGAACTGGCGATGCCTGGTGAATTCACCAAGAACACTCTTCGAAATCTCGTCCGACCTGTCAGGTAGCTAGGATTCCCCGAACCACAGTCGGGTCGCCCGGGCCCAGGGTAGCCGACCCATTCCTGTCCCCCTATCCTCGTTGCCTTCTTCGGTTTCCAAGAAAATGGAGGTACGCGGGTGGACGTCAACGAAGTCCTGGCCCTGGTGGGTGGTCACGTAGACAGCGAGTTGCTTTTGAGGAACGAGTTGTTCATCCGAATAATTCGTCCGACTTGGAATCTTAGGCGTTACGTCGGTTGCGACCTTCGAGCCGTTCACCCCACCATCAGAACGATCGGGCTGGTCCTGAGGCTTCCCCCATCTTGATACCAACCGGAAGGCGAGAATTTTGGTAGATTTTGAGACTTCAGGAGGGTCGAAACCATGAAGAAAAAGCGGTACTCGGAGGAGCAGATCGCCTACGCCTTGCACCGGGCCGAGGCGTAGCCGAGGCTGAGAGAAGCAGCTCAGCGGTAATGCTCCTGGAACTATCCACTAGTCGATTTCGCGACCTGTGCCAACAGCGTGTCGCCGGTGCCGGTCACAACGCCCTTCCTGGATCGACCGCCGGCGACAACAATCCCCCACCCCGGAGGTCACATCGTGCCGGGATTGTGTCAGGATGAACATCGAGCATGTCGCGAATGGCACATCTGAACTCGAATTCCGCGACCAAAATTCCTTGAAATCGATCGGGCCATCCCGTACACTGTGTCACAGTAAGTACTTATGATATAGACAGTTACGTCCTCATAACCCGCAGGTAGCAACTTCAAGAACTCACCCAACCCTCAACCCGCTATGGCGGTGGACGTCATTCCCTGGCGAAATCTGCGCTGGCGCATAGGGTCCACACTTCCGGGCACTTGAAGCCTCGGGCCCCTTCTCGGATCTGGCCGCGGTGTCAGGACTGTGTCAGAAACGCGGAGTTCCTGGGCGATGGCCCGTCCTTGAGACCTTCCGGCGAGGCTCCCGCGCAAGAACCTAGGACCGGACCCCGCCCACTCCCGGGCAGAGATGAGCGCGTACAAAGCGAGGGAGACGAGATGCAGGACCGATCGCTGGACTTGACGACCATAACCCCTTAGCAGCGGCAGTTTCCGACGCATCGAGGCCTCCGCAAAATCCTAAGTGTGGTTCTTTCACGGAGATGGTACCCAGTTGGGGGGCAGATCTTTAGGAGCGAAATAGCTCTCGCGCAAGATCGGTGGACCAGCACACCCGCTCCTGTTCCGGGAGATTCGTGGAGCAGGCGAGCAGATGCTGGGGGTGAAGGTCAGCAATGGAAATGGGGGGGTAGGGTAGTCTCAGGCTGTCCCTTGCGAGGGCCGGTCTCGGGGAAGGGCTGTCAGAGACGAGGGCCTTTTCTTTAGCTAGTTGACGTTCAACATCCCCCAACCGCGGGACGCAGCTTCTCCTTGGAGCAGCCGCAAATCAATCCATTCTGCGCCGCGGCAAAGAAGTAGAGTCGCGTGGTACGCATGAGCCGTACCCAAATGCTTGGCGCTCCCTCAGACGGCAGTTCTAGCAGACCAGAAAACGAATCTTCATGGCATTCGCCATGGCTGCCAAGATGAGAAGCAGAGAGATGCAACCTGCAGTGAAATCGGAGTGTCTCAACGTGAAATCCCCGACAGTTTGAGCGATTCCCCGACTTTGCTTGAAGTACTGCTCGGGCCAGCCGCCCCTGTCGACGTCGTCATCATCCTCGTCCGAACCGCCTTGCCCGTCGTCCAGGGGGGGCTCCGGTGGAGCAGGTGGCGGCGATCCCGAGCTTGCGGGAGGAGTCTCCACCAGGGAGCGGTGCCCCGAATCTACAGAGAGCTTCGTGGATCCGACTACGCGCCTGGAGGAAACCCGCGAGTATCTCTCCGAACCCGCACGTTGGGTTGGGGTTCTCGGCGTGGTTTTGCGAGGTTGACGAAAGTTGCGGCGGCTCACTGATGACCGACGCGGTGCTATGGACTGCCTTTTGGAACTGGTCCCCACCTCTCGGACCCGCGGCTTGACCGCACGCCCTCTGACGGCCGGTGTGGACCGATCATGGCGAGTGAGTCCCGAAGGGGCTCTCGGGGCCGTGCTCCGAAGTCGACCCGAGTCGCCCGGGCCCACGGATGACAGTCGCAAGACTCCGGATTGACTCTGTAATCTGATCTCAGGTCTCTGGGTTCGCTCCACTGAGGTGGTTAGCTGCTCAGTGAAAGACGTGTCTGCATAGAATTCTCGAAACTCATGGTTAGTCTGTTTGACAACCCCCACAGGAAAGCGCGGGGGCGGAGGCCGAAGGGGCCCCTTTGAAAGCCAGCCCTGGGCTTGAGCCAGATGGGGGAGGGCGACTATCAGCCCGGCGAGGGCGAACGAAAACACAGCCTTCTTCTTACGAGTCAAAGGGTACTCCTTCTCGACTGAGTACTGCAACGCTATCCGCAACCACGAAATAAGTTACTGGAGAGCGGAGTCCTGATATCTCCCCTATGATACCCGCGCGGACGGGGCACGCAACGTCGCGCGGGGTCCGGCTCGGAGAGTCACGGGGCGTAACTAAGCGTCTGAACTGAGGCGCAGGGGCGATGATTCGGACATGGGCGAGTCGCATTCCTCCGGCGTGGCCGCCGTAACTACAGTGTTTCTCCGTTGTCAGATTTTGCTAGGCATGAACTTGGCCAGCTCATCGGGTTCCGCGTCAAGTCGGTCCTCCTCTCGGTCGCAGGCGAGATCTCCCCAAGGGTTGGGAGCCGCGATCCGGTCTTCCTGCATGGCTCCTCCCTCCAGGGGCACCCAGAAGAGTGGCGAAACCCCATGCATATATAAGGTCACACCCGCCTAGCCCCCTTCCCCGCGTTGCAGTCCCCGCAGGCCGCTCGCAGATTCCCAATCCTATAGTTGGCCCCCTCTGGACCACGGCTCGTAGTGGTCGACGACGAGCTTCATCTCCGAGGCCCTGAAATTAGGACAGTACCCCAAATAGGGCAGGATGAAATGGATGCGGCCTTGAAGCCAGCGGAATCTCCACCGACCCTCGCATCGATCCATGGCTCCCCTGGTCGTGGGAATCCGAATTGTCGCCGGGGATCGTCTCCCCACAAGTTCCGAGGGACCGAACAGTGGATCGCACCTGAAGCCCTATGTACCACCTCTCACAAGGGAGGTTCCTGGCCGGTTCCGGGAGCAGATTCCGCGCCACTTTGGGAGTCAGAGGCCTTCGGCGGCGGCCTGACAACGGGGCCACAATTCAATGAGGCTCAACGGATTGGCGAGATCCGAATCACCGCGCAAAGTCGATGGAGCACTACAGAGGGCGAGGGAGGTTATCGTATGAGGTCGCTATTGCGGTTTCGATTGAATGCGGACGCTCGCGACCGAGCGTTCCTTCCCGTCGAGCGACGTGACTTCGACGTCGTATTCGCCGGGAGGGAGCGTCAATTCCCACCCCGGCTGGTCGAGTTTATCCTTCTTGAACTCTATTCCGCCGGCATGGAGTATGCGGACATGGGCCGGGCCCGGATCGACGAAGTGTTTGTCTCCCCATCTCTCCTCTTCGCGAACCCACTCTATGCGGAGGACCGTCCCGGCCGGCAGGGTGGTCGGCTTCTCGTTTGTGCCGGTCGGCGAGGACACGCGAAGGTTGGAACGCGGGATTGCCGCGCGAATGAACTCCCAGCCAAAAATTCCAAGCACGGCGGTGAGGCCCAACATGACTACCTTTCCCCTGGTTGAGTCGAAAAAGGCAGGTTTCTGTCCACCAGCGTCGGGCTCGGACTTCTTTGAGAGTTTTAGCCTCAGTGGGCTGAACAGTCTCTTGAGCTTGTCGAAGTCTCCGACCGGCAGCGAGGAATTGAGTCTCAAATGGTCGCCGCCTTCTGTGACATGGATACCGAGGGAAGCGCCCTTCGGTCCATGCACGATGATGTGGAGCTCCTTAAATTGCTCCTGTGATCGCAGCCGTTCGAGCAGGCTCGCGACGCTATCATGGTTGACCCTCGATTCCGCTCCCTTGCCTTCAACGCTGACCGCCTCAAACGTCTCGTGAGAGCCGACGTAGTTTTCGACGGCCTCATTGACCGCGGTGATGAAGCGGTCTTTCGTCCAGCCGGCCATCTGGAAGCTTGCACCCGACCTTGGGGTATCGTACTCGTCTCCTTTCGCGGGCATCAGCCTAAAACCGTCCTCGAGTTCCGCGAACACTTGATTGACCTCTTCAGGCGAGGTGGCCTGGACTTCGATGACCAGCGCCTGGCGCTTAGGTCGGAGGCGAAGGTGGACCACGCACTTTCGACCCCCGAACCACGCGGACGCGGCGACGATCTCTTCCCAGTCGCGCCCAACGTCATCGAGCCACTCCTGGAGCACCTTGCGTATGTATTCCTTCTTACGCGCTGGGCCCATTCGGAAGCTTCCGTCGAAATGGAACGAACCTCGCACGCGACTGCGGATCGATGCAACTATCGTCTCAAGCCAAGCGACGTCCATCGGAGTCGCGGTGAAGAACTCCCTTCTCTCACCCCGCAGCGCCTCACGTCTTCCGGCGGGTTCGAGTTGGAGCTTGTCCTGGATCTTGTTGAGGATTGAATTGACTTCATCACGAGTGGGGGCCTCGGCACTCAGTCGCACTTCCTCATTTGGGAGTGATATTCTCAGACCCACGCGGCACCAAGCCGTGTCAAATTCGCAGTTCAGCCATCCCAGATCGTCCCAGTCCTGCTGGAGCTCGCCCTCCCAGGCTTTCAGGGAGATCGGAGTGCGCCGCTCTTTCGGCGGAGACTGCATCTCGTATGAGCCATGAAATCGGGGCTTGGCGGATAGCTGGTTCTCAAGCGCCTCAATCGCACAGCGGAGAATCTCGGGCGTGAACGGGTCGGGGAGCACAAACGTCAGCTCCGAGGATTCCAACTGGCGGCGTCCTTCGAGCTCGAGCAGCCCGAGACGTTGCTTGAGGTCCTGCAGAGCCAGCGTCACGGCGTCCACTTTCTCCTCGGGAATCTGGGCCCTTACCCGAAGCTCGCAGTCAGCACAATCCAGGTCGAAATCCACAGAGATCGGCGTGTCCGGCGAAGTTAGTTCAACCGAGGCTCGCTCGGGTCCGGACGTGGCCTTCCCATCGAAGTCCTGGAGTGCATCGAAGCGCATCATCTGTCGGGGTGGACCAGTCCACTCGAGCCGACCACGGAATGAGGGCTCCTGGCCGGTCAGCTGCTCATACCACTCGCTGGTGATTCGTCCGAATCCATCGAGGTCAGCGTTCCGCCAGTGAAACTCGCTCGTGAGCTCCGTTTCGACGTGGCTGTGAGTCATCCGGCGTCAGCCCCCTTTGACAAGCGGCCGAGTGCAGCGGACCGCTCCACCGGCGTTGGACCTAGTCTCGAAAGCCGAATGAGGATTGGTACCCTCGCCCTGCCAGGACCCCATGCTGGCATGATGGGATGAGACGGCCAACCTGGATTTGTCCAGACGGTATAGAGAGGTCAGCCCTCCGGGCAAGAATGCCTATCTATGAGACTAACTCCGCCGCGCTTCCGGTGCAAGGACTTACGCTGGACTTGATCTCGACGCCACAACGTCTATCTTTCGTCCATGATCCCGATTCAAGCACCCCTTCATTGGGGCCGATGTGGGCTTCAACTCGTGGCTCGCCTCAGCCGATACCTCATCATCTTCATCTGGGGCCTCTGCCACCCCAGGGCCGCTCTGGTGACCACAACCCTCGCCATGCAGAGCCACCTGGCCGCCTGCCTGGAGCAGATCGAGAAGAAGGAGGCTCGCAGGCTTCAATTCGACGCGGCCTTGTGTCGGCTCTGCGTCTTCATCTCGAAGGTCATGGACGACTGGCAGGATTGCTGGACGCTGAGGGGGCGCTCTTTCATCATGCGGATGGAGTTAGTCGGATGGACAACCAGGTCGGTACGTCCCAGCTTCCCCGATGTCGGGACCCCTTGATCGAGCATTAGCCCGATCTATAAGGTGCTACCATCCTGGGGGCTCGCCCCCCGTGAGTTTCTACTCACATAGCCTGTGGTGTGCCAGCGGCGCGCCACGATGCTCGGAACCATTCCCAATCCTTCAGTGATCTCCGTCACCAGATTTCCCCACCCCGGAGGTCGGATCGTGCCCGCATTGTGTCGGGAATAACATCGAGCCTGTCGCGAATGGCACATCTGGACCCGAATTCCGCGACCAAAATATGTTGCAAACGATCCGGCCATTCCATACACTGTGTCACAGTAAGTACTTATGATATAGACAGTTACGTCCTCATAACCCGGAGATCGCAGGTTCGAACCCTGCTTCCCCTACCAACCGTTAGAGATGGCCTTGGGATCCGTCGTCCCAAGGCCTTTTCAGTTGGCGACTTGGGGAAACGCATCCCCGGCTCCTCCTGACCATCCTGGGAGCTCAGTCAGCCGACGGTCACTAGAATCGCTGGACGCCCAGGGAGTGCTTGCACATCATGTGAACGAATCTATTCGAATAGACGGGGGTCTGTCGAGCGTATTGAGCTAGCCTCGGAACGTCGTGCGTCACCCATGTACGATGGGAATTGGCTGCTACTTGCGTCGATTGGACAGAAGATCGAAGCAAGCAGTGGCATGGAGGATCCCATAGTGCCGAAAGCTGAGGTGCCGACCAACACGGATTTTATGCAACCCATGCTGGAGGTGTTACGCGAGCAGGGAGGCACCGCCACGGTCGATGTGCTCGAGAAACTCGTTCCCAGCCGAATGGGCCTGTCCGCTGAGCAGAAGGGCCTCGCACATAATCCCGGAAAGGGAAATCGAACGGAAGTAGCCTACCGCATGGCTTGGGCACGAACCGCCATGCGAATTGTGGGTCTCATCGAGAATTCCGGCCGCGGGGAGTGGAGGCTGACCCACAAGGGCCATGACGCGGACCAGATCGACGGGAAACAAGTCGCCCGAGAGGCAAACGCGGCCCCCGGCGAGGTCGAGACAGAGCCCGCGGATGGCTCGCCGCAGACGTACCTATTCGCATGGAATCCCGAAAAGTCCGATTGGACCGATCTCGGGGAGCAGATCGTACGGGTCCGTGAGACGGGAGAGGCTCTCGACACTTGGAGTTGCGGCAGAACGAAGAACATCGCCCCGGGAAGTCGATTCTTTTTCATACGCCTCAGTTCCGAGCCAAGGGGCATTATCGGCTCTGGGGCAACCGTAGACGAACCTCGGGACGAGCCGCATTGGGATCCAGAGAAGGCAGCGCGCGGCGAGACGGCCCGTTTCGTCGACATTAGCTTCGATGCATTGGCACGCGTACCGTTGATAAGGAGGACCGAGCTCGACGAGCCTCCGTACGATTCGGTCAAGTGGGATACTCAGATGTCCGGAATTCGCATTCCCGACCGAGTCGCGGAGGAGATCGAGAGGCGCTGGAGCGAACGTGTCACGAGCCACGAAAGGGGTCAGGCACCCACCGTTCTGACCAAGCACGTTCTCGACCGATGGCGGGACTTCCTGGATAGCGCACGCGAGGACGAATCCTGGACGCGACGCTATCAGCTTCGCAACGAGAACAGGGCGGAGGTTCTGCCTGAGATTCGTTCTCTCATCCAACGGTTCTTGGACTCGGACATCTCCCTTTCTGAGTTCCGCGATGATTTCGACCACAAGGCACGCAACGAATGGGACCTGTTCGGCTTCAAGGGTCCGTCCGGAGCGATGTTCCTGAACATGCTGGCGAAGCACCTCCCAGACCAGGAGGAGACCGCATCGGAACTCCGCCGAACGCTAGCCATTCCCGAGGATGAGAGAGACGCACGCTCGAAGGTCGATAACCTCACGGAATTTCTCGACCGGCACATACGTTCGGGAATCTCGACTCAGGGCGAACTTCAACCCAATCGTGCCCCTTTCTTCGTGAGTGCGTGCTGGCATGTTCAAGGAGTGGATGACTGGCCGGTATTCTATCGCTCGGCTCGAAAATCTTTCCAAAGCGACGGGTTGCTCGGTCGAATGGTCAAGGGTGTTGATGGATACCTCGAGTTCGCTCGCATCTTCCGCACTCTTGCGAAGGGGCTCGAGCTGTCCTTCTGGGATCTGGAGCACCTTTGCGTCCGCATGAACACCGCTCCCGCAATCGCGGCCGAGGATGAGGGACATCCTGAATTGGAAGAGGAATCTCGCCAGGAAGACCGCGTTTGGTTGATTGCTCCCGGAAGAGGGGCTAGACGGTTCGACGAGTTCTATCGAGATGGAATCGTGGCCATCGGCTGGGACGAACTCGGAGATCTAAGCCAATACTCGGATCGCGATGCCGTCTGGAAGGCGCTCCAGTCTCTTCAAGGAGGCCATACCAATCCATTTCAAGACGCCCTTGCTTGCTATCAGTTCGCTCATGAGATGGAGGTAGGCGACGTTGTCTTCGCCAAGCGCGGCCGTAGGGAGATCGTCGGGTACGGCGTCGTCACATCTCCCTATCGCCATGAACCCGAAAGGGAGCGATTCACCCAAGTTCGGTCCGTAGACTGGAAGAAGCGTGGTGAATGGGTCCCGCGCGAAAAGCCCCTGGTTACCAAGACTTTGACCGAGATTGGGAAGTACCCCGGGTTGGTCTCCGACATCCGTCGCGCTCTCGAACTAGACGATGAGAAAGAGGAGGCGGAGGAGCCCAGCGCCAAGCCGATCCCCATTTACACGATGGAAGACGCCCTGGAAGATCTATTCCTGTCCAGGGAGAGGGTCGAGGAGGCGATCGAGTTGCTTATGTACAAGAAGAACCTCGTGCTCCAGGGCCCCCCCGGCGTCGGAAAGACGTATCTCGCTCAGCGGCTTGCGCTTCTGCTCCTGGGGAGCAGGGACTTCGACCGGATCAAACAAGTCCAATTCCATCAGTCCTATGCCTACGAGGACTTCATTCAGGGATACCGCCCCTTGGAAGGAGGAGGCTTTGGGCGCGTGGACGGCCCGTTCTTGCAGCTCTGCGACCAAGCGCTACAAGACCTCGAGACTCCTTACGTCTTCATCGTGGATGAGATCAATCGTGGAAACCTGAGCAAGATCTTCGGAGAGCTCCTCCTGCTCATCGAGGCGGACAAACGAGCCGAGAAGTGGGCCGTTACGCTGACCTACGGCCGCGAGAACGAAAGACCGTTCTACGTACCCAAGAACCTCTACATTCTCGGGACGATGAACACGGCCGATCGGTCTCTCGCCATGGTGGATTATGCCTTGCGTCGCCGGTTCGCGTTCTTCGACTTGCAGCCCGCGTTCTCCCACAGTGCCTTCAAGGGGATGCTCATGGCTCTCGGAGTCGAGCCGGAACTCCGAGAACAAATTGTCAGCCGCCTGAGCCGACTGAACGACGAGATCCGGCTGGACGCCAATCTAGGGGACGGATTCACGATTGGCCACAGCTACTTTTGTCAGACCGGAACCAGTCAACCGGACGAACGCTGGTACAAACGCATCGTCCGGACCGAGATTCGGCCTCTTCTGCGGGAATACTGGTTCGACAGCCGTGAACGGGCGGAGGCGGCCGTTGCGCGGCTCTTGGGCGACGACTGACCATGGCCATTCCGATCAAAAACATCTACTACCTCCTCTGCTACGCGTGGGATCGGCTGGATTCGCGAGATCTTGTGGACGCGAATGCTCTCGTCGGCCATCGCACCGAGAATCTCCTGGCCAAGGTCCTCAAGGATGGGGTCGCTCACCTGATTCGACGCGGTCTGGATCGCGGCTACTTGCCCTTCGAGGAGGAGGGTCGACGACCCCGGGGCAAGCTGCTGCTCACCCGGACGTTGGCGCGAGTGCTTCTGCCCTCAGGACGGGTCGCGTACCAGACCGACGAGCTGAGCCACGACCTGCCACACAACCAGGTCATCAAGGGTGCCATGCGATCGCTCATGGACGTGCCGGAGCTGGACAGCATGCTCCGTACGGGGCTTCGAGATCACTGCCGCCGGCTTCACGATGTGTCGGACGTGAGGCTCAACCCGGCCGCCTTTAGAAAGGTCCAGCTCCACAGAAACGTTGCTCGTTACGCCTTCTTGGTGAACGTTGCGCGTCTGGTCGAGAGGAGCTTTCTGCCGGACCCCATGACTGGACGACGACGCTTCCACCCCTTCACTGCCAGCAGTAGTCAAATGGGACTTCTCTTCGAGGCCTTCGTTCTGAATTTCCTGCGGCGGGAGCAGAGCGTCTTCCCCCAAGTGTCACGTGCCAAGGTGCCCTGGGATTCGCAGATCTTGGAGACGTCCGACCTCACGTGGCTACCCGACATGCGGACCGACGTGACCCTGACCAGTCCGGAGAGACGCGTGGTCATCGAGACGAAGTTTGTCGCGGAGCCCTATCAGTCCTACTTCAATTCGAAGAAACTTGTTTCAGGGCATCTCTATCAATTACTCGCCTACCTCTCACAGATGAGCGCCACGGCAGGACCGAGACCCAGCGGAGTTCTGCTCTATGCGGGAGCCACCGAGATACCCCGACTCGACTATCGACTCGGCGGGCATCACCTGAGCGTTCGCAACCTGGACCTCGACCGAGAGTGGAAACTGATTCACGAGGATCTCCTACAACTGGTCCGGGAGTGGGAGCACGACAGGGCCGCGTGAGTGCTCCATTCCGTGCTGACAGATTATCTGCGAGGTTCTACGAATGACCCCACCGACGCTGAGGGTATCGCTTCACGGGCCGTTCCAGTGGCTGACGGCCGACGCGCCGGACTACCTCTTCTCCTCCGAGGTCGTTGACCATCCGGGTATTTACCTCTGGACCGTCCCACACTCGGAGGGTGACCTGGTCTACTACGTCGGAGAGACAGGACGTCCGTTTCGGCAGCGACTGCAGGAGCACGTCGTCTCCTATCTTGCGGGAATGTACCGCATTTACGACCCCGCAGAATTCGCCGAGGGCCGAAAGGAACTCCTCTGGCCCGGCATGTCGCGGAAGCCCGGACTGGCTCAGGCTGCCGAGTATCTAGAGCGGTCGGCGGAGATTGCTCCTGCCCTCCGAAAGCTGCTCGGACTGCTCCGATTCAATCTGTTACCCTTCGAAGGAGAGTCCAGACCGAGAAAACGGATCGAGGCTGCCATCGCACTGCACCTCCGTGCCCAGCCGGGCGTCGTGGGTGCCTTTCAGGAATCGGACATCCATTACTCGGGCAAAACGTCAGAGGAGGAGCCGCCGGCAGTGGAGTTTGTAGGGTATGAGACCATTCAGGGACTTGCCGCAAGTCTGCAGGCTTGACACCCCGGAGGGCTATATCTCGGAAATGAGCCCAGACGGGGTCGGCGGCAATCTTGTGTTACTTCTCAGAATGGAAAGAACTCGCCTTCGGGTTGGATCAAGATTCGGAGAGTTGGTCCACCTTGACCCGCCCCGCGATCACCTACCCTCCATTCCCTTCGCTGATCTTCACCCCGTGCACCTGCTCCACGCCCCCCCCCGGACCTCCCGGAACAAGGATCGGCCGGATCGCTGGACGCCGAAGGAGCGCGTAATCATCATGTCGGTTGATTTGATCGGACGGACAGGTCTGCCATGCGAATAGTTCAGGTCATCCACGGCTACCCGATGCGCTACAACGCCGGGTCCGAGATCTATACGCAGATTCTGTGTCAGGGTCTGGCAGACCGCCACGAGGTCCATGTGTTTACTCGTGAGGAGAACCCTCTCGTCCCTGACTACGGCCTGCGCGAAGAGAGGGACATCGAGGATGAGCGAGTCACGCTGCACGTCATCAACCTTGCCCGGAGCAGGGAACGGTACAACGACCTGGAGGTCGACCGGCGGTTCGCTGGGCTGCTCGACCGCCTGCGGCCGGACGTCGTGCACATCGGTCATCTGAACCACCTGTCCACCTCGCTCGTCCCCGATGCAGCGCGACAGGGAATTCCCGTGGTATTCACCCTGCATGACTACTGGCTGATGTGCCCGCGAGGCCAATTCATCCAGATTCAGCCCGAGAATCCGTCAGAGGCGTGGGCCCTCTGCGACGGCCAGGAGGACCGCAAGTGCGCCGAGCGGTGCTACGCCCGCTACGCATCGGGGGTCCCCGAGGCACAAGAAGAGGAGATCGCCTACTGGACGTCCTGGGTAGAACGGCGGATGCGGCAAGCTCGTGAGACCGCGGAGGCGGCGGACCTGTTCATCGCCCCATCGCGTTACCTGCATGACCGCTTCCGGGACGAGTTCGGGATTCCGTCCAGTAAGCTCGTGCACCTACCATACGGCTTCGATATATCGCGGCTCGGCGGCCGAAGGCGCAAAGAGAACGGCCCGTTTACATTCGGTTACATCGGCAGCCACACCCCGGCTAAAGGGATCCATCTCCTGATCAAGGCGTTCAGAAATCTTTCGGGTGAGGCGCGGCTCCGGATCTGGGGCAAGGGACAGGAGCGGACCACCGCGGCGCTCAAGTCCCTAGCGGAGGAATCCCTCAACGGGGCCTCCGGAGTGATCGAGTGGCGCCCCGAGTACCGCAATCGTGAAATCGCCCGAGACGTCTTTGAGCACGTGGATGCGATCGTCGTGCCGTCGATCTGGATGGAGAACGCCCCGCTAGTCATCCAGGAGGCGCTCCAAGCCCGAGTGCCGGTCATCACAGCCGACGCCGGAGGGATGGCCGAGCTCGTCCATGATGAAGTCAACGGCCTCCTGTTCGAAATCCGTAATCCGGACTCGCTGGCCATGGAAATGCAGCGATTCGTCGACGATCCTGGGCTTGCGCGGCGACTCGGGGAGCGCGGCTACCTCCCTTCACCTTCCGGAGATCTTCCCGACGTCCGTGCCCATGTGGAGGCCATCGAAGGGCTCTACGAGAAGGTGATCGCGAGGCGAAGCTCCACACACGTGCGACCACTCAAAGGACCCTGGCGCATCACTTTCGACACGAATCCCGACCTTTGCAATCTCCGGTGCATCATGTGCGAGGAGCACTCGCCCCATAGTCACCGACAGACCGAACGCCGGGCGGCCGGAAAGTCTCCGCGGGTGATGCCGATAGAGCTGATCGGCCGCATTGTCTCGGAGGGTGCCCGCCAGGGGCTCCGCGAGGTCATTCCTTCCACCATGGGGGAGCCGCTCCTCTACGAGCATTTCGATGAGATCCTCGCCCTCTGCCGCGAGCACGGCGTCAAGCTGAACCTGACGACGAACGGGACCTTCCCCCGACTCGGCGCCCGGGAATGGGCGAGGCGGATCGTTCCCGTCACCTCCGACGTAAAGATATCCTGGAATGGGGCAACCAAGGAGACACAGGAGCGGATCATGCTCGGCGCCTGCTGGGAGAAGATTCTCGACAACGTCCGCACGTTGATCGAGGTGCGGAACGACCACGCCGCCGAGGGCGGCAACCGCTGCCGTGTCACCCTACAGATCACCTTCCTCGAGACGAA
This sequence comes from Planctomycetota bacterium, assembly GCA_027296055.1. Classification (GTDB taxonomy): domain Bacteria; phylum Planctomycetota; class JAPUJT01; order JAPUJT01; family JAPUJT01; genus JAPUJT01. The sequence goes on along the minus strand of JAPUJT010000009.1, from coordinate 37,272 downwards.
CGTCGCCGAGCTCGCGGACATCGTCCGGCTGGCGATAGATCTCGGCGTGGACCGGGTCAAAGGCCATCACCTGTGGGCCCACTTCGAAGCCATCAAGCCCCTTTCGATGCGCAGGAGCCCGGAGGCCATCCGGAGATGGAACGAGTCGGTGTTCAGGGCCCGGTCGGCGGCAACCGAGCGGCCGCTGCCCAACGGGAAGCCCATCCTGCTCGAAAACATCTTTCTCCTGGACGAGGACGCCGCCGAGGACCTTGCCCCCGGAGGCCCCTGTCCCTTCCTCGGCCAAGAGGCCTGGGTGAGCGCGGAGGGGCGCTTCGACCCCTGCTGCGCGCCGGATGCCCAGCGTCGAACGCTCGGGGAGTTTGGCAATCTTCACGACCAAGACTTGGCGGGCATCTGGAACGGCGACTCCTACAAGCGCCTTCTCAAAACATATCGCAACCGAGCTCTGTGTATTGGTTGTAATATGCGCAAGCCAGCGGGGGAGTGATGACGCCCTCCGCGTACTCGGCGCACGTCTCCCCATCGACTCTCAGCCAAGCGCTTGATCCGAGATGGTTGGAGGGGGCGGCGAGCTCGGTCCTGTCCGGACCGGTGGGCCGATGGCGCGAACCGGTCCTGCTCGCTGGCGGCTGGTACACGCATCTAGCTGTGGGAAGGCTTCCGCGGGATCTCGATCTGTTCTGTACGGGACGGGATCACCTCGAAGCAACCACGGAGCACCTTGTAGCTCGCGGAGCTCGCGTCATCGAAGACCGGCCACCGTTCTACCGGCGGCACCTCTGGTCCGGCCAAGTCATCGACCTCGTCTACAATGTGTGGTCCAGAACGTTGGAGGATCTCTTCCGGCGCTTCGACCTGGGGCTCAGCATGGTGGGTGTGAAGTGGTTGGAAGGAAAGGCGCGCGCGGCAGCCCATCCCCTTGCCCTCCGCAGCGCGCGTGATGATGTCGTCTACGTGAGCCCATCGTGTCCTAATACGAAGTACACGCTCGTGATTATCGAACGCGCTCGCCGCTATGCGGCCCGACTCGGCCTGGGCGTCGACGAGGCGAGGATCGCATGGCTATGGTCTCTCTTCAGCGCCGCCACCCCTGATGAACGCGAGCGCATGCTCCAGCGTTACCGCGCCGTCGGGGTCATTGAGACCGACGTGGAAGCCCAGGCGCTCGCTCTGATGAGTGAGGGAGACCCCCAATGAAGGTCGTCTTGGTCGGATTAACCGCGAGCGGGAAGACCGTGCTGTCACGGCAACTTTCACTGGCTCTGGATCTCCCAGTCTTTCGCGGCGACGACTTCAGACGCCTACTTGGGGATGGCACGGTTGCAGGCGACTACCGGGCCCGCTCAGCCTTCATTCAGTCGTGCGCGACGGCGGAGCGCGGGATCTTCGAGTTCTCCGGCGTGGGCGCGCATCGGGTGGCGGTGCGTCACGCGTTGCTCGAGCACGGTGGCCCGGTGCGCGTGGTCACCGTCTGGTGCGACGAAGAGGTCCGACGACAGCGGCTCTCAGCACGGGTCCTGACTGTACCTCGCCCAGACTGGGGCCTGTCGCCGACCCACGACGCCGGGCGACAGATCGAACGGCTCCGTAGAGACCATGCAAACGGATTCTGGGCGCCCGACGCCGCACGCTCTCACATCGAGGTGCGTGGTGACAGCGACGTAACGATTGCAGTGCGGGCAATTCGTGCCGAGGTGGCTGCCCCCGCTTCACCACCTCCGCCTCCTGACGCAGCCAACCGCCCGCAAATCGCTGATGCCCTGGGCGTCGCGCCATCCTCATTGGAACCCTGGGATGATCGTCCGATTGCCCAGAGAGAGCGTCCAGCCGCCGATGAAATGTGGCGGGCGGTGGCCCCAGAGGTCGAAGAGTCAGCCCTGGAACGCCTCACGGTCTCCCTTGAGTCGACTGGCTGGACGACAGTCATCGCACCGGCCGGTCCCACGCGCGTCACAGTGGCTGCAATTCACCCGGACCGGATCGGTCGTCTGGCGGTCTCCCTCCGCATTCGCGCCCGGACGGAAGCGGACGCCTGGTTTGCTCGATTCGTCGAGCGCTTTGAGCGAGCCTCGGCCTCACGTGCAGCCAGCGATGCGGTTGGATGGTTCACCATCGCGTCGGAGGCTGTCGAGGCGCTGCTCCGAGGATGGTGGGTCGCGCGGGGTTTCGGAGACCTAGATTACGAGAGTGAGATTCCCCCGGTCCGTCACAAACTGCCCATGCCTCTCCGGCGCGAACTGCGTTGGATAGGGCCTAGTCTTGACCTTGCCACCAGCTTGGGGGAGGCGAAGCGCATACACGAGTTCGCCGTGTCGCTAGCCTCGGATCTCAACGATGCCTCGATTAACCCGAGCGCGCTGCCGACACTCCTGCGGTGGCTACCCTTGCTGAGAGACGTGTGCGAGGCGCGCGACGCCCTGTGGAACTTCAGAGATGTCGCAAAGCACGCTGCGGGCTACCTGCGGACAGGACGGCTATTCCGTGGCTCGTCGCCGACGCGCTACGCCCCGGGGCCCGACACCGAGGGCATCGACGCGTTCGAGACCTGGCGACGGGCACATGGGATCTCCGTGGTTCTCGACCTCCGCAACGACGAAGAGGTTGAGCGATCGCCGTACCCCACCCCATGGGAGGAGACGATGACGCGATTCCACATTCCCATCACCGGTGGAGTGCCGGAGGGTCTCGGGGAACATCTGCGTCCGGATCAGACCGCCTACCTCGGATTTATGGAGGGAAACCGCGACGGGATGCGAGAGGCCATCCTTCGGATCGCCGAATCTAAGGGGCCTGTGCTCGTCCACTGTCACGCGGGAATGGATCGGACCGGGGTCGTGATTGCTCTGGTCTGCTACTTGATCAAGGTGCCGCGCGAGGCCATTGTTGCCGACTATCTCTCATCCGGCGGCACGACGACGGGCGACCGTATCGAGGCCTTCATCGACCACCTCCGCAGCATCGGGCCGCCGGATGCGGTTGCCACACAGCTCGAGCTTCCGACCGCCACACTTGCGGCCCTGAGGGAACGACTTCTAACGGAGACCCCATGAGCGATCTCGTGCATCCCGACTCCGTGCTTCTCGTCACCCTCGACTCGTGCCGCCACGACACGGCAGCTGAAACGCCGACGCCCACATTGGACACCATCGGCCCCATGCATCGGGCCATGGCACCTGGGCATTTCACCCTCGCCAGCCACGCGGCCATCTGGGTCGGGACCACTCCCGGCATTCCGGGGCTGCGACAGCCAGTACTCGATCCGAAGTCCGGCCGACTCTTTCGGCTCGAGGCCAAGGGCATCCGGGCGCGTGCTGGCGACGTGTTCGTCCTCGATGGCGCGACGATCATCGAGGGCTTCAAGAGTGCTGGGTACTTGACGCTTGGCACCGGGGCCGTCGACTGGTTCGATCCCGACACACCGGCAGGGGCACGGCTAATCCAGGATTTCGAACATTTCCTATTCGTGCGCGGGGCTGGTCTCCCAAGGCAGGTCGATTGGCTGCTCGGGCACTTGCCGGCATCGCGCCCTGTATTCGCGTTCGTGAACGTGGGTGAGACGCATGTTCCCTATTGGTACGAGGGTGCCCCTTGGGATCCTGAGAGCAATCCCTGCCACCCCCATGCAGGAGACACGAACGACCGAGAGCAGTGCGTTGCGCGGCAGTCAGCTTGCCTCCGTTACGCCGACACGCAGCTTCGAACCGTGGTGCATCGGTTCCGAGCCGCCACGATCATGGTGACCGCCGACCACGGCGATGCGTGGGGTGAGGACGGGCTCTGGGAACACGGGACGTGGCATCCTGTCGTCATGACGGTCCCGCTCTGGGTTCGCGTCAAGGGGAGGCCATGTACTCGGCAGTCCTGATCGTCCGAGATGAGCAGGACCGGCTTCCCGGTGCGCTGCGCTCGCTCGCGGGTGCCCCCGAACTCATCGTGGCGGATACCGGATCGAGTGACGAGACGCCATCGCTCGCGGCGGATGCCGGGGCTCACGTCCCCGAGATTGGGTGGCGAGACGACTTCGCGTGGGCTCGGGAAGCGGCAGTTCGTCACGCGACGATGAATTGGGTCGTGAAGCTAGACGCCGACGAGCGTCTCGTCGCCCGTCGTGGCAGGCCGGATGCTGTTCTCCGCCAGGTTCTCTCCGAAGCCGACCGAAGCTCCTCTGACCTCGTCGTTGTCCGCCGCCATTTCCTTCCCGGCTTCACGCACTGGTATCCCCTTGCCTATCGGAACGGCCATTACCGGTGGACGAGCGCCCTACACGAGCACCTGGCATCCATCGATGGGGAGCGTTCGCCCATGGCCTCCGACCAGCTACGGATCGTGCATCGTCGTAACCCGCGGCCGCGCGCCTACAGTCAACTGGCCGCACGACAACATAGAGTGAACCCAGATGACGCATGGATCGCGTTCCACCTCGGTAGAGAGTTAGGCCTTGTCGGGCGACTCGACGCGGCCGTTGCGCCACTCGCGCGAGCGCTTGCCTCCGATCGACTCGGCGCCCTCGAGTCATCCGAGGCGGCCATCCTCCTGGCTCGCAGCGCCAGGATGCGCGGTGACTTGCACGGTGCCATCAGGTCCCTCACGGACTCTCTCAACGCGTTCCCGCGTCGCGAGGCCGCCCTTTATGCCGTGTGTTGGCTTGGCCAGGTTGGCGCAAAGAAGGGGGCGCTCCACTGGCTCGACCGCGCGGCGGCTATCGCCCTCCCTCGTCGACAGACTCGCTTCGGCCGCTTCGCCGTCCCGTATCTCATCGACCGCCGCTTCTACGACCCCGGCGTGTTGCGATCGCTATGGCGGGGCTTGCGATGACTGGAGCATTCAATCTGTTCGAATGCCCACGATCCCTGGCGGCGTCGGCGTCCCTCTGGATCACGATCGCGCGGGTCCCTGCTCATTGCCGTAGGCATGACCGGAGCCTCCCCTCTCGAGTCTTGGCGATGAGAGCTGACCGAGGCACCACGGCGCAGGCAGGAAGGTCCGAGCGTCACGAGCCTATGCTTCAACCGCCCTGAATTCCCTTCGACGGAATGCCGCCAATCGCCATCGGCCCGATTTCGAGCAGGGCATTGGCTTTCTTCAGAGGTGTCAATTATGACCGGCCCTATCGCTCCGTCGGGCGTCGATTGGTTCGCCACCACGATCTCGGATGACGGGTCACATCACCTCCTCGACGGCAAGCCGCTGTACGAGGCACACTTCGACGAGGTCCTCACATTCCACACTCCCGGCCTTGCCCCGGTACGCCGCGGCCTCAACGCCTGGCACATTCGGCCCGACGGATCCCCAGCGTATGAACGCCGCTTTCTGCATACTTTTGGCTTCTACGAGCGGGTCGCTGCGGTCTTGACGGAGGAAGGTTGGTGTCACATTCGGCCTGACGCGAGCGATGCGTACCCGGATCGCTACGCGTGGTGTGGCAATTTCCAGGGCGGGCGATGCACGGTCCGCTTGCCGAACGGCTCGTACTTTCACATCACGGCCAGCGGCGCGGCAGCATATCAGAATCGCTGGCGCTATGCGGGCGACTATAGCGATGGGAGAGGAGTGGTCCAGGGTGATGACGGAACTTACACACACATAGACCTCGACGGCAAGGCAATTCATGGACGCTGGTTTCTCGATCTGGACGTGTTTCACAAGAGGATTGCGCGCGCTCGGGACGACGGCGGATGGCTACACGTAGATTTCCTGGGAAATGCCATCTACTCGAGGCGCTTCGCGATGGTCGAGCCGTTCTACAACGGCCAAGCACGAGTGGAGACGTTCGATGGCTCGCTCGAAGTCATCGACGAGGCCGCAGTAGCCCTGGTAGTTCTGCGGCCGGCCACGGGCTGCTAGCGGCCCTGAGACTCACGCTGGAAACCCTGCGGCGAGGAGTATCTATGCAACTGAGTAGACACTAGAGCAACCGGCCCCCCCTCCACAATCCCCCACCCCGCAGGTCCACTGTGCCGGCATTGTGCCAGGAAGAACATCGAGCCTGTCGAGAATGGCACATTTGCACACGAATTCGGCACCCGATTTTCGTTGAATTCCATCCGCCGATTTCGTACACTGCGTCACAGTAAGTACTTATGATATAGACAGTTACGTCCTCATAACCCGGACGCCGGGACGGCGAGTATCATAGGCTACTCACCTGTCCCTGTTCGCGTTTCACCCACAGCCGGGGGTACAAAATGGGAGCTGCAACCATCCCGGGGGAAGCTTCAAAGTCCACCCACTAAATAATGTGACGGCCCGATGTCTTCAAAGCTATATGACGAAGCTGTTTTCGCCGTTGGGCGCTACCTTAAGAACTACTCCGGCGTCGTCTTCGACAAGCGAAGCGAACAGCTGTTCAATGGCGTTTTCATCCTCCACGAGGGTCGCCACTTCCTAGGCACGGCAGCCCACTGCCTCGAACACATCGACCGAGCGGAGGACTTTAGCGGGCTCCACATCATGACCATGCGTCGGCGCTTCGGCATGAGCGCCGCTCTGCCAATGGCCACTACCTATTCCCTGCCGACCGATCACTACGACGTCGGAGTACTTGAGTTTTCAGACGATCTCGCGACCAGCCTCGGAGCATCATGGATCGATGAGACCTCTGCGAGTTCCGCTGAGGCCCAAATTGGGCGCCATGTGTGCAGCGTCGGTACACCAGGGACCCGAACGTCAGATAAGGAGGTGCTCGGTCATCGGGTAACCGAGCTTCAGCCCGATTTCATCGTGTCGTCCATCACTGAACGCGATGCATCGCGACTTTCCGATTACAACTCCGATGTGGACATCTTGGTTGAGTGGCCGGATAAAGCTAGGGACAAGGACGGCCGCCCGACGGCTCATTGCGGCACCTTCGCGGGGATGAGCGGCAGCGGGGTATTTCTTATTCCTCCCATGCACGAGGGGCGGGTCTGGTCTCCAAGCGAAACCGAACTGGTCGGGATCTTCACCAGTCAATACCCAGAAACGCGGCTCTGGAAGTTCCAGCGTATCGAGTTGCTGTTCGAGGCGATTCGTATTCACATCCAGCAATCTCCACCACTTCGGTGACTAATTCTGCACGCCGCCCGAAAGTAGCGCCCGGTGTAGTGGTCCACCGAGTTTGCGCGAGACTTTCCTCAGCCCTAACGACCTTGCAGTTACGAGGTTAACATCTCCGTGAATTGATCACACCAGGATCTTCACGGAGGCTTGCATGCGTCGGAAACTGTCCCTCCCGAGGGGCTGGAATCGTCATGTCAGGAAGTCGGTTCTGCAGATCCTCTCGCTCGCCTGGTACACCTTCATCTCGGTCCGTGGCTGGGCCACCCAGAGCCGCTCTCTCCCGACCTGTCCATCCGAAAGAGTCCGGCGCGCTGGCGCTGCAAGGACTTACGCTCGCTTTGATCTCGACGCCACACGGGCTATCTTTCGTCCATGATCCCAATCCAAGCACCCGTTCATTTGGGCCGATGTGGGCTTCAACTCGTGGCTCGCCTCGGCCGAGGGACCTGGCGGGAGCCTGGTAGAACGTGACCTTACCCCCGATCTGTAGGCCAAAGAATTGTTAGTTCGAAGCATGGCCATTCATCCCTCCCCGAGGGGCTAGCCCCTCGGGGTTCGCCGCCACTTGGGCGGGCGTTCTCTGCCCCAGCGACAGGTGCGGCCGGTCATTGTTGAATTCCTTCCGGAACCTGTCGACGATGACCTGGGCCTCGCCTCGACTCCAGAATAGCTCCTCGTCCAGGCACTCGTCCCGGAACTTTGCGTTGAAGCTCTCCACGTAGCCGTTCATTCAAGCTGTCGAATGCACCGCATGGGGCCGGCCAGCCAACCTGCAACCCATTCCCGTGCGAAGGATTCTGGATGGGCTGGAGGGGCTCGAAGATCAGGTGCATCTTTCTCTGCCATTGCACAATTCAACGAGGATCTATTCCTGATCGAACCTCTACGTGCATTCTGGCGAAAGGAACACCTCACTAGCATGGGTGCCACTTATTGTCCTTGACCACCTCCACCAATTCGTCGCTGGAAAGAGGACGAATGGAGGGTCCGTAAAGGCTGGTGTCGAGATCACAGAAACTGGCCTGAGGGATCTTCAAAAATATGTTCTCGCGCCGACCAATCTTGAAGGGGAAGCGCCGAGTTGGGAGCTCGTTCCTGCCAAACCGCAGGCCGTCATCACGACGGACCAAGACTGGAGCAGCAGGAAACGGGGAGCCTGATCTCGGAGACCAATATGCATACAAAGCAAGTTCAGAACGGAGTAGAAGCCACGAAGGGTCAACTGCTTGTCGAGACAGCGAAGGATACACAAAGCATGGTGACCCGCACCTGCGCCGACAAGCAAGAGGTCTTTCACTGAAGGCCGGAATCAGAGGTGAGGGTCACCGAACTCAAACGGAACCCCCTCCCCGGTCTCGCATGCCCGATCGTAAACTAGTTTCATGAGAGCCACATCTTCGAAAGCCAGGCCGGTGCTCTTGAACAAAGTAATGTCTGTTTCGTCGAGCCGGCCTGGCTTATGACCAAGGACGACATCTGAAAGTTCTGTTTGCACGTCTTCCCTCTGTAGCTTGCCTTCCTCAATTGGGATGACGATATCACCGGCCTCCTTCAAACAAGACGAGAGGGATTCGCATACCAGACGAGATGCTAGCACCGTCTCCGTGTCCACTTCTCGCGCCGAGGGAGTGTGACTGCCAATCACGTTGAGGTGCACCCCTGGGGAAAGCCACTGGGCGTTGATCACAGGTGTTGTGGCTGTGGTCGCGACACACACGACGTCCACCAGCCGAACCGCCTCTTCTGCATTTCGGGCCTGAGTGATTACGTCTGCCGAACAATCCTTGATCCGCTGAACGAAACTTTCCCATTTCTGGTACAGGTGTGGCGAATAAACACGAACTTCTTTGATATCTCGAACCTCGCAAACAGCCCTGATATGGGCCGTGGCTTGTACGCCAGAGCCTACCACCCCCAGGACAGAGGCATCTGGACGTCCCAGGTGTTTCGTCGCGACCCCTGAGACTGCAGCGGTCCGGACGGCAGTCAGGTAGTTTGCGTCCATGATGCACTTAGTCCGCCCTGTGCGTTCGTCAAGAAGAACAGATGTTGCGAGAATCGAGGGGAGACGGAACGACGTTGGGTTGTCTTTGAAGAGGGTAACGACCTTAAGGCCCAAGGCTCCCATTCCTTGCAGGTAGGCCGGCATGAATCCACAATAGTCCCGACCAGGGGTGACCTCGATCACGTGGCGTAGGGGCATCGTCACGCCGCCGCTACCCCATTCAACAAAGGCTTGCTCCATGAGTTCGATAGCGTCCTTCATCTTGAGTAGGTCTTCTACAAGTTTTGCGTTCACTAGCAGAGCCATGGCTCCTCCCGCGTCTGCCATTCTGTAGAATCCTTGGAACTGGCTTGACACAAGAGACTGCCAAGTCGTGTGTTCCGGTTCACCGTGTCACCTTCGCAAAATCCTAGCAGCGCAAAGCAAGACCTTCAACCCTCACCGCCCCCCGCCCCGGCTCATCGATTGGGTGCATCCGGACCGCCTGCTTCGCTACAATGGCGGCCGCGAGGGAGGGATCCGGTCCTTGAACCGGTGCACCTACATCGTGGCCGCCCGGTGCTCCCGACGGCAGGGGACTTGGAGGCCACCCCCAATCCTCGCGAGCCGTATCAGCGTACCCCTGGTGACGTACGGGGCCCACGCGCCGGGAGCCCCGGGACCGCCTCGAATCCCTCTCAGGGGCCCGGCGGAAGCGCTTTGAGGACGTTCTCGACCGCCAACTCCTCGGTGAAAGCGCGGGGCACTCCGTCACGTCCCCCTATGCAGTGGATCGAGGAGCTGATCGAACGTCCCTAGGATGAGGCAAGGAATAGCCTCAGTCTTTATGAAGGAGAGATGTCGTCGTGAACAAGAAAGCGTGGATCTGGATCGCTGTGGCGATACTTGCGGCCCTCGCAATCGCCCTTGTCTGGATGGTCAGCCATCAAGATGCTGCCGTCCTCAAGATCGGTGCTACGCTGCCTCTCAGTGGTGACGCCGCTGTATGGGGCAAGAATACCCAGGAAGGCATCGATCTTGCTGTCGAAGAGATCAATGCCTCAGGGGGCGTCCTGGGGCGCAACTTGGTGATCGCCTATGAAGACACGAAAGCGCTTCCCAAGGAGGGCGTGACAGCCTATCGTAAACTAGTAGCGGTAGATAGGGTGCAAGCCATCATCGATGACAGCGTGAGTGGAGTAACGCTGGCGATGGCTCCTCTAGCGCAAAGGGATCAGGTCGTCATACTCGCTACTGGGGCCACTGCCCCCAAGATTTCCGACGCGGGGAAATACATTTTTCGCATTTGGAACTCCGACGCTTACGAAGGCCAGGTGGCTGCGGACTATGCATTCGACAATCTTGACTTACACTCCATGGCCATTCTATACGTCAACAACGAGTATGGAAAGGGACTCGAGCAGGTTTTTAGAGCTCGGTTCAGGGAGCGTGGGGGCAAAGTCTCTATTTCGGAAGGCTTCGCACAAAGCGCCACTGACATGAGAACGCAGATCACAAAGATCATCGCTTCTGCCGCCGATGGATTATACGTTGTCGGCTACCCGAAGGAGATTCCAATCGCCCTCCGTCAGGCGAAGGAACTGGGACTCAGCGTTCCTCTGCTGGGAACTGTGGCCATGCAAGACCCGCAGCTCATCAAGAGTGCCGGAGATGCCGCGGAGGGGCTAATGTTTCCTTACCCAAAGAGTCTGACTGCGCAACACGTTTCCCGATTCAGTCAAGCCTTTCAAAATCGATACGGCAAAGAGCCGGGAATAACTGCCGATGTCGGCTATGATGCCGTCAAGATGCTCGCCAAGGCAATTGAACTTTCCGGCGGCATCACCGGCGAAGAAATTATGACAGGCTTGAATATGCTTCAGGACTACCCCGGCGTTTCGGGAACGATGACCTTCGACGAAAACGGCGACGTGCATAAGCCGATGGGCATCAAAGTCGTAAACGGGGGTCAATTCCGCTGGAAATGATGTGGGATAGGACTAGGCGATGAATGATGTACCCAGCAAGCGCGAGTTCTGGATCGAAGTCATGTCCACCTTGAGTGGGATCGTGGCTGGCGTCCTCCTGGGTCATTCTCTCACATCCACGCTTGAGGTTCCTGACTGGTACTATCCTGCAGCTGCCGGCTTTGGGGGGGGGCTTGTTGGTTTTACGGTTGCCTCGCTTGCCAAGTTAATCTATATGCGACCGAGACAATACCACAAGGCGATCTACGACAGTGAGGAGAGAATCCTTCGCAAGATACAGCCCGCAATTTCACTTATCCCTCCGCTTCGCAAGGAATGCGAGCCCGTATACCAGATCTTGTCCTCCTTTGCTACAACCAAAGTGGACGGCCTCCTAACGCGAGGAGACGAGCCTCTAACTCTAGAAGAGTACCTTTTTCTGCTGGACGCCTCTCTTGAAAAGACGGACTATTACATGTTCGCAACGAGCCTCTTTCCTCCGACTACATGGATCAAAACCGAACAGTTTACCAAGTATCTCTCTGCTCAAGGAGAACGAAGAAAAAAACTGCGGGGAAGGTTGTGGATAGAACGAGTCTTTCTCTGCGAAGAGAGCAGATTCAATCAGGACAAGAAAAGCGATCACGTCGTCTCTCTGCACAGGAAGAACAAAATCGCGGTTGGCTTTCGCGACCTCCAGAAGCTTCGGGAAATCGACGCCCGCTATTGTCGAGATTTTGTCCTGTTTCAATCCGCGAAAACTCGCTGGGTAGTTGATGGTGGACTCATCGGCGCAACCGAGGAACAATCCGAGCATGTTGCCGTACGGATTTGCACAAGCAAGAGCGACTTGGACGACTTCTTCTCAAAGGCTAGAGCGACAATTCTGGCCAAGATAAATTGGCTCTATGAGCCCAAGGGTCGGCATGGCGCAGAAGAACAGCCATAGTTCCACAGGGAGAAGACCTGAGACAACGAGCCATGGACTCGTTGACCTAATGTCCTCTACTGGTAACTCTGTAGAAACATTCCTATCTAAGTTTTGGCTTCGCCGGGCCTCGTGTGACAGCGAGGTGATGTCGCTGGTCCGTTCTACTCTTCCAGACGTCGGGCTTCGCCTCAGGCCCCATCTTTTGCGCGTAGCGTTCGAGGCTGGGGGTGATGGATTTGAGGAGATACTTCCTGTAGCCGCGGGGGTGGAGTTGCTCCAGTTATCTACTCTGGTCATCGATGATATCCTTGACGAGAGCGACTTGCGCAACAACAAGCCATCTATCTTTGCGAGACGAGGTGCGAAGGAGACTCTATCCATTGGATCCATCATGTTTGCAATAGGCTTTTCACTAATTGCCGAAGGGTTAAATGAGAACACCAGACTAAAAAACCCACTGGGTATCGTAGATCTTTTTGCTCGCACTCACGCCAGGATCTATGATGGACAGATCCTGGATATGCGGCTTGAGGGGGATCCCGTTGCATCCGAGAACCAGTACCTCGGAATGATTACTAGGACCACTGCCTGCTTCGTTCAGGCATCTCTCGTCTCGGGTGCCATGCTTTGGGACGCGCCTCCCGGAATCATCAGGAATCTGGAGAAGATAGGGGCCGCCTTGGGAATGGCTTGTCAGATCCGTGACGATGTGATAGACGTTGTCGGTGATTCGATATGTACTGGAAAACCGGTCGGGGGGGATATGCGGCGCGGCAAGATGCGCTTGCCTGTCATACGGGCGCTCAGCGTACTCCCGCCGGAGAAGAGAACCTTGCTTGAGAGCTTGCTGAGACAGAAAGGGCTCCCCGATCAACAGCTTGAAGACGCTCTTGCTTTGCTGGCTGGAACCGACTGCATCGATTACTGCATCCGCAAGACTAAGGAATACTGCGGTCAGGTGAATCGCCACGTCAGCCTTCTCCCCGACGATCTAGGTACTCTAAAGATGCAACTTGGCACCATTTCGGATCTGATCTCATCGTTCGAGAACGGAGACGATTAAGGAGGTTCAATATGGGGCAGTTCATAGTCACGTTCAGGAAGAGTAGGAAGTCATCGAAAGCGGTGGCAAGCGTGCGCGAGTCTTCAAATGAGAAGTCAAGAGGCAGTATCCAGGGTACACCATCCTGTGTTGACCCGAGAGACCCGGTTGCGGGGGAGGTTGCGAGGAAGAAGCCACGTGCAGGAACGCGTGCATGCTCTGGCAACTGACCGTTAACGGTATCATCGCCGGGGCGGTCTATGCGCTTGTGGGAGTTGGGTTTGCGCTGATCTACAATGTTGCCAGATTCTTTAATTTCGCCCACGGGGTGGTTTTCACCCTGGGCGCCTACATTGCATTCCTTTTCACAAGCGTCGTTCAGCTTCCTCTCCTTCTAGCCCTTCCCATGGCGGTCCTGCTGACGGCCCTAATAGGCTGTGGGCTTGATCTCGTGGTCTTTGCGCCCCTGAGACGGAAGAGCAGTGCTCCTTTAGTCCTGCTTCTGTCTTCGCTCGGCATATACATTGTCCTGCAAAACCTAATTTCCATCGCTTTCGGTGACGATATCAAGACCATAAGATCCGGCGGCGTCGGTCAGAGAATCGCGCTGCTCGGGGCTCAAGTAACTTCCACTCAGATAGTCATAGTTCTGACCAGTGCCCTCGTCCTGGTTGCGCTAATCGTTTTCCTCAGGGCAACAAAGATCGGCGAAGCAATACGTGCGGTGTCAAGTGATCCTGAACTTGCGAAAGTGTGCGGCATTGAAAGTGACAGAGTAGTTCTCTGCACATTCGGCATAGGATCCGCCCTAGCCGCGATCGCTGGTATTCTCGTTGCTTTCGATGTGGACCTGACACCGACCATGGGCTTGAACGCGCTTATGATGGGGATAGTGGCGGTGATCATTGGCGGAATTGGTAGCGTGCCAGGAGTTGCGCTCGGGGCCCTGCTCTTGGGGCTGGCGCAACACCTCGGTGTTTGGAAGATCAGTTCTCAGTGGCAGGATGCGATTGCGTTCGTCATCTTGCTAGCCTTCCTGCTCGTGCGCCCGGAAGGCTTCCTCGGGAAAAGCGTCGGGAAAGCGAGAGTGTGAGTTCGGAAGGCGATGGAATACTTGATTCACATACTAATACTGATAGGCATCTACACCATCCTGTCAGTATCCCTGAATCTCATTGTGGGCTACACCGGCCTGCTTTCTATTGCTCACGCTGCGTTCTATGGTGTCGGAGCGTATGTCGCCGCACTCATGGCCCTCAAGCTGCAGAGCCCTTTCCTGATCAACATCATCTGTGCAATCATCCTCAGCAGTCTGCTCGGAGCGTTAGTCGGTATCCCTTCTCTGCGCATCCGTGACGATTACTTCGTCATCGCGACCTTTGCCTTCCAGGTCATCACGTTCAGTGTTCTCAACAACTGGGTATCCTTCACCGGTGGTCCCATGGGTCTGCCTGGTATACCCCAGCCGAGGATCGTGGGCGTTGGAATCTCGTCAAATCTCCGTTTCCTTGCAGTCGTGGGCGTCTTGTGTGTTTTGACGCTGTGCGTAACGCGACGAATCGTACAGTCGCCGTTCGGGCGAGTGCTGAAGGCGATCAGGGAGGACGAGGTATTCGCGCAAGCTGCGGGTAAGAATGTTGCTGCGAATAAGGTTTTTGTCTTCGTCATTGGAGCCGGGATGGCGGCGATGGCAGGGGTCATGTACGCCCACTACATCAGCTTCATCGATCCCACCAGCTTCAACGTGATGGAATCGATCTTCATCCTCTCCATCGTGATAATCGGTGGTGCGGGAAGTTTGTGGGGGCCTGTGGTAGGCGCGGCGGTGCTTGTGATTCTCCCAGAACTCCTACGGTTCATCGGCTTGCCAAGCTCTGCTGCGGCAAACATCAGGCAGCTTCTTTATGGGGGGTTGATTGTGGCGTTCATGATGTGGCGACCACGAGGCTTCCTGGGCGAATACACCTTCAATCGAGAGCAAGTCCGAGAATGAGCCGTGCACAGTTAGAGGTTAAGAAACTCGTCAAGGGCTTCAACGGCATCACAGCTCTCGCAGGTTTCTCCTGCTCTCTCCACCAAGGCGAGATCCTCGGCCTCATTGGGCCGAACGGTGCCGGAAAGACTACGCTGTTCAACGTCGTGAGCGGGTTCATCCCCCCAGATCAAGGTGTGGTAGTCTTCAAGGGGCTGCAGGTCACGGGGATGCCGCCCCACCGAATAGCGAATCTCGGCATGGGCCGGACCTTCCAGAACCTCCGCCTGATCCGCCAACTGAGCGTTCTCGACAACGTGCTGCTCTCGTTCAGAGAGCAGCCGGGCGAGAGACTAAGCAACGTGTTCATCCGATGGGCGAGAAGCAGGGCACAAGAAGCGACCAACCGTAAAGAAGCCCTATCGCTCCTGGAAGAGGCGGGGCTTGCTGACAAGACGGCCGATCCGGCCGAGGATCTCTCCTATGGTCAACAGAAGTTGCTGAGCCTCGTGTGTTGCTTGGCGGCAGGATCGCACATGGTCCTTCTTGACGAGCCGGTGGCGGGAATCGCCCCGGAGATGATCGACAGGATACTCGGAATCATCCGCGACCTGCCCGGCAGGGGAATGTCAGTTATCCTGATTGAGCATAATCTCGATGCCGTGATGCAGGTCTGCGACCGAGTTATCTTCATGGATGCCGGGGCCAAGGTGAGTGAAGGAACACCGGATGAAGTTCGGAACGACCCGAGGGTCATAGAGGCGTACATAGACTGAGATCAGCGATGCTGGAGATCACGGAACTTGAAACGGGATACGGAAAGAAGCAGGTGCTGTTCGGCCTTTCGCTGGAGATCCGTGCAGGCGAGGTCATTGCTCTCATCGGTCCAAACGGAGCTGGCAAGTCCACTGTGCTTAAGGCCGTCTGCGGGTTGATCTCGGTATGGAAAGGCGAGATTCGTTTTAATGGCTCGCCGACCCAGGGTGCCTCGCCAGCGCAAAATGTGGCTCGCGGTATCACGTTCGCCCCTCAGGGCAGCCGCGTGTTCGCAGATCTGACCGTCATGGAAAACCTGAGGATCGGCGGCTTTCAGCTTCCGCGCAAGGAGGCAATGGAACGCATAGCGCAGGTCCTGCCGCTCTTCCCCGTTCTGAAAGAACGCTTGAGGCAAGACGCTGGCAGACTCTCGGGCGGAGAACAGCAGATGCTGGCTCTGGCCCGGGCGCTTGTCTCCAAGCCAAAACTCCTGTTGCTCGACGAACCCTGCCTCGGCTTGGCTCCCAACCTAGTCGGCACCGTATTCAAAAAGATCTCCAGGCTCAATGAGGATCTTGCTGTAACCATTCTCATCGTCGAGCAGAAGGTCCGGGAGGTCCTTAAAATCTGCGATCGGGTCTACTCAATGAAGCTCGGCAGAATCGCGTTCGTGGGCATCCCGGAAGACCTGAAAGGCGACAAGGCAAAGCTCAAAGAGCTATTCCTGTGAATCTGCATCCTGTAGTTTTGGTTGACCATGAAGTGCGGGACCAGGGGATGTGGGGTTCGTACGATCGGGAGGTCCCCACGGGCGGCCTTTGGGGCCCCGGTGACCGCCGCTACCTTGGGGATGACCCGAAGGAGAAGATCTGTGATCGGCTGTTCTTTACCCCGGTCCAGCAGCGCGGCGTTATTGCTCTCGTGGGCGAGGCCGAGGACTTAAAGGGAAGCGATCAGGGCTGAGCCCTCCAGCGCCACGTTCAGTACGTCCGCCGCTTGGGAAGGAAGTCTTTTCTGAACTCATGATGGGCTCGCCGCATCTCTTGTAACTATAGGGCCTCGCCGCCCCGACCTGGCAGGGGGTTTCTCAACGGCCCCGGGTCGCTTCCGTCACGGCCGGGATGGCGAACCTGAAGCAGCTCTCGTTTCTCAACCTCGTGGGGTGAAGAAACTCTTGGCAGCCTCGATCACCGCAGATCGACCGATAGTGTTGGAATTCGAGCGATTCGAGGCCCAGGATCTCGTCCGAGATCGCCCCTGCGTACTCTCCATCTGGCAATCACACGACTCAACCGATTTGAAGAAGGGAGGTTACGTCATTATTGCTCTATGAGTCACGACGCGGATCATCCTGGACCTCGCCAGTCATGCTGACGCTGATGATGTATAAGGTTGAATCTCCCGGCCCCGGATTGCCGCCGTGTGGGTTCCGGAAATACGGCAATCGATTTCAATATTTTACCCATGTCACCGATGGCGGGGAGGACATCGTTTAAGTCACTTTCTTAAAACGACTTACGATGATTCTGTCCTCGTGACCGGGGACAAAAGGGACATCATTAGCGGCTCACCTGGTCCTCCTGTGGGCCCCCGCTACCACTAGACTTTTGAGGGCGCAATCACTTGTGGCTGCGCCCCTTTTCTTTGGATCGGCCGGTAAGACAGGAGTGCGTGAGACAATCGGACTTGCCTGGGCCATACGGCCCATTCGATCCAGCCGAAGGAGGGCGCCGGTTCCCCGTTGACGCGAAGCATTGAACGGCCAAGCGAAAGGCGCCGGAACGCGCGGCGCCCAGGGAATCGTCAGGGCGGAGAAGTGCCCTGTCCGGCGGTCGCTTCATGCTCGGACTGGTAGTAGAAGTGCTCCTTCTGGGAGTTCTCCGCCCATTCGATCAGCGCCCCCATTCGCAGCTGAAGTATGATGTCGGGCGGCTCCTCGCTGAACTTCTGGTCGATCTTCATCTTCAGCTCGTCGAGAGTGATGGCCCTCGCGGCGGGGGCCATCTCGGGCATCAGGATCTGTTCATACTGGTATCGCTCCCGGTAGCCCTTGTCCACGTGGCGGGGAGCGTCCGGACCAGCATGCACGTCGAAGCTGTCCTCGGCGTAGACGACGAGGACCGCATCGTCGGGGACGCTCGCCGAGTCCGCCGGGGCCGGCAGCTGGAAATAGATCACCGCCCCGACGAAGATCCCGCCGATCGGGCCGGCGACCTGCGACAGGACCAGCCAGGTCTCCCAGTAATCCTCCTGGGCGCCGCGTAGGAGCCCGATCCCGTAATACTGCGACCCTATCGTGATCAGCAGCCCGATGAAGCCGAAGCAGGCGGGCCCGCCTCGGGGCCCGGGGCTCTTCAGGAAGAAGGCGATGGAGACGGCGAGGATGGCCGGTCCAATGAAGTGGATCAGGACGAGGACCTTGCTGAAGCCCCGCCGGTAGAACCGCTGGAACAGATCATCGGGCATTGCGAACCCTCGAGGTCCTCTCGCCGGAACGGCTCGCGCTCCGAGACCACGGAATCCCGGTCGATCCGTTCCGCCGCGACCGGCCGTCCGTTCTCCCCGGGCATGGACCGCAGGGCCGGGCCGCCCAGGATCCTAAGGGCTGTAGTGTTCCACCGAGCTTGCGCGCAACCTTTCTCAGCCTTAACGAACTTGCAGCTACCAGGTTATCATCTTCGTGAATCGATTGAGCCTGCCCTCCTTTTGGTGCCAACCCGAAGGCGAGCTTTTTCCGTCCACGACGTTCCCTCCAGCTCATTCGGCCGAGGCGTCGCTGAGGCCGAAGGAGGCGCCTCCGCGGAGAATCGCTTCGCGGCAGTTTCCCCTGCTGAGTTCCCATCCTGTGCCAATAGCGTGTCACCGGTGCCTGTCACATCGCCCTTCCCGGAATAACCGCCGGCGACAACAATCCCCCACCCCGGAGGTCGACTGTGCCGGCATTGTGTCAGGAAGATCATCGAGCCTGTCGCGAATGGCACATCTGAACTCGAATTCCGCTACCAAAATATCTTGAAAACGATCCGGCCATTCCGTACACTGTGTCACAGTAAGTACTTATGATATAGACAGTTACGTCCTCATAACCCGGAGCTAGAGGGTTGCATCGCCGGCTCAGCTTTCGAAGAGGCCTAATGAGGAGATTGCTACCCTGACACATCGAATACGACAGTCGATCCCTCCTCCCAAATCTTCTCCCGAAGCGCCTCCGGCGAATCTGCCTCGTAGCTCATTAACTCATGTCCCTTCAGCAGATCTTCATCCATTACCCTGACTTTGAATCGACTCCCCGTCCGATATGGAATCTCCTTGCGAGTGAGCTCGACTGGGAACCTCACCGAGAGCCGATTCTTCACCGTCGCCAGCCCGGTCCGCATTCCCTCCGATCGATTGAGTGCTTTGAACTTTCTCGAATCATAAACAGGTTTTCCATCCAGTGAGACCAAGATGTAGATTTCCGGCCCTCCGCCTGCCTCCTTGGGGTCGATCTCGCGAAAGTGATCAGGATCGAGCTTCACACTTGAGATCGCGATTGTGAGCTTCCTGACCGTTCCAGCCTCGTCAGCCTTCTTGCCTACCTGCGTGAGCCTCTCTCTCAGTGTGACATTCGCTTTTTCTAGCTTCGTTACCCTCATCTCGAGGGCGACTCTCTCAGATCCTCGTGAGGTCATCTCTTCTTCGCGAGCGTCCTTCAATGTCTTCAGCTCCGCCACGAGTCCATCCACCATTTCACGAAGTGCCGTAACTTCTTTCTTCAGCTCTTTAATCTGAGCCCCCAAGCCTTGCTGCAAACTAACACCCGGACTCCCGACCGGGGAGCACGGCACCAAGGCATACGCGTCCGGGATCTGAATACACAAGCCGATACAAAGCAGAATCAGACACTCGGGTAACTTCATTTCTCCCTCCTGGAAAACGCCAGACATCCGGCTCTTGATAATCTCACCCCCTGTAAGAACGATCCTCTCATCGTAGGACTCGTACCACCTGGGTGTCAACGAGTCTGGGTCGCCGGGGATTCCGGAACAGAAGCCTGACCTGGCCCCCAGGATGGTGCCACAGATTCCCTCCTACCCAGGGCAAGTGGACCTAGCCCCCGTCGTCAACCAACTTTCTGCCGGCCACTTTCCAGGAGACCCGGCGCTACGGTGAGGGGGCTGCGGGGAATGTAGGGCCTGGCGACACGGAAGGCCCGGAGGACTATTGACACCTCCACATGGACGTACTTAGCATCGGGCCTTGAGGCCTTCAGGATCCGCCACCGACCGTCCAGGGGGGTCCATCGGGGCTCTTGTCCTTCACCAAAGCACCTACCCACCTTGTCGAATGCGCGCCTGGCATTCGCGGAAGGGAGAGTCAGTCATGAGGGCGCCCATGCAATCCATCCTGATGATGGGATTCCTCATCACTCTGGTGACCTGTAGCAAGAAGACCCCTCCGACGACCGACGCCGTCCCCCAGGAGTCCCAACCACCGAAGCAGGCTCCGGCGGAACCGGAGCCACTCTACTCCGGCCAACCCGCCAGCTACTGGATCAACCAGTCGCGAGATCTGGCTCCTGGAACTCGCATGGGGGCAGTGCAGGCACTGGTCACCCTCGGAATAGAGGTGCCGGGGGTCGCACAAGCGCTCGAAGAGGCCATCGACGACGAGAAATCCACAACGAAGATCAGGATAAAGGCCGTGCTGGCCCTGGCGAGTGCCAAGCCCGACAAGGCGCTCGAGGTGCTGGCGGAGGCGGTGAAGGATGAGGAGCCCGCGATTGCAGCGCAGGCAATGAATGCCCTGGGAGATCTCGACGGGGCGATCGCGATCCCCGTGTACCTGGAGGTGTTGACAAATGAGTGGCCCGACCCGAGACAGACGGTCCGATTCCACAAACAGGCCGTCGAGGCCCTGACCCAGGCCGGACCTTCGGCGAAGGATGGCGCGGAGAACCTTTCGAGGCTTCTCGGGAGCGAGGATAGACAATTACGCGCAGCGGTTTGCAAGGCTCTAGCGGCCATCAGTGAGGCATCGCAGCCCATCGCCGAGAAACTGGCTGGCGTGGCCATCGGCGATGAATCCGAAGAAGTGCGGAACGAAGCGTGGGCGGCGCTCAAGCGTATTGGTCCGGACGGAGCTGTCTCCGCGCTTGTTTCCCCCTTCTCTGCACCGGAAGAAGACCTGAAACCAGACCACGAGGTCCTTCGACGAGCCGCAGGTTACCTGGCCGAGGTAGGGCCCCCGGCAGACGATGCGGTCTCGCTCCTTCACGAATATCTCCGCAGGCCACTCTCCAGTGACGGCCGGGCCCAGCCCGACGAGACTATTGACGCCATCCTTGCTGCGGTTCGGAGCATCCGGAAGAACTCCATTGGAGAGAAGCTCGTTCCCGATCTCATCGGTGATCTGGAATCCGGTGATCGCCTACGCCAGTTGAACGCCGTGCACCTCCTCACCCGGGTTGGTTCCGAGGCCGAGGCCGCAGCCCCCGCCTTGGCCGTCGCCTACCTCAAAGGAGTCGGACCCTTTCGGGACCGTTGCGCTGAAGCACTCCAAACCATGGAGCCGGAGACCCTCCAGTCCGCCTTCCGCGCCATCCTGGCAAGCGCAGATCCCGACCTGCAGATGGAGGCGGCGCTGGCGGTGCCCGATGCCGACCCCGAGGCCTCCGTCCCCCTTCTTGTGCAGGCCCTTGAAGCGCAAGATCCGCGACTACAGCACCGAGCCCTCGACGCGCTCGGTCGAGTGAGGTCTTCCGCGGGGCCGGCCGTCCCCGCCTTGATTCCGCTCCTCGGCACGGCGGACTGGCGCATGCGCCAATCCGTGCCGAACACCCTTGCGAACATCGTTCGCGGGGATCCGGGAACCCTCCCCGTGCTTCTCAAGGCGCTCGAGGAGGAGGACGTTGCGATCCGCGTCCGGATCATCGATGTGATTGTAATGCTCGGCGAGGCGGCCAAGGGCGCATTGCCCAGTCTGACCACAGCGCTGGAGGACAGCGAGGTCGGCGTCCGAGCGGCAGCCGCGACGGCCCTCGGATCCCTGGGACCGGTAGCTGGCGGCAGCGCCTCGGCCCTTATAAAAGCCCTTGAAGATGAGGAGTGGACTGTCCAAAGGGCGGCCATGGATGCCCTCGCCAAGCTCGGACCCGATGCTATTCCCCCTCTGCTGGAGGCCCTGGAGTCTCAGAACCGCAGGAAGAAGTGGGGTGCCATCATGGTGTTCCAGGAGATGGGTCCCGAGGCCAAGCTAGCGGCACCAGCGCTAGCACAGATCTGGCTCTACGACGAAGATCGCGATCTCAAGAGGGCTGCGGGCACCGCCGTCGGGAGGATCGGTGCGGAGCATGCCCTGTCTGTCCTGCTGGAGGCCCTTCCCGGGGACCAAGACGGAGTGCTCGCCAAGTACGTGGGTGGCATCGGAGAGCCCGCCATCGAGCCGCTCCGGGAGATGCTCGAGAGTGACGACGCGGCGAGCAGGGATGCGGCGGCCGCCGCGCTCGGTGCCATGGGGCGAGGAGCTCGAGTTGCGGGTTCTGACATCTTGCGCCTCTGGCTTCAGCACCGGAGCCAGAACGCCGCCAAGGCCATCCATGAGATTCGCATGCCACATGATGACGCGGTTCCCATCCTTTCCGAAGCCCTGAAAGCGGACCAGCCGCACGTGCAGGCGGCGGCAGCGACAGCACTGGGTTGGTTTCCGGACGCCAAGGCACAATCTTTGCCCCTCCTCACAGAATCTCTGAAGAATCCGCACCTGACAGTCAAGCTCGAATCCGCAGGGGCGATCTGGAAGCTGACGAATGACGCCAGGTATCCGCTTCCGGTCATCCAACAAGCCCTGAGGGACGGCGACGTCACCCTCGCCAATCGGGCGGGGCAAATCGTTCAGTGGATGGGCTCCGAGGCCTCCGAATGTGTGCCCGCCTTGATGGATCTCGTCATGGACTGGCGTGCTCAACGCGAGGCCGCCTTTACGGCCCTTGACGCCCTGTACAAGATCGGCCCTGGGGCCAAGTCCGTTGAGGGAGACCTCGAGCTCCTGTTCAGGAAGGTTAGGATGGGTGACGGGGAATTCGGTCAGAAGATCATGCGCACGAAGCGCGCGATCCAAGGCCGGAGAAGGTAACTCAATGCCTGCCCGACCTATGAAGATGCTCGCGAGGCGGAGATCGCCGTTGGAATGCATGATTTAGGTCAGGACTTTCCATTGCTGCCGATCAGCGCTTCATATTGATGGCGGACGGGACGTCGAAGTCGTCGGAGCGATCCGGTAGGCTGAGCAGCGTACCGTCAGGAGAAAAGAACGTGTTAGGTCCAAGGATCCTATGCCAAACAGATTAGCAGTCTCCGACATCAAGACTGCTGTCCACGCTATCCAGACGCGGCTAAACCGCGCCTCCAGTGTGGGAGAGAATTGGCTACTCTATCAGAGTGACCCGTTGGACGCCGATCAGTGCGAGTGGTACCTGCGTGAAACGTGGCTACTACTGGTCGATCTGATTGAGCGCCTAGACCATGGCTCATTTCTCGAGGCGGCCAAGACCGATCGCGAGGCATGTCTCAAGGACCCTCTGGCCTCGGAAATGGGTGCCCATGAACTGTTTCTGACTTGGGTTGGCAGAGCAGACAGCTTCCTCAGTATGATCGAAGAGCTCCATCTTCCAAGCGAGACGGACGAAGAATCAGGTTCCGATGATAACCTCCTAGATGTGATCCGTAACTCCGAGTACTACATCGCCTCCCGTGCGATCTTCGGCTGGGTTCCGTGTCGAGAGGAAGACGTTCATCAACGAATCGACGGCTTGCTAAAATGTACATACACGGACTTGAGAAAGAATCCGCCCTTGTCCAAGCCGATCAAGGGGTTCATTCCCGATTCCGGTATCCCCTCTCTGAAGACGGCACTCGAATACAAATTCATCCAGACTGAAGTAGAAGCAAAGGCGGCAGTGGATGAGATTTTAGCGGACATAGGCGGATATCAGAGTGACATCTATGACACGATCATCTTTGTCATTTATGAAGTTGCGCGGCTATTTAGTGAGAGGGACTGGAATGCCGCAGTTAAGGCCAGCAAACCGAGAGCCGAGGTGAGAGTGGTCATCCTCCGTGGTCCCACACCCACAAAGGCCGATCGAGAAATCCGCTCGAAATTGAGAAGAAAGCGCAAGACGGGCTCGAAAGCGAGGGGCAAGGGCAAACCGAAGAGAAAGGAAACGTGAGAAGGCAGCGATTCGGCGGAGGTTCGCTTTTCGGATTCTCGCCACCTGTGCCTTAGTTCCCGGTATCATGCTGTCCATCCGAAAAAGTCCGGCGCGCTTGTCGGGGAACGGGTTATGGCCTCCTTTATCTCATGCCGCCGTGGGCTATCCCTCGGCCATAATTCCTGTACAAGCGCTGATCTACTGAGGCCGATCCGCCCTGAGCTTGGGGATTCAGCTGTCTCGATACCTCCTGCGATTTCTCTAGGGGCTTTGCCAGCCCAAGGCTATTCTTGCCGCTTGAGTGCTGGCCCTCGAAAGCCAACTCGCTTCCTGCAAGGACCAGATCGAGCAGAAGAAGCTCTCCAAGCCAAAGTTCCACCCAGCCTTCCGACTCCTCTGGGTCGTGATCTCCGAGGTCCTAGAAGGCTGGGAAGACCTCGCCAAGGTCATGAAGCCTGCCACCGTCAAGCGCTGGCACTCCGATTCTTTCAGGGCCTACTGGAAGTGGAAGTCGAAACTGGGACGACCTCCGACGGACTCAGAGATGCAGGCTGAGCCAGGAGAATCCTGTCCATGAGACTAATTCCGGCGCGCTTGCGGTGCAAGAACTTACGCTCGCCTTGATCTCGACGCCGCACGGGCTATCCTTCGCCCATGATCCCGATCCATGCGCTTCTCCACAGGGTCCTAGGCGTGCTTCAGCTGGTGGCTCGCGTCGGCCGATACCTAATCATTTTCTTCTGGGGCCTGTGCCAGCCCAAGGCCGCTCTGGTGACCAGGACCCTCGCCCTGCAGAGCCAGCTGGCCGCCTGCCTCGAGCAGATCGAGAAGAAAGAGGCTCCCAGGCCTCAATTCGACCCGGCCTTCCGTCTGCTCTGGGTCCTCATCTCGAGGGTCATGGACGACTGGCAAGACCTCGCGCAGGTCATGAAGCCCGCCACGGTGAAGAAATGGCACTCCGACGCTTTCCGGTCCTACTGGAAGTGGAAATCGAATCGAGGACGAAAACCCATCGAGGAGGAGATTCGCTCCTGGATCCAAAGGCTCAGCCGCGAGAATCCTCTTTGGTCCCCCGAGCGGATTCGGGACACCCTGAGCGACCTGGAGTTCGAGCCTCCTTGTCTGAAGACCATCGCCAAGTACATGATCCGGCCTCGCAAACCAAGGAAGCCATCAGGAACCTGGCTCTCCTTTCTGCGAAACCACGTCCACGCATCTTGGGGGATGGACTTCTTCACCGTCGTGACGCTGAACTTCCGAATCCTTTACGTCTTCGTGGTCCTGGAGCATGAGCGCAGGGTCGTCCGTCACTTCGCCGTGACCGAGCATCCCCACATGGAGTGGGTGGTCCAGCAGCTCCGGGAGGCGACGCCCTTCGGGGAGCAGCCAAGGTTCCTCTTCCGGGACAACGACAGCATCTACGGGAATGGCGTTCCACATTTCCTGAAGAGCTGCGAAATCAGGGAAGTCCGAACGGCATTTCGATCCCCATGGCAGAATCCCTACTGCGAAAGGGTCATCGGCACCCTTCGTCGTAAACTCCTCGATCACGTGATCGTATTGGGCGAGGGACATCTGGAAGGTCTGCTGAGGGAGTATCTGGAAGGATACTATCACCCGGCGAGGCCTCACCAGTCCTTGGACCGAAAGCCACCGACTCCCCGCGCCCGACCGAGACCCACTTCCGGGCCCACAAAGATCATTTCCATCCCCGTAGTCGGTGGGCTGCATCATCGCTACGAGCGCGTCGTTGCCTGAGGCGCGCTCAAGCTCCCCGTTTCGCGCCGCGAGCCCATCGAGTTCCGCGCGCCGGTTGGAACCGCGACTGTACCGCTCGCGTCATCCCAAACAACTCGAGACAGCGCGCGATGCGAGAAGAACGGCCAGTAGGAACGCTGGACGCTAAGGGTGCGCTCCATCATCAATGTGGATGGAATTTGTCACATGGACAGGGGATGCAACCACATAACGTCAGACGCTCAACCAGAGGAGGTGGAATGGCCTACGGAGATCTTTGGCTCTTTGCTTGTTGACCTTTCCGGCGTCTTTCGACTGCCATGATCGTCACGAGTTCACATTTGACTTCTAGACTGCCAGTGGAAACATGGCTGTCAGGAACGCTTGCGGCGACTGCGGGTAGCGGGCACCATACTGCTAGCCTGACCGCCTCTGTGGCGCTAAGGGCGTACATAGTTCAGTAGAATACCTGTTACTTTGCCAGGACTGCTCCGTTCTGGAAGGAGGCGTGCCATGGACAAACCACCCGTTTTCATCGGCTCATCATCGGAAGGGCTTCGCGTCGCTGAGGCGGTCTTTGCTCATCTGTCGCACGAAACGATGCCCAAGCTCTGGACGCATCAGCTTTTTCTGCCGGGCCAATACCCAATTGAGACATTGCAGGAGCAGCTCCACAAAAACGCCTTTGCCATTTTAGTAGCCTCGCCCGATGATCAGCTGATCAAACGGGGCGTTCAGTCATCCGCAATGCGCGACAATCTCCTCCTGGAGTTCGGTCTTTTCACGGGTGCACTCGGAAGAAAACGTGCATTTTTCCTCTGCCCAGATAGCCCCGCAGTCGAATTGCCATCCAACCTGCTGGGGATGATTGTCGCGACCTACGACGGAGCGCGCGCCAAGGGCAAAGCGGACGAGATCGCTTCGGCGGTCCAAGTCCCATGCCAGAGAATACGGATCGTCATTGGTGAACAGTGGGAGATCATTCGCAAAAAGAGAGAGGGCTTCACTGCACGGATTCGGGCATCCGAAAAGGGCAAGGCGGTTGAGCGCCTGCACGATGTGGTCATCCAGTTGCGAGACGCCGTCATGATTGTGCAACGTGATGCTTTCGCGGCCGTCTCCGACGAGGCCACCTTCACCAAGGTAAAACGAGTCGCGATGCAAAAGGCTCGCGAGATCGCGGACGCGTTTTCCGAAGACGCCACGCTGATAGGCGCTGCTGTCGAAGTTGATAGGTTGGCAACTGTGACGTCCAACGCTCTTGCTGACCTTCCCTTCCCCCGTGAATTGGCGTTGGGCAAGGAGGCCGCACGTGAAAAGATGATCGACACGGGCCTTAGTGCGATCGGTACGTTCTTAGGCGGTGGAGATCCTTTTCGACATGTTGAAGATGCGGCGTACGGCGAAGCAAACAAGCGCGTTTCTAGCCTGAAGGAACGCTACATGGAATGGTGGGATAGACACTACCCGATTATCGAGGTAGCAACTGCCAACCTGCAAGACAAACTATTTCACGCAGCGATGGATTTGGCATCATCGGCCTACGCGGTTCCGCAGGCAAAGTAACCGGGCAATGGTGTGCCGTTCCATCGACTTTAACAGGCTCGAAACGGCCGTATGGAGGCCTGTCCATCCGAATACCCCCGTCCACGTTGGCGCACAACGAGTTACGCTCCCCTTGATTCCGGCCTCCGCGCAGCTATTCTGCTGCAATGATCCCGACCGCAACCCCGTCCTATCAAAGCGCTCCCAAACCTCGAATCGGCGGACGATCGGCGCCCAGCCGCAATACTCGGCTACATCGCGGCCCAGTCAGCTTCCACAAGCCATGGCTAGTCGGCATGGATTGCGATTCTCAGACCTTGCCCTCAGCCAGCCGGCGCATCGCGCTTGCCTCGTTGTCCCATCTTCCTCACGGTGCAACGTAGTCTATGTTGGTATCCTTCTCCGACGACTTCTCAGTCGCAAACCTACCAAACCAGCGGAGACCCCGGTATACAAACCATGCTCGGAGCCTGGACATGCCGTCATCACGGCACATCTTGTACAGTAGATTATCCGCAGCTTTTCGGTCTGCCTTCTTCCTGCCTCCACCCAGATCATGTTTGAGCCGTAGCAGCTGGTACATCGCATCGTGAACCAGTGAGCCACGCATGAAGTTTGGCGTATCCAGCGTTGGCCCACTCGGGCCATCCCATGCATATCCCTTCTTAATGACCAAGTGACCCTTCTTGGAGAGAGCAATATAGTTCTCATTAATGTCCGTCGGTGGCTTGATGGGTATGTCATCTACGTAGTCTTTCCGTAGCTCATACTTCCAGTTGTACAGCGGTCGATATTTGATTTGAAGGTGTGCCACTGTTTCCCCCTTATGAGACGGTAAACGAGTCCAACCGGTTTTTAACTCTCAGCGTCATGGACAGATGCCCGGCCATCGGTTCCTATAACGGTCAATGACCGTACGCATGAACTCGGGGTAATCGGTCATGATTCCGTCGACACCCATGCACAAGATCTCAATGATGCGCTCATAGGTCTCGTGGGTGTCCTTCCCATCCAACGCCGCCCACCCGAAGCGTGTCAAGAACACGTAGATGCCCCCGCCGCTTTGCTGCACGCTTCTAACAAGGGCGCGATCTACTATCACAAACGAGGTCTCGTATGCTTTACCTGAAAGCCTACGTCTGATGAACTGGTGCCTCCGAACCGCCCAATTGCTCGGCAGTAACCTTAGGGGCCAGAGCCAAGCTAGAATCCTGTGTGTGAGCATTTTCTGAACCGATACGTTTGTGGGGAACGGCGCTATCTTCCTAATCCTGCAGGCCTTCTTG
Organism: Planctomycetota bacterium; assembly: GCA_027296055.1. GTDB lineage: Bacteria > Planctomycetota > JAPUJT01 > JAPUJT01 > JAPUJT01 > JAPUJT01. Next base: position 8,820 of record JAPUJT010000009.1, on the reverse strand, counting down.
AATCGACGTAACCGGAAAGGATTCAGCGAGGCCACAACCACCACACGTCCAGAGCTTCTAGCCGAGTCAAGTAGTGTCACGAGTTGGCCCCAGGCTGCCGCTTCTGGATGGCCGTGCTATAGAGATGCTGCCAGGCTTCGATTCCGGCGCGGATTGGCGCTCAGGTCCCTAATTCGGCAAGATCGGCACTCAGAAACTCATCCGCCCCCTTTGAATCCTAGGATCCGCCCCTCATCCAGAGATCTGGATCCAAATCCTGAGGCCCAAAATGCCCTTCTCCGACCAGAATCATGGGTTCCAACGGCGATCTCCCCTTGGCGAGCATCTTTACAGGACGGGGTCCGATGCTGACGTTCCTGAAGGGGGCGTAGCGCAAGAACAGGGCCAGAACTGGCTACGGAGCTTCTTCGGGTAGTCGGTCATGACTCCGTCAACCCCCATAGCCTTCAAAGCCGCAAGCTCCGCCCCCAGCTTTGCATTCTTCTTCCTGTCCAAGCCTCTTAACCCGGGGACCCAACTCAGCCGAGAGATGACGGCATGAAGTGCTCCTTGCTCTTCGTGAACATGCTCGACGAGATCTCTAGTGACGAATCCCCACCACGTCTGAAATCCGGCGTCATTCAATGCTGCCCGGGGGCCGCCAATTAGGTGTCTAAGATAAGCCTTTAGGAGAGGCCAGCGCTTGCCGTGTTTGCGAATGGGACGATACTGCTCCTCGATACTTATTCCTGAGTGGATGGGTAGATTCGTCCTCTGGGGATCGTTCCTGAACCTTTGCAGGATTTCTAAATCGAAGCTGGTGACTAGGATTTCTCGAGCTTGTCCACTGGTCGGCGAGGCGGTGGATTGAGGTGGAGTAACCGTGGAGTCAGGGACTGGGCGACGCGCGGTTTCGAGAAGTCCAAATAGCTGCTCCCAGATCAGACTGGATCGAGAATTGTCGCCCTTCCACCGAGGAGCACCACCCATGGTTTCCTTTAGTTCAACATTTAGGTGTACTGGTCCCTTGCAGCGCTTGGCTGCATCGAACTCGGGCAGGGCCTGGACAAACTCCTCAAAGGTCATAAGGAGTCGTTTGCGTGGCTGGTGCGAAACTGGGGGCTTCTGCCAGCGATTGTAGGGGAATTCGACCCATGCTTTGCCCTCCAGGGCGGGCCATGGATGGTCTCCAATCTTCTTGGAGAAGAACCAGTACTTCTTCTGTTTCGAAAGTCTTCCCGAGGAGTTGTACACATTCTTCAGGCCAGGACCGTGCCATACGACAATGACGCCGTCCGAAGTTACCTGGAGGTCAATCTCTAGAACATCAGCACAGACCCCAACGGCGTGAAGGAAAGCCTCGCGGGTACTCTCAGGGGCTTCGCCAGCGCCCCCTCGATGTGCGAACAGGATGGGCCTTGGCCGATCGAAAATGGGATCCCTGACGCTCATGGTCCTCTCCCCCATCGAATTTACTCTCCGGAGCAGCCTATGCCCTTGAAGCCGGTCTCAGTATCTGAGGGTCGTCTCAGTATCTGAGGGCCGGATGAAGAGAAAATGGAACAGTACCCAGATGTAGACACTGCCCAGCGTCTGGATCCGCTAGGATTCCGGTGGTCTTTGCGAAAATTCGGCTGACTCGCCTGCCTATCTCCCTAGTAAGTCCCCGTACTCGTAGCACTCGCCCCCAAATCCCCCGCCACCTCCGCGGTGAACGTCACGGCGATCCAGAAGCTCTCGTCCTTCCCTACGTCGCCCGCGTACTCGTCGCGCTCGCCGCGAGGTTTGCAACGGCTGGCGCTGTAGTGGTCCAGCGAATTTGCGCGGGGATTTGAATCTTTCCAATCCCTTGAGGTTCATTGCATTATGGCATTGTTGTCACGCCGCTGCCGACGACCTCTGAATCCCGAAGTGGCGCTGAAGCGGCCTCCGATAGCGGCCAGGAACCTCCATTGTGAGGGAGTAGTACAAGTGCTTTCAGGCCCGATTGACTACGACATCGAGTCTCCTCGTGAAGATCGGGAGGCATCGGTTTACTTCCCTAGCGCAAGAGACTGCGAGTGGAGTTCCGAGACCCGAGTGTCCCGGGAAGGGCCCCGCTCAGCCAGGGTCAGGCGATAGGTCTCATGAGGGCCACTGAGGACGTCATTCGGGACAATCCAATGCCATCCAGAGCCACCGCCTTCGGGAGCCGTCGTCCCGGTCCTCGAGAGGGAAGTGCCAGACAGGTCGGGCGACACCTAAGTTGAAGCCCGTGTTTTCCTCTTGGAGACCGGGTTCGGTAGCCCCGGAACGCCCGCTGCATTGAACTAGAACCCAATCACCGCCTCTACGGCATAATGATCGGAGAGATCTTCGTTGTCCTCCCTAAACTCAACAACCCGAACACTATGGCATCGTAGTCGGCGAAGCCGCACTGGGTCTCTCACCTGACCTGAGGGGATGGCATCGACCGCGAATATATAATCCAGCCGTAAGCGATGTTTGTCGGATGGGTCGTCCTGGTTGATGATCGAATTCCGAGTTCCGTCCCATGTAAAACCGTGACTTTCAGGTTCCTTCTCCAGGTAGAGGTCGCGGACGACTGCAAGGAGGCCGATCATGTCCTTGTACTCCTCACCCAGTCTCACCTCCGAGTTGTCTTGGTTGTCCTCGGGGCTGGCCCCAGCTGCCGCTATGTTGAAATCCCCCATCATGACAGCCGCCAGAGACCTTGTTTGAGATCTCTTGTTGAGCGTTCTGCTAAGGAAGCTTCGGATCTGCAATAATTGGGCCCTTCGAACGTGGCTGTGTTCACCAACTTCATCAGGGTCCGACTGCAGGTGTGCTTGAAGGACGCTGAGTGTCAGTCCGTCTTCTATCGAATCCAAATTCAGGCGCCCTCGAAAGATTCCCTTGTCAGAGAAACGGTCCCAACTCGTCGCCTCTTCGAATTCTTCAAACGCCTTTGGCTGGTTGCCTCTCCAAGGGTAACGACTCGCGAAGAAGAGGCCGCTATCTTGATGCAGGAAATCACCATCGTCGCATTTTGGCTGAACGAACCACGCGCCATTGTCTTGAGACAGCCGCTCCTCCAACAGTTCGCGAACGTCTTCGTCAAAGACTTCCTGAAGACAGACGACGTCGTAAGGATGTGATTGGGAAAGGACCTGGTTCATGATCTGATTGGCTCTGCTCATATCCTGCGCACCATCCCCTATCCATCCGGGGAGCATCTTGATGTTGTAACTGAGCACACGCAACGTCTTTTCCAGGACAGGCGTTTCCTCCGGCATGAATTGCCTCCTTTCGATTCCGGCAGACTCAGGTACGCATCGTTAGTTCAAGATCTGGAACGGCCTTTCTCCAGTAGATCCCGAGAAATTGCACCCGCCGGAACGATACCAACCGCTCTCTCGAACCTGCCGCCATAGATGACGGGCGGAGGGCGTAGCCCTGAATCCTGAAATTCATGCCTCAACCGCCTCGAGTGCCGGCGACAGGGGTGGAGCCGGAAGGAGTGGGCAGGAGCAAGGATGCGGGTTCCCCGACTCCCTAGGGCCTAGACCAGCACGGCGGCGGGCTGATCGTGTACCCCTCCTATGCAAGATGACGCCGACCCCCGAATCCGCTTCGGATCGGGGCATACGTGCCGAATTCAGCTACATTGCCGCCCCGAAACTCATCCGCTTCCCAGGAAGCGCCCGATCCGACCTGGCTCGGGAGCATTGCCGCAAGGGGAGTCTCGGGGGATGAAGAAACCCCCACTAGCCGCACCTTGGGCAACCCGGCGATCCCTCACAATTCGAGAGGGATGACCGCCCAAAATCTCATTCAAAGGCGCTCTTTGTCTGGGCAGCCTTGCCCGCCATCGTGTAAAGACACCTTTTGAAGGACCTGTGGGTAAGAAAAGTTCTAGGCCATGGTGCACATGCACGCCCGGACAGCTACAGATTCTTGTCCTCTAAGAACTCAGGACGGCTGTCCATCCGAGTAATTCGTCCTAGTTGGAATCTAGGGGGTTACGTCAATTGCGGTCCTGAAGCAGGTCAGGCGACCATCAGGATTGTTGGCCCGGCCGAGCCCGCGGGAGATGCATGAGGTCAATGCGATCTGGCGGGAGATCCGTGGGAGGTGCTGCCCAGACGAACCTTCGGATTTACACGATTTGCACATGTCATAGGTCGGGGGGATGACATTGTACAAGCTGTTTATTCCCAGTGTATTGCGGCAATTCTGTCCTCGTGGCCTATGACAAAAGAGACACGCTTTTCGCGCATCCCCTGCTCCCCCTATGGGGCCCCCGCTACCACGCCATTGGGACGACTCTGCGGCACGACGCCGCAGGGTCGTTGTTTGTTTGGACTTAGGGCGACGCCCCCGGACGTCCCCCTATCGAGGTCGGCGATGTTCGCGGAAACGGGCTGTCTTTGAATCATCACAGAGCGACCATTGATCGAGGACACATCCATCATCGTTCCACTCGAAGTCATTGAGACAAGCCGACGGATGCCTTCAGCTCTTGGATGGCGCGTCCCGCCGGTCGGAACCTTGAAGACGTGTAGGGTCAGACTCCGCGAGTCCGGCGTGATAACGATGCGGTCCACGCACCGTCGTAGGACGACACGCTTCTCTTCGGGGACCCCCTCCGTCAAGGCAAACTCGATCCCTTGCAGGAACTCTCTGGCCTCGCGATCGGTGTCCCCCACCGCGGTCCTCGTCTCGGTCAGCGTCTCGAGTTGCTCCAGGCTGATTCGAATCTCATCTCGTTCCTTCCGCAGCTGCTCCAGCCGCTCGTCCACGAAGTCACGGTTCTTCGGGGTCAGATTGTCCAGGAGGTTTCTCACCTGTCCTTCCAGCTGCTCCTGCTTGTCCAGCAGCCGCATCCGTGTCTCGTCGAGCACGGTCTCATGCGAGCCGGACATCTCCTTGACCGCCGATTTCAGCTTGGCCGCCCCCTCCACCCCCAGGAAGGACTTGTAGTGCTCGACCAGAGCCCGGATCACGGCATCCTCGAGGTCGGCCTGGCGGACGTAAGACGCGTCACAGGTGGTCTTCCCATTCCGCACGCGTCCTCCACAGATGTAGTAGAAGGTCTTCAGACGTGAGCCGTCGATCCGGAGCTTGCCTTTCCAGGCTGTGCGCCCCTGGTACTTCCGACCGCACCGCTCACAAACCAGCAGGCCCGAGAGGATGAACCTCGAGCGGACGCCCTGCCAGCCTCCCACAGGCGTCTGCCCGCGCTGGGCTCGGGACCCGACCCGGGCCTCCCGCCGCTGCCGGGCCTTCTCGAACAGCGCCCGGCGGATGATGGCCTCGTGGCTGTCCGGGACGACGATCCACTCCGACTCATCGTTGGGAACCAGCCTCGCCTCATGGACCCCGTCCCTCTCGACGGCTCGGCCCTGGCTGATCTTGTAGAAGCGGGCGTCTGTCCTTCGGTTCCAGATCATGTCCCCGGTGTAGGCGCGATTCATGAGGATTGCCCGCACGGTCGAGTCGGCCCACTTGCCGGAGTAGATGCGAGCCCATTCCGGACCCCGGACGGCTGCGGTCCCCTTCCGGTTCAGGGTGTCGGCGATCGCCTTGAAGCCCTTTCCCTCATTCACGTACATCCGGAAGATGTCGCAGACGACCTGGACTCGCTCCGGATCCCCCGGCACCAGACAAGCGTGGTCCTGCTTGGAGATGCTGAGCGTCTCCCTGTTCGAGAGGGTCCGAGTGACCTTCCCCTTCTCATCGAGTAGCCTCTTGGTTCGGTCCGGCAGGTGCCGGAGGACGAAGAGGAACTCCCCCCGCTCGTTCTCGTACTGAAGGTCGTACCCGATGGGCGGGACACCGCCCATCCACCAGCCCTTCCCGGAGCGCGAGACCAGCCCGCGGATGGTCACCTTGGAGAGGTCCTTTGACTCCTGCCGGGCCTGCCACTGCTTGACGGGCCGGAGGAGGTCGTCTGTCCCGTCGCCGTTGAAGTTCTCGGTGACGTAGTGGATCTGGACCCCGTGCTTCCGGAGGATGTGACGGTAGTAGCCGGCCTCATCGTTGTCCGTCCGGCCGAAGCGTTTGACGTCGTAGACGATGATGGCCTCCCAGCCCCGCCCAGGCTTCTGGGCCTCGGCGATCATCGCCTGGAAGGCCTTGCGGCGAAGGGTACTTGTCCCGCTCACGGCGTCATCCACAAACGACCGGACGACCTGGATGCCCTGCTGGCGGGCATACTCCTCGATCGCCTTCTTCTGGTCCGGGATGGACTGCTCCTGGCGGTCGGTCGAGCGACGGATATAGCCCACGGCTCGGGTGGCGGTGGACGAGTTCGGTGGGGACCTGCGATTTGCCACAGCGCCCTCCTCAAGCTGGCGTTCATGACATAGGGGCAAACATCCGATGGCATATCAAGGGCAACATGAGCCCGAATGCGGCCCCTAAGGGACCACCCCGTGGTGAGTTACGTCGCTGGGAATCAGGTTCTGAAAGCCAGGTGTGGAGGGCCGTCCTCCGACGCGCTGGATGACGGGCAGGTTCTAGAACTCAGCAGCCGTCGATGAGTTTCTGAGCGCCGATCTTGAGGAATTCGGGGGGTAGGAGCCGTTCGGGGCCGGATTCGAGCCCAAAAATCATCTTTACAGGACGGGCACGGCGGAAGCCTCGTTGCGCAGGGCTGGATCGGTTGGGCCGGCTGGATCGGTCGTCTGTGTGGCCTGCTTCTTGGCTGAGTCTGCCTGCGCAGTCAGCAAATCTCTCGCCCGCGGCAGGAGACTCATGTCTCTTTCAGTTCCTTACTCAACTCAAGCCGAGTGAGTCGCTCAATGCGGCGAACCAGGTCGGCCTCTGGCGCTGTGACAATGCGCACCTTGTTGACTCGAGTAGGGCTTCGCGCTTCATTGATCGCAGAAACGAATTTCGCGACATGACGCTGAAGTCGGTCGTACTTCCTGGCCCGCTCTCCCTTGTCAGTGACAACTAGTGCGACTATCAGTAGCGAGTTCCGAACTGGAATTGGTTCTCCCTCGATACGAATTCTGTCGGCCAGAACCACCCCAAATATGTCACCTAGAACTATCTTTGGTCGTACATACGATTCCTCCACCTCGATGATAATCGAGGCTCTGCCATTCCGAACCAGCACAATGTCTAGCCCCGACAAGGTAGCATCGGCACCGTACTGCCGGCCCATGTAAGAAGTGGGTCTGAGCACATCGGGATCTCGAGAGTCTCCGTGGTCGTGGCAGATCCTTGCGTCCGGGTGAGCCTTCAGGAAATCTCGCAAGTTTCTCCTCAGCCTCGTAGCAATCCTCACTGTCCGGATTCCGCGCGTCACCGTGCCTCCTCGAGCAGCGTCAAACTACTCGTAGCTGAATTCAACCCTTATCACGTGTATTCCTGTGTCTAGTCCCAAGGAAACAGTCAGAGAACTACGGAGGGCCCATCTCAACCGTCCTATCATTCAGGCGTTCCAGGCAACACACCAGAGAGTCATGGTACAACATTCCGAGGGAGACGGACTCTCGTGGCGTCAGTATCCATCGATTCCGTACAGCTCGAGGGTGAGGAGCCAGAGTACTGCGCCCCTAAAGCTCACCCAACCGCCTTCGATCTATGGCTTCTGCTCCTTGCCCCCTCCGGATTTCTCTCCAGGCAGTGTCCCCCATACCAATCAGGGCCTCATCACGATTTACGGATACAGCGGCGATCCGGCGTACTATGTCAATATCGTACTCTGACGCGTGCGATGATCATTTCCTTCCTACCCCCCCGGAATCTCTAGCAATCGGGCATTCACTTCGCCAGCGCTCAAGCGTTCCAGGTCAGGCCTCACCCCCCGCAAGATTCGAGGACTAGGATGAGGGGTCACTTGAGATGGGCACACGCTCAGACTCCCGGACACGATACCGTCAGTCGGGGGAGTGCGAATGAGTCCTGGCTCAGAAACAGGCCCGCCAACACTGCGGAGCGGCGCCTCGGACAAGCGTCTGCCGGATTCTGATATCGCTCGAGGTACTCAGCAATGTCTCGTAGAAATTTAGACTAGCCGGTTGCCATGATAGCGGCGATGAGTGAGCGCGCAACTTAAACGAGATCGAGAGGCGACTGGCCACTGAGAACGTAGGGCACGCAATCTTTCTTGCCGCTATGAATATAGATTGCCTTGACTATCTCAGAAACTACGACCTCTTCATCTGAAATAAACGTCGGAGGCGAGGCTATCCCTGCCACACTTGCTCTAGACTGAGGGTGTCCAGCGAATTCCGGGGTCGCCTGTCCATCCCGGAATGCCCAGGACTGCAAGGGATTAGAGTGCCTGTCGTCGGCTGTTGTTCGAGGCTCTCCGATTGGCGCATCCTGGCCGAGATGACCTCGCGGAGTGAGGGTAGTGATCGATTGGAACCGCCAGAATGACAGGCTGAGCCGCTGGGTGCTTCTACGGTGATTTCCTGGAATGACTCGAATAGACCCGGGGGCAAGATCCCGGAGGTACGGAGGGCGAAATTTGGTGATGATTGCCCATTTTGAGAACCCCCGACTGCGGGTTCCAGCGCACTGCATAAGGCATTGGGACCCAGCGCGTTACGCTGCTGAGTGAATATGTCGGAAATCGCTGGACACCCACACCCCATCGAGAAAATTCTCGGGATTTCCGCCCGGAGTTCTCCCAATCGGTGTCTATAGATAGGGGTACCCCCGGATCGGTGCCAATCCTCGGCAGACAGTCACGTCGGTCTTGGCGGCAAACCCCGATGAGGATGGAGCCACCCCTTGAAAACTCAAGGTGACGGCGCGACCAAAGGCCGCGAGCGTGGCCTTATCGCGGATGAGAGGCCCACAAGAAGGAACCTCATGCCGCCAGGTGACAACGGAACCGGC
>JAPUJT010000089.1 GCA_027296055.1 Planctomycetota bacterium | reverse complement strand
TTGGGATACCGACCTCCGGCACCGGAAGCGCTTCTGCCATGGCCTCTAGGCTTCGGGGTTCCACCCCTCCGCTCCTCGGCCATGGCTCGAAGTCCTGTCGGAGTAACATAGGATTTGGTACCACTATTGGGGGCCGGTCAGACCCTGGTTCTCGTCGACGAAGAATGGATTTCCCTTTGCCTAGTCGAGAAGTACTCCATACATCGTTCGACGATGCCTAAGCCGCCCAAGGGGCTGCGAGGCTCGGAGCTCAAGCGGTGGTGGTAGTGGAACAGACCAGGCGTGAAGTTCGTCCCGAACGGAATCCTGGAGTTGCGCCTCAAGGCGTGGTTCATTGAGGCCACATATAGGGACGGCAAGCGTCGTCGACTCGAGGATCGCCTGCAGGATTTCTTCGAGGGACTTCTCTCCTTGGCCATGGACGTCAGGCAGGCGAGAGAGGAAGCGGCCCGACGTGAGAGGTTGGAGAAGGAGGGGGAGCGTCGCCGCAAGGACAGAGGGCGCCGCGAGGAAGCGGATCAGCGACGCGCCCGGAGGCTACGAGAAGACGTTTCGAACTGGAGGCTCGCCCGGGAGATCCGGGAATATATAGCCCATGCGAAGGCATGTAGCGCCAAACCATCGGATGCCGAATGCGCGCGAGACCCCGTCTCCGAACCGTTCGATTGGGCCTTGGAGTACGCAGACCGTGTCGATCCCCTGGTCGGATCAGAGCCCGGCGTTCGGACAGAAAACCCCGGAGCCACTGCGCACAGGGAACCTTTGCATATCGGCTTGCTCCCAGGATGATGGCCATTCAGCGGCAATGTCATGAGGGTTAAGGCACCGGAGCATGGCTTGCGATGACGAGGAAGCCGCTATCATTCTGAGGTCGCGCAGGGCCAAGACCATGCTCGTACAGAATCCCCGAGGCGCCCTAGGACCCGGGCGTCTGCTGGATCGCGAAAGCACCCAGGCAAAGGAATCTCGAAACTCTCTACAGGAATCTCTCCATGGATAAGGGCTGTCCAGGCTGTCCGGTTGTAGGATTCGCTCGACCGGCGATCTTGACACATAGAGATCGGGGTAACTGGGTCGAGGCGGCGTTCGATGCAGAGGTCAATCTCGTGGCTTTGTTCCGGGACCCTGGCATCCACAGGAAACGACACGTCCAGAACGTCCTAGACCTGGTGTTCAGCGATGATCGGGGCGTGCGAAATCAAACCCACTGCTGGACCGATAGGTTCGTCCAGGCCTTGGGAGGTCTTCCCGGCGGCCTGACCGTGGCCTTGGAAAACGGGGTGCGATGCGCCTGCCCCAAGCATCTGGGTCTTGACGCATACCGACACCGCCTTGAGAGATGCTGGCCCCACACCCTTTCATGGCTGCGTTCGCTGCCGTCCAATCACGAGCGGATTCCCCTCGTACTTTGCGACAAGGACCTGATCGAGGGCCTAGCCTCAATGGGTTCCTTGAAGTTGAGATCGGGGGAGCCCTGGCAGTCGCCTAGGCCCTTCTGGAAAGCGGTGGGGCGGTTCGTGAGGGTCGAGGGTGGGGCGGCAATCGTTCTCGCCCACCCAATTGTTGTTAGGCGGTATCCCGGAGCATACACAGAGGTCGTTAGAAAGGCGGTGTCTTCCATCAAGAAACTGGGCAGTACGGGAAGACTGCCGAGAGGCGCTTGTTGAGCGGGGTCCGGACGCTGGCGCGCGATTACCTCCGAGCCCTGGGGATGGACCCGGCGCCGGAATGCATGGATGACCTGACGTATCAGAGAGCCAGTTAGCCGGAGGCCTAGTTCTCTGTCCGATTCTCGTCTGACAGAGATCCTTGAGGGAGGTGTGTGCATGACTTACCGAGATATCCAGGAACAAGCCTCGATAAATCTGGGAGTTCGGCCGTCAAGTGTTAAGACTTGCTGGATCGCAGAGGTGAAGCGCTCCCAGGGTCTGACAGGATCAAGGGCGCACAACTCAGGTCAAGGGGTTGGCGCACCTCCTTGCCCCACTAGGTATTGGCGAGCCATCGAGAGGGCCCTACGGTCTCATTCCGAATGAGTTCACTGACACCAATCCAGAGGGAGGAAGTCAGCCTCGCGGTCGCCGATCTCCAGTACCTCCGCCACGATTGGGACGCCACTATTGAGGACGACACTCTTCGGAGGGGTAGCGTTGCGCTGCGACTCCTCATGGTGGACGACACTCTTGGTAGGGCTTGGCGCAGCGTCGGGCTAACCAAGGAACCTAGAATTAAGACAGTTGACCTCGATTCCGGAATCAGTGGATTCGAGAAAGCCAAGATCGAGTACGCCCAAAGCGCTGGCGGGCGGTTCGGAGGGCTCCGTATGGGCCCTCCACTGTTCGTCGTGGGTCAACTGACCGAGAAGGAGGAGGTGTTGCTGCGACAACCAAACCTCTTCGGTGAGCCGAGGAGCTTCGGACTGTCTGAGTATCTGGCGTCGACTGCCATAGTTGTCCGGGGTGCGGAAGTCACCCGAAGAGAAGTGATCCAATACGTTGCAAACAAGAAAGGGGGAGCCCACCTCGATGATCGGCGTGACTCAAGCAAGAAGCGCGAAGTCGCGTTCCTGGCTCTCGACAGTATTCCAGAGAAAGCCAAGATTGCTGGCAAGCATCCTGTGTACTTCGAGCTACTTTCCATCGGTCAGACTACTGCCGGTGCAGAGGACATAGGCGTCTTCCTCGTCCACGCGAAAAAGTGCCTGGCTGAGTAGGGAGGGGCTAGGAATTGTGTGAGGGCCCAGGCGGAGGAGGGAGGGGAAGTCTTGCTCCATGGACGAATCTGAGACCCGTGAAGTACTCGTTCGAGAGATAGTCTCGTGGCTCGAATTAGTAAGGGAGGGTTGGGCAACGGCAGCCAAGAAGCTCGGCATTCCTCCGTCTATTCTTGAAAGGGTTCACGTAGCCGAAGCAGTGCATGAACACGGCATGAGAGGGCGGCCGGATACCGTATCTGTGAGTTCAGCAACAGATCGACGACTAGCCCGCTCGATCAGAGGGGCATTGCCTCCCGCCGGGCGAGAGGCACCTTCTCCCGCCCCGCGACTATTCGAGCAATTCGGGACTCGGTGTAGGGTCTGGTCCCACGGGATTGAGCAGCCCGCCTTCGAGCCAGACCCCACAGCGTGGATCGAGAAGGTCCTGTTGGAACAGGTCCTGCAGGAGTACCTCGACAGGATCGCAGCACTTGATCAGAGTGATAATGAACTTGCTGAATCGCTAGCCTCGGGACTGCTAGACCTTGTTGAAGGCGATAGCGTCACTCACGTGACCGCGTTGCCGGTGGGCGGGATCCGCTTCGCCCAGGATCCCACGACGGTCCAGGACGTCTCTTTCCGGAAGCTATCGGGACTGGAACTGGGGCACCTCGCTGATGCCAGGTCGTCTTACATCTGGTCTGTCCCACGGCCGGGGCCGGGGGCCTTCCCCATTATCTTCGAGCCAGTTTCCGAACGGTGGGTAATGGAAGTCCGGAAGAAATGCCCGAAAGACAAGCAACCGATGGCCGGATTGCTCCCCGAAAAAATGGTCCTGGTCCTGGAACTCCTGGGTTTTGATGTCTTCGGGCGCGGGCATTCTGCTACTTGGACAGAACCTGGCCCTTCGTTCTCAATCGGGGGTGGCAGGATTCGGCTCCCTCGAAAGGGTTCGACTCGTTCTTGTTCTCAGAAGCAACTTGTTCATGCGAGGGCTGTCGCAGATCGAATTCCGGACGGAGCGATCGTTCGTTCTGGGAACCGGAACGAGGTCGCCTTGCACAGGTTCCTTCTCGGGTCAACTGAGGGGAATCAGGAGGACGCCATCATAGACTACGTAACCGCCCTGGAAGCCCTCCTGCTTCCCGAGAAGTTCGAGGGAGAGCTCCGGTTCCGGCTTGCTCTCTTCGGCGCCCACCTCCTGGGCAACGACGCGGCGGAACGAGGGAAACTATATCACGAGATCCGAGCTATCTACGACGTTCGCTCCGCCATCGTGCATGGCACGAAGCCGCAGAAAGCCGAGACCGTTTCCAAGGCGGCTCAGAGCGCACGGGCAATATCGAGCCGGTTACTCCTATATTGCCTAGAGAACGGGTGGCCAACCCAAGACGAACTTCGCGACATCGCCTTGGCGTGACGAGCGGCCTCTACTTTCCCACACCCGGGCCGCCGCCGAGGGGAGCGGGGACAGGTCGGAGCGAACGGGGTTCCGCGCCACTCGGACCGTAGGTAACCAGAGCGTTGGAATCGTCGAGGACCGGCGTGTCTCGGTGATCACTTGTCCACCAGCTAAAGAAAAGGCCACCCCCTCCGACGGCCTTTCCTCGGGACGAGCCTCACGCGGGCCCGCCCCCAAACCTCTACCTCCCATTCCCGTTCTGCACCTCTATCCCGAGCAGCCGCTGCACTTCGCTCCTGACCTCCCACCACAGGAACTGATCTAGCAGCCGTCCCAGCGCCCGCCCCTCGTCGTCGATCTCAAGGGCTTCGTCGAGTACGGGACGAAGGTGCCGACCTGCCGGACCCTCTTCGGGAATTGCCTTCTTCACATTCCCAATCAGCTCCTTCACCGACATGCCCTTCTCCCGGAGTGCGGGGATCACCTTCTTCGCCCGGAACGGACGGAGCAGCTCGTTCAGGCGCCCCTGAACGTGGTCCCTCCGGGAGACGCAGTCTCGGATCTTGTCAATGACCCCCTCTCCTCGGTTCCAGGCCTCGAGGTCGATCTCTCCCTGGGGCCCCGTCTTGATCCTGTCGATCTCGTCAATGTCTTGCCTGAACCCCTTGAGCGTTGCTCCAATCTGACGGATCTCTTCACGGAGCTCATCGATCTCACGGCGAACCTCTTCGGTCATCATCGCAGTATCTCCAATGGCCGGATAGATACGAAGACCGCCCCGACGCTCGGCCGTGCGTGCCGGGAGCGGTAGGAAGGGAGGGAGACGGTCCCTCCCGGAATTCACGTTGTCTCTTGGAAGTTCGGAACTACGAGGCGGGGGTCATCGTCGGAGCAGGCCCCGGTTCACCTTGCGGCGAGAGTTGGTTGGCCGGGCATTCTTGGTCGGCGCCGTGGGGTCGCCGAGAAACTTGCCCCGGGAGACCTCCTCGACAGTGACAGTCTTCCGTGCCCGGCCGACCATCCCCCGGATCCCGGACCGGATCGCGGCGCCTATGACCGCTTCGAGGTGGTCGAGGACATCCTGGCTGGTGCGGAAGCCGGCGGATGCGAAGCGGGCTTTGACGGCGGATCGGTTGATCAAAGAGCGGCGTCCGTGCATGGACTGTCCTCCTCATTCCGAAACCAGTGGAGAGAGACACGTCTGCGCGGGTGGCGGAGTGCCGACAGATTCGATTTCTACCTGTTCCAGAATTCGAGGGACGCCCTGGCGGGGGGGATACGGTCTCTCGGGTCGAAGTCAGTCGATTCGGGGGAAGTGGATCCTAGGTCGAGCCCTTGAACCGCGTCGAAATCGCCCAGAGGGGCTCATTCGGTGCAGAGGAGGGCCGATCCACCCGCAAGTCTCTGTTCCGGCAGGAGTTGAGTTGAATCGTCGGGGGGAAATGACCGCTTCGTTATATTTAATAGAAGCCGCTGTTTCCGCCGGCTTGCACGAACCAGACGGGGAGCTGGCCAGCCAATCCTCAGGACAGCGGGTCCCAGACGTAGGCGAACTCGATGGACACGTACCCGGCCTCGGATAGAGCGGCGGGAACCTCTTCGTAGATCCACTCGCCGGGATCCTTTCGAACGGCTGCACGGAGGAGCCCTTCCACCTCCGCCCTGACGGACTCGAGCGACTTGCCCGGCGGTACGAGGAAGACGCCGTGGTCCCCCAAGCTTCCCTTGTCCCGCTCGGCGATGACGATCACCTCCATTTTCGACATCCCTGGGGGGGTGACGGCGTGGAGGCGGAATCGATCGGGGAATCAGTAGGAGGCTGATTCGTCTGTAACTATAGGAGTTGTGGGCTCGATGAACTCCCCGACTCCCTTGCCCCGCGACCTGGACATGGTGACCGTGAGCGACTCCGTCCGAGGGATGCTGTCCACCATGGACTGGCGGGTCGCCCGCCACTGCGTTGCCAGACAGTAGAGAGGTTACCGGCTCGGGGAGGCTGCTAGCTCCGTAGTGAAATCCCAGAAGTAGACGGATCCATTCGGAAAGCTGTCGACGTACCAGACCTGGTCGACTCCGGGAGGGAGTCCCGCCGGGAAGGCTATGCGCATTGCCTTGAACATCTTCGTAGCGTTCATGAGTACCCAGTCCGTGCTCTCGACGAGCAGGATGGTCGTTTTCCCCCGCTGCCGGTACCTTCCGAGTTTGCTGGCCTTCCCTCTTAGCTGTGTGCCGATCCGTTCCGGTAGGGACTCGTCTTCCGGCTTGAGCCGACCGAACAGAGCGCATGGCGGTCGGTGGGATTGCTTCCATACGTGGAGGGGGAAGGGCACGTTGGGGATGTCCTCAAGGACCGAGTATCCGTCGGGAGCTTCCGCTGCGCATGTCAAAACCCATCGCCTCAGGGCGTGTCGTATCCCATTCCAGTCCTGTCCTCGGTCTATGGCAGTCCACTCCAGTCCCACGGAGATGCGAAAGTCCAAAAGCGGCGACAATTCCTCCTTCAGTCCGCCGACGACCCTGGTGAACCAATCGTCATCTCGGCGCTGATTCGGGAGTGTGTCGATACTTGTGTGCTCGATCGCAAACGGCCCTGCGATCGCGTCGATTTCCGGCGTATCCCGGTTCTCGTCATCCGGCCACCTGTCGATACGAAGGCCGGGATGGCCGTGGTCCTGCAAGTACTCAACGAAGGCCGCCACAAGCTCTCGGTTCTCCAATGCGCATACCCCCTCTGGGCACGAGTGCCGGCCAGATAGTGAACCGATCCAGCCGCGCGCGTCGACGCCCGGGCTAGGCCAGCGCCGCTCGGCTGCTTCGGAGTATCGAGGCCAGGCCATTCGCTGCGGCCAAGGCGTCCGCCCTATCAACCGCCGACCCCTGCCGACGCGAACGTCCGGGATGGTCAGTCGCCCCGTGACTTCGGATCAGGTGCGCCGAGTACCTGGCCCCCTCCGTCGCCAGGATGCCCACCTCCACGGAACGCTCGATGAGCGAGTAGAGGTTGGCCTTCTCGATCGAGGCCGGTGCGATCCCCTTGGCGATCAGTGTGGCAAAGAGCGTCTTCTCGAGGACACGCCTCGACGCCAGTGCTACCAGCGACCAGTCCGTGCCGGTGCGCAAGGCCTTCTCCAGGGACTCGTAGGCCCTCTGGGCCTCATCGCGAGCATCGCCGGCTGGGAGAAAGTCCAGAGCTCGGCCAGCGGGGACCACTTCGTGAAGTGGGGTCTCAGGAAGATATGAGCCAAGAATGATTCGGGCAGGGAAGCTATCGCCTCCCTTCGGGTGGATCGAGATGATTTCGCAGATGTGTGAGGCGGTCTCGAGGGCAAGGAGACTTTTTGTCCGGAACGACTTGCTGCGACCGGGACCGATACGGGAGAGCGGGAACCCGGAGAGGCCGTGTCCTGCCCAGCAGGTTTGTACAGGGGCACTCTCGTCATACGATTCGAGAGCATAGAGGTAGCAGGAGAGCCTCTCTCCCCCCGGGTCAGGAGGATCTTGGTGAAGGAGATACTGCGGTCGCCCCGGGAGGGGAACCTGGCGTCCATCCCGTTCGGCCGCCTCGACTGCCCCGCGATCCACGGCCCAGGCTCGGAAGCAGGTCGCAGTAATGGCCCACTGCGCGCCGCCGCCGCTCTGTTGGCGCTTGCGGAAGATTGTCTCCCCCTCCCCTATGGCTTCGGGATTGAGATTGCGAACGATCACCCGCCCCACCTGGCTCTTGCCTCCTCGAACTGGGATCCTGCCGGAACCTTGGATTTGTTCCGGCAAACCTCGATGCTATCCGAGTCCTGACCCGGCATCCATCTGACCGGAAATGTGGGGATGAAAGGCTCCAAGTCGCAAGAATCGAGGCTGCCGCCAGACTGGGAGGAGTGCGATTGGATGGGGGGTAGGGACCGGCGGATGTCCTCGCTTGCGTTCCATGTGCCGGCGCATAATTCTCGGAGGGGGGGACCGCTTACCTACCGGAAACGTGCTCCTGGAGGCCTTCGTGGCCATGGTGATGCCCAGGCACGTGTCTCTCCTTCGTGATTGTCCCCAGCCGCCCTGTTAGATCTATCAGAAGCTTCTTGAGGTCCTCGACGGTCCCCTTCGCGCCCGTGAGATCGATCTCCACCTCGCCGGTCTCTGTGATAGTCACTTTGATCTCGTTCTTCATGATCAGCCTCCATAGCTCCTTAGCGTCAGGACCCCTTTGGTGCCCAGGGTCTCGGCAACGACGAAGTAGCCCTTCGACCGAGCCCACTTCATCACGCCTTGCTCCGCGTAGGTGCGGGTGAGCTCGTACACGGTGCTCCGGCCAACGCCCCGGGCCTGGAAGGTCCCGTCTCGGAGTTGGCGAAGTTGCATGGTCCCGGCCTGTGTGCGGAAGACGGCGGAGACGCCCTGTCCGAAGCGCTCGGGATTGGACTCTATCTTCCAGCCGAGCTTCTTGGCGGATTCGATGGCGAGGGCCAGGTCGCGGATCTGGGTTCGTACGGTGGTGAAGCAGGGCATGGGTGAAGTTCCTCCTTCCGCGTAAAACGGTATGGTAAGTTTTCATGCGGGCTTGGCGGGGCGGTGGTCGGCCGGGCGGCTCCGTAGGGGGGCCAAGCTACTTCTGCGCGGAATGCAGCCGTCTTCCCATTTTGATAACATAGTTGCGTAAGTCGTCGTACCAAGCATCCGTTCGCGTATGCGGAACACCTTCCTCGACGACGCTGTGCAGACGGTCTCTAGGCAGCTCAGGCTTTAAGAACGAGACGGTGTGCACAGGGGTAGATCGCTCTTTCAAGCGGCTTTCGGGAAGGTGAGAAGCATCTTTCAAGAGGCCAAGCCGCTATGAGCGACCAGGATCCTCTTCAGGCACGGGAGACTCCAATAGGAGCATTTGGTCACCTCCTTCGCAAAGAGCGTATTGCCTTCCTGGGTCTGCTTTTCTACGTGCTACTAGTCCTTCTCTTCGCCTATACGTTGTGGATCTCGTTGGGATTCGTCCTGGCCCTGCTCAGCCCCCTTTTGGCCTTCTGGATTCCAGAGATCGCCACCAAGAGAAAACGTGTCAGACGTCTTTTGCTGGCCTCGATTCCCATCATCGGAATCGCCTCAGTTCAGTTCTCAAACCAAATCTCAAGCGACCGCAGGAACGATGAGGCTATTAGCCAGAGGAACGAGGCTCGGGCGCTAAGAGCCGCAGCCGAGGAGGCTGAGGAGCGCAGTCGGCAAGCTCACGCAAAAGCCGAGCGAGCAAGAAAGGATGCGATCGAACAGGCTGAGATAGCGACGACTGAGGCTCGGAAAGCTCGGAGCATCGGAGAATTCCTCGGGCGTATGCTCTCTTCGGTTCATCCGGCGCGTAATGGCCGGGATGTTAGAGTCGTGGAATTACTTGCTCGTAGCGTGTCCGAACTAGATGGCGGAACATTGGCGTCCGATCGGGAAACCGAGGCCATACTTCGTCACGAATCGGCGAAGGGCTACTTGGGTCTTGGTCTTCTTGAGGATGCTGAGGCGCAACTCAGAGCCACTGTGACGATTCGGAGGGAGATCTATGGTAGGAATCACAGAGACACTCTGGAGTCTCTGCGGAATCTAGCTATCACTCATCGCAGGAGCGGAAAGCTGTCGGAGGCCGAGACTCTGAGTCGTCAAGGACTCCGTGCCAGTCGTGACAATCTAGGTGACCATGACCCTGAGACGCTCTCATGGATGAACGTACTAGCTGTGGTCCTGAGGCATGTAGGCAAGCTGGACGAGGCCCTCCCGATACAGCGCGAAGCACTGCAGGCTCGGAGCAGAATCCTTGGCGAGGATCATGACGACACGTTGGCCTCCATGAACAACTTGGCTGTGCTTCTAGGAAGCCTAGGTAGCCACGTTGAGTCGGAGTCCCTTCACACCCGCTGTCTGGAGAGACGACGCAGGGTCTTTGGCAATGAACATCCCTACACACTGCTATCGATGAGCAACCTCGCCATGCTATTTGCGAACCAGCGGAGGCTGCAAGAGGCGGAGCCGCTATTGCGAGAGGCCGCTGCTACATGCTCGAGAATCCTTGGGGCTGAACATCCAGAGACGCTTACTGTGAGAAGCAATCTCGCGGCGCTACTACGCACGCGGGGTAACTTGCTTGAGGCCGAGAGGGTGGTGAGAGAAGTTCTTGAGGCCCGAACACGAGATCTGGGAGCGGAGCATCTAGTTACGCTGGGTTCCGTGGACCGTCTTGGGGACATCCTACGCGACCTCGGCAAACTCGGCAAAGCTCAGGAATTGATACGAAGGGCATATGATGCTCGGCAAGCCACGCTCGGGGGCGACCATCCGAAGACCCTTAGTTCTGCAAGTGGCCTGGCTGGAGTACTTCGGGAGCGCGGTAAGACTGCGGAAGCAGCGGCGCTGTACCGGAAAGTCAAGGAGGCTCGGGCCAGGGTCCTTGGGAAAGAACATCCCAGTACTCTCATCTCGATGAGCGATTTGGCAATTGCGTTGAGGGATCTGAGTCAGCTTGAAGAGGCAGAATCCTTGCTGACACAAGTTGTCGAGGCCCGGAGACAGGTGTTAGGTGAGGCTCATCCAAATACTCTCCAGGCGAGGCACAACTTGGCGGTAGTACTCTTGGACCGGGGTGCATTGGCAGAAGGTATTGGCGAATGCAGAGACGTCCTACAGCTTCGGCGTCGAAGCCTAGGCAAAGATCACCCTGACACACTTGCGACTATGCGCGGCCTTGCCTACGGGATGTTTCTTTCCAAGGCGTATCGCGAATCAGAGACCCTGTTCAAGACTCTTTTGGAGAAGGAGAGGAGGGTAATGGGAGAGGACCACACCGAAACGGCCACAACCATGAGCAGCTATGCGGTCCTGCTCATCGACCAGAATCGGTACGCTGAGGCAGAGGATCTCTGCACACGAGCATTAGAGGTGAAGCGCTCGACCTTGGGTGATGACCATCCCAGTACCCTGATAGTGATGGCCAATCTCGCCAAGGCCCTGCGCAAGCAACAGAAGTATCCTGAAGCCGAGGTTATGTTGAAGGAGTGCTACTTCCTTCGTCGTCGGGTGCTTGGCGACAACCATCCCAAGACACTCGGCTCTGCCGGTAGTCTCGGTCTGTTACTCAAGAAGAGAGGAAGATACGCTGAGGCCGAGAAGTACTATCAGGTGGCTCTTGATGGCCAACGAGAAATTCACGGACGGTTCCATCCGATCCCTCTCACCACCCAGAACAATCTCGCAGTCCTGAAGAAGGCGCAGGGAAAGCTTGAGGAGGCTGAGACTGCGCTGCGAGAGGTTCTGAGCGGACGGACAGTGGCGCTCGGACCAGAACATGACTCGACTCTCGACACCTCTGAACAGCTAGCGTCTGTGCTGGAGCTGCAGGGGCGGAGGCAAGAGGCGGAAGTTCTTCTAAGGGACGTCATGAAGACGAGAGTCAGGACGGATCCCCACAACGAGGAGACACTTCTCGCGATCGCCAATCTGGCACGGCTCTTAGAATCGGAGGGGCGTGTCAAGGAAGCGGCGCCAGTCTGGAAATACGGTGTCGAGCTCGGGGACTCATCTCGCGAGGGAATGACCCTGCTCAAGGCGGGCTTGATTAGCAAGTACGGGCAATGCCTCGCCAGACTGAACCGATACGATGAAGCCGAAGCGGAACTCCTGAAGAGCTACAACCACTTGCTGCAGACCGTGGGGTATGAGGATCATCGGACCCAATCAACAGTGGAGAGACTGGTCGAAATGTACAGAGCCTGGGGCAAACCCAAGAAAGCGGAAGAGTATCGAGCCTTGTTGAAGACGGCAGAGAAAGAAAGTGAAGAAGGTCGGCCACGCTAGGCCGATACAGTGTCGCCGAGGTGAGATCCGCTCTACCCCAATCCTGCCGCTGTTCCCCCGGCCCTCATCTTCTCCCCCTCCGCCGCAGACCTTGCCCGCGTCCGTCCCCACTCCCGGATCGCCTCGACCTTCTCGGCCATGGTGACGGACAGGGGAACCGTGTCTTTGATCGCGGCGACGAGGTTCTTCTGCGATAGATCCCTCCCGGCGTGAAACGCCTCGTAGAGGCCTGAGATCACCGCCTCCTCCAGCTCGCTGCCGTTGAAGCCGTCGGAGATCTCGGCGAGCTCCCCAAGAGCAAAGCTCTCAGGGTCACGCCTCCTCATGGCGATGTGAATCTTCAAGATCTCGACCCGCTCTTCTTGATTGGGCAGATCGAGAGTGAAAATCTCATCAAAGCGGCCCTTTCTCAGTAACTCCGGAGGAAGGCGGGAAACATCATTCGCCGTGGCCAGGACGAACACTGGAGCAGTCTTGTCCTGGAGCCAGGTGAGGAAGGTCCCGAGGACCCTGGCCGTCGTGCCTCCGTCCAAGGCGCCTGGTGATGCTCCCCCCGACAGACCCTTTTCCACTTCATCGAGCATCAGAACCACTGGTGCCGTCGCCTCGGCGATCGCCAGCGCCTTTCTGAGCTGTTCTTCACTTTGTCCGACGAGCGATCCGAACATCCTCCCCATGTCGAGCCGAAGGAGTGGCAGGCCCCAGCTCTTCGAGACAGCTTTCGCCGCAAGACTCTTGCCCGTACCCGGAACCCCGACCAAAAGTATCCCACGAGGAGCGGGCAACCCGAACTCCCTGGCCTTCTTCGAGAAGGACGACCGTCGCCTCTCCAGCCACTTCTTCAGGTTCCCGACCCCACCTACGGACTCCAGGCCATCAACTGGCTGAAAGAACTCGAGTAGCCCGCCCTTGGCGATCCCGACCGCCTTCTCCCGGGCGATGACAGATGCATCCAGCTTCCCGGCCTCAGCGAGGGACAGTGCGAATGCACTCTCTGCCTCGTCACATGTGAGGCCCCGTGCTGCCTCGATAACCTGGTCCCGCTCTTCGGGCCTGAGCTTCAAGGCCTTGGGCTTCACGCCCGACTCCCTCGCCGATTCGATGACTCCATCCAGGACGACGCCGAGGGTCTCGCGGTCGGGGAGGGCGTAGGGGACGACGACGACGAGCTTCTCCCATTCAGCGGGCAGCACTTGCCTGGGGGAGAGGAAGCAGATCACATTGCCCCGCCTCTTGCCTGTCAGGATTGCCTCACGCACACCGCGGTTGAGAAGGGGGTCTGTCTCGATCGGGAAGAGGTGAAAGTCCCGGAGGACAACCAGCGTGTCGGAGAGATCGCCGACGGACTGGAGGAGGGCGTAGGGGTCCCGGACGTCCTCGGTGGTGCCGTTCTCGGGATCGGTGAGGCCCTCGGTGCAGGACCAGATGCGGATCGAGAGCTTGGTCTGCTTGGCGACTTCTTGTAAGTCCCGGAGACCGCGGATCTCTTCGTGGGTGACGAGGTAGATCGCCGGGTAGCCGGCGCGGATGTAGTTGCGGACCTGGGTGATGAAGGGGTTGGGCATGAGGGCCTCCTGAGTAGAATGGAGTGCGTCGGAACTGTCTGGAGTAGAGTGGCCTAAGTGCCCAGTTGCTCGGTTGCGGGCACGAGATCCCCCGAAGAGGAGACGAATTGCACTTTGGTGGCTTCACCCCCCGCTTGTCCGACAGCGGAGGAGAAGAAGCGACGGTGGGGGACACCCCGCCAGGAGGAAAGAGATGGGTTCGCGGATTCTGACTGCGGCGACGGTGGTTTGCTTGATTCTCGGCTCATGGGCCGTGGGGTGTGCGTCGCCCATACGGATGCAGGGGCCACTGGGGCTTCAGTTCGTGCCAGACGAGAGCGCCCCCGTCATCGAGGGAGTTCTTCTCCCGGGCCCCGAGGACAAGGCGGCCTTGTTCGGGATGATCCCACAGCATCTAGACGGACGGAACACGTGGAGATACACACATTTCGTCATCGTAACGTACGACCCCATCCCACTGGGTCGGTACTGGGTGCCCCCCCCCTATGACGGCTTCTCCAAGCAATCCGATGACGGAATCGAGATTCGCCAGGAAGCTGGCGGCGAAGGAGTGAAGCTACAGGTGGAGTTCAGGAGTTCATCTGCCAAGTCTACTGAGACCCTCATGGTGAACGGTATGGAGTACGACATCGAATCGGGCCGAGCCTTTCACGTAGATTTGAGACGCGATCCGCCCAAAGTGCAGCAGATTGACATCCGGCTGCCGACAATTGTCGTTGACAACGGCTTCAAGGTCTCTGCTACCCCCCTCGAATCCGGCCCGAGCATTGCTTCGTGTACTCGTTTTGGCGACGCCGTGGGCAGTTCTGTAGAGTTCGCGCTAGTGTCTCTTCGTGAATGAGATCATGAAATCCTGGTACGGCGAGGCTGGCCTCAGGGGGGCGGAGACAACCTGACTAGAGTCGAATTCGACGTCGCCCCAGTGCGTCGATCCGGGAGGAGGTTCCCCGGGATCCCACCCGCTTCGCACTCTGGTTCTCGACATACGCCGCTTCCCTCTCCAGCACCTTCCTCACGTGCTTGCACGTCCGGCTGCCGTCGGCCGCCACCCGCCGACACCACCCGGGACAGGTGCAGGAGAGATCCCCGTTCTCGTCCCGTGACACGCGCCACCAAGTCCGTCCGGACGACGCCTTGAAGGTTCCCACGACGAAATATTCCTTCGGCATATTACCTTCCTCTCCCGATCCTGCCCCGCTCCGCCAGGCTCACGTACCGGCCTGCCCCGATGATCACGTGGTCGAGGAGGGGGATCCCGATCAGCTCGCCCGCGGACCGCAGGCGGGCAGTCACCTCGATGTCTTCCCTGCTGGGTGTGCAGTCCCCACTTGGGTGATTGTGTGCCACGAGTATCGCCGCGGCGGCCGCCCGGATCGCCGGCCGAAATACCTCCCGTGGGTGCACGAGGGACGCGGTCAACGTCCCGATGGAGACGACCTCATCCCGGATCAAGCGGTTCTTGCTGTCGAGAAGTAGAACGTAGAACACCTCCTTCTCCTTGTGGGCGAGCCGAGGTCCGAGGTATTCGAACACGTCCCTGGCGCCACGGTAGGGACCGAGCCTCTCTCGAACCATTTCCAGGGACCGCCGACCGAGGAGGAAGGCGGCGTGGATGCAGGCGGCGGTCGCGGGGCCGATCCCATCAACGGATGTCAGCTCATGCATGGAGGCTCTTCGGAGGCCATCAACGCCCCCGAACACCTCGAGCAACTCCCGCGCCGTCCTACGGGCGTCCTGGGAATTTTGGAACAGGCCTGCGATCGGAGCGAGGATCTCCTCGTCGGTGGGATCGGAAGACGAAGGATAGAGGCGGATTGGTCTCGTGGGCCAATGTGGCAAGAAGATCCTCCTGTTCCGTGAGAAAGAGACGGTCGTTCGCACATGCGGATATCTTGGAGTTGTCAGTGGCGATTCTCGGTCCAGGTCGTGCCACTCTAGCCGGTATGGGCCGGCGGCTCTGATTGCACCCGCGATAATCGAGGAGTCGTCGACCCGGAGCCTCAGGTCAGAGGCGGAACCGGCGCTTGCCGAGCGCCAGGGAGGTCGCCATGGACTCGACGTCCGATTCGGCCAGCGTCTTGATCTCGGCGGCGACCCCGGTGAAGGCCGTCTGGAGCTGAGCCCTCACTCCGTCCACCGTCCGAACCTCCTGGGCAGTCACCCCGACGAGCGAGACCTGGAGCTCCTTCAGAGCCTGGTCAAGCTGAACGTCTCCCAAAAAGTTTAAGTTCTTCACCCGGTCGCAGACCCGTCGGAGATTACTGAGCGACCGCTCGTTGACCGACTCGCCTCTCTTTACCTTCTCGAGGACGAAGGAGATCGGGCCCATGAGCTGCGCTCGGAGGTCGGTCGCCATGGAGGCGATCACCTGCCGGACCTCGGCCTCTTCTTGGGTGGTCACCTTCTGGCGGACACTGTCCCGAATCCGGGCTCGCTCCGTCGCCTCGATTGCCGTCTCCTCGGTGAGCGTACCGTTCCTCGGCGCGGTGATCGCGAAGAAGCGCCAGCGGAATCGGAACTTGCGGGATAGCTCCCGGGGGTCCGGGTAGGCGGACTCGATGCGAGACAGGAACTGCCGCTCGAAGGCTTCCCGGCCAACCTCATTGGTCCCGTTGCTGTTGGCGATCGACCGCCACACCTCGCCGGCGGCATCGACAAGAACGGGTCGGACTTCATCACGGAGCTGCGGGTACTCGAAAGCGAACTGCCGGGCACTGTCCTCGAACTCGAAGCGAAGGGCCACGAGCCCCATCTCGAGCTCGGCCACCCTCTCCGTCGGGATGAACCGCGCACCCGAGAGGGGGAAGGGCAACGACGCGGCGTCGACGGCCTTGCGTGCGGCGTGCTCGACCTTCTGGAATGAGACCATCTTCTCCCTGGGGATAAGTCGCTTCCGGCCAAGGGAGAAGACCCGCTCGGCGGCCGGGCCCAGCTCCAGGTTCAGGTCCTCGGGGAGCAGCTTTCGCTGCCCCCGCCAGAAGGAGATATCGAGATCGATCAGGGAACCGTTCAGGAATAGATCTTCCCACTTCATCTTGTTTTCCTCGAGTCGTTTCCTGCGGATGCGTGTTGGAACGTGTCGGGGTTCTCGTGCCAGCGTGCACACGCCTTGGAAAAGGGGCAACCGCCACACCAGATCGATCCATCGTTCGGCCAGAACACTCCGGCCTCGACACCTCGTTCCGCGGCTCTAACCAATTCGAAGAGACGGGCGTCGCCCTCGGAGTCCTGGCTGACCTCGAGCCTCTGGAATACAGGCTTCTTGTTCCGGACGAGGACGTCGAGCCGAAGGCTTGCCCGGTCCAATCCATGGAGCTGACGTATCGCGTAACCGTAAATTCGGGCCTGGAGGTCGTCGTCGAGCTTGGTGGGGGAGAACCTTCTCGCAGTCGTTTTGAAGTCTACGACGACGGGATCGCCCGACTCGGGGTCCTTCGCCACGAGGTCGAACCAACCCTTCAGGCCTCTCTCGAAGACCTCACCAGTCTCGGGGTGAACGAGGGGGACGGTGAACTCGGACTCCGTGCTGATCACCTCCTCATACCGGGCCTCCTTCCCCCACACGTCGAGCACGGCCATCCCCTCGGTCAGGAGGCCTTCAGGCGTCTCCCCCTTCTTGAACTCGATCATGGGATCCTCGAGTCTGATCCGGAGGTCCTCCGCGAAAACCTTCTTGGCCACACCAATCGGCGCGGGCTCATCAGGCTTCCATACTTTGTAGGCGGCCTCCAGCCCAGCGTGGATCGACAGCCCGAAGTACATGCGTGAGAAAGTACGCTCGGGTTCCAGGTTCGCGATGTAGCGGAAGAAGTACTTCAAGGTGCAAACGGAGAGGTAGGTGGACAGAGCGGAATAGCTCCAGGCTTTCAGCGCTGTCACCGTCTGGCGCCTCGGCCCGCGTTCTCGGCCGGCTTCATGGCACGGAACTCTTCGATGAGCATGGAGGCGTCCTGCTTGGACATCTCGTAGAGGCCGACGTCGCCCACCCTCGTCTTCACGTACTTCTGCAACTCGGGAAGACCCCATCCCTTCGCCCGTCGGGCGAGGAGCATGAGGTAATTCACCTGCTTGGATGAGGCACGGTCCTGGCCGTTCGGGGACGACTCGGAGCTGAGCCGTTCAGGGGACGGAGCCCCGTTCCCGTTCGACTCCTCGATCTGCAACTCGACGGCTCGCTCCAAGTCCCGCCAGAGGGCGCGGAGCCGGTCCTGGAGCTTGGGTCCATCGTTAGCGATCTCGTCAGCCACCTCGACTTCGAGGCTGGCGTGGAAGGACTTCGAACTGTACTGGGCTTCGGCGGGAATCTTCTTGGAAAACGATGCATGCAATTTGATAATTCTGCACCTCCTGATCGATGACTTGTCTGACGGCGGAGCGGCGTGGAAGATGCCAAGGACTCAGACGAAATTCATTGGCTCCAGCGGAGCGATCTCGGGATGGTCCCTGTCCAGCCAGGCCCGGAACTCCTCGATGGTCCTGGCCTTCTCGGCAGCCTTTCGGACCCGGCAGACCTCGGCGTAGAAGTGGCCATTGTGGGTATCGGAGATCGTGGAGTAGGGTGAGTCCATGCCGAGCCGGAAGCTGCAGTTCTCGTCAGACCAGACACCGGGGTACGGGGCGTTCACTCTGTCGAAGGCGATGCCGTTCCGGCAGAGCCACTGTTCGAAGTCTTCGAAACAGCCCCCGACGACCTCCGGATCCTCCAGGGTCAGGAACCCCTCCTCCAGCTCGAAGCCATGCTGGTGGACGTCATCCTTCTTCGGGATGTCTGCAGGATCGAGTGGGAGGTCCTGGCCGAGGTGATCGGCCACGGCTGCCTTGAGGGATTCGTACGGCACGGACCCTCCGATGCGGAGTCGGCACCAGGCGCGATCGCTCATGGCTCACCTACTTGGTGGGCGGCTTGCGCCGGCCAAGTAATGCGGAAGCCACGGAGTCGAACATCACGGCGATCACAGATAGAAGGACATTTACCGCGGCGTCGGCCCAGTTGACTTCGTCCCGGTCATCCATCTCTCCCCCTCGGGTCGGACATGAGAACCTCCTTCCTGGCGGTCAGGGCGTGGCGGAGATGTTTGGGGTCGGTGGAAGCAGAGAATTTGGACAGGAGGCTAGCGAAGAAATCCCTCCCCTAAGGGCCAAAAAAGGCCCTCCGATGTGGATTCATTAGCGCGTATAAGTCCTTATCATTAATAGATATACCACAATTATTGGGCCCTGCGTGACGTAGGCAAAGTGCACTGCGGGCGGGTGGCGAATCTCGCGGAGATCACGAAGACAGCCCCCAACGGCGACTGCCTCAATCTGGGAGCGTCACGGAGTCGAGCGGTTGCCTCCCCGAATCTGCTGTGTGCGCTCCCAACGGCTGCGTACTTCGAGGGCGAGAACCTCGAACAGCATGCCTGACAGATCCTTCGACCGCTTACGACGGTCCATCCACTGGTCCTGCCCCTTCACGAGATCCTTCCAGGAGTCGCCGCCCTGTTGGAACAGGGCAGACGTAACCAAGTAGGCCTGCCTAGGGTTTTTGGACGGGTAGTCTCCCGC
Organism: Planctomycetota bacterium; assembly: GCA_027296055.1. Lineage (GTDB taxonomy): Bacteria > Planctomycetota > JAPUJT01 > JAPUJT01 > JAPUJT01 > JAPUJT01. Next base: position 807 of record JAPUJT010000089.1, on the reverse strand, counting down.
CTCGAAGCGCCCGACGAGAGCGACCTGAAGGCTCTCGCTCTTGTTCACTCCAGAGAGGAGACGGCCCAGGAAGACCGCGGCAAGGGAGCTTCGGCGATCCAACGGAGACGGGTCTCCCTTCGGTTTCAGCGACAACTGGTCTATCAGGGCGGTGAGGGCCTCCGCCGCCGCCTTCATGCCCTTGCGCTCCACCTGAAGACCACCGATGTTCGCGGCCCTGAGCGCCAGCAGGCCTAGAGCGGTCTGGTAAATGGCGCCGGATCGGGATCCACCGAAGCTGCCGGCCTCCCCACGCCGGCCCGACCGGCCTCGGGTTGACGACGGGGAGGAAGGCGCAAGGGAGTCACTCCTGCCAATCGGCTGATCTTTTGGAATCCCACACAGAACTTGCTGTCCCGGTCATGGGCCATGATCTGCTGCCCGCCCAGGAATCCGGAGTCCGTCCGGGTGAGCTCCCGCGCCCTCTGTCTCATCCACGCCGCGTTGGGGTGACCTCCGAGTTCCGGGCCCTTTCCCAGGGCGAGGATCACCGTATCGATCTGGGAATTGGACCTCGGCAGGGGAACTCCGAGTCGACGCATCCCGAAGTCGTAATGCCCTACTCACCCATGGGATCGGGCACTCCTCTCCCTGCTTCAGCATCCTCGGGCCCCCCGGTATGAAAATTGATAGGTAATCAGAGACAGGGCTGGAGATCGGAAATGGGCGACCACCAATTCCAAGGATTCAAACCGTTCGTACTGGAGGGAGAACTCCAGGACCTCGAGCAAATCCGCGATGAGATTTACCTGGATCTCCAGGACGGGA
>JAPUJT010000088.1 GCA_027296055.1 Planctomycetota bacterium | reverse complement strand
AACGGCTCGGTCCTGCACTCTCCGTGACGGAGAAGGAGACCTTTTACGCCCTCCTCCTCGACAGCAAGAACCGCCTGATCCGGGAGGAGGCGATCTCCACCGGAACGTTGACGGCGTCCCTCGTCCACCCACGCGAGGTGTTCCGAGGCGCTATCAAGGACGCCGCCGCCGCCTTGATCGTCGCTCACAATCATCCGAGCGGAGACCCGACTCCGAGCCGCGAGGACCTGGAGGTGACATCGCGGCTGCGAGCCACCGGTGAGTTGATAGGGATCCCCCTTCTGGATCACATCATCATCGGTTCCGGGCGGTACGTGAGCCTCGCCGAGAGGGGCCGGCTCGGAGATCCGCGACCTCGACGGCCATCATCTACGAGATGACCCGGCGGATCGAAATCGCTTGAAGGAGGCCGACGGCTCTGTAAAATGAGCGGATCGGGCATCTTACGACGGGGACCGGGCGCGAATTTCCAATCGGGGGAAAGGACATGATCGATAAGGAGCTACTCGAGATACTCGCTTGCCCCGTTTGCAAGGTCGAGGTCCGTCTGGAAGGGGAACAGATCGTCTGCACCAAGTGTGGGCTCCGCTTTCCGATCCGCGACGACATCCCGGTCATGCTGGAGGAGGAGGCGGAGCGCCCCTCTGAGGACAGGGCCGGAACGTGAAAGCGATCGTCTCGGACATTCACTCGAACTTGCCGGCGTTCGAGGCCGTTCTGGCCGATATCGAGTCGAAGAACATCGATGAAATCATCTGTCTCGGCGATATCATCGGCTATGGTCCGCAGCCCATTGAATGCATTGATCTTTGCTACGATTTCGAGGCCAACCTCCTCGGGAATCACGAGGAAGCGGTCCTGATCGGAGCGGTGGGATTCAACCCCAAGGCGGCGGCCGCCGTCGACTGGACGCGGACCCAGCTTATTCGGGAGGGCGTGCCCGAGGAGGAGAAGAACAAACGCTGGAACTTTCTTGGCGAGATGAAGCTCCGGCATGACCTGGAAGGGGGAGTCTCATTCGTCCATGGCTCCCCGAGAGAGCCGACACGAGAATACGTTTTTCGAAGCGACATCCGCGACAGGGAAAAGATGGAAGCGATCTTCAGTGGAATCGATCAGGTCTGCTTCGCGGGGCATACCCACACGCCCGGGGTCTTCACCGTGGACGGTGATTATCTCACCCCGCAAGATTGCGGAGGCGAGTGGCCGATCCGCAAGACGCGAGCCTTCATAAACGTCGGTTCCGTCGGCCAGCCGCGCGACGGCGACATCCGCTCCTCGTATGCGACCTTCGACGGGGAAAAGGTCTCTTTCCATCGGATCTCCTACGACGTGGAGAAGACGGTGTCTGTCTTCTCCGGGATACCGGAACTCCCTTCCTACCTTGGCTTGCGTCTACGCGAGGGGCGCTGATGGCGCGCATCTCGCCGGCTTAGGCGTTCCAGGTCCATTCAAGTCCCGGCTCTCCGGAGCAACGGGAAGCGAGATCAGGACGGCGCTGTATGACTCCCGACCAACCGATGGAACAGTACGTTCGGGTCATGGTGGCGGTCATGCTGTGCGTCGTCGTGATGTGGGCCTACCAGGCTTTCTTCCTCCCCGCTCCAACCCCACAGAAGAGGACGGCCGCGACCTCCGACACTCAGAAGGTCGTCCCGAAGGATCAAGAGGGGACACCCGCTTCGCCCAAGAAGCCGATCGATACAGAGCAGGCGCCGGTGGTGGTCATCGACGTCGACGAGGATGTCTCCGAACTGTCGTTCGAGCTCGACACCAATCAGTTCGACATGTCCTGGACCAATGTAGGGGCGGCCCTCGAGTGGATGGAGCTGACGAATTACTTCAAGACGACGGCCGAGAAGGAGCAACTGATACTGGTCCCTGAGGTCGAGGATGGGGTGCGATCTCTCGTCCTTCACGCTATCTCTCCCGGCGACGATGAGGAGCGACCTCCCGGGCTTCTCGATCTGTCCGACCTGGCTGAGAGGCGCTGGAAAGTGCTCGAGCAGGGGCCGGATCGAATCGTCTTCCAGATCGCGACTCGAGATGGAAAGTTGATAGTGACGAAGCGGATCACGCTTCCTGCCGGAGATGCGCACCACTTTCTGATCCAGCTCGACTTCCAGAGTGCGAGTACGGAGGAGGTGAAGTTCCACTACCTGTTCCGAGGAGCGGCAGGGATCGTGCAGGAAGACGTCGGATACGGGTCAGAGCCGGTGGGGCTGATCGCCACGACGGAGGAGGACGATCTCAGTGAGGTGGCGATCGGGAAGGTCCCGAAGGGCGAGCCGCGCATAGACTCCCGCGAGATCGCCTTTACCGGGATCCAGAACAAGTACTTCTCCATGCTCCTCGTGCCGATCCAGCCGCCGGGCCCCGTTTTCGCAAGTATCGCCTCCCTCGAACAGAGCGAGTTGCTCCGGCCGTACGAGGATAAGTGGCAGTTCATGCCGCCGGATCAGGAACAGAAGTTCAAGCAACAGGCCCGGAATAACCTCGCCGCTTCCCTGGGTGTCGAGGAAGTGCGCCTGGAGCAGGGGGCGAAGGTCACGCATACGTATCTCTTCTTCGCCGGACCGAAAGATAAGGAATTGCTGGAATCCTACGCCGCGGCCCCCGAAGGGCTGGAGGGCTACTCCAACCCTCATTTCGAGCGCATCCTGCACCGGGGGTGGGTGGGAGGCATAAGCCGATTCTTCGTGGCGGTGCTTACCTGGATCCACAGCCACATCATCGCCAACTGGGGCGTGTCGGTGATCATCCTGACCTTCCTCGTGAGGGCTTGCCTGCACCCCCTGAATCGAAAGTCGCAGAAATCGCTGCATGGGATGAGCAAGCTGAAGCCAGAGATGGACGCGATCAAGAAGAAGTACGAGGGTCGCAAGAGCAAAGAGCAATCCGCCAAGATGCAGAGGGAAATCCTGGGGCTCTACCGGGAACACCATGTGAATCCGGCGGGCGGCTGCCTTCCGATGTTCGTTCAGCTCCCGATCTTCTTCGGGCTCTACCGGGCGTTTGGCCAGGCAGTGGACCTGAGGCAGGCGGACTTCATGCTCTGGATCAACGATCTGTCCAGGGAAGACTGCCTTCTCGAGTTGAGCTTCGCCATCCCTCTGATCGGGTCCCGCTGCTTCAACATCCTCCCGATACTGGTCATCCTCACCTGGTTTATCCAGCAGAAGATGCAGCCGAAAGCGGCCGATCCCCAGATGGCCCAGCAACAGAAGATCATGTCTTACATGCTCATCTTCATGGGGTTTTTCTTCTACAAGATCCCCAGTGGTCTGAATCTTTACTTCCTCACTTCCGGAATCCTGGGCATGTTCGAGAACCGATGGATCAAGAAGCAGCTCGAGGCCCTTCCGGAGCCGGTCAAGAAGCCGTCCCCATCCAAGAAGAAGGGCAAGAAGAACCGCAGGCCCTGATCCGGATAGACCTATGCGTGGAGTGGACGAGACGATCTTCGCCATCTCATCTCCTCCCGGGAGGGGGTGGCGCGGCGTCGTCAGGATCAGCGGAACGGCGGCGATCCCTGTCGCTGCAGAGCTCGTGCGTCTTTCCTCGGGCGAGGACCCCCTTCAGTTCGCTGGACACGAGGTGCGTGACGGCGAGGTCCTTCCATGGGGGGATGGGCCATCGGTGCCCGGAAGCCTCGTGATCATGAGGGCGCCGCGTTCCTACACGCGGGAAGACGTCGCCGAGATTCACACCCTTTCCTCGCCCCCGGTTCTTGCCGCTCTCTCCGAGCGGCTCCTCGAACGGCGAATCCGTCCGGCCGGTCCCGGAGAGTTCACCCGCCGGGCCTTCCTCGCCGGCCGGATCGACCTGGCGCAGGCGGAGGCGGTCATCCAGATCATCGAGGCGGAAGACGAGGCGTCCCTACGGGCGGCCCAGCGAAAGCTGGAAGGGGGTCTCTCGAAGCGGATCGGGTCGTTGAAGGAGGAGCTTGCGGATCTCCTGGCCCGCGTCGAGGCGGGGATCGATTTCAGCGAGCAGGGGATCGAGATCATCTCCGATGAGGGCATCGGCACTTCGATCGAACAGCTGCGGCTCGGGATCGCGAATGTGATAGACGGGCAAGGCGCGGGGATCGGATCGATCCGGGACTCCGGAATCCATGTCTGCCTGGCCGGCGTACCCAACGTCGGCAAGTCCAGCATCTTCAACCGACTGGTGGGGGAGGACGCTGCCGTCGTGACGGCGGAGGAGGGGACCACCCGAGACTTTCTCCGTGCCACTTTCGAGGAGGATGGGATCCGGTTCCGCCTCACCGACCCGGCCGGCATCCGGGACTCGAAGGACCCGGTGGAGGAGGAGGCGAGCCGGCGGGCCCGCGAGCTCATCCGAAGCTCCGACATCGGAATCGTCGTGGTGGATGGCAGCCGCGAGGGGGCCCCGCGGGAGGACGAGATCATCCAGATGGCACCCGCTCGATCCATGCTCCTCGTGATCAACAAGTCCGACCTGCCGAGGCGGCGAGGCCAAGGCGAGTCGATTCCCGAGGATCGGGTCGTGATCACATCCGCCCGGACGGGAATGGGCTTCGAAGAGCTTCGAACGGCTCTCGTCCGGATCGCCAGGACCGGGAAGGGGACCGGCCCCGGGGCCGATTACATGCTCGCCGCTCGCGAGCGAGGCCTCCTGCGGCGGGCGATGGAGGATCTGAGGACGGCTGCCCGGATCCACGAACAGGGGGGAATGGATCGGCTCGCCTCCGACCTCAGAGAGGCCCTGGATAGGCTGGGGGAGGTCACGGGCGAGGTGCCGAACGAAGAGATCCTGGATCGGATCTTCTCCCGCTTTTGTATCGGGAAGTGAGCCAGACCCCCAGCGTCCCGTCCTTGCATTCCGTGACGCTGCCAGCCATCCTGAAGACTCTCTGTAGGCAATTCAGAAACTAGGTTCGACATGGACTCTCCAGGATTCCACGATCTCGTCGAGCAGGCCAGGGCGGGGGACCGCAAGGCGATGGATCAGGTCCTCGAGATGCTCCGTCCTCACCTGAAGCCTCTGGCTCGACTGTATGCCAATCCCCTTCGTCCCGCCGAGAGCACCGCGGACCTGCTCCAGGAATCGTGCCTGCGTGCCTGGCAGAAGCTCGACAAGTTCGAGAGCGGGCACAATGACGAGGAGACCTTCGCCATGTTCCGCGGTTGGATCGGCCAGATCGTGCGACGCCTCGGGATGAACGCCAGGCGAGACCGGGACCGGCAGAAGAGAAGCCCTCCAGAAAAGATCCTCCCCCTCGATGCGAAGCCGGCGGGAGGGATCACCACCGGGGTCGGGCTCGAGGCCCTGGCCCCTGACGCGACCCCCAGTGCCTACGCTCGCGGCAACGAGCTGTCCCAGCGGATCGAAGAGGTCCTCGATGGGCTCCCCGACAAGACGGATACCGCCATTGCACGCCTCTACTTCTTCGAGGAGCTGAACCTCTCCCAGATATCGAAGCGATTGGGGCTCGGCTATGACCACGTCCGCGACCATTACCACGCCGTCGTGCGAAGGCTGGAGCGAGACCTGAAACAATGGATATAGTCGAGCCTATGACCGGATTTTCCCCGGATCTTCCATCTGGAGGGTGTTTAGTTAGATGAGATGAATCTGCGGGGAGGGTCCCAATGAAGGAGCGCAGCGCACCCGAGCTGACGCCCGATGCGGAACGGAAGCTCGACGAGGTCTCCGATCGCTACCTCAACGAACTCCGGTCGGGGAAGACTCCCGACCGAAAGGCCCTCCTGGACTCCCTCCCGGAGATTGCCGAGCCACTCGACCGTCGCCTGGCCCTGATGGAGGCGATGCACAAGGCCAGTCCCCGACCCGACTCCCCCCTCACCATCGACACCCCCGACGACGCCAGGGCCGGACCCCTGCCTGAAACGGTCGGCCCCTACAAGATCCGGGAAGTCCTCGGCCAGGGCGGAATGGGGGTCGTCTACCTCGCCGATCAGATTGAACCCATCCGTCGCCAAGTGGCTCTCAAGATCGTCAAGCTCGGTATGGACACCGAGGAGGTCGTCGCCCGGTTCGAGTCCGAGCGGCAGGCCCTCGCCCTGATGAACCACCCCAACATCGCCCGGGTGTACGATGCCGGGGTCACCGAGACGGGTCGGCCCTACTTCGCCATGGAGCCCGTCCCCGGCGTGCCCCTGACCGAGTACTGCGACAAGTACCGCCTGACGACCCCCCAGAGGCTGGCCCTCTTCGTGGATGTCTGCGAAGCCGTCCAGCATGCCCATCAGAAGGGGATCATCCACCGGGACCTCAAACCGTCGAACATCCTGGTGACCTCTTCCAACGGGGATGCCGTGCCGAAGATCATCGACTTCGGGGTGGCCAAGGCGACGAACCGGCGGCTGACGGAGCGGACCGTCTTCACGGAACACGGCCGGATCATCGGGACGCCGGAGTACATGAGCCCGGAGCAGGCGGAGGCGGGGACGGAGGACGTGGACACGCGGACCGACATCTACTCCCTGGGGGTGGTCCTCTACGAGTTGCTGGTGGGGGCGCCGCCGTTCGAGGGAAAGGAGCTTCGCTCGGCGGGGCTGAACGAGATCTGCCGGCGGATCCGGGAGGAGGAGCCGACGAAGCCGAGCACGCGGATCAGCACGTTGGGGAAGGAATCCGGGAAGGTGGCCCGGAGGCGGAACACGGACCTGAAGACCCTCGCCCGAGTGGTCCAGGGAGACCTCGACTGGATCACGATGAAAGCCCTCGAGAAGGACCGTACACGCCGGTATGCGACGGCGTCCGAGCTTGCCGCCGACATCCTGAGGCACCTCAATGACGACCCGGTCCTGGCAGGCCCGCCGAGCGCCACCTATCGACTGAAGAAGTTCCTGCGGAAGAACAAGGGACGCGTCGCTGCCGTCGGCGCTGCAGTGTTCCTCCTGACCCTGGGTCTGGCGGGGACGACGACAATGTACCTGCGGGCGGAGAAGGCGCACCGGGGCGAGGCGGAACAAAGAACGGAGGCGGAGCGCCAGCGGGAGGCGGCCCTGGCGGCGCAATTGGAGGCTCAGAGCAATAGCGAGGAGATGGAGACCGAGGCGGAGAAGTTCAAGGCGATCAGTGAGTTCCTCCAAACAATGCTGTCATCGGTCGACCCTGCAAGGAAGGGCCTCGAGGTCAAGGTCGCCGACGTCCTGAGCATCGCCGCGGAGAAGGTGTCCAGGGAGTTCAAGGACCAGCCGGAGATCGAAGCGGCGCTACGGTCGACGATAGGTTCGACCTATATGGCCCTGGGAATGTACGGCGCCGCGGCACCTCATCTGGAGTCCGCTCTAGCCATCCGCAAGGAGTTCCTCGGCGGCCAGCACGAAGACACGCTTCATGCCATGACCCACCTTGCATCCTTGCTCAACTTTCAGGGGAGATACGCCGAGGCCGAGCGCCTCATCCTAGCGGCACTGGAGGGCCAACGCTCTAGCCTGGGCGAGGACCACCCCGACACGTTCGAGTCGCTGCGCACTCTGGCAGACTTGCTAGGAAGGCAGGGGAAACTTGACGAGGCAGAGCTACTCTGTCGAAACATCCTGCGAGCTAGTCGCCGCATCCTGGGCGAAGAGCACTTCCGCACGCTCGCCTCGATGAACGCCCTCGGAACCTTGCTAAAAGGTCGGGGCAAGCTCGACGAGTCCGAGGACCTTTTTCGGAAGGCGCTGAAGGCTCAAGGCCGCATCCTGGGCGACGGGCACCCCCATACGCTCACCTCGATGGATAGCCTGGCAGGTTTGCTACGAGAGCGGGGCAGGGTCGACGAGGCCGAGGCGCTTCTCCGAAAGACGCTAGAGACCCGACGCCGCATCCTGGGCGACGATCACCCCAAAACGTTCAGCTCGATGAACAACCTCGCAAGGTTGCTACAAGAGCGGGGCAAGCTCGACGAGTCCGAGCGGCTTCTCCGCGAGTCCCTGGAGGGCCATCGCCGCACCTTAGGCGACGACCACCCCGAAACGCTCACCTTGATGAACAACCTCGGAGTCTTGCTAGGAGGTCGGGGCGAGCTCGACGAGGCCGAGGCACTCCAACGAATGTCTCTGGAGGCTCGACGCCGCACCCTGGGCGACGACAACCCCCGCACGCTCAGGTCGATGGTAACCCTCGCAAACTTGCTAAAAGGGCGGGGCAAGCTGGACAAGGCCGAGCCGCTACTCCGAAGGGCACTCGGGGCTCAACGCCGCATCCTGGGCGACGGGCACCCTGATACGCTCATCTCGATGAACCACCTGGCAGAGTTGCTCCTGCGGCAGGGCAAGGTCGACAAGGCCGAGGCGCTTGGCCGAAGGACGCTGGAGGCTCAACGCCGGATCCTGGGCCCCGACCATCCCAACACGCTCAGCTCAATGAATAACCTGGCATACTTGCTCCTCGAGCAGGGCAAGCCCGACGATGCCGAGGCGCTTCTCCGAGATACGCTGGAGGCTCAGAGCCGCATCCTCGGCGACGACCACCCGATGACTCTCTCCTCTATGAACAACCTCGGAGCCTTGCTTCAGCGTCAGGGCAAGCTGGACGAGGCCGAGCCGCCCATCAGGAAGGCGCTGGAGGGCGAACTCCGTCTCCTCGGCGAAGAGCATCCCCAGACCCTTCTCACGATGGCCAACCTGGGATATGTGCTTCAAGGTCGTGGCAATTTAGGTGAGGCCGAACAGCTCCTCCGAAAGGCGTTGGAGGCTTCGCTCCGCATCCTGGGAGAGGACCATAGCATTACTCTTACGACGATGACCTACCTGGCACCGTTGCTAGAGCAGCAGGGCAGGCTCGACGAGTCTGAGCTATTGCGGCGGAAGACACTGGAGTCACGACGCCGCACCCTCGGCGACGAGCACCCCGACACGCTCCTCAGCCTGGCTCACCTCTCGGCTCATCTCGAACTGATGGGCGACTTTTCGGAGGCAGAACGGCTTTGCCGAGAGGCGCTAGAGGGCCAGCGCAGAATCCTGGGAGATGATTCGCACTACACGCTCCATTCCAAGGGAACCTTGGGACGGATACGGATGCACCAGGGCGAAGCCGAGGAGGCGGAGAAGCTCTGTGTAGAGGTGATGGTGGGTCTTCGGGGCATCCTCGGAGCCGATGACAGTTGTACCCTCTCCGAGACCAACGGACTCGGCCTCGTTTTCTTGGAGCAGAAAAAGCTCACCGAAGCAGAGCCGCTGATTCGACACGTCCTCGAAGCCCTACGGCGAGTCCTCGGTGAAGAAGCGCCTGGAACGATCTTCTCAATGAACACGATGGGCAATCTGCTCCACGCGCAAGGCAAACTCAATGAGGCGGAGAGCATCGCACGAAAGGCAGTAACGATATCGCAACGGGTCTTGCCGGAAGGACACTACGGCAGGGCACAGTACCAGAGTGATTACGGGGCAATCCTGACCGATCTAGCCCGGTACGAGTTCGCAGAGACCGGGCTCCTGGAGGGCCACGCGGGGCTCCGGAAGTCGTTCGGCTCTACTCACAGGAAGACGGTGAAGGCCATCCAACGACTCGTCGACCTCTACACCGCCTGGGGCAAGCCCGATAAGGCGGAAGAGTACCGCTCCTCCCTCTCCCCACCAGCAAAGCCGCAAAAGCAGCCCTGAAGCGTCCCGCGGAACCCACCATTTTTCTTTCCGAAATCCTCCCGGATCCGGCTCGGATTCGGTGTTTCTGATGCTACGGGATGCGGGTCCGGACTGGCCGCTGGCCGCGGAGGACGGGCCGCATCGGGTGACGCCGGTCTCGGGACCGGCGGGATCGAGGTCTCTGGCTAGAGGGAGGTTGTAGCATGACGGGCGCAATCAAAGGGATGGCGACGCTGGGAATCGCTTTCGGGATCATCTTGACCCTGGCCATGGTCTCTCAGGCCCAGGGAAAGGGCGGAGGCGGTGGAAAGCCGCCCAAGGGCTCGGATGACACCGACCCGCCCCCCGCGGTGACGGATCTCGGCACGGGCCTCGTGACCACGGAATCCGTCGAGCTTCTCTGGACGGCGAGTCGGGACGACAGTCAGGACGAGCAGAGCGGAGCGGCCGACTCCTACGACGTTCGCTACTCCACGAGCCTCATCGATGAGAACAACTTCGACTCGGCGACGCAGGTCCAGGGGGAGGATCCCCCGAAGGACCCGGGTCTCCCCGAGAGCTTCACCGTGACGGGCCTGCTGCCCGGAACGGATTACTTCTTCGCCCTGAAGGTGTCCGACGAGGTCCCCAATACCTCGGGCCTCTCCAATGTGGTGACCGCCCAGACGGATCCGGGATCGTGGTCGATCGAGATCGTGGACGACGGCGTCTTTCTCACCTCCCTCGCCTACGATCCCACGGACGGCTATCCCTCCATTGCCTACACCAGAGGTAGCAACGCCATGTTCGCCGAATGGGACGGCACCGCCTGGACCACGGAGGTGGCTGTCAGCGGGGGAGGTGCACAGGACTTGGCGTACAGCAGCTCGGGCATCCCGGGGATCACCTACCTCTCCGGTGGGAGGAAGCCGAAACTGAAGTTCGCCGAGCGCGTCGGCGGATCCTGGGTTGTGGAGACGGTCGCCAACGGTCTGTCGAATACTTGGCTATCGCTGGCCTACGATGGAAACGGTGATCCTGCCGTGGCCTTCGGCACATCGGACTCCCTGAGGTTCGGCCACCGTGTCGGGGGCGATTGGACTATCCAGGAGATCGAGATTGGGGCGGAGCAAAACAAGTACCCGTCACTGGCCTACGATTCCCTGGGCAATCCTGCCATCGCATACCGATTCGTCCCAGGCGACGGCACCGAGGCCCTGAAGTATGCCAGCTGGAACGGAGCTTCCTGGGACATCGAGGTAATCGAGAGCAGCGCCAGCGAACAGATGGGCTCTGACGCCGACCTGGCCTTCGATCCGATGACGGGGTTTCCCTCTATCATTCACACGGCGGGACCCGCCGCCGATATCTGTAACCCAAGGGAGTTGAGGTTCGCCAGCTGGAATGGGGAGATTTGGAACCTCGACGTCATCGAATTCTCGAGCGACGGCTGCATCAAAAGTCCCTCCCTGGCCTATGACTCTCTCGGGACCCCTCACGTCTCCTACAGTTACCCCCTGCCGGGCGACTGCAGCAGCGGAGAGCTGCGGCTCGCATCCTTTGATGGGATCGCCTGGGTGACCGAAGGGATCCAGAGCGTGAACAAATGCTTCGACCCCCAGACCTCCCTGGCGCTGGATCCTTTGGATGTCCCAGCGCTCAGCTATATGGACAGGATTAACTCGAATCAGCTCAGGTTCGCGACGAAGATCGCTCCCTGAGGACCGCCCCACCTCGAACGGACGGCACACATGGCCGGCGGGGTCTCCTGAGCCCCGCCGGTCCTCTTCTTGCAAGCGGTCGGCGTTCAGGGGGCAGATCCCGCCCAACCCCCACCTTGACACCCAACCTATTGGATTGTAGAGTGTTGCGGGCTCAATATCTTGTGGGGGGGTGGCCCCGGGAGGGGTCGCGGAGGCGGACGTGAAGTGCCCGCACTGCAGTGAAGACAATGACCGGGTAATCGACTCCCGCTCCTCGGCGGAGGGGGCGGAGATCCGCAGGAGGCGGGAGTGCCTGGAGTGCTCTCGGCGCTACACGACCTATGAGAAGGTCAAGACCACCCCTCTCCTGGTGGTCAAGAAGGACGACAGCCGGATGCCCTATATCCGGCAGAAGCTCATGGAAGGCCTCGTTCGGGCTTGCCACAAGAGGCCGGTCCCAGTGGATGTCCTGGAGAACATCTGCAATCGGGTAGAGCAGCGCATATCTCAGGAGCACGATCGGGAGGTTCCTACGGAGGCCATCGGCGAGATGGTCATGGCGGAGCTGAGAAAGACCGATCTGGTGGCGTACGTGCGGTTCGCCTCCGTTTACAGGGCCTTCAACGATATCACGGAGTTCCTGGATGAGCTCCGTCCAATGCTGGGCGAGCTCTCCACATCAGAGCATGGCCAAGATCCGGTGGATCCGGAAGCGGGATAGCCGTCAGGCCCCCTTCGATCCTACCAAGATAGCCGATGCCATCTTTGCCGCGGCTCGAGCCGTCGGGGAGGAGGACCGCGCCCTCGCCGGGGAGCTGGCGGAGGCGGTGACCGTCTTCCTCGAGACGCGCTACGAGGACAAGGTCCCCGGCATCGAAGAGATCCAGGACATGGTGGAACGGGTGCTCATCGAGACGGGCCACGCCCGGATGGCCAAGTCCTACATTCTTTATCGCGACCAGCGAGCCCGCGTTCGAGAGACATTGCGCGTGCGGAGGGAGATCGAGCGAGGCGCCTACCAGGTGACCGACGATCTCCAGGTATCGCCCGGGGGTGAAGCGCGGGCGGAAGGCTGGTCGAAGGGGAAGATTGCCGCCGCCCTGGTGCTCGAGGCGGGCCTCGATGCCACCGCGGCCGCCGAAATCGCCCGAGCCGTCGAGAAGAAGGTCTTTGCATCCGGCGTACGGACCACATCGACGAAGCTGATTCGCGGCCTCGTCGACAACGAGCTGTTCGAGAGAGGATTGGAGGCGCCCCTGCGGCGTCAGACCCAGGTCGGAATCCCGAAATACGACCTCGAGGGGATCCTCATGGACGGCCAGAAGGACGTCGCTGGCCTCAGCGCCAGGATCGGGAATCGAATTCTGAGAGATTTCGCCCTGGAGGAGGTCTACTCCCGCGACGTCACGGCCGCCCATCGGAACGGGTCGCTGTACATACACGGCCTCGATGCCCCCCTCTCCTTCCTGGAAGCGCATCTCGCACCAGCCGGGGGTCGTCTCGGCGACGGCGGCCCCGGGAAGCAACAGATCGCCGAGCTCCTCGTCGCCATGGACAGCGTGGTTTCGAGGGCGATCCACATCCTGGGGTACGGGGCGGCGGGCATCGGGACAGACCTCTTCGATCCGACGCCGGTCACTGCCTGGCTGAGGGGTGGATGGCTCCAGCGACCGGAGGGGGGGCTGAAACTCCACATCCTGATCTCCCGGCTCGAAGAGTCCGGTCCGGAGGCAATCCGGTCCATCCTTGGCGCTCCGGACAGGGTGGGCCTCGAGGTGGAGATCATCTTGCATGCGGGTGAAGATGAATCCGCGGCGGAGTCCGCCCTCCGGGTCGCGGCGGAAGAGATCGCTGGAGGAAGAAACCTCTCCTTCTCCTGGGGGCCGGGTCCTACGAATGGCTACTTGCTGGCCAACGAGATCAGCCTGAATCTTCCCCGCGCGGCGCGGAACGCTGGGTCCGGTAACTTCACCACCTTTCTAGAGGCGAGCCACAGCATGATCTCGTTGGCCTATCAGGGCCTGCGGCAGGCTCACGAGTTCCGATCTCGGATGCGCGGGGGGTCTGGAACGCCTCATGCTGAGACAGGGTCAGGAGAGGTCTACCACTTGAGCCCGATCGGCCTGGCCGATGCCATCCGAGGTCTGACCGGGGCAGACCCCGCGCAGGGCGGACGCTCATGGGAGACGCATCTCGAAGCATTGAAGAGTCTTCGGTCCGCGGTCGAGGACCTTTCGGAACTCGGAGGGCCGAAGGTTCGCCTGGGGGCTTCCTCTCCTCAGCCTGCCGCCAGCCGCTTTGCCCGTATTGATCTTTCCACCCGGCAGGGTTACTCTCGCCCTTCGCCGAGTCCGGCCTACGCCAATGGCTTCCATCTCGGTCCCGACATCCAGATCCCACTCGCGGACCGGATCTCTCGGGAAAAGGAGATAGCCCGGACGGCCGGATTCGGAGCGTTCGTGGTCCCTCGCTTCACGGACGGTCCCCCCTCGCTGGAGGAGATCACCGATCTCCTCCGACGGTCGAAGGGGTACCCGGGGCCTGTCACCGTCCCCCGGGTCTTTCATCCCATCGCGGAGGACTAAGCCGGACTTCAGGATGGGGTGGACCTTGTCCGATAACCTGTAGGGGGGGGGCAAGGAGCCCCGCCAATAGCGTCTCCGGGGGGCCGATCCCTCCAGATCTTGGAAAGAATGCACCTAAGCAAACTCGAAGCCTTCGGATTCAAGTCGTTCGCTGACCGCACCACGTTTGATCTCGCACCGGGCCTGACCGGCATCGTCGGGCCGAACGGGTGCGGGAAGTCGAACGTCGTGGACGCGATCCGATGGGTCCTCGGGGAACAGAGCGCCAAGTCCCTCCGGGGCGCCGAGATGATGGATGTCATCTTCAACGGCGCCGGCACCCGGAAACCCCTGGGTATGGCCGAAGTCAGTCTCACGTTCAGCGATGTCCAGGGTACCCTGCGGGTGGAACAGGACGAGGTCTCGATCACGCGGCGGCTCTTCCGGTCCGGGGAGAGCGAATACCTGATCAACAAACAGCCCTGCCGGCTCAAGGACATTCGAGAGATGTTCATGGACACCGGCATCGGGAAAGAGTCCTACTCCGTCATCGAGCAGGGGAAGATCGATTCGCTTCTCCAGGCGAACGCGCAGCAACGCCGGCTGATTTTCGAGGAGGCCGCCGGGATCAGTCGGTACAAGGCCAAGCGGAAGGAGACGGAGCGGCGTCTCGAGCGGATCGACGGCAACCTCCAGCGACTTTGCGACATCATCGAAGAGGTAGAAAAACAGATCCGGAGCGTCAAGGCCCAGGCGAGCCGGGCGCGACGATACGCCGAGCTGCTCGAGGAGTGGAAGAGGCGGCGGCTCTCCCTGGCCGGGGCCCGCCGGAAGGCCCTCCGGGTAGATGAGGAGCGGATTGCAGAGCGACTGGGTTCTCTCCGCGAGGAGGAGGCGATCGCCGGCGCGCGGCTGTCCGCGCTCGAGGCGGATCTTTCGACAGCGGAAGTGGAGCTCTCGGGGATCGAGGATCAGCTCTTGCAAGTGCGAGGCGACGCGGCGAGGGTCGAGTCGCGGATCGCGTCGGAACAGGAGCGTTCCGAGATGGAACGGGAGCGGAGCAGCCGCCTGGATGAGGAAGTGGAGCGCCTCCTCGGCCAGGCAGAGCAGCACAAGTTGCGAATCGGTCAGAACATTCGGGATCTCCGCGCCAAGAGGAAACACCTGGAGGAGGCGGAGGCCGAGGCCCGCCGGGTCGAGGAGCAGATCCGTTCGGGGTCGGCGCAGGAGGAAGAGCTCGGTCAACAGGAACGGCGGATTCGAAGCGAGGAAGACGAGAGAAGGATACGACACCACGACGCCTTGACCCAGCGGGCGCATGCTCAGAACCGCAGGGATGCCCTCGAATCGAACCTCGAAAGGATCGTCCAGAAGCTGGGACGCCTCGAGGAAGAGTCGGCTCGCATCTCGGAGGAAAAGGAAGCGCTAGGGGATCGGCGGACGGAGGAGGCGGCCGACCGTCAGACAGCCCTGGACGACGTCGGCCGTCGACGGATATTCCTCCAGGCGCGAACCTCTTACCGGCAGCGCCTCGAGAGCAGCCAGAAGCTACGCGAGCAGAAGATGACCGGCCTGGAGAGGAGAAAGGCGGCTGTCGAATCCGGGCTGGAGGTCCTGCAGGGGATCCGGTCGGAGATGGATGGAATTCAGGAAGGGGTCAAGTCCCTCCTGTCGATCAACGGAAACGGCGGCTTCCCCGGCCTGGGGAAGATGATCGCCGACTGCATCGATGTCGATCTGAAATACGCCAACGCCCTCGAAGCGGCGCTCGGCGGCCAGGCCCAGGCGATCCTCGCCGAGGCCACAGGGTCGGCAATCGATGCGATCCAGTACCTCAAATCGGAGGAGAAGGGGAGGGCGTCACTCCTGCCCCTGGATCTTCCCGATAGAAACGGAACCCGGCCTCCCTTGCAGGGGCCCGGACTCGTGGGGCTTGCGTCCTCTCTCGTCCGGGCCCCGGACTCGCTGCGGCCCATGGTGGAGTCCCTCCTGGGACACACCTGGGTCGTGGAGAATCTGGAGGTGGCCCTCCGCCTCTCCCGCAACGGCGGGAGCGGCGAGACATTTGTCACCCTTGACGGGGATCGAATCGACTCGAAGGGATTCATCTCGGGCGGTCGTGGAGACAGGTCCAGCGGTCTCATCGTGAACCGGAGCCAGTTCCGTTCCCTCGAGGAAGAGCAAGAGCTCCTCGACGAGCGGGCCGCGTCAATCCGGGGCCTTCAAGAGGAGGCCGAGGAGCGCTTGGATTCGATCTCCCGAAAGATCTCGGGTGAGCAGTCGAAGATCGATGAGGGGGAGGGGATCGTCGCCGATGCGGTGGAGGAGCTGCGTCGCCTCGATCAGTCCCTCGCGCTCCTGGACGAAAGATTCTCCATGGGCCGCCTGGAGGTCAGTGAGCTACGGCGGCAGAGGGCCGCCACCGAGGCGGAGCACGCCGATGCAGTCGAGGAGGCCGCGCGATCCGTTCTGGAAGCCCGATCCCTGGAGCAGGAGGTCGAGGGCGCCGCGCAGGAAGCGAAAGAAGTGCGCAGTCGCCGGGAGGCCCTCGCCGCCGAGATGACGCGCCTGCAAGTCACCGACGGACGTGTTCGGGAGAAGCTCGATGGCTTGAGGGCGGCTCGCACGGAGCTCAGCCGAAATCTCTGGGAACATTGGGAATCAAGAAAGACAGCCCGCGAGGGAACATCGGTGGCCCGGACGCAGTCCGCGGAGGCCAAGGTCGCGGCCCGAGACGCCGAGCATAGACTCGCCGGCCTCGTCGAGAAGGGAGAGGTCCTCCGGGCCGACGAGGTCCGGCTCAAGGAGAGTCGCGACGAAAAGTCCGGCTCCATCCAGACCCTGAGGGATCATGTCCGGCAAGGATCCGAGCGGCTCGGATCCGTGAAGGACGAGATCCAGAGCACGCTCCTGGAGGAGAACCAGACCACGCTCCGACTCGAGTCTCTCATCAACCAGGCGATGGAGGAGTTCGGAGCATCGATCGACAATCTCCCTGAACCTCCGGATGAGTGGAGCGAGGAGGAGGAGAGAACGCTGATCGGCGACCTGAAGGGGAAGATCGATCGGATGGGCAACGTGAACCTCGAGGCGGTCGACCAGCTCGAAGAGCTTCAGGAGCGTGAAACCTTCCTCACCGGGCAGAGGGATGACCTCCAGAGGGCGAAGCGATCCCTCCAGGAGGCGATGCGCCGCATCTCCCGCACTTGCAAGGAAATGTTCACCGAGACTTTCGACGCGGTAAGGGAGCAGTTCCAGGACGTATTCCGCCAGCTGTTCGGTGGCGGTCGGGCCGACATCTTCCTCGAGGAGAGCGAAGACGAGGCGGAGCCGGGCGTCCAGATCATGGCCCGGCCTCCGGGCAAGGAGCCGCGGTCGATCACTCTACTTTCCGGCGGCGAGAAGACTCTCACGACGATCGCCCTGCTCTTCGCCATCTTCCGGTCACGTCCAAGCCCGTTTTGCATCCTGGACGAGGTGGACGCCGCTCTCGACGAGTCGAACATCAATCGGTTCGTCATGATGCTGAAGGAGTTCCTCAGCGAGTCCCAGTTCCTGATCATCACCCACTCCAAGCCCACGATGGCCGTCTGCGACGCACTCTACGGGGTCACCCAGGAGGAGCAGGGCGTCACGAAGCGGGTCCACATCCGCTTCGAGGAGATCGACCGACAGGTGGCTTAGCCCACGTTTCTCACGGGCTTCCCGCTGCGGTCGACCCCTTTGGAACCGTCCGCTGGGCGGTCCCCCCCCCTGGAGCAGGTCAAGGTCCACCCTCGTCGCCGTGTTCATCGAGCGCTGCCCATGACACAGCCCCCTGGCAACCATCGGTCTACACCGAATGGAATCTTTCTCATCAGCTTCACCATTCTGTTCCTCGAGATGGCTGCGATCCGGTGGCTAAACGCTTCGGTCACCGTCCTCGCCTACTTCAACAACCTGATCCTTATCTCTTGCTTCTTCGGTTTGGGATTGGGCTGTCTCCTCGCTTCCAGAAGAGTCCGTCTGATCCAGGCCTTCGCTCCGGCTTTTTTCGTTCTCGTCCTGGCCGTCATCTTCCTCCATCGGCACGGGGTGATGGTCAGCTACACAGAGGATGTGATCTTCGCGGCAAACAAGGAGTACTACCGGAGCAGCTTGCTCCAGGTCTCGCTTGCCGCTCTGTTCGGGTTCTTCCTGAACGTCGCCTTCTTCGTCATCCTGGGGCAAGAGCTGGGAAGGCAGCTTCTCTCCGTCGAAAACCCTCTGGTGGCCTACGCCTACGATATCGCCGGGAGCCTGGTCGGCGTACTGGCCTACTCAGGGCTGGCATGGCTGGGGACTCCACCCCATGTCTGGTATGCCGTCGGATGCTCGGTGCTCCTCGTCTTCATCGCGAATCGAAGATACTGGTTGGTCGGCAGCATTGGCTTCATCGTGGTGGCCATCATCGTGATGCGATCGACGTACCCCGAGGCACAGTGGTCTCCCTATTACAAGATCGAAGTGGAGCCCTATGAGACACCGGAGGTCCGCGGCCGGGGCTACCGTATCATGGTCGACAACCTCCGCATCCAGGACATGATCGACCTCAGTCCGGAGCTGGAGAGCACGCCTCTTGGTGTCTGGCTGCCGTACTATCGCCTTCCCTACCTCTTCAGCCAACCGAGAAAAGTGCTCATCCTCGGGGCCGGGGCAGGGAACGAGGCCGTCATGGCGAAAATGAGCGGCGCCGAGGAGGTTCATGTAGTCGAGATCGACCCGACGATAGCTGGACTGGGCTTCGACGACCATCCGGCCCGGCCCTACCTGCAGAAAGGTGTGAAGGTCATCGTCGACGACGCCCGGTCGTACATTGCAAACACGGACGAGAGATATGATCTCGTGGTGATGTCGGCTTTGGATTCGCACAAGCAAATTGCAGGAATGTCGAGCCTGCGACTCGAGAGCTTCGTCTACACCCTGGAGTCCTTCGAGCAGATGAAGCGGCTCCTGGCGCCGGAAGGGGTCTTCTGCTTGAGCCTGGGTTCCACCAGGCCATGGATGGGGGAGCGCACCTACTGGACCCTCACCCGTGCTTTCCAGTCGGAACCGACGCTCGTGAAGCCGGCGGGTAGCCCCTTCGATTCGGTGTCATTCATCTACGCTCCAGACGCCGCGCTCGCCCGAGCCAGGACGGCGGCCGGTTCCGAGATCTCGTTCCTTCCGCCCTATGCGAAGCGGGAAGGGGTGCTCCTGTCCACCGATGATTGGCCGCACCTTTACCTGAAGGAGAGGAGGATTCCGATGTTCTACATCGTGATCCTCGGCGTCATGGTCGCTGGCAGTGTTCTCCTGGTGTTGGGCGTCGAGAGATCCGTGAGGCGTCCGAACCTCCATTTCTTCTTTCTCGGTGCCGGGTTCATGCTCCTCGAGACAAGAAGCGTGACGCAGTTGGCGCTACTATTCGGGGCGACATGGAACGTCAACTCGGTCGTCTTCGCGTCGATTCTGGCGACCATCCTCATCACCAACCACCTTGTCTTGAAGAAGTGGGCTCCGAGCCGAACCCTTTCCTACGCGCTGCTGGCCGCGACTCTCGGACTGGGATTCTTCTTCCCGTTCAATCTTCTGCTTGGGCTTTCTCTCCCGTTGCGGCTCGGGGCTGCGGCCGTCGTGGTAGGCCTGCCGATCGCTTGGGCCTCGTTCATCTTCTCCAATTCGTTCAAGAGCGAAACACAGATCAACAGGGTGTTCGGATCGAACCTGCTGGGCGTCGTCTTTGGCGGCTGTCTCGAGTACTTCAGCAACGTCTGGGGACTCAGCGCCCTCTACCTGGTTGCGTTGGGGCTCTACGGAGCCTCGGCCATCTTCGCGCCGCGGCGTCTGACCACCACCACGGGCTAGCTGGGAACGGGCGGGCGTTCGCCGCCTGGCGACGAAACCCCGAGAGAGAA
This sequence comes from Planctomycetota bacterium, assembly GCA_027296055.1. Classification (GTDB taxonomy): domain Bacteria; phylum Planctomycetota; class JAPUJT01; order JAPUJT01; family JAPUJT01; genus JAPUJT01. The sequence continues at coordinate 49,086 of JAPUJT010000088.1, read as the reverse complement.
GCAGGTCAGTGGAACAAAACGCCACGGACTTCGGGGAGGGGGGAGAGGGTCTTGGATAGAGCTTCATGGGACTTCGTCGTGGCGGTCACCCTGTAGGTGAGGCAGGCCTCGTCGCCATCCTTCCGGATGCCTGTCAGTTCCAGATCGGCGCCTCCTTCTCTCAGGAGTTTCTGAACCTTCTCTATCGCCGCTGTCGAGTTGATCATGGTGATCTCGTACTGCTTCGTCTCCCTCTTCGAGAGCAGGGATTTCTCCATCCAGCCCAGGATCAGCAGGGAGATCATCGCGAAGGCCGTGGTCACGATGGCGAGCGAGTAGTACCCGCACCCGGCAGCGAGGCCAATGGACGCGACCACCCAGATCGTCGCCGCGGAGGTCAACCCCTGGACCTCTCCCCGGGCCTGGATGATCGTCCCGGCGCCGAGAAAACCTATGCCGGTGACGATCTGTGCGGCGACGCGGGAGAGGTCGGCTGTTGTCCCTTCGGCAAAGAAGATCGAGCCGAGCGTGAACGCGGCGGCGCCGAGACAGATAAGGATGTTGGTCCGGAGGCCTGCCGCTTTCCCGCTGAACTCCCGTTCGAACCCGATCAGGCCGCCCAGAAGGACCGCCAGGGCGAGCCGAAGGACAATCTCGCCGATGTTGTGAAGGAAGTCGATTTCGAGGCCGATGAGTGTGAGCATAGTTCTAGATCCATTATAGGAGCCCCGCCGACACCGGTGTAATATGGGAGCGAGATGGGTAAGAGCGTGAAATCGACGGGCAACGGGGCAGTGATCCTCGAGGGATACCGGACGCCGTTCGTCAGGGCCTGGCAGAACTTTCGGAGCCTCTCGGCCGTCGAGCTCGGTCGGATCGCTGTCACGGAGTTACTGTACCGGACCGAGACGCGGGCCGACGAGATCGACGAGACGATTCTGGGCAACGTGGCCCAGCCTGCTGACGCCGCCAACATCGCCCGGGTCGTAGCCCTCCGCTCGGGAATACCCCAGTCACGACCTGCCCTCTCCGTGCACCGCAACTGCGCCTCCGGACTGGAGGCGGTGATCCAGGCGGCCGCCCGGATACGAGCCGGGGAGGCCGATCTGATCGTCGCGGGGGGCACCGAGTCGATGAGCCAGATCCCCTTCATCTACCCCGATTCGTTCGCCTACAAGATGCTCACCCTGGGACGGGCGAAGGGGCTGTTCGCGAAGTTTCGGGCCGCGCTCAGGTTTCGTCCCCGAGATCTCATCCGACCCCTGTTCGGTCTCGAGCAGGGTCTGACGGATCCGGTCTCCGGGCTCAACATGGGGGAAACGGCCGAGGTCCTGGCGAACGAGTTTCACATCACGCGGGAGGAGCAGGATCGATTCGCACACAGGAGCCATGAAAGGGCCACCCGTGCGGCCGAGAGCGGTCGGTTGGGCGATGAGGTGATCCCCGTCCCGGTTCCGCCGAAATACCGGGAGACGGTCGAGAGCGACACGGGCCCGCGGCCCGACTCTTCGCTGGAGGGTCTCTCCCGGCTTCGTCCCGTCTTCGACCGGAAGACGGGAACCGTCACCGCCGGCAACTCGAGCCAGATCACCGATGGGGGCGTCGCCTGTCTTCTGGCCTCGGCCGATCGGGCCCGTTTGATGGGAGGGCGATCTCTCGGGCGGATCCGCGCCTCCGCCGTCGTCGGAGTCGATCCGAGGAGGATGGGTCTCGGCCCTGCCTTTGCCGCCCCCCTGGCCCTGGAACGAGCGGGTCTCAGCCTGAAGGAAATGGCCGTCGTCGAGATAAACGAGGCGTTCGCCGCTCAGGTCCTCGCTTGCTGCAAGGCGATGGCCTCGGATGAGTTCGCTCAGCGGGAGCTGGATCGCCCATCGGCGATAGGTGAGATCGATCCGGAGATCCTGAACTGCAACGGCGGGGCGATCGCCCTGGGGCACCCGGTCGGGGCGACCGGAGCCCGGCTCGTGATCACCACGCTGAAGGAAATGGCGCGCAGGGATGCACAGTTCGGTCTGGCGAGCCTCTGCGTCGGGGGCGGACAGGGGGTCGCCCTCATCCTGGAGAGATCCTGACCTTCCGAGAAAGTCCTGGGATGATCTCAGCGTTTCACAGCGAGTCGATGCCCGACGGGATCGAACGAGTGACCTTCGATCTTCCCGATCGATCTGCCAACATCCTCACCCGGGATGCGATGGATGAGCTGAGACGCCTCGTCACCGATTGGAGGAGGCGCAGCGATATCCGGGCGCTCATCCTCCAGAGCGCGAAGGATGGGATCTGGATCGCCGGGGCCGACATCGACCAGTTCCAGGCGATCGGGTCGAGCGAGGACGGTGAGAGGCTCTCCCGGATGGGCCAGGCGATCTTCAACGATTTCGCCGACCTCCCGTTCCCCACCATCGCAGCCATTGATGGCGCCTGCCTCGGGGGAGGCCTCGAGCTCGCCCTCGCCTGCCGGTATCGGATCGCGTCCAGATCGGAGAAGACCAAGCTGGGCCTCCCCGAGGTGCTCCTCGGGATCGTCCCCGCCTTGGGGGGAACGCAGAGGTTGCCCCGGCTGATCGGCCTGCGAGCCGCCCTGGATCTCATACTCACCGGAAGGCGGATCGGGGCCGGGAAGGCCCTGAGGAAGGGGCTCGTCGATGAGACTTACAGCGAGACGATCTTCGATGAATGGAGTCTCCGGTTCGCCCGAGGGGTGATGGGCGATGCGAAACCTCGGAGGAGGCGAAGGTGGAGGGAATGGCTTCTCGAGACGAACCCGATCGCTCGGACCATCATCATCTCCATCGCCCGGAAGAGAGTCCTCGAGAAAACGGGCGGAAAATACCCGGCCGCCCCGGCGGCCCTCGAATGTATCGGGGCGGGGCTCGGCGCCGGGATCGAGGAGGGGCTTCTCCGGGAAGCCAGCTCGTTCGGCAAGCTCGCGGTGAGCGCCGAGAGCCGGAACCTGGTGCGCATCTTTCGATGGCAGGAGTCCGCCCGGAAGGGGGAGAGCGGGGAGACGAAGCCCCTCCGGAGCGCCGGCGTTCTCGGGGCCGGAACGATGGGGGGGGGGATCGCCTGGCTACTCTCCCGGCGCGGGATCGCCGTGAGGCTCCGCGACACCAGCGCCGGTGCGCTTCGAGCGGGGCTGAAGTCCGCGTGGAAGATTCACGAAGGTAGCATCCGGAGAGGCCGGGAGACCCAGGCCCAGGCGGAGGACGCGATGGGTCTCATCTCGCCCACGCTCGACTTGACCGGGTTCCGGAACGCTGGGATCGTCATCGAGGCGGTGGTGGAAGACCTCCAGGTCAAGCGAGAGGTGCTCGCCGGGGTGGAGTCGGCGGCCATGGGGGGGCCGATATTCGCCACGAACACCTCTGCCATCCCCCTGTCGAGCCTGATCGAGGGGGCTCGATGGCCGGAACGGGTGGTGGGGATGCACTTCTTCAACCCGGTCCACGCCATGCCTCTCGTCGAGGTGATCCGCGGCGAGAAAACGGATCCGGTGGTGGTCGAGACCGTGGTGGCTCTGGCCCGACGGCTGGGGAAGACCCCCATCGTCGTCAAGGATACGCCCGGTTTCCTCGTCAATCGAATCCTCGGCCCGTACATTCGGGAGGCCTGCCTCCTTCTCGAGGAAGGATACGAGATCGGCCAGGTGGACGCGGCGATGAAGGAATTCGGCATGCCGATGGGGCCGTTGCGGCTGATAGACGAGGTAGGGATCATCGTGGCCGCCAAGGTGGCCGACAATCTCGACGGCGGCGCGATCCCCGCGGTGCTTCAGGCGCTCGTGAAGGACGGGAGGTTGGGTCGGAAAGGAGGGGAGGGTTTCTATCATTACTCGAAGGGTCTCGCTCGCATACCCTGGATGGGCCCGCGAGAACGGCCCGACGAGACGGTTCGTAACCTGCCGGGTATCCCTCGAAGACCGATGGGAGATCCGGTCGATATCGTCGCCCGACTGGTCTTGCCTATGGTGAGCGAGGCGGCCGCCTGCCTGGAGGAAGCCATCGCGGCCAAGGCGTCCGACGTGGATCTGGCGTCCGTTCTGGGATTCGGGTTCGCCCCGTTCCGGGGGGGCGTGCTCAGCTATGCGGATCATCTCGGCCTGGAGCTGGTCCTGTCGAATCTGGAAGCTTTGGCGTCAAGGTTCGGCGAGAGGTTGAAGCCGCATCCGGGTCTCGTCGAGAGAGCGAAGGACGGAAGGGAATTCCATGACGACTGAATCGGCGAAACGGCGATCCTTCGGCAAGTCCATCTTCGCAGGAAAGATAGAGTCCGAGGTCATCATCCCCTATCCGGAGGCGGACGTGGAAGAGTCGGAGAATGTCGAGCTGCTGCTGGAGTCTCTGCGAAAGTTCGCCTCCGCGGAGATCGATCCGGCGAAGATCGACCGGGAAAAGAAGGTGCCGGAGTCGGTGATCCGGGGGCTCGGCGACCTCGGGGTACTGGGGTTGAGTATCGGGGAGGAGCACGGGGGATTCGGATTCTCCCGCACGGCCTACGCCCGTGTCCTGGAGGAGCTGGGCGGGTTGTGCGCTTCCACGGCCGTGACCGTCGGGGCACATCAGTCGATCGGCCTGAAGGCGATCCTCCTGTTCGGGACCGACGAGCAGAAGGAGAAGTTTCTTCCCACCCTCGCCACCGGCGAGGTGCTTGGCGGATTCGCCCTCACCGAGCCCAACTCGGGCTCCGATGCGGGGGGCATCCAGTCCACCGCGGTACGGAGCGAGGATGGAGCGACCTTCGCTCTCAACGGGCGCAAGCAGTGGATCACGAACGGGGGAATCGGCGGCCTCTTCACCGTCTTCGTCAAGACGCGACCTGAAGGCGCGGAAGAGAAGAAGGTCTCCGCCTTCGTCGTGCCGAGCGATCTCGCGGGGGTCTCGCACGGCCCGGAGGCGGACAAGCTCGGGATCCTCGGGAGCAGCACGACGGACCTGATCCTGGAGAACGTCTCCCTCCCTGCCGAAAACTTGCTCGGTGAGGAGGGACGCGGATTCAAGATAGCGATGGAAGTCCTGAACGAGGGCAGGCTCGGGCTCGCCGCAGGTTCCCTCGGTGGGATGAAGACGATCATCCGGGAGGCACTGGAGTACGCCAAGGGGAGGAAGCAGTTCGGCCAGTCGATCTTCGGGTTCGAGCTGATCCGGGAAAAGCTGGCGAGGATGGCGGAGGATGCGTATGCCCTGGAGAGCATGGTCTACCTCACGACTCGTCTCGTCGATCGGGGCGGCGTGGACTTCTCCCTCGAAAGTGCCGCCTGCAAGATCTTCGGCTCCGATGCCCTCTGGCGGTGCGCCAGCGAAGCCCTTCAGATAGCGGGGGGGTACGGATACATTCGCGAGTTTCCGTTCGAGCGGCACCTGCGCGATGCGCGGATCAACCTGATCTTCGAGGGGACGAACGAGGTCCTGAAGCTGTTCATTGCCCTGGCCGGTCTCCAGGGGCCCGGCGAGACCCTGAAGGAAGTGGCCCAGGCCTTGAAGAAGCCCCTGGTCTCGATCGGGTTTCTCTCCGACTACGCGATCGGCGTGATCCGGCAGTCGATCGCGGGGGATTCCTTCACAGGGGCATCCGATCCACTTGGCGCCGAGTCCCTGATCCTGTCAGACCGGATCCACGATCTCGCGCGGGCGTCCGGCTCCATCCTCAGAAAGCACGGAAAGAAGATCATCGAGCGACAGTACCTGCTGCACCGGATCGCCGACTCGTTCATCTCGATCTACGCCATGGCCGCCACGATCTCGCGCACCGACCGGGCGATACGGGAGAAGGGCGCTGCGGCCGCCGAGTCCGAGATTGCCTTCTGCCAATCGTTCTGCTCTCGAGTGGGCCGGGGGGCCGCACAGCGCATCGGCGAGATCGATCAAAATGACGACGATCTCACCGACGCCATCGCCGACACCCTCGATCGCAGAGACGCCTACCCTTTCTAGAAATTCATGACGCGCACCAATTTCGTGAATTTTGTGCGCGTCACGAATTCTAGAAACGACTTCCGTCACGCGTGAATCGGGTGAATGCGCCGATCTAGAATGGGCGAATGCTGGCACATGGTCCCAATCTCGGGCTCAGGGAATTTCATGACGCGCACCAATTACGCGAATTCGGTGCGCGTCACGAATTCTAGTCACGCGTGAATTCGGGGAGACTCCCGGGCTATGATGATCGCATGAGGAAATGGGGTCCCAATTTTGGGCTCAGGATCTTCGGCGTGGCGGCCGCCTCCACGTCGATCGGGGTCCTCCTCGCCGAATTCTACCAGGAGGGCTCGATGCGCCCGCTCGCACAGGTGGTACTGCTCCCCGCCTGGTTGGCGCTGGCCGGCGCGGGGCTGCTAGCGCGTAGGGCGCGGGGCGACTTCGCGGGTCGACTGATCGCCGGGGCGAGGGCAGGCTTCTGGGCCACCGCTGCCTACGATCTTTGGCGGGCCCCCGCCGTCCTGCTCTCCATCGATCCCTTCAAGGCCCATGCGCTGTTCGGGGAGCTCGCCACCGGGTGGCCTCCCGAGGAGGTCGGCACCCGTGTGATCGGCTGGATCTATCACCTTTGCAACGGAGTCGGATTCGCCATCATGTATGCGATGGCGGTGAGGCGTCCCGGGATCGGAAGCGCCGTGATCTGGGCCCTGATGCTCGAGACGGCGATGATGATGACCCCTTACCGGGAAATGGTGGGCATTCAGGGGACCGGGATGTTCCTCCTGATCTCGGGCACGGGGCACGTAGTCTTCGGCGCGGTGCTCGGATACACGATGAGCCGCTACTGGCCAGGAGTTTCATGACGCGCACCAAACTCCGGGTTCGGTGGGTGGGGTTGGTGCGCGTCACTCAACTCGGAACGTAGGAGGTCTTCTCATGTCCAGGGCACCGCTCAAGTTGGCCGTCGTGGTCGCGGTCATGCTCCTCTCGGGCTGCGTCATCCAATCGCTCCATCCGTTCTTCACGAAGGAGGCCGTCATCCCCCTGCCGGAGAAGCTGAAGGGAAAGTGGGATGTCTTCGACCCCGACGATAAGTCCATCGCCAAGAAGCCCTGGGAGTTTCAGGAGGACGGGGACGTGATCACTTACGATGACAAGGGGCGCCGCGGAAAGCTCGAGGCGACCTTCTTCAAGGTAGGGGATCAGCTCTACGTGGACGCCACGGTCGGCGGGGCCGTGGAGAAGAACCAGAGCATGTGGCGGGCGATAACCATTCTCCCGATCCATGTCGTCTGCAAGGTCGAGATCTCGAAGGAAAAGGTCCTGCTTCGACCCCTGGACTTCAAGTGGATGAAGAAGGCCTTGAAGAAGGAGAAGGCGAAACTCTCGAAGGAGGACGTGAAGGTCGAGGGAGACGATCACTTCGTCCTCACCGCTTCCTCCGAGGAATGGATGAAATTCCTCGAGGAGACGGGCGATGAGGCCTTCCACAAGGAGTTCACCATCGTCCTGAAGCGCCCCGCGAAGGATCGCTAGGGGAGCACTATGGAGTGGCCTAACCCCTCGGATGAAATTTCTGGTGGATGGACTTCAGCCTGGCGCGGTCCACGTGAGTGTAGATCTGTGTGGTCTGCACGTTGACGTGACCGAGCATCTCCTGGAGGGATCGAAGGTCCGCCCCTCCCTCGAGCAGGTGAGTGGCGAACGTGTGCCGGAGCGTGTGGGGCGATACGCGCGGGGAGACACCGGCCTTCCGGACACACCTCTTCACGATTCGCCAGAGGCTTTCCCGGCGGAGGGGCCCTCCCGTCCGGCTGAGGAAGAGGATCGACGGGCTCTCTGGCTTCTGCAGGACCGGGCGGCCTTCCCGTAGATAGGTCCTTATGGCGATAGCCGCCTCCTTCGCCATGGGGACGATTCTTTCCTTGTTTCCCTTCCCGAAACACCGGACGTAGCGATATTCGAGATGCACGTCCTGCATCTTGAGGCCGATCACCTCCGAGGCCCGAGCTCCGGTGGCGTACATCGCCTCCAGAATCGCGCGGTCCCGCAGTCCGATCGCGCTGTGATCGGGAGACCGAAGGAGCTCCTCCATCGCCGAGCGACCCAGGAAGAAGGGGATCCGATGCCAGGCGGCGGGGGACTCGAGATCGTTGGCCAGCTCCTTCGGGATCCGGCCCTCGGCATGCAGAAAGCGAAGGAACCCGCGCAGGGAGGCGGCCATCCGGGCGATCGAGGCGGGGCCGAGGCCCCTCTCTCTCTGCTCGATGAGGAAGTCGACGAGGGTGTCGAGCGCGATGCGCGCGGGGGATAGGATGCCCACGCTCTCCAGGTAGTCGACGAAGCGGCCGAGGTCCCTGCAATAACCATCGAGCGTGTGCGGGGAGTGACCCCGCTCGAGTCTCAGGATGTCACGGTACTCTTGCCAGTCCTTGCGCAGTGGCGAGGGCATGGAATCTCCTCTGGCCACCTCTCCTTCATCGTATCGTCACACTCCGCTCCTCCCTTGAGTTGACACCCCTCCAGGGGAGGGGTATCCTCCCGAAAGACACTGTAGCGACGCCAATATCTGATGAGGGAACGAGATGCTCATACGAAGGGTCGGGATATTCCTGGCCGTCGCCACCCTGATAACGGTTCTCGATCTCGTCACGAAGGCCTGGGCTGACGCCAGGCTGAAACCTGACGATAGCACGATAACGTGCGTCGGGGGGTACCTTGATTTCAAGTACAACACGAACACCGGCGCCGCCTTTGGCCTGCTGAGCGATTCCAAGTGGGGGCCGACCGTCCTTACCCTGGTGAGCGTCGCCGCGGGTGGCTTTCTCGTGTATCTGGCCTTCCACATCGACGAGAGGCCCGTCCTGATGCCGATCTCCCTCGGGCTGGTCCTCGGGGGTGTCCTGGGGAACCTGCACGACCGGATCTTCAATGATGGCAAGGTGAGGGATTTCATCGATGCGCATGTGGGCAACTCACACTGGCCCCTCTTCAATATCGCGGACTCCGGTATCACCGTCGGCGTCATTCTGCTGGTGATCCTCTCCTTCTTCCCGGGCAAGAAGTACGCCTCGAAGAAGAAGCAAGCCCGCCCGGCTTCCGCCTAGCGCAGGAACCGGATGCCGCCCCCGGGGGAATCGATGAACGCTTCCGAAGTCGACCTCTCCGTCCAGATCGGGCCTCTCTCCCTGAAAAACCCGATTGTCGCCGCCTCGGGAACCGTCGCCTACGGCGATGAGATGCGTTCCTTCCTCGACTGGAGTCAGGTCGGGGGCATCGTGGGGAAGACGATCACACTGAAGCCGCGGAAGGGAAACGTCCCGCCGCGGACCGCCGAGACGCCATCGGGACTCCTCAATTCAATCGGGCTTCAGAACGAGGGGATCGAGTCGTTCCTGGCCCGAACTCTCCCCGCGATGCGTGAGCTGAAGACCGCCGTGATCGTGAACATCGGCGGGTTCGACACCGGCGAATTCTCTCGGCTCCTGGACGCCCTCGAGAAGGAAGATGGGATCGCGGCGATCGAGCTGAATATCTCCTGCCCGAATGTGGACGACGGCGGCATGTTTCTCGATAGAGATCCCGATGAAATCCGATCCCTGCTCGAGTCGCTCCGGCCCATGACTCGTCTTCCCCTCATCGTGAAGCTCACCCCCAATGTCTCCGACATCCTCATCGTCGCCAGGGCGGCGATGGACGGAGGGGCCGACATTCTCTCCGTCGCCAATACCTACTTCGGCCTGGGGGTCGACTGGAGGACCCGAAAGCCCATCGTGGCGGCAGGGACCGCCGGCGTCTCGGGCCCCGCCATCAAGCCCCTCTCCCTGCGGCACGCCTGGGTCGTGGCGTCGAACCTGAAGGCGCCGGTGATGGGGATCGGCGGTATCATGAATGCCCAGGACGCCCTGGAGTACATGGTGGCGGGTGCTGCGTGTGTCCAGGTGGGAACAGCCAACTTCGTGGACCCAGGGGTGTGCGCCAAGATCGTGGAGGAGATGCGAAGCCTGCTCGCCGAGGCAGGCGTTCGCCATGTGCGAGACATCATCGGGACCCTCCAGATGCCGGGGGGCGATGCGTCTCCATCTTGACCTCTTTGCATCCCGCTGATTTAATCATAGATAGAGATTGCCTCGTCTCCAGTGTAAGACAAGGCACCACGTAGATTTATGGAGGCGCCTCTCCCCGGCTGAGGCGGAGCCCGGACGATGAAGCACACGATCGGAGAGTATTTCCAGAGGGCCCTCTCCAGGATCTTTGGCTCGAGCAACGAGCGAATCGTCGAGGAACAGTTCCTCCTCGTGGAGGCGGTGAACCGACTCGAGCCCGACTTCGAAACGCTCTCCGACGCTGGTCTCCTGAAGAAGACCGATGAGTTCCGCGATCGCGTGTCAAACGGGGAGACGCTGAACGATCTCCTCCCCGAGGCCTTCGCTGCGGTCCGGGAGGCGAGCCGGCGTCACCTCCGGACCGGCGACGGCCGCCCGATGCGCCCCTTCGACATGCAGATCATCGGCGGGATCATCCTGCATAGTGGAAAGATCGCCGAGATGGTGACGGGGGAGGGCAAGACGTTGGTCGCCACGATGCCCGCGTACCTCAATGCCCTCGAGGGTAAGGGCGTCCACATCGTCACGGTCAATGACTACCTGGCGCTCCGAGATCGAGAATGGATGGCGCCAGTCTTCCGGGCCCTTGGTATGTCAACCGGGGCGATCCAGAACGACATGGACTCCGCCAGTCGGCAGATCCAGTACGGATCCGATATCACCTACGGGACGAACAACGAGTTCGGATTCGACTACCTCCGAGACAACATGAAGCTCGACGTGCGGGACCAGGTCCAGCGCAGGCGACACTACGCCATCGTGGATGAGGTAGACAGCATCTTGATCGACGAGGCACGGACACCCCTCATCATCTCCGGCCAGGCGGAAAAGACGTCCGAGAAGTATTACAAGGCCGACAACGTGGTCCGACAGCTACAGCCTGTAAAGGACTACGAGGTCAAGGAGAAGGAGCACCAGGTCCTCCTCACGGAGGACGGAATGGAGCGGGCCGAAAACCTTGTCGCGGTGGGCTCCTTTTACACGGGCGACAACATGGACTGGCCCCACCACATCGAGCAGGCGCTCAAGGCCCACAATCTTTACAAGAAGGACAAGGAGTACGTCGTCAAGGACGGCGAGGTCATCATCGTGGACGAGTTCACCGGGCGCCTGATGCCCGGCAGGAACTGGAGCGACGGTCTCCATCAGGCGGTGGAGGCCAAGGAACGACTCCGGATCAAGGAGGAGAACCAGACGCTTGCCACCATCACCTTCCAGAACTTCTTCAAGCTGTACGACAAACTGGCGGGGATGACGGGAACGGCGATGACCGAGGCGGAGGAGTTCGACAAGATCTATGGCCTCGAATCCGTCTCGATCCCGACGAACCAGCCCCTGTTTCGGAACAATCTACCCGATGTCATCTATCGAACTGCCAGCGAGAAATATAACGCCCTCGTGGAAGAGATAGCCCGGCTGAACACGGAGGGCAAACCCCTCCTGGTCGGCACCGCCTCGATCGAGAGGTCGGAGCATCTCTCCAAGATGCTGGACCGGCGCGGGATCCAGCACGAGGTCCTGAACGCCAAGAACCACCAGCGGGAGGCCCAGATCATCGCCAAGGCCGGACACTCGGGCAACGTCACCATCGCCACGAACATGGCGGGCCGCGGAACGGACATCGTCCTCGGTCCCGGTGTCCCGGATATGGGTGGTCTATACATCATCGGTTCCGAGAGGCACGAGGCCCGAAGGATCGACAATCAGCTGCGAGGTCGCTGCGGCCGGCAGGGAGACCCGGGCTCGTCGCAGTTCTTCCTCAGTCTCGAGGATGACCTGATGCGAATCTTCGCTCGAGAGTGGGTGGGGAAGGCGCTGGGGAAGCTGGGGATGACCGAGGGGCAGGAGATCTCTCACCCCTGGGTCTCGAGGGCCATCGAGCGGGCCCAGAAGAAGGTGGAGACGCACCACTTCGAGATCAGGAAGCACCTCCTCGATTACGATGAGGTGATGGACAAGCAGAGAAGGACGATCTACGGACTGCGCCAAGGATTTCTCGAGGGGAAGGAACTGAAGGAGACGATCCATGACTGGATCGAGGATCGCATCCTGGCAGCTCGGGACACGTTCCTCAATCCCGACCTCCCCAAGATCGAATGGGACCATGACGGACTCCGCGGCTGGTACGAAAAGAAGTTCTGGATCGGGCTTCACCCGACCGAGATCGCCGACAAGCACCCCGAGGAGATTGAATCCTTCCTCCTCGAGAAGACGAAGAAGGCGTACGAGTCTCGGGAGCAGGAGATGGGAGAGGATTCGATGCGCCAGCTCGAGCGCTTCATCCTCCTGACGGTGCTCGACAAGAAGTGGAAAGATCACTTACACGAGATGGATCAGATGAAGTCGAGCATCGGCCTGAGGGGGTATGCTCAGGTCGATCCGAAGAACGAGTACAAGAAGGAAGGTCTCATCATGTTCCAGGACATGATCGAGGCGCTCCAGGAGGATGTGACCGATCGGGTCCTGAAGGTCAAGATCAAGAAGGACGAGAGGCTGAGAAACCTCTGGAACATCGGCGAGGCTCGCCACACGGACTACGAGGCGCAGTTCGAGCGTCATCGCGACCAGCAGAACGCCGCGTCCGAGGGTACAAAAGGGCCTACGAAGCCGATCCGTGGGGGCCAGGCCCCCGGCCGCAACTCCCCCTGTCATTGCGGCAGCGGGAAGAAGTACAAGCGGTGCCACGGGATAACCGCCTGACTCATCACCTCTGTTGTTCCCGCCCGATTGCGTCTCCAAGACGCCTCTTCCGAGTCGTCTTCCGGGGTCGGGGTTGACCGGAACTCCTCTCCTGCTATAGTGTAACGACTTCCTGGTCGCGGGGCCGACCGAGTTCCTCACTGGAGTCGTGAATGGCGTTGTTTCTGAATATACTTTTCGTCCTGTTCTTTGCCTTCACCGCCCCGTTCTGGATCTTACAACTGCTCCGATCGAAGAAGTACCGGGCCGGCTGGCCGCAGCGCCTGGGATGGGTCCCCAAGCGCGAAGGGAAGCAACCATGCATCTGGATCCATGGAGTTTCGGTCGGGGAGATCCTCACGGCCCGGGCATTCGTCCGGAGACTCGAGGAGCGGCATCCCGGATGGGATGTGGTCCTGTCGACCACGACGCTGGAAGCGCATCGAGTCGTGGAGAGGGCCTATCCGGGCAAGATGTTGTTCTTCTTCCCGATGGAGCTTTCGTTCGTGATCCGGCGCACGTTACGACGAATCCGTCCGACGGCGGTCGTGTTGATCGAACAGGAGCTCTGGCCGAATTTTCTCCATCACTGCGACCGTGCAGGTATCCCGGCGATCCTGGTGAACGGTCGCATCAGCCGACGCTCGTATCGACTGTACTCGATCGTGCGCTGGCCTCTCTTCCGTCCCTTCAGGAAGGTACGTTCCTATTGCGTGCAGACACAGGAGGTGGCGGACAGGTTTGCCGCGCTGGGGATCCCTCGCGCTCAGATCGATGTGACCGGGAACATGAAATACGACAATATCGCGACGGGGGAAGGGGGTGCGAAGGCCGGGCTGGCAGCGCGCCGCCAGCTCTCGATCTCCAGCGCCGAGTGGGTGTTGATCGGAGGAAGCACGCACGCCGGCGAGGAGCATGCCCTGCTCGACACCTTCGAGAAGATCCGCGCGCGGAGGGTCCGATCGCGGCTCGTCCTGGTCCCGCGACACACGGAACGGATCCATCAGGTCGAGGCCCTTCTCCGGGAGCGCCAGACCCCGTACGTGCTCAAGACGGATCTGGATCGCGGAGCCGATGGGAAGGGAAAGGTCATTCTCGTGGACACGATGGGCGAGCTGCTCCATATCTATCCGGCGGCGGACGTCGTCTTCATCGGGGGAAGCCTTGTGCCCGTTGGTGGTCATAACATGCTGGAGCCGGCGGGGTTGGGGCTGGCCGTGGTCATAGGACCACACGTCTTCAAGTGCAAAGAGGAAGTTGACCTTCTGGTCAAGGAGGGGGCCGGGTTGATGGCCAGGGATGCAGAAGACCTGACAGCGATCCTTCTCGACATGCTGGATCACCCGGACAAGGCCCGCGCGATGGGGGAGAAGGCTGCCCGCACGCTCATGGCCCATCAGGGAGCCACGGATCGAAACCTGGCCCATCTGGATGAGGCCCTGGGCATCACGAGCGGGGGGCCCGGTTCCCCGTCAAGGACGGTATCGGTCGCGGCGGGTTAGCCGCCGCGGGCCCCGGCAGCGCCGTTCCACAGAGAAGAAAGGAAACAACCATGACGGAACGCCCGTATCTCTTCACCTCGGAGTCCGTCACGATGGGCCATCCGGACAAGGTGGCGGACCAGATCGCCGATGCGATCCTCGACGCCCATCTGGAGCAGGACCCCTACGCGCGCTGCGCCTGCGAAGTGATGATCAAGAACCGGATCCTCGTTGTCTCAGGCGAGATAACTTCCAAGGCTTCCGTCGACATTCCGGCAATCGTCAAGAAGACGGTGGAGGACATAGGGTACAAAGGGGCAGAGACGGGGTTCGATTTCGAGGCGTGCAATCTGATCTCGGCGGTGGACGAGCAGTCCCCGGACATCTCCCGGGGCGTGACCGAGGGAGAGGGCCTCCACCTCGATCAGGGGGCGGGCGATCAGGGCCAGATGTTCGGATTCGCCTGTTCCGAGACGCCCGAGCTGATGCCGCTGCCGTTGATGCTCTCCCGTCGCCTGACGGAGGGACTCAGCCGCCTCCGGCAGGAGGGCGTGGTTCCGTATCTTCGCCCCGATGGGAAGTCGCAGGTGACCGTCGAGTACAAGGGGTTCGAGCCGGGCAAGGTGCGCACCATCGTTGTTTCGGCTCATCATGCGCCGGAAGTGGAGCATGAGACCATCGTGAAGGACCTGACCGAGAAGCTGATCCGGGAGGTGATCCCGTCGGACTTCTTCTCGAACGACACCGTGATCCATGTGAATCCGACGGGGCGTTTCTCCGTGGGAGGTCCGGCGGCGGACTGTGGGCTTTCCGGACGGAAGATCATCGTGGACACATACGGCGGGATGGCGCGGCACGGTGGGGGATCGTTCAGTGGGAAGGATCCGACCAAGGTGGATCGATCCGCCGCGTACGCGGCGCGCTACATCGCCAAGAACGTCGTCGCGGCCGGACTGGCGGCGCGGTGCGAGGTGCAGCTTGCCTACGCCATCGGCGTGGCGGCCCCCGTCAGCGTCCATGTGGATGCCTTCGGAACGGGCAAGGTCTCCGAGGACAAGATCTCTGAATCGATACAGAAGACGTTCGACCTGCGGCCGGGAGCCATCATCGAGGACCTGAAGCTCCGCCGGCCGATCTACACGGAGACGGCCCGGTTCGGTCACTTCGGCCGGACCGGCGATGCCTTCTCCTGGGAATTGACGGACCGAGTCGCCGCGCTCAAGAAGCAGGCGCAAATTTAAAGAAGGGATAGGGATGGAAAGCGACATTCTGGATGGCGGTCTGGCCGAGAAGGGGTCCAAGCGAGTGACCTGGTCGGGCCAGAACATGCCGGTGCTGGCCCTGATCGGTGAGCGTTTCAAGAAGGAGAAGCCGCTCAAGGGTCTGAAGGTAGCGGCCTGTCTCCACGTCACCTCCGAGACGGCGAACTTGATGAAGGTGTTGCGCGATGGCGGAGCGGATGTCTGTCTGTGCGCCTCGAATCCCCTCTCCACGCAAGACGACGTCGCGGCCGCCCTGGTCGAGAACGATCAGATCGCCGTGTTCGCCATCCGCGGGGAAGACAACAAGACTTATTACAAGCACATTCACGCGACGCTCGATTTCGAGCCGGACATCACGCTGGATGACGGAGCAGATCTTGTCTCGCTCATCCATAAGGAGAAGATCGCGCTGCAACCGAAGGTGCGGGCGAGTCTCGAAGAGACGACGACGGGGGTGATCCGGCTTCGTGCAATGGCGAAGGATGGGGCCCTCAAGATCCCGGTCGTCGCCGTCAACGATGCGGACACCAAGCACCTCTTCGACAATCGGTACGGAACGGGCCAGTCGACCGTGGACGGGATCATCCGCGCGACCGACATCCTGCTGGCCGGGAGGGTCGTCGTCGCCTGCGGCTATGGATGGTGCGGCCGCGGGTTCGCCGACCGGGCACGCGGGATGGGAGCGCGGGTGGTCGTGACGGAGGTGGAGCCCATCCGGGCTCTCGAGGCGGTGATGGATGGGTTCCAGGTTCTCCCGATGAGCGAGGCGGCCAAGATCGGTGACATCTTCTGCACCCTGACGGGAAACCGGTCCGTCCTGCGAGGCGAGCATTTCGAGGTGATGAAAGATGGGGCGATCGTGTGTAACTCCGGTCACTTCAATATCGAGATCGACATCGAAGCCCTCCAAGCGGCTTCCACCGAGGTGAAGCGTGAAGTTCGAGAGCACGTGACGGAGTACCGCACGAAGAACGGGCGATCGATCTACCTGCTAGCGGAGGGGAGGCTGGTGAATCTGGCCGCAGCGCGAGGCCACCCGTCGAGCGTGATGGACATGTCGTTCGCGGCGCAGGCCCTCACGACCGAGTTCGTCGCCAAGCAGAAGGGGCGCATGGAAGTCCGTGTCCATGACGTCCCGCGAGAGATCGATCAGACTGTGGCGGCTCTGAAGCTGAAATCGATGGGAGTCTCGATAGACGAGCTCACTGCCGAGCAGAAGGAGTACCTCAGCAGCTGGGAGGTCGGTACCTAGAGAAAAGTAGGGACACTCTCGCGATACAAACGAAAAGAGGCGACCGCCGAGGTCGCCTCTTTTCTTGTTTTCGCATGGAGGTTCCAGGTTAACGATCAGTGAGCAGATCGGCGTATTTCTTTGCGTAAACCTTCGAGGTCACCCACTTCACGCTGCCGTCGATATGGAGGACGTTCCGGCCATCGGCGTGATTGTTCGATTCGAGCGCATCGTCGTCTTTTGACTTTTCGAACCTGTCCGCGGCGAGAGGGGCCGTGGACCTGTCCCCGTCTCCCCTCGGCTTCTTGGTCCAGTTATAGGAGCAGTTCATGCGCCTCAGCCTGAAGATTCCCTCCTCGTCCTCGCTCGCTTCCTGATCGGTCGACGCCCCACAGATCACGACCTCCGGATTGTCGAGCATGTTGGTGTTGAAGAGGAGCTGTATGTGGTTATATCCCTGCGTTCCCGCGTCTTCATCGTCGAACGGATCCTCGTCCTCGTCCTTGTCGACCTTGACGCCGTAGTCGTAAGGAAAAATCCGGTAATCGTTCAGGTAGAGCTGGGAGGCGATCCCGATCTGTCGGAGGTTGTTGGAGCACTGCACCTTTCGGGACTGCTGACGAACCTTCATCGTGGCCGTCATCACGAGACCTGCCAGGACGGCGATGATCGAAATCACCACCAGAAGCTCGATGAGTGTAAATCCACCCCGACGGTTCTTCGCTCGCATGGCGTATCCCTCCAACATCGATTTCCCCCGGAAACGTCTTCGCGTTCCACTGGAGGATGACCTTAGCGACAGCCTGAGTTCGAGTCAAGTGAAGGCCGATCGCCGCCGATCGCACTGGATCGGGCATTGCGGGCCGTTCCTCGACTGATCCGGGTCCCTGGCCTCAGGTTGACATCGTGAGGGGCTGTCACTATGATTTTGCCGAGTTTCCGTGAGCCGACGAACGGTTCCGCGCGAGGCGGTTTCCACCCACCAGGGGCAAGATCATGAATACCCGTAGAGTCGTGTTTGCGCTGGTAACCGTCCTGATCCTCGGGGGGTTGTGGACGGGGGTTGCCGGCCGCATCGGGTTCGCCCAGGACGAGAAAAAGCTCTTCTTCCTGGAGATCACCTACGAGACCCCCAAGGAGCTCTACCTGCGCTCCGGACACGGCGGAGAGGACCGGGACGTCTTCT
Organism: Planctomycetota bacterium; assembly: GCA_027296055.1. Lineage (GTDB taxonomy): Bacteria > Planctomycetota > JAPUJT01 > JAPUJT01 > JAPUJT01 > JAPUJT01. Next base: position 31,250 of record JAPUJT010000088.1, on the reverse strand, counting down.
GGTATTTCCCGTACACCCTCAAGAACAAGGACGCGGAGGACCACAAGTTCTTCCTCCAGATAACGGCCGAGACGAACCGCGGGGTCAAATACCGGGATGGGTTCCACCCGCTGGCCCTCGATAAGATACGAAAGATGAACGGGAATCAGGCAGATGTCTACCTGAAGGATGGATCGAAGCTCGAGGGCCGGGTCGAGATCAGGGGCGAGAGAGTCCAGGTCGATTCGGGGACGTCGTTCAAGTCCGTCCAGAGCGACGACGTGGACAAGATCAGCTACAAGCTCTGGGCACACACGGACGTGACGATGCCGGAGAGGGTCGCCTCGGTTCCGGTGACCGGCGAGAGGCGCCCCCTGGGGCAGCCGTACGAAATCGCCCGACCGGTGATCCGGGCCGGCGAGACACGCCAATGCGTGGCCATCTTCCCGAGGCTGGATGCGGAGACCGATCTCCTCACGATCAGCGTCTTCGGCCTGACAAACGATATCCTGGTGGAGCCGACGGAGCCGCATAGGCGGAAGATAACGGAACGGATCTACCAGATCGTATATGAGAGGCCCGGCGATGAGTTCTTCCCATCCCTCGACAAGATCTCGCTCGTCAAGGAAGGCTGGGTGGACCGGGAAAGGATCATCAAGACCGACCTCCGGAGCCCGGAGGAGACCAAATAAGGGCGGCAAGAGTCTGACGCGGCGGAAGAAAGACCGTTCCCGGCACCACGAGTTTACCAGGTCCCTCTCCAGGGAAGAGAAGTTGGTCATCCGGCTCCGCGACGAGCTTTACGAGGGTTCCTGGAGTCAGCTCAGGGGCGACCTGGAGAGCCGAAAATCGGGTCGTGCTTTCCTGTTCAAGCTGGCAGGACGGATCGAGGAGGACCTCGAGCGGATCGACAAGCTCGAGGCCTACGAGAAGAAGAATGAGGTCAATCTGAATGACTATCTTTGAACGTACTCGCCTGAAGAGGGCCACCGTGGGCAAGATCGCCGCGAGTCTACTCGCGATTCTTCTGGGCGCGAGTTGTGGCGCTCCCCAGGTGGATGACGGCGGACCGGCCCAGGTCTCCGACGACAGGACCGCCCGTCCGAGAGGCAGCCGGTTCAGCCGGGAAGCCCTCGACGCGATGAACTTCGCCTTGAAGTGGGAACTGGAGACGAAGCGGCAGAACTTCGTCCACATGGCCCTGCAGGGGGACGCTCTCTACGCCGTCACCTCGGATCACCTCCTCTACTCGATCAGCATCGACAAGGGTGTGGTGAACTGGATCTATACGATAGGAGAGCCGCTCAGTTACTCGCCCTACGTCTATTCGTACAAGGCCACCGAAGATTCCGGGGTCGTAAGGTACGATGAGGTCATCCTTCTCTCCGGCGACCGGCTCCGCGTGGTCGACAAGGACACCGGCGAGCTGGTCTGGAGGAAGGATCTGCCCTTCTCTGTCGCCTCGCCGGCGGCCGCCACGCCGGACGCGATCATGATCGGCTCCTGGGATGATCGCGTGTACGCCATCTCCAAGAAGGCACCCCATGGCAAGACCTGGATGTGGCGGACCAGCGGCGACATCCGGGCGGCCGGGGCCGAGTACGATCCGATCTACATCGCCGTCTCCGATGATGGCGGAATCTACGCCTTCAACCAGCTGCGCGGAGAGCACCGCTGGACGCAGAAGACCAAGGCGCAAATCACGGCGCGTCCTCTCGTCCATAAGGATCGACTCTACGTCGGTTCGACAGATTACTCGCTCTACTGTATCGATCTGGTCCAGTCTGCACTTCAGTGGCGGTTTGAAACGGGGGGGCCGATCCATCAGTCGCCGGTCGTGATCCGCGACAAGGTCTACGTGATCTCCAGGGACGGCGTCCTCTCGGCGATCCACCGCGTCCAGGGCACGGCCTCCGGAGCGGAGAAGGAGTACGTCGCCGGCCAGAAGGCCTGGCAGGTCAAGCTGGGTAGGAAGAACTTCGGTCGGTCGTCATCCACGCGGGTCCTCTGTCGGGGGCGAGATGACCTCTACGTCCTCAACGAGAGGCACGAGGTCGTGGCCATCAACGACGCGACGGGCCAGATGAAGTGGAAGGTCCCGTTCAGGGCCGTGGATTTCTTCAGCGTGAACCACAACAATCCCAGCGCGAGGACCGAGCAGGTCTCCGATCGGTCCGGGACGATTTTTGTAGGATTCCGCGACGGATGGTTCTACGCCCTCAAAGAGAAGTCCGAATATTAGCCCGTCACGCGTCTTCTGATTCCAGCAACAACACCTTTCTCGTCCCTTCCTTCACTTCGGCACGCGAACCTTGCCGGACGCCGATGATCCAGATCACGCCGTCACGATCCGCGACGACGGGCACGGTATCGCGATCCTCACGCGGGACCTTGGCATCCGACAGCACCTCCCGGATCTCCTTGACGCCCGGTCCCCCGAAAGGATGAAACCGGTCGCCGCGCCTCCAGGCTCGGACTTCGAGCGGGGGGGTGAGGGCCTCCCAATCAAACCAGCACCGCTGCAAGCCCGCAGAGGGATGCCGGATCGGTGAGTCAAGCTCGGAGGGCGCGAGGAGGCGCGTGCGGATCTCGAGACCGGCCCAGGGGCAGGGGGTGGCGCCGGGCACCTCGATGGGGAACGTCTCCCGATTCTTGCTGTCGCCCGCCTCTCCGACGGTCAATCGACCCTGCCGGATCTGGACGGGGATCTTTCCCGGCCAGGTCGTCCTGTACTCCGACTTTCCCGATCGAATGGCATCGATCAGTCCCGCCACCATCTCCAGCGAGAACGAGCCCGCGCGACCTCCGGCATCCAGGAACGACGTCCGAAGGGCCTCCCCGATCACCACGGCAGGGTGATCTTGCCAACCTGCGATCCGGAGCCGGCCCCGGCCCTCGGCCCCTTGCTGAAGGATTCGCGCAGCCTCGGCCTCCAGGATCGGCAGGGTGTCGCGAGCGAGCAAGGCGAGCCTCGAGAGCGCCTCGCGAACATTCGCGCCCATCGCCTCCTCCATCACCGGGATCACCTCGTGACGAATTCGACTGCGGGTGTATCTGGGATCGGCGTTGGTGCTGTCCTCCCTCCAGGAAATGTGGCGTCCCGAAAGGAATTCGAGGATCGACTCGCGCGTGCAATCGAGAAGAGGCCGGACAAGAAAGGCGCCCCCGGATCCGACCAGCTCCCTCCGGTAGGGAATGCCGGCGAGACCGCGAATCCCCGTCCCGCGAACCATCCGGTGGAGGACCGTCTCCGCCTGATCGTCGCGGTGGTGGCCGACTGCCACGGCGGTCGCCCCGATGCCGAGCGCCTCGGAACCGAGATGGTGGTACCGCTTGCGGCGAAGGCGATCCTCGGATGGGTTGGGCCCGGGCACGATGGTCCGGGTCCCGAAGGCGACGCCCAGAGATTCGGCGATCGAGCGGGCGAAGTAAGCGTCCTGATCCGCCTCCTCCCCGCGCACGCCGTGATGCACATGAACGGCCAGCAGTTCCCAGTCTCGATCGGCTGAGAGGTCGACGAGGACGTGGAGGAGGGCGACCGAGTCGGGACCTCCGGAGAGGCCCAGGACGATCTGCTCTGAGGAGCCCAGAAGACCCTCGCGCTCCACGGTCGCGCGGACCCTTGCAACCAGAGGGTCATCGTTCGGCCCCCCCCCCGGGCCCCCGCTCATTCCTCGTCCTCGAGGCGGGATCGCGCGTAAACCCACTCGCGCAGGTCCCCCGCCAGAAGCTCGACCGGGTCGAGACCAAACCGAGACTCGATGCCGTACCGGGTGGTGAGGAACCTCTCGAGCTTGTAGCGGCGAAAGTCGTCGACCGCCTCGGTGAAATACTTGATTCCGCGCTGAGCCACCAGGTATTCGACGAGGGCATACGCCTTGGCGCGCTCCAGCTCGCCGGAAATCCGGGCGCCCTTCAGGACGCGGGCGATCGGGTTCTTCTCTCCCTCCCGGTAGGCATTGGCCACACGATCCAGGTAGTGAAGCCGCTTGAACGCGGGCTCGCAGCGAGCCGCCATCCCCTCTTCCACCCAGGGTGGGTGGACCTTTCGAAAAGACTGAAGGGCGCGGTGCAGCAGCCTTCCCATCTCCCGTGGAAGATCGCACGAGAGGGCCTGCGGCCTGGACACATCGATCTGGATCGTGATGCGGCCGACGGAGTCTCTCTTTAGAATCGATGGCCCCCCTCCGCCGCCCTTGAGGTACGAGTCCCTGTCCGGGTGGATCCAGACGTCAAAGATAAGAGGGTTCGGCCGTGGGTGCGGCGAGAGGTGGGGGGGGAGGACGTCAAGGTAATACTCGGCGGAGAGGGCCACGTCCCGGGCCAGATCCGGCTGCTTGTGAAAGATCCGAATAGGGCCGACTTTCAGCTCACTCCATTCCCCCGATTCGATCTTGATGGCTTTCCGCTGTACGCCCACGACCGGCGGCGATCCGAGCGCCTCGCGAGCCCGGCGGGAAAGCTTGTTCAGGTCCGTCGAGTCCACGGGAAGTCTCGTCTCTCCCAGGACTCGAAGATAGGCGTCCCGGGCGGCAATCAGATTGCCGCTCATCTGATCAATCCTCCCCGCGGCGTAGAGAATGCGCGGGTGGTAAGGAGCCGTGAATCGGAGGCTGGAGACGATATCCTCGGCGCTGAGCATTTCTCTCGCTTTCATCTGCTCGTGGGCCTTGCGGAGATCGCAATAGATCCTCGCCTCCAGAATCTCCGCGACGAGTTCGGGGTCCGCGCGAAGGGCAAGATCGTAGGCGCGGCCGGCCTCCTCGTATCTCCCTCCACGGTAAAGCTGGTCACCTGCCTTGCGATAGAACTTGCCGAGCCTGTCGGACCAGTCGAACCAGCGGGACGGTTCGAGGATGATCGCCTGCTCCAGATGGCTCGCCGCCTCGGCGAAATCGCCCCGCCTGCTGAGGGTCACGGCTTTCTTCTCCATTTTATCCACCAGCTCGATCACCTTCTGTACGTGGATGCGCATCGACCGGGCCGCTCCGTGATCCCGGTCCATCTCCAGAGCGGAGTCGTAGGCCACGATGGACTCCTTCAGGCGCCGGTGCTTCTGCAGGAGGTCCCCCTTGCCGTTCCATGCGTCGGCCACACCGCTTCGAGCCTCCGCGGACCCGGGCCGGAGTCGGAGCGCCTCACGGAAGTGCGTTACGGCGCCTTCGAACGAGCCGTGCTCGAGAAGATCTTTCCCCTGGTGCACGTAGTAGTCGTACTCCGACTCCTTCTCGACCTGGAGGATGTCGATTCGATCGATCGAGATCTTGCCGAACGGAATGCGGAGGAGGACTTCGTCCTCCGCGTCCTCGAGGAGGAGGCCGCGGATCGTCGTCCCCGCCTTCAGGTGCACCACCACCGGTTGGGCATCCGGAAGGGGAAGGAGGAAACCGAGGATGGTCGCCCCGATCAGGGTCCAGTATGTGGCCAAGTGCTCTCTCCTTTGTCGATTCTACTGTTTCCGTCGCAGGGTGAAGATGATAAGAAACACGGCCCCACCCTTCAACCTTGCTCAGAGGAACACGTATCGAAGCGTCAAGATCGCCGCCAGCACGTAAACGATGGCATGGACCTCCCGGCCCCGTCCGGCGAGCAGCTTGATCAAGGGATAGCTGATGAAGCCGAGGGAGAGGCCATGCGCGATGCTGTACGTGAGCGGCATCACGACCATCGTGACGAAAGCGGGAAACGCCTCCGTGAAGTCATCCCAGGATATCTTCCGGACGGCCCCCGTCATGAGGCAACCGACGATGATAAGGGCCGGAGCCGTGATGGCGCTCGTGTCTCCCAGCTTCTGGGCGAGGGGGGCGAAGAATATCGCCGAGGCAAAGCAGAGAGCCGTGATCACGTTTGCCAGACCGGTACGGGCCCCGGCCGCCACTCCGGATGCGCTTTCGATGTAGGACGTGACCGTGGAGGTGCCCAGGGTCCCGGCGACGATGGACCCCGCCGCGTCCGAGAGGAGGGCGCGGTTCATGCGCGGCAGCTTCCCATCCTTGACCAACCCCGCCTGCTCACCCACGCCGATCAGGGTCCCGATCGTGTCGAAGAGATCGAAGAAGAGAAAGATGAGAATCAGGTCAAGGTACTCCCACCGGAGCGCCCCGACGATATCGAGTCGAAAGGCGACCTTCCCGACGGCGGGGGCCTCGATCCAGTCGCCGGCGAGGTCGGCCTTACCGAAGAGGACGGTCGCCGCCGCCGTCACGACGATCCCGATCAGGACGGCCCCGCCGAAGCCCCGTGCGATCAGCGCCGCCGTGACGACGAGACCGATGAGCGCCGCCCCCGTCCCGGCGTCACCCAGATTTCCGAGCTGCACGAGGGTCTTCTCGTGGGGGATCACGAGTCCGGCGTTCTTCATGCCGATGAATGTGATGAAGAGGCCGATTCCAACCGCCGCGCCGATCTTGATGCTGCCGGGGATCGCGTCGACGATCATCTCCCGCACGCGGAAGAGGGCCAGGACGAGAAACAGGACTCCCGCCAGAAAGACGAGCCCGAGGCCGGCCTGCCAGGGGATCCCCTCGGGGCCGCATACCTCGTAGGCGAAGAAAGCATTGAGCCCCATTCCCGGGGCCAGTGCGATCGGATAGCGGGCGAAGAGCCCCATCATCAGAGTGGCGAAGGCGGAGGCGAGGCAGGTGGCCACCACGACCGCCTTGAAGTCCATTCCGGTCGCCCCGAGGATCGTCGGGTTCACGACGATGATGTAGGCCATCGTCATGAAGGTGGTGAGCCCGCCCAGCACCTCGCGACGGATCGTCGTGCCTTCCTGTTCCAGGGGGAAGGCGCGGTAAAGCCAGGCGTAGAATCCGGTTCGGGTATGAGCGGGGTCCGCCGCCATGACCGCGTATGCTATCAGCGCCCTCCAACCTGTCAACGCTGCCAGGTGCTTGCCAAAGGAGTGGGTGTCGAGATAATGACTGATGCCGTTTCACCCTTGAGGGAGAGTTATCCATGAATACCCTGACCTGGCTTGTCCTGACCTTGATGCCGATCGCCCCCATGCAGACCGTGCAGACAGATGACACAGATGACATCGGGGCGATTCGCAAGGAGTTGACCGAGATCCGTAAGATCCTGCAGGAGGAAAAGATTCATCGCCTCGAGCTGGAGATTCAGGTCAAGGTTCTCCTGATCGAGATCAAGGACCTGAAGGAGCAGTTGAAGGGGAGCCGGATCTTCCCACCGAAGAAGCCCCCGGCCGAGAAACCCCCCAAGCCTGTCGTCCGGGACAAGGAGCCGGCCCCGACGCCACCCACGGAGCGCGAACGGCGGGTAGCGGAGCGCCATGGTAGAGCCGGCGTCGAGCTGACAAGGGAGAGGAAGTGGGCGCATGCGGTGGAGGAGCTCTCCGAGGCTCACAAGACGTTCCCCGACCATCCCGACATCCTCTACAACCGCGGGCTGGCGTTGAATCGGCTGGAGCGAAACAAGGAGGCATTGCGGGATCTGGATCGTCTCATCGAGCTAGGTGTCTACCCGGAGCAGGGGAGATGGTCGGTCTACTTCGAGCGGGGACTGGCACATCATGGATTGGAGAGCTACGACGATGCGATCAAGGACTACCTGCGGTGCACGAGGCTCGACCCTTCCCATTCCGGCACCGGCGTGGCACTTTACAACGTCGCCTGCGCTCACGCGTTGAAGGGGAACCTGACGGAGGCGATCGGTTACCTCCAGCGGGCTGTACAAAAGGGGTTCGAAGACTTCAAACACATGGCGCAGGATGAGGACCTGAAGGTCCTCCACGGAAACCCCCGCTTCGAGGAGATCCTGGGCCAGGCCCGCGAAATCTGACTCCATTCCGCTGCGCCCACCGGGAGAACATGGCCAAGGTTCGACTCCAAAAACTCATCTCCGCCGCAGGCCTCGCCTCCCGGCGCAAGGCCGAGGAGTGGATCCTTGAAGGGCGCGTCCGTGTGAACGGCAAGGTGATCCGGACGCTCGGATCCGTGGCAGATCCGGAAACGGATAGCGTCAAGGTCGGCAGCACTGCGGTCCGAAGCCTGCCCAGGAAGACGATCGCCCTTCACAAGCCATCCGGCTTTCTCACCACGACCGACGATCCTCAGAAGAGACGAACGGTGCTCGATCTTTTGCCGAGACCGATGCGCCGTCTCGGGCTCCGTCCCGTGGGGCGCCTCGACCGTGACGCCGAGGGGCTCTTGCTGCTCACCAACGACGGGGCTCTCGCGCAAAGAATCGCCCACCCGAGCTCCGGTTGCGAGAAGGAGTATCACGTGCGAGTCAAGGGTCGCCTCTCCGCCGCGACCCGGCAGAAACTCCAGAAGGGGATTCGCATCGATGGGCGACGGACGGCGCCGTGCAAGGTGGCTCTACTGCGCGAGGGACGGGAGACCACCGAGATCTCGATCGTCCTCCAGGAGGGCCGGAATCGCCAGCTCAAGAAGATGCTGTCGGTGGTGGGACACCACGTGGAGCGGCTCCGGCGGGTGCGGATAGGACGGCTGCGTCTAGGGCGACTCCCGCGGGGGGCGTGGCGCAACGTTCCCGCCAAGGAAATCGGACGCCACTTCCCGACAGAAACCTCCCCGCAGTAACTGGTTGTCGAGATTCGTCCAGGAATGTAGGATGCAACCGCTGGGGGGCAAATCCTGCACATTTCTTCTAGTTGGAGAACCCGATGAGAAGCTCTTTCCGATTCCTCGTCGCAGGCGCCCTGCTCATCTCTCTCGGCCCGGCCTGTGGAGGTGGGGGGGGGAGCCGCAAGGGTGTCTCATCCGATCTCTCGATCACGACGACTTCGCTCACTGACGGGATCGAAAACGCTCCCTACAGCGATCAGGTCATGGGTCAGGGGGGAACCGCCCCTTACACGTGGTCGATATCCACAGGGTCCCTTCCCGCGGGCCTCACACTCGATAGCGTGACGGGCGATCTGTCGGGGACGCCCGCCTGGGGCGAGGCGGCAGCGAGCCCGTTCTCCTTCGACGTGCAGCTCACCGACTCTGTCCCCACATCCAGGACAGCCAGCTTCAATCTGGTGATTCTCGGTGGAGCGCTCACCATCACTAGCCCCAGCCTTCGTGTCGCATCCGAGATCGTCCCGTACTCGTTCCAGATCCAGGGTCAGGGGGGGCAGCCTCCCTACCAGTGGGGAATCATGACGGGCACGCTCCCGAACGGCCTCAGCTTCGACATGGCGACCGGCCTCATCTCCGGGTCGCCCGTGACCGGGACCAGCGCCGCCAGCCCGTACTCGATCGAGTTCAGCTTGACCGACGCCGCTCCCGCAACGGCGACACGAACGTATGACCTGTTCGTGGACACGCCGGGAGGGTGGGGGGGAGGCACTCCTACCGGAACGATCACGGTCGTCGTCGTGGATGGCGAGACGCAGCAGCCCCTTCCGGGGGCGTTCGTGATGATCGGGTCCGCTCCGGACGTTCCGTTCGCGGGCAACTTCGCGACAACGGACGTTGCCGGGGTGGCCCAGTTCACCGATCCGTACCTCAACAACCCGCCCACTCCTCCGATGGTGACGGCGGGTGCGGTTCTCCGCCAGTACACGACGGTGGCGGGGGCCGACGCGACCGAGTTCGTGCTTCCTCTCGATCTGATCGTCGATCCGAACTCGAGGTCTCGCATCTCGGGACTGGTCACGGGCCTGAACACCACGCCTCTGGTGAATCTGCATGCCGGGATCGTGATCCCGCCGGTGCGTCTCTCGGAGCTCTTCAACATCCGGATCGAGAACCTCTTCATCGGGGAGGATTGCACTTGTCTTGGCTGCGACAAGATCATCCTGCCGGGGAATATGTCGTATCCCCAGCAGGACGTGTTCCTCCTGTTCCCGGGAGATGAGGTTCGGGAGAAGAGCTATTTCATCGATCTCAAGGATAATTCCACCCAGCATCTCGCCGTCACGGCGGGGTTCATCGACGGGGGAACACTCCTGGGGTTCGTCGCGGGAGGGGCCCCCAACCGGCTCTCCCTCTTCACGCAACTCCAGGTGGAGGGGTTCGGCATGGTTCGAGACTACACGGTGGCAGGTCCGGCTGCTAACGTGGACATCCCGTTCACGATCGGCCTGGGGGCGCCGGTCGACGTGACGGTGCTCTCCGCGCCGAGGGGCTCGGACGTCTTCCTCGTAGCCGCTGCGGACATCGATGGGAGCGGGGGAACGGGACAGATCATCGCATCCGACTTCGGGTTCGTGGCGAGAGATCAGACGTTGCCGCAGTCCGACACTTTCACGACCGTGCCTGATCTATGGCCGTGGGGCGCTGCTCCTACGAAGGTGGCTCTGGCGGCGGCCTTCTACGATGCGGACAGCGGGATCCTCCCCCTCCCGCCATTCAATCTCGAGTTCGCCTTCTCGCTGCTGGCCGACCGAACGACCCCCTTCACGACGCCGGGGGGAATCCTGATCGATTCGTTCTTCGATCTGATGCCTCTCGATAACACCGATATCACGGGAGGCAGCCGGACATTCACCTACCCGTCGGTGCAGGACACGACCAACCCGAACAGCCCCGTTCCACACTTCACGCTCTCCCAGATAGCTCGCTACTGGGAATTCGCGCCCGCAGCGCTTCCGGACCCGAGCCCGGGGGCCCACTGCCCACCGACCTCAGGACCCCTGGACTGCGACGAGCTTGCAGGGGCGATTCCCGTCTGCCCGCCTCCGTCGGACGAGGCAATGAGCGAGATCCACTGGGAGATCTACACCCCGGGCTCCACCGCCAGCACCTCGTTCACCCTGCCCGTGCTGCCGCCCTCCGCCCCGAGGGCGGCCGACGAGGGCCTCTTCGATCCTGCTGCTACGCCGCAGCTTGACGTACGCCGGTGGACGGCGCTCTCGTTCCATGTGGGGCTCGATCCGTCGTTCGTCTATGATCGATTCTCCTTCGGAGGAACGGATAACAACGCAACGCACGTGAGCCTCAACTACGTGAACTACTGATCGACCGCCAGCTCGGTGATCATCCCGCGAGACTTCTGGACCAAACGATCTCGGCTTCGCTGCCCTTCGAGGGCCCCTTCCCGGAGTAAGGGAGGGCTCTTTCGAGCGCGCCGCCCGGGGGCTGCCGTGCGCGCCGTGCAAGTCGTTGTGTCACAGTAGGTTGCAGCCGGTTCGTCCAGAGAGAATTGTGTTGACACACACCGAAATCTACCTAGAATTGCCCCTTCTGGGCCGTCGTTCCGCCTGGAACGGCGATTGCGCCTGATCGTTCCACCGTAAAAAGTCTCCGAAAGCACTCGAGAGGGACATGAGCCCCAAACTGGAAGACCTGGAACTGGGGGGTGGGTATCAGCCCGAGGTGGCAACCCCACCTGCGCCAAGGCGACGGGGCACCGCGTTTGTCATGACGGTGCTTCAGCTGTTCGTCTTTCCCCTCGCCATCGTGATCGTCTCCACGTCTCTCTTTGTCGGATTCCGATGGCTCACCTATGAGAGGACCTCTCCGCACGACTTGCTCCAGAAGATTCGTTCGAACCGGTCCACTTCGGGGAAATGGCCCCCGTCCCACAAGGCCCGCTGGCAAGCCGCCTTCGAGCTATATAGCAAGCTTCGGGACGATGAATCGGCGAGAGATGACCCTCGTCTCGCGGCCGCCGTCGTCCAGACCTTCAACCAGTTGGCGCCTGGGGACTCGCCGGAGATCCGGGAGTATCTGGCGGGGATAGTGGGACTCCTGAAGGCGAAGGATGGGACCGCCTCCCTCGAGAGGGCGCTGGACGATTCGGATGCACGGGTCCGGATCGCCTCGGCAAACTCTCTCCGCCAGATCGGGGATCCGAGGGCCGTCCCTTCCCTCATCGCCAAGCTGGAGGATGACGAGCCGTTCGTTCGTAAGGTGATCGCCCATACTCTGGGAAGCCTCGGAAGTGCGGAGGCCATAGAGCCCCTCAAGGCGAGGCTGGGGGATCCGGTGGAGGATGTTCGATGGAACGTGGCTCTCGCGCTGGCCGTGCTCGAAGATGCCTCGGGGATTCATGTGATACGCAAGATGCTGACACGCGATTACATGGAGGGGGTCGTTCGCACGGCGGCGAACTCGGGTGACGGCGAGCCGGACGAGGCAACAGTGAATTTCGCGATGATCAACGCTATCGAGGGGGTGGTCGCCCTGAGGGATGCTTCCCTGATCCCGGTCCTCGAGGGCCTGTCGAAGGAGGACAGCAGCGTCAAGGTTCAGGCGCGTGCCCTTCGGGCTCTGGAGGAGCTTCGATCGGAAGGCGGAGCGAAGGAGTAGCAGGACCATGGCGGCGGACGAGAAAAAGAAGGAGACCGGCGGTGGGAAGCAGGTCAACCGGCGAGGGTTTCTCCTGAGCTCGGTGGGCGTCGCCTGGATCTTCTTCACCGGGGCCATGGGGGCCGGGGCCACCGGCCTGATGAGGTACATGTTTCCGAATGTCCTCTTCGAGCCGCCCCAGGCGTTCAAGGCCGGCGTACCCGAGGATTACGCCGAGGTCGGAATGGTGTACGAACAGTGGAAGGCCAAGTACGCCACCTGGATCGTTCGCAACGAGGAGGGGCTGTATGCCCTCTCGACCGTCTGCACCCACCTCGGGTGCACACCCAACTGGCTAGCGGCCGAGCGGAAGTTCAAGTGCCCCTGTCATGGGAGCGGGTTCCGCAAGTCCGGAGTGAATTTCGAGGGGCCCGCGCCGAGACCTCTGGAGCGCTGGGGGATCTCTCTCGGAGACGACGGCCTGATCCTGGTCGACAAGGGAAAGAAGTTCCAGGCCGAGAAGGGCGAGTGGGATAATCCCGAGGCGTTCTGCTATCTCTGATCTGAATATCCGATTAGCCTAGGAGTCCGACCGAATGCCGAAGATCGGAGAATTCTTCAAGAAGCAGTCGAGCATGATCCGGGGATCGCAGATCTGGCAGTCGATCTTCCGACACGGATACCCCGAGACGATCCGGAATCGCTCCCTGACGGTCTTGACCAACGTCTTCCTGCACCTCCATCCGGTGCGCGCCAAGAAGCCGGGCATCCGCTTGAAATACACCTGGTGCATGGGAGGTCTGACGTTCTTCCTCTTCCTCGTGGAGGTCGTGACGGGAATCCTCCTGATGTTCTACTACCGGCCGGTCCCCGAGTACGCGTACGTCGACATGGTCTACCTGCGCGAGGACATCTCGATCGGTGTGATGCGGGAGATCCACCGGTGGGGGGCCCACGCGATGGTGATCACGGTCTGGCTGCACATGATGCGGGTCTTCCTCACCGGTTCCTACAAACCGCCCCGGGAATTCAACTGGAACGTTGGCGTGATCTTGCTCGTTCTTACCCTGCTCCTGTCGTTCACCGGATACCTGCTGCCCTGGGATCAGCTTGCCATGTGGGCTGTGACCGTGGGGAGCAACATGGCCCGTGCGACTCCCTTCGTGGGTATGGAGGGGCCTGGAGCGAGTCTTCTCTCCCTCCCCGGAGGGATCCAGCTCGTCCACGCGGGGAGCGACGCGCGATTCGGGCTCCTTGGCGGGCGGTTCGTGGGGGCAGGTGCCCTGTTGCGGTTCTACGTCCTTCACTGCATCGGTATCCCCTTCATCGCGACTCTCCTGATGGCCGTGCACTTCTGGAGGGTCCGCAAGGACGGCGGGATCTCGGGGCCTACCTAGTTCGGATGATCGAAGCATGCCCGAGTCGTTGAAGGCTTTTCTCAACTGGCTGACGAACCCGACGATTCTGTTCACCCTCGTTGGCGTCGGGATGTTCCTCGGAATCAAGTACTACCGCATCGTCACGAAGCCGAAGGTAGCCCTGACCATCTTCCTGGCGTTTTCCCTTCTCTTCCTGCTCGCGTCCCTCGACCCGGTTCTGAACAAGCAAGTGACCAAGCCGGACAATGTGCCGATCGTGGGGCTCTTCTTCCTCTTCTCCTTCTTCACGTGGGTCGCCTTCCGACAGATGGCAATCAACGACGAACGGATGGAGGCGGGCGAGGTCCCCGTGGAGAAAGCGGAGGGGAGCGACAAGGTGATGGTCTGGCCTGACCTCGTCTATGTCGAGTTCATATGCATGGTGCTCGCGGCGGTGATCCTGATTGTCTGGTCGATCGTCCTTCAGGCTCCCCTCGAGGAGCCGGCGAATCCCCAGAAGACGCCCAACCCATCGAAGGCGCCGTGGTACTTCCTGGGCCTGCAGGAGATGCTCGTCTACTTCGACCCGTGGATCGCGGGGGTCGTGGTTCCGGGGCTCATCGTCGTCGGCCTGATGGCGATCCCGTACGTGGACGTGAACCCCAAAGGAGCCGGTTACTACACGTTGAAGGAGCGGAAGTTCGCCGTGACGTTCTTCATGTTCGGCTTCGGGGCGCTGTGGGTGACGATGGTGCTGAGCGGCACATTCCTCCGCGGGCCGGGATGGAATTTCTTCGGGCCGTTCGAGATGTGGGATTCGCACAAGTCGGTCCCGCTCACGAACATCAATCTATCGGAGATCATCTGGGTGAAGGCGCTGGGCACCGCGCCCCCACAGAACTGGTTGGTCCGGGAGATCTTCGGCATCATCCTGATCATCGGCTATTTTGCCATCACGCCTGGCCTGCTGGCCAAGACGTACATGAAAGATTTTTACAAGAAGATGGGCCCGGTCCGCTACAGCGTCATGATCACTCTCTTGCTTTGCATGGCAGGCGTGGTGATCAAGATGTACCTCCGCTGGATCTTCAACCTGAAGTACATCGTCGCCATCAAGGAATTCTTCTTCAACATATGATGTAGTGCCGGGGACTGTCCCCTTTTACGCACTAGAATTCTTCGGGGAATTCCGGGCCCACGAACATGTAGGTCCTGTCTACCGGTTCGAAGCCGAGCTTCTCGGCGAGGCGGAGGGAGCCGCTGTTGTTCTCGATCGCTCTCCAGACCGGCTCCTTGCCCAGTTCGCGCATGTGCCGGATCAGGAAGGCGCCGGAGGCGGAGCCCAGTCCAAGCTGCCGGTAGCCCTCGAGCGTGATGATGGAGACGTCCCATAACGACTCGGTCACGGCGGTCGATGCACAGAAGGAGGCGGGCTCCGCTTCGAAAGACGCTGCAGCGACAAAGGATGTTTCCAGACCGTACTCCAGGGGTTTGATCCAGTGGGGGGGGGCGGCGGAAAAAAAGCCGCGTTCGCGCTTCTCCAGCAGGCGCACTTCGGAAATATCGACCTTATCGATGGCGGTCGATCCTTCGGGGATCGCGTGAATGATCGCCGGGATCGCTCGCCAATCAGGCAGGGCATCGGAGAGCCACTCCACGTTCTCGGGGGGACATATGATCTCGAGGCGGGGGTGGGCGTCATCGGTCGCGTCACGGATCGACCGAGAGGGAGGCGTGCCGATCATGGCTGCCAGGGGGGACCTGTCGTGGAGGAGGAACCAGTCGTCCTTCTCCCCGACCACGCTGCAATGGCCCCTGAGCAGCAGGCTCCGGGTCTCGACCCACCTCGGAATGTCGGGAAGCGCCTCCGCAATCTTGGTCACGTTGTCTGCCATCGAGATAGCGGCTCCGACCCCTTGTGAACGAGTCCCCTTGAAGAAAGGGGCGGTCTCAGGATACCATATGCGGGTCCCCTTTGGACGGGGGGAGAAGAAACATGCACACACGCCTGCCGTCTCTACTGATTACCCTCCTCATCGCCTCCCTGATCGGTTCGATCGGTTGCGGGAAGGATTCCGAGACCATCATCATCATCGGTGGCGGGGGTGGGCCGGGACCGATCAATGCAGACTTGTATGAGCCGAACGACTCGCTCGGGACGTGCTCCTCGGTTGTCGTCAATTTTCTGGAGCAGGACCTGACTCTCGACACGACTGCCGACCAGGATTTTTTCTGCTTCACCTTGCTGGTCGAGGCGAACCTCACGGCGATAGCGAGTTTCCTTCACCAGGATGGCGACGTGGACCTGGAGTTGCTCGACCAGGGCGGCATCACGCTCGCCATTTCCAGTACGCAGCAGGACACAGAGATCATACGGCTGAACCTCATGCCCGGTCCCTACGCCGTCCGGGTCTGGAGTCCGGCGGGGGCCATCAACCGATATGGCCTCGAGCTCACTGCGAGAGCGGCTCTTCCGCCCGACGGGCGTGAGGCAAATGACGATGTCGGCAGCTGCACGCCCATCATCCTGCCCTTCCTCGATCCGAACCTGAACCTGCACAGCGATGTTGACGTAGACTATTTCTGCGTCTCGATCCTCCTCGCCTCCCAGCTCATGGTCACGGTAGACTTCTCCCACGCGCTGGGCGATATCGATGTGGATCTGGTCGATTTGAGTCTGATGGTCGTTGCGTCCTCCCAGACGCAGCAGTCCCCGGAGATCATCAACGTCGGCCTCCAGCCCGGCGCCTACTTCATCCGGGTATGGAGCCCCACCATGACGACCAACACCTACGGTCTCGACGTCACGATACGATAAGGTCTCAGACGCTGGTCCGGCGGCGCGAGCGCACCAGGAAGAACTCGATGAATCCTGCGGCGAGGAGGGCCCCTAGCGCGACGAGGTAGACGCGGGGCGGGGTCGGCACTTGCAGGAGAACGTAGTTCCACGAGGAAAGGGAGCAGAGGAGCCCCTTCTCGCGATTTCTCCCGTCCCATGCGTAAAACGAGATGGGCAGGAGGACCCCGGGCTCGATCTGGACATCCTGAGCTACGTTTTCTGTTCTCAGGGATCGAGACATCACGACACTCCACCGGCCGTCCCTGTAGCGGCCGATTCCGGCCACTGCCTGGCTCTCCGCGGGCTGAGGGACCGGCGGTTTCTTGAAGCCGGTCGCGTTCAGTTCGGTGACGGCTCCGGTTTCCCCCTTTTCCGAGTCCCATTTCCAGAGGTTGACGGGTAGCTTGCGGCTGCCCAGGAAGAAGTGGGGCTTCACGGGCCCGACCGTCTTCTTGACGGCGAACTGGATCGCGGCCGAGTCTCGCCATTCCACCGGCTCCATTCCCCTGGTGCCGCCCTCCCCCCAGAGCTTCGTGTACGTCGTGGCGAAAGAGGAAGGGTCGGGGTAGTCGTTCTCCGACGTGTGGGCGGTGTCCTTGAATCGGTCGTCCCACTCCAGGAGGAACACGATCTTGTCGCTGTTGTAGAAGGAGCGGACGGTCATCTGGTCCACCGTCGGTGTCTGCAGGCGAGGACGGGCGATGACCTGGCCGGAGAGGGGAATGTCCAGGGGATCCGCCTCTGCCCAGGCCGGATCATCCGGATCGTCTGGCAAATCGCCCTCGCGAAGGACCGAGATGATGATCGGCTCGGCGGATTCGATCTGCCGGCGGGTCTTCTGAATAAACTTGTACTCGAGCTTGGCCACGTCGACCCATCCCTCCTCGCCGGCAGGCGTGCGGACCGCGGCGCGCTCGAGAGTGGCGTCGGCGTTCGTGATCTCGACCCTCGACTTTTCGGAAACCGTGGCCTTCTCGCCGCTTCCAGGCTTCGCCTTCTGCTCCAGCACGGTGCCTGCCGGCACGGTGATCACGAAGTCATGGGCCCCGGAGAGGGCCTCGACAAAGTAGGCGAGGTCCCAGGAGGCGCCCTTGTAGTAGATTTCGTCCACATCGTAGGACGGCATCACCGTCCCGTTTATGCCCCCCAGGAATGTTCGCCGGAGGTCCTTGGCTGTCGCTCCGTTCTTGATCCGCCACGGCTTCTGGAGGTCGGCCACCTGGATGGGGAATTCCCAATCGTCCTTGTGCGTGCCCGACTCGGGGCCGTCTCCTCGTCCGGCCATCCCGTGGCACTTCCAGCATGCGTTGATCACGTATTGTTTGAATCCCTTATGGATCGGCTCCTCGCCAGTGGGCTGGGGGGGATCGGAGAGATCGAGCTGAAACTCTTCCAGGTACGGGTTGTTGTCCTCGTCCTTCGGGTCCAGGCCCTTCGCCGGATCGATCAGGGTCTTCACGTAGTGCAGGACCTGCCACACCTCTTCATCGCTGAGAGTCTTCTTCGGGACTTGCCAGGCGGGCATCGCCGTACCGGGGAGGCCACGAGCGATCGTGCGGAACAGATCCTCGTCCTTGGGGAGCTCTCCGCTCTTCGTGCTGCGAAACTTGAAGAGCCCATCCCGGAAGTCGCGGGGCCTCGGATCGAGGCCGTCGGCGACAGGTCCGTCGCCGGCCCCGTTCAGCCCATGGCAGAAGGCGCACCGTTGAAAGTAGACCTGCTTCCCCTCTTCAAGCAACTCCGGGCTCTCGGGGACTCGGGGCGGGACGGTGATTTCCTGGGCGGAGGCAGGGCCCGAGATGAGTGCGACGAGGAAGGCCGCCGCGATGTAGAATGGCCGGCGCTTCATTCTCAGTGCTCCTCCATCGTGCGGGGCTGCACTCCGGCGGTGTCGTACTCGGCCATGATGATCTTCCACATCTGATCTCGTGTCAGATCCGGCTCCCAGATGGGCATGGCGGATCCCCACGGGCTTCCTTGGGCAGGCAGATCCGGCGCCCCCTTCTCGACCCGCCAGAGGGCGAATGCCTCCGTCACCGTGGTGATCGTCCCCTCATCGGTGAAGTCGGCGGGGGGGACCCGGTTGAAGCCACCGGCCATCGGTCCCTTTCCATCCGCCTTGGTCCCGTGGCAGGGGCGGCAGTTGATCATGTAGAGGTCACGGCCTTCGTAGATGATCCGTCGTTTGTACGCGGGACCGATGAGATCGGATACGTCCCCTCCATCTCTCAGCCTCTCGGCGAATGCCTCGTAATCGGGATGGATGATCGCGTCCCACATCCCTTCCTTGACCTCCACCGTGAATTTCTGCAGGTCCTGATCGGTCGGGTGCCGGTACGGATTCTCCAAGGCCTCGTACTTCTTCGGCATCGTCGGGTGGGCGATCCGGAGCCCCGTTGGCGTGGCAATTTTCGGGTAGGTGATCTGGAAGACAAGGAGGCCCACCAGAACGGGTACGATGACGAGGACGACCTTCCGGGCCATCGGCCCCCGGCCCTTCTCCCAGATCCCCTCACCCGAGAGAAACCGCTCTATCGGTCCCATGAACTCCCGGAACCTTTCCTCGCTCGTCCCGACGTAGGTGAGCACGCCGACGACCGCGAAGACCAGGTAGAGCCCCAGGGCGGTGGACGGGATCGGAACCGGCGCCGGGGAAGGGTTCTCCCCGTATTGATACGAATGCGGCACGATGATCCCGAAGATCACGTACACGACCGCAACGATGGCGAGGCCCCAGGCGAGAGAGGGGACCTTCCCTTTGCCGGGAATGATCCCGCGCTGCATCGCCAACCAGATGCCTCCGAGGCCCAGGAGGCCCAGGATGAGGACTATGAGGATCGGGACTTCGGACACGGCGGGCTCCTATTTTAGCCGCAGGAGGAACTGCAAGATGTTGTATATCTCCTCGAACTGCAGGATTTCCTTCAGGTTTCCGGGCATCGGAGACTCTTCCATGATGGCCCTGGATTCGATCTCATCCTTTAGAATCCTCTCGGGCAGTCTGGGATTGCCATCGTCGTCGATCTCGACGATCTCTATATACTCGTCGGTCTCTTTCTGGATGACCCCCACCCAGTCTGTATCTTCGATATCCGTGACGAAGTGTTGCTGGAACTCGGCTGCGATTGCCGCGCTCGGATCCAGGATTGACTCGAGGAGGTACTCCCACGGCTGTCGGGCGGCGACGCCCGTCAAGTCCGGCCCGACGCGAGCCATCACGGTGAACTCGAACTTGTACGTCTCGCACAGGTCGCGAATCTTTTGCTCGAGTGTCGGGTCGATCTTGGACTTCGCCTCGAAGTAGATCCGGAACCTCGTTTCGGCCGCCACCTGGGGTCGTAGTGCCTCCAGCTTCTCTTTGAGGCCTTCCATGTCGCCGACGTCCTCGTCGTTCAGGCGGACGGTCGGAGCGGGCTTCGTCTCGGACTCCTCGGGGGCTTCGTCGTCGACCGTAGGAGGTACGATCTGGACCCGGATTGGCCGCTCCTCCCCGGGCCCATCGATCGGCTCGAATCCCCCCTCCGATAGGACCTTCTCGATCTCGGCTCTCTCCGCATCCGGCACGTCGCCGTCCTCGGAGACGTAGGCCAGGAGCGGAATCTCTCGCTCCATGGCCGCTCGCAGGGCCCTCAGTTTCTCTGCCAGGTCATCCTGGCCCACCGCGGCCCCGTCGATTGTCAGGCCTTTCTCCTCCTCGAACAGGATCTCGTGCCCGCCGTCGATTTTGGCCGTGTGGCACTTGACGCAACCCGCCTTCCCCGCCAGGTCGTGGAAGAGGGCTTCTCCCCGGACCGGATCCACCTGGATGCCGGGCGGAGGACGGTAGGGGACGGGGGGTGTGGCGCTCGCCGCCAGGACCTCCGGCGGCAGGTCTTCGGGATAAATGTCCACCTCTCCCCCGAGGCTTTGCAGGAAGGCGATCACCGCCGCAAGCTCCTCACCCGTCAGCGCTATCGGAGGCCGCCATACCTTGGGCATGTTGCCCTTTCCGAATCCGTCGACCGTGTAGGCATCCGGTTCGACCAGGCTCTGGATCAGGTAATCTTTTGCCGACATTCCGGCGATCCGTTCTCCGGCCCTGATCCCTATGTCTGGCCCCTGATCCGATTCTGCGAGGTCGGGGCAGCGTATCGCGCTCCCCGTTCCGCCAATCTTGTGGCAGGTGTGGCACTGCCCCTTCCCCCAGAAGATCGCCTCGCCCGCTTCCGGGGAGACGCCCGAAGTATCCATGACGGTTCCTCCGCCGGAGAGCTCGGTGACGACGTCCCCGATGCAGACGAAGCACCCGATCAGGAGGAGAGTGAAGGCCACGATCCGGAAGGCGGCAACGAAGATCATCGAAAGAGCAGTAAACGTGACGAAGGAAAAGAAGAGTTTCCTTCCCGCGATCCCTGCGATCTCCAGTCCGGCCAGGTAACCAGAAAAGCTGACGATGAGCCCGATCAGGATCGCCGTCTTCCAGACGATCTGCAAACGGTCGCCGTTCTTCGTTACCACCGCTGCGCTCATGGCTCCACCGTGGCCGAATCCGCGGCCATCTCGTCACGCGCCTCGGCATACCATTCATCTGGGATCTCCTCGTCCTTCTCTCCGAGGCTGGAGAGCCAGAAGACGAAGGAGAGAAGCCCCAGGAAGAGGACCACGATGAATCCCACGATCTTCGCCATCTCGAATATCGTGGGTGTGTAGGCCGACGCCGACGTGTCTCGCAACACGGAGAATACGTGCCAGTCCTTCCGGAGACCGGACCGGATGTATCCCATCAAGCCCATCAGCAGCACTATGGCGAGGCAAACGGTGATCAGGGCGTACTGCGAAGCGGCAGTCATCTTGCCCCATCGGATCCCGGCGATGGTCTTCGCTCCCCGGAAGAGGAAGATATCGATCCCCGTGACCACGATCAGGCAGGAGATGGTGATGAAGACCTGCACCACGGCGATGTCCCGCAGGAACTCGTTCGCGTGCTTCATGGCGACGAAGCCGTACCAGGCGAAGACGAAGGTCACGATCGCCACGGTCGATCCGAAGATGACGCCCTGTCCCAGGATTCCCTTGTTCTTGAGGGCTAGGACGATTCCCGCCCAGAGGGCGCAGATATGGACGACGAGGAACCATCCGGAGAGGTCGAGGAAGCCCTTGACACTCATACCCACTCCGAGAACCTGGATGATTTTCTTGCCATCGACGTTTATCGTGCTCGGGTCGAGATGCCACACATCGAAGGCCTTGTTCAGGAGGAGCCACGTGCAGAAGGCTCCAAGAATCCCCAGTGTGATGATCGCCGGCTTCCCGTGCTCGCGAAACGGGATCGGCTTTCCCTTGTTGGCCCGGCGATAGATGAGGAACGAGAAGAAGGTCGTGACGATGATGAAGTAGACGACGGCGTTCTTTGCCGACATGAGTCCGAACCTCGCCAGAGACGGGTGGAACTGCGAGCCGACGAGATTTCGTTCCTCCGCGCTCATCGGGAGGTTGTGGGGGGTGGACCAGATGCCGAAGCAGATCACCAGGAGGGTGAGCATCACGAGGATGTGGAGCGAGTATTTCTCCGATCCTCGGATCCTCCCCAGCCCGCTCCAGAGGTAGAAGTTGATCCCGATGAAGAGCATTGCGATCAGGATCGCCTGGATGATGAACGTCCAGGAGAAGGTGCCGCCCATCATGTCCTGGCCCATCGTGGCGCTGTACGAGTAGAGTTCCCGCCCGAGGTAGTACCCGGCGAACGGGAGTGGAAGCAGCGCCGCCATCCCGACGAAGCTGCCGATGTAGCCCATCCAGTCGTAGTGGGCGCGATCGGCAAATCTCTTCGCTCCGAGGTACTTGATCGCCGCGTAGGCGCTGACGACGAACCCTCCGAAGGCGACGTTGGCGATCAGTCGGTGAATGTTGACGGGCATCCAGAGGGCGTTGTTGACCGCCTCCCAGGCCGTTCCCAGGAATCTTCCCCCCTCACTCCAATAATCCGGGTGCATCCCAGTGGCTGCTGATACGTGAGGCGGGGACATCATGTAGGTCGCCCAGGAGTTGGCGATGAACATCAGCGTGATCCCGGCGAGGTTCACCACGATTCCGAGGTTGAAGTGGAGCCACTTGCGGTTCTCCAGGGCCGCCTTGGACCACTTCCAGATGAAGAGGATCACCGCCGCGCCGGCGACGCCTATTTTGAGCGAGTGGTCGAGGCCTCCGGGGATCCCCGACGTCGACCCCGCCCAGCGCGGGATCGACTCTATCACCATGGAGGCGAATCCGCCGACGAGATAGCCGACGGCCGCGAAGAGGGTGCCGGTGAGGAACAAGTTGAAGATACCGGCCAGGCCGAATCCGGGCTTCTTTCCTTGCAGGCGGTTCCACGAGTAGTAGTACGAGTAGAGGGCGAAGGCCTCGACGAAGAAGAACCCGGCATAGATGTAGTAGGTCTTGTGGAACGCCCCGGAGAGGTGATTCATGAACGCGGGGTAGAGGCCTATCAACGCGAAGGCCAGAGCGCCACCGAGGGCCGCGGTGGTGGAGAAGGCCGCCGACAAGAGGCGCGTGAACTCATGGGAGAGCCGGTCGTAGCGGGGGTCGCCCGTCATCATCCCGATCAGCTCGACGATCGATGCGAAGAGCGGAACGCCGAGGACGAACGCCCCGAACATCAGGTGGAGTTGCGCGATGATCCAGACGACGGTCCGGTTCTCGATCCCGAAGAAGAAGGGACGGTAGTCTTCCGATGCCTCGTCGGCGGCGAGGAGGGGCGGGGCAAGGGCGAGCGCGACCCAGAGGATCGCTGCGAGGATCAAAAGAGTCTTGAACAGCCGTTTCCGGTTCATGCGCGAGGAGGCACGCGCAGGCGCGCGCCAGGATTCCTGCTCGGTACGATGCGATTCGGTGCTGCTCGGTACCTAACCTAGCGACGCTTCTTCTTGGCCTTCATCTCGGCGTCGGCGTCGGCGTCCTTTCCAGCCTCGACGGTGATGTTCTTCTCGACCTTCTTGCAGCGCTCCTGCCAGAACTTCACCTTGTAGGTCCCAGGCGGGACGTTGTCGATTTTGAAGGAGCCATCCTCTCCGGTCAGCGCCCAGTACGGGCTCTCCATGACCCAGAGGTAGGCCGACATCCAGGGGTGGATGTCGCACTTGATCTTCATCCGCTCAGCTTCCTTGAGCTGGATCGGGTCCGAGGCGCCGCCAGTGGCGAGCATCTTGTTGAACGACTGACCGAACTTGGAGGCGACATTCGTGTTGTGAGAGATCGGGTCGAAGGAGTTCTTGTAGACTACCCAGGAGCCGGCGTCGACGACCATGACATGCGGCACGTACATGCAGCCCTTCTGGTCGAGGACGGCCGGATTCTCCTTGCCCTGGATCTTCGCCTCCTTGCCCTTGGTAATGTTCGTGATGGAGACGAGGACGTTCTTGATCCCGTTATTCGTCGATGAGACCAGAAGTATGTCCTTGTCGATCGAATCGCCGCAGACTTCCTTGTCCTTGTTGGGCGTGATCGTGCCTTGCTTCGGGACTTCCCCGGAGTACTTGACGGTCCCGCTGATCGACCCGCCGTCCTGCACGGCGCCGCCCGTATATCCTCCAGCGCTCGTCATCCCGGAGGCCGTGGCCCCAGGCGCGATCACACCGGCCTCTCCCTCGCTGGTGCAGGCGAGGGCCAGCCACACACCCGCCGCCACGAAGATCGTCACCGCACCCGCTCCAATTAGTTTGCCCATCGTATCAAGCTCCCAATATCGGAGGTGGGGGAGGGGGGTCCCCTCCACTCACCCCTCGAAATCCTCTCGGCATGAAACGCCGCTCATGGTCGTCATTTTCCAAAGGCCGCCGGGTTGTCGAGGTGATAGAGCAAGTTCTTCATCGCCTCGATCTGCTGTGTGTCGGTCAGATTCAGGTACTTCTTGAAGTCCTCCCCCCAGAGAGGCACGGGCATCTTCGTGCCCGGTTGCAGGCTCGCGGGATTCCGCAGCCATCGTCGGATCCAATGCGGTCGGAGGCGCTCTCGGGCGAAGCTGAGGTCCGGGGCCAGGCTGGCTGGATCCTCCGTCGGCTTCTTCCCTGCCACGATGTGGCAGTTGGTGCACTGCGCTTCCGAGCTGTTGAGCAGCCGACGGGTCCGTTCGAGGTAGTCGGGGAAGGTCTTCTCCGTGATGCCCCGGACGTAGCTCGTCTCCTTCTCCTTGATGTGCTCGTAGGGAAGCTCCTCCTCCTCGAGAGCGGAGAAATAGGCGACCAGCGCCGCTGCCTCCGAGTCGGTCATCGCGAAGGTCGGCATCTTCACGTCGAGCCAGGGACGCAGCTCCACGGGATTCTTCAGGAAGCCGAAGAGCCAGCCGGGCTGCACCTTCTTCCCCTCGCCGACGAGAACGGGCGGGAGGAGGCCGGGGACCTCGGATTCGTCGTACTCTCCCAGTTCCTCGACGTAATAGTCCTGCAGGATCGGCCGGATCTCGCCGCCCCAACGAGGCTCCATACGCGCGATGGCCGCCTCCGGGATCTTCTTGCTGTCTCCTCCCATCCAGCCGGTCTCGGCGGAGTCGCGCCAGACGGTGAAGAAGAGATTCCCGGCCCGCTCCGCCGTCACTTCGCCCTCGACCAGGCCCTTTACCGTCTGCCCGTCCACCTCGCCGTCGATGACGAGGCGATCGTAGTTGATCGTGTGGCATCCGATGCAGTTCTTCTCCTTGACGAGCCGGCGTCCCTCCACCAGGGCCTTCTCGCGAGAGGTGAGTATCCGCTGATTGTCGAGAGGCACCTCGTGAGAGGTAAGAGCGAGGAGGTAGGTCACGAGCGACGACGCCCTTTCTTCGGAGAAGTAGAAGTTGGGCATCCGGAGTTTCTCGGAGCGGGTCTTGTCCTTCCGCCAGTCCCAGATGCGCGGCTCGAGGAGCTTGAGCTTGAGCCACTGGTATCGACGTCCACCGGGCTGTCCCGGATTATGCTCGATTTCTATATGGATCTCCTCGCCCTTGCGAGTGACCGTCTGCAGGCCGTGGATGAAGCCGAAGTCCAGCCGATCCGTCTCCTTGCTGCCAATCGCTTGCGCCCCGCTCAACTCGACCCCGATCGGCGTGGCATTTTCGAATCCTTTGATCTCGTGGCAGCCGAAGCAGCCGTAGCGGGCGATCAGCTTCTCTCCGAGATAGAGGAGACGGTCCTCGCTCGACATCCCGGCCACGATCTGCAGCGCCCGGACCTCGATCTCCTTATCCCGGACATGCTCGAGTACGAGGGACTCCAGAGATTTCGTATCGGTCGACGGCAGGTCTTTCTTCTCGCGGCTTGGATCCCGTTGGGTGGTCAGGTAGACAGCCACGTCACGGATCTCCTCGTCGCTGAGCCGTAAGTTCGGCATCCGGGTGTGTTGGTTGTAGCGATACGGATCCTTCAGCCAGTAGACGAGCCAGTCGAAGCCGACCTTGGAGCCGGTCACGCCGAGGTCGGGGGCGGTGGGGAGGTCGGCTCGGGGCTTGTAGTCCCCCAGGGAGTGGCAGGCGAGACACCCCTTCAAGTGGACGAGGAACTCGCCGTTCTCTGCGTCGGCGCCGTCCTGGGTGATCCCATGATTCGCGCTGGCGAAGTCGATCGGATCAGAATTCGAGTAAAGGTACCGTGTGATGGCCAGGACCTCGGTGACGGTTAGCACCTTCTCGCCGGGCGTATCATTGGAATTGTTGGACTGATTGAAGAAGCTCGGCATCCGGGTCCCCGGGCGGAATGACCTCGGGTCAAGGATCCAGTTGTACGTCCAGCCCTCATCCAGCTTTGCTCCGATGTGCGTGAGATCGGGACCGTGCTTGCCATAGTCCTCGTAGCCCTCCGTCTTGTGGCATCCGAAGCAACCGGCCCAGCGGAAGATCTCGCGGCCCCGGTTGAAGTCATCCGCTCCCCGGATCTCTCTCTCCTGCTGGTGGCACTTGAGACACGAGGAGTGGATGTGGGTCGTGGGGAGCATGCGGCGCTCCCACAGCTCGACCTCGTGCCAGTCCAGTTCGTCCTTCCAGACCTCCTCCTCCTCCGGATCGCTCGGGTGATGGTTCGCCGTCACGAAGCCGAGGGAGCGTCCCTGTCCCTCGTGACAGACGGTGCAGCCGTACTGATCCATCGGGTGGGGGGATGTCCCGCTCAGGTAGAGATCGAGGTCAGGGTGGGCCATGAAGACCCGCGTGTACTTCCGACGCTCCGCCTCGTCCGTATACTTCGTCGCCATGTATTGCCTGAGACCCGGGTGGATGAACTTGCCGGTGTCCGGATCGACCTGGTAGTCCTCGCTGTCAATCCCCTTGTGGCAGGTCATGCAGCGGTCCGCCTTGCCGACCTGGACGAAGTGGTAATCGTCCTCGAGGTGATCCAGGATGATCTGATCGACCTTGATCGACGGGTTTGCCATCTCGACGACCGGTAAGTTGCGGATCCGGTTGGTGAGAGTGGGGGAAACGCTGGCCAGCTTGGTCTTGAGCCGTTCGACGTCGAACAAGAGGTCTCGTCTCCGTTTCTCGGCCCTCTCCTCACCGGAGGTGATCAGGGTAATCTCCGCGTCCTTGGCAGCGGCTTTCGCATCCAGGTTGTCCATGGCCGTCCGGGCCTCGTTCCATCGGCCCCTCAGCTCCTCCAGAACCTGTTTCTCTGCCTGCGTCTTCGCGTCGTCCGGTCCCCGCTTGTGCTGGATGAGCTCGAAGGTGAAGCGTTGGGCCTCCCACTCCGCCTTGGCGAAGGCGTCGTTCTGCTCGGCCTCGACGATGGGGCCCTTCATCTCATCGCGCTCTTCTTTGAGCTTGGCCAGGTCGTCTGCTCTCGCCTTGACCGAATCCTTGGCCGCGGCGAGGGCCGCATCGGCGGCTCTCAGTTCGGCCTCGGGGATCAATCCTTCCGCCGCTTCGATGTCCCATCTGGTCTTCGCCTCTTCGATCTGGAACCAGACCCGCTGGTAGTGCTTCCACTCGCGGGCATAATCCTTGAAGATCATCCAGTTGACGGAGGCGAAGAGCAGGATGCTGGAGAAGAGAAAGACGCGGTTCAGCGTGAGTACGTTGTAGACGCTGTCGGGAGCTTTTCTGGTATCTCTAGCCACGACAATCGCTCAGAGATGGCTCCCCGGCACGCGCATCCGGCTGGGGCAGACCTGTGAGGTGGGGGGGGACCAGCGAGGCGAGACTTCCCCCTGTCATCCCCGCCTTGTCCGAGAGCTTCGTCATCGGTCCAGATGGACCGGCTACGTGAACAAATTCACGAACTGATCGGACCATATTAGCACCTGCTCTGACACTGTCAAGGGCTATGTCGAGGGGGTTTTTAAGCCCACAACTCCTTTTGTCACAACAGATTGCGTCACCTCGGACCTCCGCCGAAGTCACCTGCCGGCCGGAACTCTTCCGACCCCAGATCCGATGGTCTTTAAGCGCAAAAGCCGGGCCCGCATAACGGTTTGTGTCACCTTGCAGGTTCAACAAGACCGCCATTTCAGCCTTAACCGTGCTCTCCCAGACAGATGGGGCGGCGAGCGGCCCCCGGATCGCTCGAGATTTGCAGTGGGACGTCGACTCCGGGTCCGGACGCGGACGGCAATGGCACGAAATGCACCAAAGGCAAGAGCAGATCGTGAGGAGCATCCCTTTCAATGGGCGGTACCATCCTGGAAGTTCGGGGGACACCCACTTAACTATCGCGAATCAAGTGAGTGCCCCCTTGATCAGCATTTACAAGGAGATCGCTATGGCGAAGCGAAAGGGACGGGAAGAAAAACAGCAAGATGCGGAGATCCTCCTCGAGGGGATCAAGGCGCGCGTCGAGGAAGGGATCGCGGGGGCTCTTGACGGAGGAGGGCTTCCGATCGAGATCCAGCGCGAGGACCTCATCGCCCTCGGGGCGCTCTATGCCGGCTTGACGCCGGGAACGGCGTTGTCGGCGGAGGAGGCGGTAGACCGCGCTGCGGAGATCGTCGATCTGGTGATCGAGAGATATGTTGAGGGAGAAGGTCCTCGGGAGGGTCCGCGGCCGGTCGAGGAAAATAGCGGCGAGGGAGGGACTCCTGAAGAGATCCCGCCTCGACTCGAGATCCCGGACGAGCTCCCGGAGGACCTTCACTAGACTCGGCTCGTGCTTTGGACGAGTCGGCGGGGTCGTTTGACGTCGAAGGCAACATAATAGACGTTATCGGACGTTCGAAGTAGCCGGAGTTGGCGGTCTGGGCCAGGGACACGAGGCAATTGGCACGGAAGGGTGTCTTATCGTCAGAATGGGCTTGCTGAGACGGCTTGGGCCTGGAGGCTAGCTCGACTCCTTCATCTTCTCGCGACAGTCGGTGCAGATGAGCCCGGACCACTTTTCGGTCTCGGCGCTGGGGTCGGTGCCCGGGTTGGGCGGCGCGATGAAGATTTCGGCGGCAGTTTTTTCCTCTCCGCAGACCTTGCACTCGATGGTCATGTCGTCGGGCATGGCAGATCCTTTACCAAGGTACGGGGCACTACGGAAGAATAGGCCGATATCCGGAGATGTGCCACCGGATCTCGAGTGGGGTTCGACTACTTCACGGCCTTCTCGAGGCGGATATCGTCGATGATCATGTCGAATTGGTGGCCCGGCATGTCGTCAAAATACATGCTGAGGTACCCGATTGACTTCCAGGTAGGGTTCCCGATCTTACCGAACCTGCTCTTCCTGCCCAGGAGAGGAATCCGGATCTCCCTCCACCCGACCCAGTCAATCGCCTGCCAGTACGAATAGGAATGGCCTCCGCCGGAGGTCGCCTCCAGTCTCATGTGGATCGGCCGCTTCCCGGCCTTTCGCTCGTTGTAGATCCACATGCAGAAAAAGTCGTACTTGCTCCAGTCCTGCTCTTCGACCTGGAAGCCGTGCGCCGTCGAGCCTCCGAAGACGCTCGTCCATCGGCAGGACTGCTCCCCATGCTGGACAAACTTCGGATCGGTCACAGGGAACATGAACCGTCGTTTCTTCACCTTCGGGTCCTTCTCTTCTTCCAGGTCCTCGAAGTCCTCGATCTCGTAGACGTAGACGGATCGGATCGCCTCCAGCAGCGTCTTTGCCTCCGCTGTCAGGTCTTCGAGATCGCCGTGCTTCCGGATCAGTTTGCGTAACGCCTCCGACGCCTTGCGAGGTCGAGCCTTCTTCTGGTATTCGGCCCGGATCTTCGCCAGCTGCTGACTCGTCTTGGCACGGTCGATCATGAGGTCCACCTTGGCCTCTTCCTCTCCCGTCTTGGCGTACTTGCGCTTGTAGGACTTCAGTTTCTTGACGGCGTCCTTCCAGTTCTTGTCCTTCATCAAAGCCTGGATTACGGTCATCGCGGCCTCCTTCTTACCATCATCCTGATGGAAAGGCGGTGCGACGAGGAGTAGAGAGAGGGTCACGCCGAGGTAGGTCCGCCAGGGGCTCGGTCCGATCGCCATGTCATCCCCCCAATCTGGCGTTGGGAGCCGACCGCGCTTCCCGGAACGGTGGCGGCCTGGCTCTCGTGTCGAATCGATATGCGAATTTGCAGACGCTATGGTATCGCTGATCGCGCGGCGACTCAAGCAGTCCCTGCCCCCCCTCCCCCACCTGGGAATACCGCGTTCAGCTCTGACCTTCAGCCGCTTGCTTGAGCTTCAGGGTCAGATCGACCCAGCCGCGATAATCGGCCTCGTAGAGCTTGTCCCAGTCGGGCCCCTCCTTGAACGGAGAGTTCTTGAAGGAGAGCTTCGTGTATTCCCCTTGGGGCTCGAGATGGTATTCCACGACCGTTGCCTCTGGCTCGCTCGACGACCAGCGGTAAGAGAGCTTCCTGTTCGTCTCCAGCTCCAGGATCTCCCCACCGTCGTCGGGGTCGCTATCTCCGCAGATGAATCGAAAGCGCCCCCCGACTTCCGGACGGTCAACATCGACGCGTACGTAGTTGTGCCATCGTGGGATCTTGTCGGGATCCATCAGAAAGGACCAGACGGCCTCGGTCGAGGCCCGGATGTGGATGTCAAAGGCTATCGCGCGGAATCCCCCCGCGCCGGAATGGCTCATCTTTCCCCCCCCAAGTGGCTCATCGGACTCCCTAAAAAAAGCGAGAGGAGGTCTCGCTGATAATATGGTGGACGAGACCTCCTCCTACTTCAAGGAATTCGATATTTATCGTAGGTCAGCCAGGCACGGTTCAACCCTCCTATTGGTTTCTGTTAACGAGATCTCTATCGGTCCGGGGGACGGGGATCTTTAGCCCCCCCTATCGAAAGGTCTCGCCGACGACACCGGAGGGCGGGGGTGGCCGCACTCGAAACGGAGCCCGGTTTCGATCAGGGTCCGTCAGCCAGGCCCACCCTTCTGTCCTGAACTTCTTCCAGCGGATCGCGAGGGGATCGGGTGGACCTTCTGAGGATACGGGGCACAGTCCTCCCAAGACTCGAGAGCTTGATTCCCGACCGACTCGTTTTCCATCTCGATTCGCCAACGTTGCGGTCACCCGAACGACGTAGGCAAATGCAGGTCCGACACTCTTTGGCTTCCAAGGGACGGTGACTCTTCCTATACGCGTTGCCGCGCCCTCCATCATATGCCACTCATAGTGGACATAGTTGGGACCATTGTGCGGACACAGAGGCCCGGTAGCGCCGACAGCGAACTCCTCAACCTCACTCTCGAGGAGAGGTTGAGGTAATTTCCTTTCTGACGGACTCCACCAAAGCCCCTCAATTGACACGATGGCTTGTAGATCCCCCCTGGTTTGCGATTCTAAAACGGCAGCGTTTGTGGATTCGACGAAGACCCAGAACTCGACAGGATGTTTGACACACTTAATGCTGCCAAGGCTCACGCCGACTGATTGCATGACGTTGCGGGCGGCCACTTGGCTGCCCGCCATGACCAAGCCCACGAGAAAGAGCAGCCCCAGAACTCGCTT
>JAPUJT010000087.1 GCA_027296055.1 Planctomycetota bacterium | reverse complement strand
AGGACGTCGAAGACTTCCTCCCCGAAGAGACGGTGGCCCGATTCGGTGCGCTCCTCCTCGGAGAGGAGCCCGAGGGTAGCGTAGCGGTGAATGCTCTGCCGGGAGAGACCGGTGAACCGTGTGAGCTCGCCGATCCGGTATAGCTTCCGGGGCCGCCTCGCGCCCCCTCCCCGCGGACGGACCCGCCGTTTGTGGCCGGTCATCCCTCTCCCTCGATCTCCGCTGCACCGGTGAGGGACCGCGTCGATCCTTATTGGAGAAGTGTAATTTTCGAAACGTAAATGACGAAACGTAAATTACGTTTGGAGTATACGTCACGTCCCGCGATCCAGCAAGGCCTTTCTCCCAAGATTCCGAAAAACGCTACGATGTTTTCGCATCGACCGGAACGGCGGGCGCAGAACCAAACTCAGACAGGGTCGTGTCCGCCCTTGCAGAAGGGCTGACATCGGCAAAGACGGTAGACGCCAAGGAGGGACCCGCGGAGCAGACCCTTCCGCTCGAGGGCCTGCATGAAGTAGACGGAGCAGGTCGGCTCGAACCGGCAGGCGGGAGGGATCAGCGGAGAGACCCAACGCTTGTAGAGTTTCAGGAGGCCGATCAGGATCGTCTTCATCGCCTCGGCTTCCTCTCCTCCAGCCGTCGACCGGCCTTTCCGACGAGGCGGGTCAGGCTCTCCTTCACATCCTTCAGATGGAATGGATCATCTCGGGACTGAGTGAGCGGGAAGACGACGATGTCCAGCCCAGGGGGTAGCTCGGATCGGATGGCCCGGAAGGCCTCGCGGATCAGACGCCGGACTCGATTGCGCCTGACCGCTCGGCCCGCCTTCCGACCGATGGTGATCCCTAGCCTCGTATCCCGGCCTTCCTCCGACGCGAGGACCCTCAGCCGAAGAAGGGCATCCGAGACCTGCACGCCCTTCCGGATCACCCGATCGAACTCCTTCTTCGAGTGCATGCGAGCCTTTGGCGGGAACGACTGATCGGCGTGCTTGGGCATGATCGTAGCATATACTGCCCGATCCAGCGCCCGCAAGCCTCCCAGGGATTGACAAGTGGAAGCCTCGCTGGTTACCCTGCAGCCCTGACCGAAAAGGAAGGAGGAGCCGATGAAATTTGTCTGGAGAGGGGACCGTGTGCACGCCTTCGAGGACGAGAAGGAGCCGATCGAGAGGATCAAGGGATACCGCTACTCTCTCTCGGCGTTCACGGGTCTCACCGGCTTCTGGGACAAGGAGCGGGGAAGATGGGGCCTCTCCTTCTTCGAGATGCACCTCGACCGGATCCTTTACACCGCCGAGTACCTCCAGCTCGACCATGGGATGGATCGCGGTCAACTCCGCCAGGCGGTCCACGAGATCCTGCGATTCAACCGGCCAACGGATCCGTTCTACGTCCACATCGGCGTGCGCAGCGATGAAGTGGGGATCCGGCCGGTCCGCGGAGGTCCAGGGAAGATCTCGATCTTCCTCGAGGGGACAGGGGCCTACCACCCGCCGGAAGGGATCCATGCGGTCGTCCTCGATCCGGAATTTCGCGACGACCACCAGACGAGCCGGGCCAAGTATCCCCGTGCGGTCCCTTACCATCTGAAGCTCAACTCCAACTACGTGCAGTACGGGACGATGAAGACGGAGGCGAAGGAGATCTACGCTGAGCGCTTCGAGAAGGATTCGGGTCCCGGCGCCGCCGATGGGATCGTCCTCGGGTGGCAGCCTGGCTGCAGGGAGTTCTTTCTCACCGAGTGCACAACCTCCAATCTGATCCTCGTGGACAAGTCCGACGAGATCACCCTCATCCCGAAGGCGGATTTCATCCTCGATGGGATCACCCAGCGTCTGACGCAGAGGTTCGCCGAGGAGGCGCTCGGCTGCAAGAGCCGCAGGGCCAGAGTCCACATCACCGAGTTCCGGGAGGCGATTCGTTCGGGGGATGTGACGGTATTCGAAACCGGTTCATCCGCCGGGCTGACGGCCATTCGCAGCGTGGATGGGATCCCGGTCAAGAAGTGGAGCCGCCTGGAGGAACTGCAGGTCCTCTACGAGAAAATTCGCAAGGGAGATGAGGATCGGTACCGTGACCAGGTCGAATGGGTGGAATCCGGGCCCCCGTCGGCGGACGAGGTGATCGAGCACCGGGAAACAGACCGGGACATCCGAACGGCCGATCTCCCCTTCCAGGAACAGGCCTGAGCGCCTGCCGCTACCCGTCCTCGGGTCGCATCAGCGGGAACAGGACCACATCCCTCAGGTTCTCGTTGCCCGATACGAGAGCGACCAGCCTGTCGACTCCGAGACCGAACCCGCTGGTCGGAGGGAGACCGTACTCCATCGCCAGCAGGTAGTCCTCCTCCTTCACCATTCTCTCATCATCCCGGCCTCGAGCTTGCTCCTCCAGTCGGCGCCTCTGCTCCAGGGGATCGATGAGCTCCGAGTACGCGTTCACGATCTCCCAGCCTCCGATCACGAGCTGGAAGCGGTCCGCCACGCCGGGGTCCTCGGATGATCGGCGGGCCAGAGGCGAGATCTCTATGGGGTGACCCGTCAAGAAGGTGGGGCGAATCATCGCGGGACGGAGGGCCTTCTTGAAGAGGACATCGATCAGGCCCACGCGCCCGAGGGTGGAGAGCTCTTCTTCCGCTACGCCTCGATCCCGGGCGGCCCTCTTTAGTGTGTCGACATCCTCGAGCGACTTCCGGTCCAGCCCACACTCCTTTTGCAACCCGTCGAAGAGATCTACGCTTGGCCAGTCGCCGTCGAGGTCGATCTCATGACCGCCGAACTCGATCTTCAGCCCCCCCGTCACCTCCTGGATCGCCGCCTTGAGGAGCTTCTCGGTGAACTTCATGTTGTCCCGATAGTCCCAGTAGGCGACGTAATACTCGAGCATCGTGAAATCCTGAAGGTGCGTGGGATCGAGCCCCTCGTTCCGAAAGCAGCGGGCAAATTCGTAGACTCGCTCGTATCCGCCCACCACCAGCCTCTTCAGGTAGGTCTCCGGAGCGATCCGAAGGTACATATCGACGCCAAGGGCCTGATGTCGCGTCACGAACGGCCGGGCCAGGGCCCCCGAGGCGTGCGGCGCAAGGACCGGCGTCTCCACCTCCTCGAATCCGTTTGCGTCGAGATAGGAACGAAGCGAGCGACAGAGTCGCGTGCGCAGCCGGAAGATCTCCCGGGCCTCCTCGCTGGTGATGAGATCCAGATACCTCTGGCGGTACTTCACCTCACGGTCTGTGAGGCCATGCCATTTCTCAGGCAGCGATCTCAGCGATTTGGAGAGCATCTGCACCGTATCGCACCGGAGAGTGATCTCTCCCCTCTTCGTCCGGAAGATCTCCCCGCCGACACCCACGATGTCGCCGATATCGAGGTCCTTCTTCCAGTCGCGGTAGGCATCCTTTCCCAGGACGTCCTGCTCGAGGGAGATCTGCACGCTGCCGCTCCTGTCCTGGAGTCGGGCGAACACGAGCTTTCCGATATTGCGGAAGGTGACCAGTCGGCCGGCGAGACGGACTTCCTTCGTCCCCTCCGGGAGGGCCGCCGCTTCGGAGAGCGAATGGGATCTCTCGAATCGAGCCGCGTAGGGTTCGATACCGCGCTCCCGGAATCGGGCGGCCTTCTCGAGACGGACATTTCGGATCTCTTCGGACAAGATTCTCTCCCCAGCGGACCGTGAAAGGGTGTCATTATATGGGGGGGGGTTCGAGGTGGCCAGAGAGGAGATCCCGCGGGGGGGGCAGGGGTCTCCTCTCGCCCTTGAGATCGTCGTCAGGACCCGGCCTGAACTGTGCGGCATTGTGAATAGTTCGGGCTGGGGTTATGATCATTGCCTTCATTGGGCCAGGCCGCTCTTCGGGGGTCATGTGTACACGCTATTCCTGAGCCTCCGCTTCCTCAAGAGCCGGATCATCTCCTACCTCGCGGTCGTCTTCACCATGCTCGGCGTGTCCATCCTGATCATTGTTCTCTGCATCATGGGGGGCTTCGAGACCGAACTTCAGGACTCGATACGCAGCTTTCACTCCCACCTGACGGTGGAGAGCCGGTTCTTCCACAACGTCCGGGAATCCGAGAAGATCATGGAGGAGGCGGCGAAGATCGAGGGGGTCAAGTCCAGCGCGCCCTTCCTCACGATCCCTGTGTTCATCACCGGCCGAACACACGACTACGGAATGCTCAAGGGGATCGACCCGGCGCTCGAGAAGGAAGTGAGCAAGATCACGGAATACATCCTCTCGGACAGGGAAATCGTCTGGGAAATTGAGATGAAAGAGATCCGGGAGGAGGAGCCGGAGATCGCGGAGAGAATGAAGAATGGCCTGAAACTCTACAGCGACGAGAAGGACCTGGTCAAGCTGCTGAACGGGACGAAGACCTATCGGCCCGCTCTGATCGTTGGCTCCGAGATCTACAAGCGATTCCAGCTCGATCCGATCCCGATGGGGTCGCCTGATATCCCGCCGATACTGACCTTGATGACCGCCCGGGCGATGGACATCACAGCTGATAAGGTCGAGCCGCTGAAGCAGGAATTCGAGGTCGTGGGTGTCTTTCAGACGGGCAACTACGAGATCGACCGTCGGTTCATGTACTGCCTCATCCCCGACGGCCTCGAATTCCTGGAGATCGAGGACGGAAGCCTCTCGGGCGTCGCGATCAGCGCAGAAGATTACGAGGACGTGGACCGTATCAAGGAGGCCCTGCTCCCGCTGATCACCATGTTGCCGGATGATCGTCTGGTCGTCAGCACATGGAAGGATCAGAACAAGGCCCTTCTCCAGGCGGTGCGCCTGGAGAAATGGTTGATCACCGTGATCATCTTCTTCGTGCTCACGCTCGTCTCGGCTCTGATCGTCGCCATCCTGACGATGTCGGTGGTCGAGAAGACACGGGACATTGGGATCCTCCGGGCGCTTGGCGCGTCAGGGAGGGGCGTGATGCTGATCTTCCTCTCCCAGGGTCTGTTCATCGGGGTGCTGGGAGCCGGGTTGGGGTTCGCTGTGGGACTGCTGATCGTGGCCAACGTGAACGCCATTGCCGCTGGGATCCATAGCGTCACCGGGTATCATCCGTTCCCGAAGGACATTTACTATCTCGACAAGATCCCGGCCCGGATCGATCTTCCCGAACTGGCCACCCTCATCGGGATCGTCCTGATCGTCTCGTTCCTTCTTTCGCTCCTCCCGGCATGGCGGGCGGTACGAGTCAACACGATCAGGGCGCTCAGATATGAGTAAGGCGCGATCCGGATTGAAAGAAGTTGCCAAGAAGGAGGCCGACCCGAAGGACGGCGTGATCTTGAAGGGAGTGGACCTTCACCGGGACTTCATGATCCGGAAGGGCGTGCCCGTGCTCAAGGTGCTGCGCGGGATCGGGATCGAGATTCGAAAGAACGAGTGTCTCAGCATCGTCGGCGAGTCGGGCGTGGGAAAGAGCACGCTCCTGCATCTCCTCAGCCTGCTCGACTACCCGACCTCCGGTCAGGTCTACTACCGGGGACGGGAGGTCTCCGGACTCAGTCGAGCGGAGCAGAACCGTATCCGCAACGACGCGATAGGGGTCGTCTTTCAGTTCTACTACCTGCTACCCGATCTCACAGCCCTGGAAAACGTGCTCCTTCCCCGGATGATCGCCCACGGCATCTTCTCCTGGAGGACGAAGAAAAAGGAGGCCCGGGAGCGGGCCGCGTGGCTGATGGAGCAGGTGGGCCTCACGGCCAGGATCTACAGCAAGCCCTCTCAGCTCTCCGGCGGAGAGCAGCAGCGGGTCGCCCTCGTCCGTGCGCTCGTGAACGATCCGGAGGTCCTCTTCTGCGATGAACCGACAGGTAACCTGGACCCCCGGACGGCCGAGGGGCTCAAGGATCTGATATTCAGCCTGAAGGACAAGCTGAACCAGACCGTCGTCGTCGTGACCCACAACGAGGACCTGGCGAACCGAGCGGATCGGAAGATCCGCATCGTGGATGGCAGGCTCGCGCGAGAAGAAGAGATCACAGGGGAAGGCTAGAGGAGACGATGCCCTACATCGAGATACGAGATGGCTGGAACAAGGGGATGGTCTACGAGATCGAGGCCTCCAAGCTCACCATAGGGCGAGACGACGACGAGACGATCCCGATCTATGACCAGGGGGTCTCGCGCAGACATGCCGAGATATTCCGTGTCGGGGAGATGTACTTCATTCGCGACCTCGGATCCCGCAACGGGACCTACGTCAACGAGGAGAAGATCGAGGAGGAGCTCCTCCGGGTCAACGATCGGGTGCGAGTTGGCAACACCGAGCTCGTCTTCCGGGAGGGCCCGGCCTCCAAGGACATTCCCGATCCGGTCATGTCCCATGACAAGAAGCTGAAGGAGACCTCGACGACGATCGAGTATCGCCTCGACCACGTGGATCCGGCCGACCTCGATGAGCCCGAAGACAAGAATCTGGCCGGCGACGCGAGGCGGATGCAGATCCTCGTGGCCGCCGCCCGGACCCTGGCAGAGGAGCGGAACCCCGAGAGGCTTCTCAATGCGGTGGTTCGCCTCGCCTCGGAAGCCGTGGATGCAGATCACGGCTACGTCTTCGTACGCACCTCGGACAAGCAAGAGCTGGCGATAGGCGCCCGCTACGAGAGGGGCGGGAAGAAGTCGCCGACCGTCAGCACGTCCGTCATCAAGAAGGTCATCCGCGAGTCAAGAGCGCTGCTGATCACCGACGCGGCGACCGACCCGCGATACAGCGGAAAGAGCAGCGTGATCAGCAAGGGGATCCGCAGCGTGATCTGCGCTCCCCTCCTCTCGATGAAGGAGCTGCAGGGGGTCCTGTTCATTCACAGTCATCGCCAGGATCGGGCCTTCACGGAACGGGACCTGGAGCTGGCGACGGCGATCGCCCTGCAGGCCGGAATCGCCTATCAGTCGATCTCGTTCTTCCGCACCCAGGAGGCGATCCTGATGCAGGCGGTCAGCACCCTCCTCGCGGCGGCAAAGCTGAGCGACCCGAACGCTGCGGACCGCTCCCGAGGCGTGGCGCGCGCCGCTTCCGCCATCGCTTCGGTCATGCGGCTGCCTCTGGAGGAGAACCGACGTATCCAGCTCTCCGCCTTGCTACACACGATCGGAGATCTGGGAAGGGACGAGAACAAAGACGAGCCTCCGATCGAGGCGGCGCTCCGTGCCGAAGCCCTCCTGCGGGAGAACAGCCAGCTCAGCCCACTCATTCCCGGCATCAAGCACCAGAACGAGCGCGTGGATGGGAAGGGTCCCGCCGGACTCAAAGGGGACGCGATCCCCATCTCGGCCCGCATCCTCGCCGTCGCCAAGGAATACCAGAAGGCCCTCGAGAAGGACGGGGAGCCGAGCCCCAAGCAAGCCCTCGTCGAGCTCAAGGAGGGAGAGAAGAATGGCCTCGACACGAAAGTGCTCGAAGCTTTGAGGATCGCCTTCCGCAAGGGGACCCTCGAGAAGCCCACCGAGATCCTCGGCGGCCTCTAGCCTCCGCCATGTGCGTCTCCCCGATTTACGGATGAATCAACGTCGATAGGGGCGAGGTCGGGCTCGACGAACCCTTCCTTTGCCTCCCGGGTCGAAATCCGCTCGCGCGAATAGAACAGGCGAAGGAGAGTCTTCTTTGTCAGATGCGGGTGGGTGTCACAAAACGCATCCGAATCTTTCTCTGGTCCGTGGGCGGCCATCGCTCCGTGAATCAGCCGCATCCAGGCCTGGGTGGCCGTTTCGTGATATCCCTGGGTCACGCCCTCGGGAACATCATTCTTGGCGTTGTACGCCTGGATGCCGGCGCGCATCCTGCCGATCGCCTCCTCCAGCGAAAACCGGCGTAGATACAGATAGGCGACCCTCACGTGAGATCGATGGACCCACTGGTCGAAGGGGAGGGACAGATCTTCGAATTGCCGGAGGAATGTCTCGTCGTCCATGGCGTCTTGCTTCAGCGGTTCTTGTTGCGTTTGAGGCGGTCGAAGAGACGCCGGACCTCGAAGTCCCTCGGCTTCCGCTCGACGGCCCGGCGGCAAGATTCGAGCGCCGCCCGGATGTTTCCCTGCCGCTCGTAGACGAGGGCCAGGTTGTAGTAGGGATCTGGGAGGTTCCTGTCCAGCTCGATCGCCTTGTTCAGACTCGCCTCCGCTTCCGACAGGAGATCGAGGCGGTACTGGGCCGCCCCGAGGTTCCCCCAGGCTCCGGTGAGCTTCGGGTTCAGCCGGACGGCCATCCGGAACTCGGAGACGGCCGTCTCGTAATCGCCCTTGTTGTAGGCCATCACGCCCAGGTGAAAGTTGCCTTCCCCGGTGGGCTTCTGCTGCTCTGTCCAGTCCCGGAGTTCGCTGGACTTGATCCTGGCCTTGGACCATCGCGCCTTCTCCTCGGGGCTCTCTTCCGGCGCGCCGGCGCAACCCGCCAGCAGGCAGAAGGCGAGGCCACCACAGAGGAAGATCCCCGGGAGATTCACCGCGGTGCTCTCCTGAGGACCACGACGCCCATCGCCAGGACGATGGCGGAGACGGCAGTGCTGGCGACCATCGCCGAGATGGCGAGGACGACCGCCGCGGAAGCGGCGAGACCGACGGGAGACGAGAGGCGGCCGGTCGTCACCCAGCCGAGGCGGACGAGGACGCCGAACAGGATGGCCAGAGCGAAGACCTTGATCAGTGTCCGGGACGCACCCTCGAAGGATCGGCTGGACGTGAGCGCCGTCAGCTCCGCGTCTCTCCCCTCCTTCTTGAAGTGATAGGCCGTTCCCCCTTCGGGGAGGCTCACAGGAAGAGAGAGGGCGGAGATCTTTCCGCGTGCCCTGAGGGCGGGGACCTGAGCGCCTCGTTGGCTGTAGATCTTGGTTCCGGCCACCTTTCCGCCGACCACCTTGCGGCCTGCCCCGGCAGGCTGCCCCGCTTCCGGAGGCATCTGGAGGGCGCCGCGGCGGCGCTTGTCGTAGAGGGCTTCGAACTGTTGCTGAGCCGGTTTGGCGGCTCGGCCCCTGGCCATGAGTGCGTCATTCACCATCGCACTCGCAGGAGCATCGTCGGCCGGCGTCTCCGAACCCCACTTGTCTGCTCGCTTCTCGGTCTTCTTCAACTGGATGTTCTTGCGTAGGGTCTCCTCCACGCGCTTGCCGTACTCCCCGAGTTTGGCGTCCTTCTGAGCCGCCCACGTCTGACCTGTCGCCAGCCGGACCTGATTCTCCTTCGATCGGTACTGGGCCGATTCCCGCTCGAGCCGATCGAGAAGCACTTTGTTGCTCAACTCGGAAGAGTCGGACTTCGAGGTGGACTTGAATCGAGCGATCTCGCCGGCCTTCTGGGCCTCCAGGAGCTTCGCCTCCACGTTGGCGACCTGGCGCCGCAGGTTCAGCCCGGCGCGCAGCTTTTGCACCTCGCCGCCGGTCTCGGAGAGCTTCGTCAGTCTCTTCAGGTCCTGGACCTCGGCCTGGAGCTCCAGCGTCGGTATCACTTCCGCACCGATCTCCTCCATGTCTCCCCCGAAC
Organism: Planctomycetota bacterium; assembly: GCA_027296055.1. Classification (GTDB taxonomy): domain Bacteria; phylum Planctomycetota; class JAPUJT01; order JAPUJT01; family JAPUJT01; genus JAPUJT01. The sequence goes on along the minus strand of JAPUJT010000087.1, from coordinate 61,376 downwards.
CGCAGGGGACGCGCCGATTCAGGAAGCCGGAGGGTCCAGAAGATGCGGGAGACGTTGACGCCACTCTCTATCTTCGGCGCGAGCGGCTCGACAGTGGACAGCCCGCCGATATCTCCAAGCTGCAGGGTATAGACGAGATCCACGCTGAAGGCGAGGTCCCCATCCGCTCCGGTGGGCAGGGGGATCAGATGGAGGTTATTCTCCTCGGCGTACCGAGAGGCTTCGTCGGCCACAAAGACGGAGAGGAGATCAGAACCCTCCGGCATCAGCAGACGGAGAAACTGCATTTTTTGATTTCGGATCCGGATCGAGGCGCGGTTCCAGGAGAGACCGTCTTCCTGCACGACCGTCTCCATCTTCATGTAGTGGATGTGAACCCCCGCCACCTTCTCTATGTCCAGCGGCTGCACGGCGAGGCCGAGAGACCAGGGAGAGCTCACCTTCCTGTAAGCCTTCAGGATCTGATCTGCCGCCACCCCCGAGGGGAGCGCAGAGAGGCGGTGAGCCGGGACCAGCTCGAGACCGTCCAGATTCGAGAGGTCGATTCGCGCCAGGGCTTCCTGCTTCTGGATGAGGATGTGGCCCTCGCGTTCGTCCGCGTCGGGAAAACCCAGGGTTGGCAGTGGGAGTGGCACGCCGGGCTCGAATTTCCGGTCGAAGTAGACCCCGAGCGAATAGCGGTCCGTGAAAGCGGCCTGTAGCGTCACGGTCCAGATCCGCCGATCCCCTTCCACCCGACTCGGTGTCTCCCGCAGTCCGTCGCCGACGAGTCGGACGCTCTCCCCGATCTCCGCCGGGAGAGAGAAGGACACCGTGTCGACGGACCCGCGGCTCGTCCGGTATTCGATCCGCACCGCCATCTCGAGGACATCGCCGGCCGCCTCCACGTGGAGGATCCACGATGCCTCGAGCTGCGCCTCCTCCTTGCCGAGCAGGAGAGCCCCGGAGTAGGCCTCCGAATAGGCGAGGGCGAGGTCGGCGACGCGCTGCTGTCTCCCACCCCCCAGCCGACGAGGATCGGTGGACCGGAGTCCCTGGAGATCCTTTGTGAGAAGACGTGTGCCCTCGCTGCCGGTCATCGCTATCGATCCTCGCTGCCGTCCCGCTCCCTCGATCCAGGCGAGGGGTATGCCGAACTCCTTCTGATCCTCCACCTCGCGCCTCGAGAGGGAGATCGAGTAGGAGGCCCCGCCCGAGAGTCCCTGGTCGAACACGATGTGGAGCAACCCCTCATCGACCCAGGCGTCCCGGATGGGACCGGTGAAGCCGTCGAGACGGTATCCGGACGTGATCCGGATCTGGCGGTCGAAAACCCTTCCCTGATGGATGGTCTCCTGGACCTGGATCACCTGGATCACCTCGCGTGGAGAGACGGTGAGATCCTGCCTGACCACGGCGGCCGTCTCCGTCTCGGTCACGGAGACATGGCTCTCCAGCTCGATCGGACGGCTCACGAAACGGTAGGTCCGGACCAGTTCGCCCCGGGAGGGGGGACCGTTCCAACCGTCCGCTTCGACCGTTCGCAGCCCTTTCTTCCCGGTCACCCTCACGTTCAGGTGCCGCTCCTTGTCCACGAGGAGAGCCCCGCTCTCCATCTCCACGGCGGCCGGTCTGATCGTCGGCATCCCGGCCTTCCCGTCCACGATGGACGACTCCCCCTCGACTTCGATCGGGATCTTCCCTTCACGAGGCTGGAACAGCGAGACGACGAGACCTCGACCCTCCAGCCCCCAGGACCGCACCCACTCCCCCTTCACCGAGTGGACCCTGAAACCCTCGCTGATCCGGAATCGAAACGTGTCGACCTTGCCGCCCGAGGTCTCGAAGATCGTCTCTTGCGTCAAGCTCACATGGTCTTCTCCGAGGTGCAGTCGGGCCAGGGTCCGCGCTCGAAGCGCAACCTCGGCGCCTACACCCTCGCCGGATTCCCAGGAGATCCGGAGGCGATCCATCCCCCCGAGGTCCGCTCGGATGTGGCCGTTCTCCGCCCACTGTCCGGAGGGCGCCCCCTCGATTCGCGCCCGCCGGTTCGCGTCCGCGACACGAAGCGTGAGCGGCGAGATCGGGCTCCCTGCCAGGAACATCTCGACGAAGCCCGCGCCGCCACGCCCCTGTCCCTTGATCTGGAACGTCACGGTGACCCGATAGCTCCCGGCGGTCTCGGCGAGGAAGGAATAGCCGGCCTTCGATCCTCGGAGGCTGCCCGTCTCTCCGTTGACCAGGACACTCTCGATCCGGGCTCCGGCAAGACCGAGGGGAACCTCGGTCCAACCCTTCCGGATCGTTCGGATCCGGAAGTCGGCGGTGACTGCAAGGACGTCCCCCTCCAGAAGAGTCCTGTACTCCGCTCGCGTGACGGCGTATGGGAACGCCGCCGGGTCGACGATTCCAGGGTGAGCCAGATTCCAGAGGCGCATGAACTCGTCGTAGGGGAGGTAGAGCTTTCCTCCTTCGTCGAGGGCGCCTGGGTCCCCGCTGTCGTAGGGGATGTAGACTCGTCGCTCCCGTAGACGGGCAGGGCGAGGCTCCTCCTCCAGGAGCGCCTGTAGCTTCTTCATGGCATCGCCAGGTGCAGGCGGGATCGGCTCCTGTGCCCACGTCAAGCCCGTCGGGATCAGGACGAGGAGTAGAGCGACGGACGCCCCCTTCACCGAAAGCCGGGAGAGCCTGCCGACTCCCCACACGAAGGCGGCGAATATCAGGGCGAGAAGCAGGCCGGATAGCCCGGCGTTCGCGGGTCCCGAGAACGTGGGGAGGACCTCCGGCAAGATTGTGACGCCGAGCAAGATCGCCAGGATGGCGACTGCGTGGCCTCGGCGAATCGCCAGCAGCCCACCGAGCAGGCATCCGACGAAGGCCAGGACGGCTATGGCCCTGAAGGTGCCTCCACTCAGGATCAACAGGCGCGCAGCGCCTCCCGATCCCTGTCGCCGGAACGGCAGGACGGCCCCCATCTCGGGGAAATCGAGGGCCAGGGACGCGAGGCCCTGGAGATCGAGCTGCTGCCGGATCGCTGCGCGCCGTGGCCTGGAACCACCGGCGCTCCCTCCGCCGACCCGACCTGAACTGCCGCCCAGTATCCGCCTCTCGTTTCGAAGGCGTTGGAACGTCAAATCACTTCCGACAATGCGATTGGCCTCGTCCTCATCGTCTCCGAAGGCGTAGCCATTCCTGGCGGCGGCGGCCATGTCCGGAACCGGCTCGTTCGCCGGGGGCGGGGCCTTCGGCATCCCGAGGTTGAATCCGTGTTCTCCCTGGCGCGAACTGACAGTCCTCAGCCCAGCTCCTTCGTAGTCATCTTCCATCGCCTCCCGCGAGCCCATCGCCTTCGTTTGCGTCTCGAACAGCCAACCGCTACGCGCCGAACTCCTCGACTTCACCAGACCAGGAATCGCGTAGACTCCGAAGATCATGGCGATGATGAACAGCCCTCCCATCAGGCCGACCTTCACGGTCCCGTAGCGCCAGCGAGCCTGTCGGACTGCCTCCCCGATCGTCTCCCTCATCCGGACCAGCAGATACCCCAGACCGGAGAGCAAGAGGAGCGTCAGGGCCGTGGCCCGGTACTTCTCCCAGAGCAGGCGCAGCCCGGATCGTCCGCCGAGAACGAACTGGGGGGCGTACTCGCCTCCCGCCCAGATCACGATCTGATCGCCGGGGACGTGCATCCGGACGGTGGAGATGCGGACGGGATAGTCGACCTGGGGCAGGGCGGAGGCAACCCTCATCCCGGATCGTGAACGGGTGGAATAGATCAGCTGCAGTTTTCTCTCACGGGGGCCCTTCCCTTCCAGGGGGATCACGACGCGTCGATCCTCGCGCACAGGCTTGACGCCCACGCCGTCGAGCTTCGCCGCCCAGAGTTCGCTCCCCGCGGGGAGGACGAACTCGAGCCACTGCATGGATGTCTGCTGGATGGTGTACGTGGCGGTGACCTTCTCCGCACCCCACGGGTTACACTGGACGTCCGCCTCGAAGCTCGAGACGACGGCCTGATGTACCTTCCCCTTGTCATGTCGTTGAGCGGAGAATCCCACGGAGCGGTCCGCCGTGACGTAGCGATAGGCGAAGAGGACCTTCTGCTCCGGTTTGTACCGGGCGTGGTCGGGGACTTCCGCCGGATCCACCTCCCGCAAACCCGCCGGATCCTTCAAAGTGATCTCCGACTCGGCGCTCGCCTCGACGGCGACGTAACCTCGCTGACGCTCCACTCCTATCGCCACCAACATCGGGACCTCCGAGACGTCGGATAGCTTTTGCTCGAAGGTGACGAACAGGTGGCGTCTGCCGAGCGCGGGGGCCTGGAATGTCACCTTCCAGTGCTCGCCATCCTCCTCATCGGTTCGGGACTTCTCCTTGTAACCGTCACCCTGGATCTCGATCTCGCCGGTGCCCTTGGGGAGGATGAACCGCACCTCTCTGGCTCCGGCGCGGAGGAACTCGTAGCCGAGCTGGATCTGGAACTTGAGCGTGTCCTCCACCAGCGAGATGTACTCGACCGTCTCCAGGTTGATCTCGGGCTTCTCCTCCCTCACGAGGATCTTTCCCCCGTAATGGGGATCCCGATACCGGTAGCAGAGCTTCGCCCCCTTGACGTCCATCCCCATGATCTGGGTCGAGAGACGGGCATCGATCGGGTCCAGCCCGCGGATCTCGCTCCCGCGAAGCGAGTACCCTCCCTCCACCGCGAACGAGAGGTAGCCTTCTTCGCGCTCCGCCCCGGCCACGATTCGAGGGATGGCCAGCTCATCTCCGCCCGGCAGGCGGCCCTCGGCCATCAGATAGACCTTGTCTTTCCCCGTCAGCTTGCTGGAGAGCCCCACCCAGATGCGGCCCTCTTCCTCCTCCCTCCACTCGATGGTCGCCCCCTCGGCCTGGAGGGCGAAGAGTTCGAGATCGGCCGGGAGCTGAGGGGAGAGCGAGAGGGCCTCGCCCTCGATCGCCTCGTATCCGATGATGGTTCGAAACCAGACTCCTTCATCCGTCACGGTCACGAGGGTCCGGACGTCCGCCAGCAGACGGGGGGGAGGCCTCTCCACCTCCAGGGTCACCTTCGGAGAGTCGCCGGACCATGCGAAGGAACGGAAGACCTGTCGGGAGACGGGGGGTGCGTTTCCATTGGATGGCGCGGCCTCGCCGACCGGGATCTCGCGCGCCCCTTCGAGTCGGACGAGCCGGCCCCTCTGACCGCCGAGCAGGAGGATCTGCATCCGGCCCCATTGCCGGTCCGCATCCACGCCGGAGAGGTGCGGGGTCTGGACCTCTCCTCCGGCGGGGATGCCGGTCCGCATCCGGACGGTCACAGGCACATGGCCTTCCGCATCATTCTGGAGCGTGATCTGCAAGTTTCCGTTCTGCAGGACGCGCCAGTCGAGCAGGTCTGGCGTCGAGACCTCCGTCAGATCGAACCCGGCCGGCAAGCCGATCTCGAACGTCGCCCTCTTCTCGCGCAGGACGGTGTAGTCGAGATCCCACCAGGCATCGATCGCCGCGTCGTCGATCAGTAGCGTCAACTCCTTGTCGAGGAGGATCACCGGCCGCCGTTCCTTGCCCTCCTTCCTCCGCGCGACGTGAAGGGTGATTCGTCGACGGCCGCCTATCGGGGTCGAGAACCGGGTCTCCCCCGTGGCGGCGTCGTAGGCCACGACACCCGACCTTCCCGCCTCGGAGATCTCCCATTCGCCTGTAGCTCGAAAGCGAAACGTCCCCGCGGCCGAGGGCGCGAGGCCGAATCGGATCAAGTAGCCCTCGGCGGACTCTTCCGCGGCGGAGGAGAAAGGGATGCGAAGCGATGCCTTTCCTTTGCCCCGCGCGAGCAGAAAAAATCCACCGACTCGGTTCCGGCGGAGAAGCGCCTTCGTCTCCCCGAGAGTCGCATCCGACGGCGCCGTCCCCTCCAGGCCCAGCGGAAGGAGCACCCATCCGTCCCGGAGAAACTCGATCTCGAAATTCGCGTCGACCACGCATCGCTGTCCTTCGAGGGTCGCCTCGTAAGTCGCTCCCGATATGGCCGCCCCGACGGGGGGCGGTCCGTCGACCTCCCCGTGCTTCAGGTTTGCCTTCGCCCGCTCGATCAGATCGTCGTACTCGACCTTGGTGAGCATCAGTCCCCGGGGCTCCTCCTCGAGGACCTGCTCCCACTCGTCCAGAGGGACATAGATTTTTCGATGGATCTCCTCCTGACCTCTGGTCACGGCGGGGAGGAGGAACAGGGCCAGGACTGCAAAAATGGCGGACCTCATTCGTCTTCCCCCTTCGAGCGACGGGGCTTGCGGATCCGACCGGACGTCCGGCGCCTCTTCGGCTTGGCCTCGGCGGCGTCCTCCAGATCCGGACCTCCGCCTCCCGTCGGATCGTGGTGCGGTTCGGTGGCCAGCGGAGGAGCGGCGGGCCCTGCCGTCCCGCCCTTCAGCTCATTCACCACGAAGAGCCCCGCCCAGATCAGACCGAGGAGCGCAGCGGACATCAGCGCCGACTCCAGGTACGGCCTCATAGGCTCGGGGGCGAAGGCGAGGAGGGTGATCGTGATTCCTGCCAGTCCGAAGACGGCGAGGTTGGCCGAGATGATCTTTCGCCGGGGAAGATTCACGCCGGCGGCGAGCAGCCCGACGATGACACCTAGCTGGATCGCGGCGTGCAGAGGCCGGGACAGGTGCGTGATCGTCACGGCGCCTCCCCCCTCGAGCTTGAAGAAGGAGAACTTCTTGCCTTCCGGGACGAAGTCGCCGGAGGAGTTCGCCTCTCCGCCACGAACCATCGTGGCGAGGGACTCGCCAGCCTGGATGACCCTGAGCCCCCTCATGTCGATCCGGTTCCCACCGAGGAGAGACTTGCGAATACCCCCCCAGAAGGACGTCGGACCTTCCAGAAGATTCATCGAGGTGGAGAAACCGATGTAGGCCCTGTCCTGCGGGACGTGGAGATTCAAGCTCAGATGGGCGACCGGAGGCGGGTTCTCGGGCTTGCCCAGGCCATCGGGGGCAGGCTCGCCTTCGATGGCAGGGAGCAGGACCCGGTGCCGGCGGGCGGCCCCGAGACCGCCAGGTGATGTTCGCGGAATGTTGTACCGGAGGCGGATCCGGATCTCCTTGCCCTGCTTACCCGCATCGGCCAGATCGACGAGGATGACCTCACCCTCGTCTTTCGAGTAATCCCGATCCTCGCCGTCGACCGACAGGGCCTCGACCTCGGCCCGTTCGGGAAGACGAACACGCAGAAACTGCCGATGCTTGTTGATCAGCGCGATCGTCGCCTCGTAGCGAAGGGCGCCTTCGGTCGTCAGCACGACCTCGGTGTGTATGCTTCGGACGAGCGTGGGCAGGACCGACTTGAATTCGTAGCGGGTTACCGCCACGTTCATCGCGACGGGGTGACGGAGATACTGGTAGGCGAGAAACGCTCCCTCCGCCCTCATCGACTCGGGCAACTCCCTTGGGTCGATCGAGTCGAGGTTCGTATTCGTAGGGTCTTCTGCCTGGAGGACGATATTCGGAGCCTTCCGGACCGCGACGTAACCCTCCTCGCTGAAGACGTCGAGGACCGTCAACTCCGGAATCTCCTGGGTGACCGACTCGCCGGCCTCGGCCGAGGCCAGCTTCAGGTCGTACTCGACGGTGAGGACATAACTACCCAGGACCTTCCTCTGGAGCGTGACCTCCCGGACGACGGTAGTTCCCTCATCCGTCTCTTCCGATCTCTTCTCCTTGGTCAGAGCCCCCTCGATGTGGGCTGTCTCGCCGATCCCTTTTGGGAGGGTGAACCGGAATCGGTCCACCCCGGCGTAACGAACGTCGTAGTGGATCTCGCTAGTGACCTTGATCAGGTCCTCCTTCACATCGAGGGAGGTCTGGACGGTCGCCGTCACATGGCTCTCTTTCCGCGAGACCTTCAGATCAGCGGAGATGGGGTGCTTCTGATAGGAGAATCCCTGCGTCAAGACCTGGTCCCGCGGCCACCCGATGCCGCCCCGCGCGATCTTCTGGGGATCCTTTGGGACGAGCCCGACGACCTCGCCGGTCACTGCCTCGAGGCTCTCCAGGAGGGAGACACCGACGTGGCCCGTCTCCTGGATCACGTCGAGGGCCTGGATGAAGGGAAGAGAGATGTTTCCCTCCGCGCTCTCCCGGCGCGATTCCAGCGAGATCGTGACATCCACCCCGCCCGTCGTCCTCTGCTCGAGGTCCACCTCGAGTACCTTGCCTTCCGGCGCGTCGACGACCCGGGAATCGCGTACCGCCAGGGAGCTGGTCGCATCGATCAGGTCGTAGCCCGCGGGGAGAATGAAACGGAGGTGAAAAAGACCGCCGCGCTGGATCTGAAAGACATAACGCGCCGTCAGGACGACCTGTTCGTCATCGATGGAAATGATGGAGAGGGAATCGGCGCGAACCCGCGGCTGCACCTTCTCCACCTCCAGCTGGACGGTGAACGGATGCAGGGGATATCGGAATCCGAACGCCGCCCCCTTCGCCTGCTCTCCAAGGTCGGCGACGTCTACCTGGGTCGCTCCGGTCGCGGAAGAGACCTTGGCTCGGAGGTCAGGCGAGAGGGCCAGAGAGAGGACGCCTCGCTCCGTCCGGGCTCCCCGTAGGGCCATCCGAGGAACCTCGAGGGTGGCTCCCTGCCCGGGGAACGCAGGATCAACTTTCTCGATCGAGAGGGTGAACTTGTATTCCCCTTCGACCCCGCGATGGAGCTTGACCTCCGCCACGCGGCGTTTCCCATCCTCGCGAACGGACGAGAGATCGGGAAAGTACTCCCCTTCCAGGGCCGTGACCTTGTAACCGGCGGGGAATTCGACCTCGAAGGCCGTGACGCGCGTCCTCAGTATGTTGAGCGAGTAGGTGGCCGTCGACTGGACAACCCCTTCATCCACCGTGACCCTCTGGATCGCCTCGGCAGAGATCAGGGCTTCGTCCGGCGCCAGGGTTCGGGCCTTCGGTCTCCAGGTGATCTTGATCTGCTCGGATGCGCCGAGGAAGGCGAGGACCTCCGTCCCCTCCGCCTCACGGATCGTGGCAGCGAGATTCGGATCGAGGGTCACGTCCAACCCTTTCCCGGGCAGCGTGACCTTCAGCTTGGAGACAGCGGCCTTCGGGGTCCGGATCGATATCGACTTGTAGCCCGCCTTCTCCTCCACCTTGAGGGCGAATTTTACGGTGAGCCCATACCGACCCCGGCCCGGCACCAGGAGCCGATAACCCTTGTCATCGGCCCGCAAGAGCGCCCCTTCACCCTCCGCCTTCGCCTCCGAGAGGGCGAGCCCTCCGAGGGCGAGAGGGATCTCCGTCCACCCTTCACGCAGGACCTCGAAGGAGTAGTGCGCCTGGAACTCGGCGATGTCTCCCCGGACCGTCCCCTGATAATCGCCGGCGGCCGTGATGGCATCCACGGGCGGTCTCGTCTCGACGTCCGTGGCGCGCGCCCTCTCCCAGAGTTCCAGGAACTGAGGGTAGGGGAGAAAGACCCCCCTCCCCTCCTTCTCGAACACCTTCTCCAGATCCCGGTACGGGATATAGATGGTCCGTTCTTTCAGCGGATCGCGGTCCTTGGCCCCGCGATCCTCCCCGGCCGCGACGAGAAACAGGGCCGCGACGGCGAGCGCGGCGCGGAGATGCAGACTCATGACCACCTCCAGTTAGGTTGTTCACGGATTAGACGCCCGGGACCGGCAAGGGTTCCCGCGCTTCGGAAAGAAGCCGCGAAAGATCGGTGTTCCCCACCGTCCCGAGAGACGTCGAACCCCCCTATATCATCTTAGCGATCTTTGGCGATTGGTGCCTTTTTTGGCGATTGGTGCCTTTGTTGTTCTATTGCGGCAGGAAAAGGCGGCCCGCGGTCAGCTCTCGGCGTCATCGGATTCGGAGTGCTGCTTCTCGGCCTGCGTGTCGAGGAATCGACGCGCAGCGTCCCGCTCTTCCTTCCCCCTCAACACGACCATGCCCGGAATGTTCAGCGTGGTGGGATCGTGCAGGCCCCCGCTCGATGCGATTCCCAGGTCCGTCAGGCAGTAGGAGCAGTGGACCTTTCCCTCGATTTCCTGGGTCATCTCGTTGGGAAGGACGGGACGGTTGCATCGCTGGCAGGTCCTGGGGGCCATGCGCCGACGGGTAGTGGTCTCTTGCTTGGGAACACTGATGACATCGCGGCACTTGGGGCAACGCACCTTCCTCCCGCCTAGAGCCCCATTGACTCGCAGGCGCGTCTCGCAGGCGCTGCAGTTGAACTCGATCATGGTTTCCCCAGTTAGTACAAGGCTACGTAATAATCATAATGCCCGGCTACGGAACGGTCAAGGGCGATTTCACATCTGTGAACCGGCCTCCCCTGGACGAGGCTCACCTCCTGAAGAGGTGATAGAGGAGGATACCGGACGCCACCGCCACGTTGATGGATTCTGTCCCGTCCATCAGGGGGATCTTGACCCTCATCTGGGCCATTTCTCGTACTAGGGGAGATACTCCAGCCCCCTCATTCCCTAGAACCAGTGTCAGACAAGGAGGATACGTCGCCGCCTCGAAGGAAAGCTCCGCATCGGGGTCCGCAGCGACTACCGGCATTCCGACCTCCCAGAGACGGGCAAGGCAAGCCTCAGGAGCGAGGGGCTCCGATATTCCGATGTGGAAATGGGCCCCGGCCCCGGCCCGGAGGACGCCCGGGTGAAAGGGGTCGACACTTCCCTTCCCCACCAGGATTCCGCCGATGCCGAAGGCGCGCGCCGCCCGGATCAAGGCCCCCATGTTCCCCGGATCCTGGATCTGATCGAGGAATAGAAGATCTCTTTTCCCCTCGATCCACGATTCCCACCTGGGAAGCTCCCTGCGGATGACGGCGATCAAACCCTGGGGGGATGGATTCGACGATATCGACGTCAACGTCTCCTCGTCGAGGGAGATCGTCTCCACGCCAGCCTTCTCGGCCAGCATCGCGATCCGCCGACTCTCGTCCGTCAGATCGTCCTGGCAAAGGATCAGTTCAATCTTCGACCTGGCTGCCAGGGCCTCGCCAACGACGCGGGGCCCTTCGGCGAGGAATCTTCCCTCCTTCTCTCTCCGCTTTCGCAGACGGAGTGATCGCAGGGAGCGCAGGCGTGCCTTGGAGAGGGCCATTCAGGTAGCCGCTCCCTCTCGTTCGAGGAATACCGTATGGGTCGGATAGCCAAACTCGATTCCCTCCTTCTCGAACCTCTCGAAGAGGGCCAGGTTGATCGCCTGCTGCGTGTCCATGTATGGGCCGTAATCAGGGACCTCCATGTAGTAGACCACCTCGAAGTCCAGAGTCGAGTCGCCGAACTTCTTGAAGTGGATTCGATCGGCCCGCGCATGTTTCTGCTGGTCGATTATTTCGCGCACCATGGACGGGATCTGCTTCAGCTTCTCGGCGGAAATCTGGTAGACGACTCCGAAGGAAAAGAGGATCCTCCTCTCGGCCATCCGCTTGTAGTTGCGGACCCGGCTGCTGAGAAGATCCGAGTTCGAGAAGACGATCTGCTCCCCACCCAGGCCCCGTACCCGGGTCGTCTTCAGCCCGATATGCTCCACCGTGCCGCCGAGATCCCCGACGAGGATGTAGTCTCCCGGGACGAACGGCTTGTCGAGGACGATCGAGACGGAGGAGAAGAGGTCACCGAGGATGTTCTGGAGGGCGAGGGCCACTGCGATGCCGCTGATGCCTAGCCCGGCGATCAAGGCGCTGACGTCGACGCCGAGGTTGGAGAGGGCGATGAGGACGACGATCGTCCAGACGGCGAGGCGCCCGAGAAACCCGACGGCTCTCAGCGTCGTCGCTGCCTGTGGGGCGACGTCCCCTTCCTTCCTGGGAGGTTGAGCCAGCATGAAGCTGATCGCCCGATTTCCCCAGAAGGCGAACTGGAGGAGGAGGGCCAGGAAAGTCACTCTCCCCACCCCCTTCGCCAGGGTCTCCGACACCTCCAGGACCAGGGACGCCGCATAGAAGCTGAGGATCAGGAGAAAGATCCAGTGGGTCGCCCGCATCAGCTCGACGGCGACATCGTCCATTCGATTCCTGGTCTTCGCCGCGACGCGGGCGAATCGCTCCGTCAGGACTCCGCGGACCACCCAAAGGCCGAAGACCCCGGCGACCAGCACCGCGAGAGCAATCACCAGGCTCTCCGTGGAGTTGTCGGAGAATGTCTCCCTGATCGAATCGAAGACCTTCCAGTTCGAGCCCTCCGCGATCGTGGCCGTGACCTCGTCTATACCATCCTGCGGTTCTGTTTCAGTGCCCTCTTGCATCCCTCACCTCCCCTCCCCGGACAGAATCCCTCGGGGGAACCCAGACGGCGGGCGCACCCCCATCGCCCCCTATCCTGTCTGATCTTCACGCGACCGCCACCCAAAAAATGTCTGATCCAGACGTCGAGATCCAGCCCCCCCGGTCACGGGTGGGCTCGGTCACACGCCTGTTGTAGACTACTTGGCCATGTTTCGGACGATTCCAGCCTGGGTGACTCTTTCTCTGTTCCTCCTTCCAGGATGCTCCACGACACCGCCGAGCGCTCCCCCGGTGGGGCCCCATCAGGTTCCCCCGGCCGGCCCGAAGCACGTTCCCCCGAAGGGACACGCCCCGGGAGCTACCTTCACGTACGAGGGAATTGTGGACCGGACCATGACCCTCCGACAGAAAGGTGCACAGGCCCCGCCCATTCACAACGTCTGGGAGGTTCGCCTCCGCGATTTCATCCTCCGGGGCCCCTCGGATGGAAAGACCGAGATCGCGGTGTTAGCCACGGTGCGCGAAAAGGGAGAACGGGTAGGGGGCTTCGAGGGACTGATCTTCGGCATCCACGATCCGGATGGCGGTATCGAACCGACCGCGAGCGAGCGGCCATTTCATGCCGCCATGGCCCTGCTCCACCTCCCGCGTCAGGCGGGATTCTCGGGGCCGGACGCCAACGGTGAGACGGAGTGGTCTGCCACCGAGCGGCTCAAGCTCAGCAACCAAGGCGTGCTCGAGGCCGAATACGAGTGGAAGATCCTTGGGCCCGATCCCGAGGCGGATGGCGCGATACACATCAGGAGAGACTGGAAGAAGAGATCACGAGTTGGTTACGCGTCCACCGGGAGTTTCCAGGAAGAGTTCTGGACGGACCCGGAACAGGGCCACTTGATCCGCTACGAGCGTTCCTGGCTCATCACCTGGGGGGGAAATCCGGGAAAGGCGGAGGTGGAAGAGGAAGTGAAGATCGAATTACGGCTGATCGATTCGACCCCGCCTCCGGGGGCCCCCGAGACGGCTCTCCAGCTCGAGAGGCTCGAGGCCCTCTTCGACGGATTCGGATCCGGGGCGAAGCTGAGAAAGGCAACCCGACATCGAATCGAGGAGTTCCGCCGCGATCATCCCGAGAGCCCCTTCCTGGGAACTCTGCCGCCGGTCGAATTGGCCCTGGACAACCTCCGTCGCATGGAGAATATCGGAAAGGACGAATGAGGGTGGCGGGGATCAGCGACGATATGAGGTCGAGAACCTCAGGATCCAATCCTTCGAGTACCTCAGGATCCGATCCTTCGAGTGCCTCAGGATCCAATCCCCATGATGAGCAGCCAGGTCAGCTTCGGAAACTTCTGGTAGAAGAGAGTGTCATAGGCGAGGTGCGCCCCGAGGAAACAGATGAGGGTTACGGGCGCCGTCCAGAAGAGCGGCCGGCCCCAGTGAAAGACCCCGGCAGCCGACCGCACGAGCAGGAGGCTGAGGATCGCCCCGTTCAGGACGAAGACGAAGATCTCGTAGGAGGAGTATCCGGCCGACGAAGCCAGGGTCGGGTGCGCCAGCCCGGAAACGAACAGGCTGAGCATCGCGAGAGCGATCGCGTCAGGTCGTCTCGATCTCGTCGGATCCTTCACGGCGCAGTTCCACCTCCCCTATCCAGACCACGGTCGATCCACCTCGAATCCTAACGGATCCGGATGGGTCCCGCCAACCCACGAAGGCGGGACAGGCAAAAGATGAAGCCGGCAGATCCTATGAAGGCGACTCCGGGCGGCAGCGCAATCCGATGGGGACTCTCCCTGAGTGGCGGAGCCCTCCTTGCTCTCGCCTTCGGGATCCCGTCGAGCTTCCTTCCGGCGATCCTCGCGCCGTTCGTCCTCCTCCCCTGGATCGTGCTCTTCTCTCGCCGCGGCCTCCGGGCCCCCGCCTGGATGATCCTGCCGGGCGCCTACCTGTTCGCCATCCTCGCCGGATCGAATCTCGTCGCCGCGGCGCCGCTCCCCGGGCTCTTGATGCCGTTCATCTTCGTTCCGTTCGTCCTTCCTTTCAGCGTGGTGCTGCGAGGGTGGCCGGAGGATTCGTCGTTTCCCGTCTGGCTGGCAGCGGCGTTCGCCTGGGTCGGAGCGGAGTGGATCCGGTGCACCTTCTCTGCTGGAAGCATCGAGATCTATCTTCTCGGGCATACGCTCGCGGGGATCCCACTTCTGATCCAGGTGGCCGACATCCTCGGCTCGTACGGCGTATCGTTCCTTGTAGCGCTTGCCAGCTCCGCCGTGACCTTCGAGCTTCTCGACCGCTGGCCCCGGCCGGCATCGGGCCCGGTCGCGGGAGCGGGTGGAAGGTGGCTCCGCCGGGGCGTGGCGGGAGGCGGGATTCTCATGGCGATCCTCTACGGCGTGATTTCCCTCTCCACCATGGAGACGACCGATGGACCGAGAGTCTACGCCGTCCGGATCGGTCCCTCCACGGAGGGACCGCGGGCTCGCGAGAAGCGATACGTCGAGCGCACGTATCGGTCCGTGCCACAGGATGGGACGGCGGATCTGATCGTCTGGCCCAAGGATGCGGTCGCCGATGTGTACCTCTATGATCCGGACTACACGAGAGACATGCGAAACCTCGGGAACTGGTTCGAGTGCCCGTTCTTGATCGGAGCGCGCAACGTCCAGCCCCGCTACAGGGACACCTTCCGCAACGTCGTGGTCCACGTGACGCCGGAGGGGCAGCCGGCGCGCGAGTATTCTCAGATGCTGCTCTTGCCAGGCCTCGAATACGGTCCGCTCGAAAGACAAATGCGCCGACTCGAAGCGGGCGGGGGAGAGTGGGCCGGGTCGCTGGAACGAGCCAGCCGGTGGTTGGTGAAGGGGTGGCTGGACTCCGTTCCCAGGTTGGATCCGGGGCGTCGCCTCTTGACCTTCGACCTGCGGGACGATCTCTCCTATGGGGCCCCGCTGGGATCAGAAATAATGAGCCATGGCTGGTGCCGCGGAGCCAGGGAGAAGGGGGCGGAATTCCTGATCAGCCTGGACCGGAGTCGAATCGCATCAGCCCGTCATGACTGGGCGGTGCTCCGTTCGGCGACCTTCCGCGCCGTAGAGAACCGGATCTCCGTCCTCCGGATCGAAGAAGGAGGCCTCTCCTATCTGATCGATCCGGCCGGTCGACTGAGGCAGATGTCGTCGGGCGGGGAAGCGTCAGGCCCGGCGTTCCAGGTGGACATCCCGATACTCGCAAAACCGGCCGAGCCTGCGCCCTTCGGCGGAGAGCTGTTCGGACGCCTCGCCGCCGCTCTCACGGTCCTCTTGCTCGGCGGGGTCTTGATGAGGCGAGGAGCGGAAGAAACTCGCGAGCGGAAGCCTTGACAGTGCGGCCCGCTCCGAACTATTCTGGGTGCGGTTCCAGGGCCCTGAAGTTCTATCTCCTTTTTCATATCGATGCCTTCTCGAGGTCGAAGGGTGTTAGAACTTCCGGATCCATGGAAATTGTAGGGACTGGCTGCCTCTTATCCTCCATGCCTGGTTCCGATCGGGAGGTAGACAGTCTTCTACGGAGGCCTCCGTCTTCGGACGGGGGCCTCTTTTTATGAATCGCCTTTTGACCTCTTGAATATTGGGGGGGGGGGGGCAGGCCCCATTCTAGTTGGGACCGTGTTTGATTTTCGCCCAGTAGATGTCGAACTGGAAGTGAGGGCTGTTCTCGGAATCGTGGCAGACGAAGCAGTGATCCTGCTCTACCTTCCCGTATGGCGCGACCTCCCCATTTTCGGCCTCGACCACATGTTCGGACCCCGGACCGTGGCAGGCTTCGCACTGGACACCGCCCCTGTCCGGCGTCTCCTCCCGCCGGAGAAAGCCGCCGGGTAGTCGATAGCCCGTCGTATGGCACGCCAGACATTCCGGATCGTAATCACTATTCTTGCTCGCCAGAGAATCGAGACCGTCACGGTGGCTACTGCCCTGCCAGATCGCATGCTCCTTCGAGTGGCAGCTCTTGCATTGCGCCGCCCCTACGTGGTCGGGCCCGCCCTGAGCTATCAGATCCGGAACGGGAAGGGTCTTCAACTTCTCCTGGTAGGCTTCGATCAATCGGATCACATCTTCGCTTTCTCCGATCTCCTCCGCCAGCGGGGTCTTCTTGCCCTCCGCCCAGACGATCACACCCGTCGTCGACAAGATGAGATCGAGACGCGCCATGTACTTCCCCCGATCGCAGTTCTGGACCCAGGGGATCCCGCCCACGATCTGGGGATGTGTCGTCACTCCAGCACCGTGTCCCTGGATCACGAGGTCGACGTCGGGCCGCATCTCCAGTAACAACTCCAGACGATCCTCGGCCGTGTGCGCCAGGAGGATGACGAGATCACATGTCGCTCGCATCTTCGGCACCTCCCGCCCAAGAGTGATGGATGGGTCCTCCAGCCGGATCCCCAGCTCCCGCGCCTTCCTCTCGGAGATCAGCTCGGGCCCGAGAGTCGCGATCACGCCGATGCGCAGCGCGCCTCGCTCTATCTTTACCCAGGGGAGGCGGGTGAGCAGCTCGCCGCTCTCGACATCGAAGACGTTGGCCGAGATGATCTCGAAGCGGGCACGCGAGAGGCTCGTCTCCAGAAACTCCCTGCCGAAGGCGAACTCCGCCTCACCCAGCGCCATCACCTCGTACCCGGTCTCATGGGCGATCTCGATCGATGCCTCCGCTCGAAGCTTTTGATGCGGCTCGGGATCCCCGAACAGGTCTCCGGCGTGCAGGACCAGGGCGCGGGGGCCCTGCCGCTCGGTGAAGCGAGCGGCCCTGGCAAATCCCCCGATCTGTCCCTCCTCACAGGTGCAGGGCCCGAGACGACCGAGCTCGTCCGATGAATACAGGATCTCCAGGTGATGGCCCTCGCGGGGCGGCGCCTCGACCGAGATTCCTCGGACGTGCCCCTGAACGACGAAGGAGATCTCACCGAAAGCCGGATCGTTGGAACGAATCAAGGCGCTCTCCAGGACCGTTCCCCGATAGAAAGGATCGCGGAGCGTCACGATCACGTCGCGGAAGTCTCCGGCCTGTACCACGAAGGAGCTCGGAGGATCGAAGGTAAGTCCGGCGGTCGTCGAGTCCAGATCGCGGATCGCTTCCACGCGCAGGCCTCGATTACCATGGTTCGAGATCCGGATCGTGTGCGAGAGTCCGGCCCCGCTCTCGACGTCCCCGAAGTCCCATGCCCTGGATGACAGGTCCGCCTCGGGGGCGCCCCGCGGCAAGAGGGCGTTGCAGGGGATCGTCATGGTCTTCGGCTCGTCTGCATCCCCGAGGCGCCCCCTGAGGAGCAGGTCCCATCGACCGATGCCAAGCTTCTCGATCGGGAAGAGGTGCGCCTCGATGACTACCTCTTCTCCGGGACCAATATGTTCCCCGGTAACGTCGAGCCGGGCGCCCTGGGCCCCGCTCATTTCGAGATGGAACACCCTTTCCATGTCGTTCCGGATGATGAGGGTCCGATCGAGCACGGACTCCTCCGGTGCCCTGGATCCGACGAACCACAGGAATTCCCTCCGGTTCACCTTCGAGAGGAGAGTCTCGACGGGGGCCGCGGGGTCTCCCGAACCCGACTCCCGGATGAATCCGATCACGGCCACGTCAAACTCGCCCCGGAACGGGTCTGTCGATTCGAAGGTCAGGAGGGAGTTCAGCACGCCCGGAGGAGCATCCGAGGTCACCCGGATCGGGACGGAGAGGTTTCCCCCGGGAGGAATCTTCTGGGCCTTCGAGAGACCCACTGCAACTCCCTCCCGGACTCCGGAGATTCCGGCGAACCGGATCTCGAGCTCGGCACCGCCTCGGTTCTCGATCTGGATCGACCCTTCGATCTCCTCGCCGGCCTCCAGGGCTCCGAAGTGCCAGAGGGGGTATTCGGTCCAGAGGGAGGGCACGCCGCCCTTCGCATAGGCGAAGACGGGTACGGCAATCCGACGACGGATCGGATCGCTGGATTCGATGCCTATCTCGCCTCCGAGAACGCCGCCGATATTTCCCCCGGGAACGGAGAGGGTGGCTCCGAAGGTCGTCTCCTCACCGGGGTCAATATCGATAGGGCCGTCCCACTCCACCGCGCAACCCGGAAACGCCGTGATCTCATTCACCGTGAGAACCTTGTCCCCGTCGTTCCGGAGCCGGAACTCGCGCCGGATCGTCTCGCCAGGGCTGGTGACGCCGACGTCCCACGCGGTGGGTTCGACCTCGATGCGCGCGAGTGGGGTCTCGATCACGAGAGCGGTGAGCCAGAGCACGCGGCGAGGCTGCGTCGGATCGCTCGAATCGATCCGGACGTTTCTCTTCACACGCCCGGACATGCCACCGGAGCTGAAGGTGACCCACATCTCCTCCTCGTCACCGGGGTCGATCACCCACCGACGGAGATCGGAGGTCGTGCATCCGCAGCTCGTCTTCACCCGCGTGATATCGAGGGATCGATCTCCATCGTTACCGATGACGACCTTGTAGGGGATTTCCTCGTATTGCTCGACCGTTCCGAGGTCAATCGTTTCCGGAGTGATGGTGATTCGGGCCCCGGATCTGTCTTCGGAGCCAGGCGATGATGGCTTGCAGCCGAGGAGCGGGCCGAGGAGGGACGCGGCGAGAGCCAGGGTAAGATGGGCGGCAGCTCGGCAAGGGTTTCGATTCAAGCCCATCCTCTTCCGTATCTCCAACCTGGACGCTTCAGAACCCGATTATACGGCATGGCCTGAAGAGCGGCCAACCGCTCGGCGTGGACGAGTCGCTGATCCCTCGGTACGGGTAGGCGGCCGCCTCGAGGACGTGGAAATCGTTGATGAGCGACGGCGCGCGCGTGAAATTCATCTTGACACAATTCACGAACATCAGGTATATTTGCAGTGCCTTCAATTCCTCCCCGGGCTTAGTGATCTGACTGTTGTTGCACTGGTGCCATTAGTGCATTGTTGCACTTGATGCACTCCCTGGCTATCCAGGGCCATGCGGTGTCCGGTCACCCGAGTCCAACCGAACGATATGCTAGCCCAAACCCGGCAAGCGAGGCCTCCCGGAACGATTTGCATCTCCCGGGAACTCTGGTCTGGGGGGGCACGGATCGAGAGGCGGAGCCCCAAGCCAGGGCACCGTGGGGAAGGAGGTGAATCCTAGCTGCAGAAGTTCCAGGCTCTTGCGCTCTCGTGGGTATCGCGAAGGCGCTCGCCCAGATTTCGCCGGGAATAGAGTGATTCAGGAGAACCTCGATAGGGAGAGAGGAAAGGAGATTTCCATGAAGTTGTTTGGTTCCTTCACAGCCTTGGTTGCGTTGGTCCTGGTCTCCAGCGGCTGTCTAACCGATATGGCCCCCCTCGCCGGAACGCGCACTCAGGCGTCGGACGGGGCAGGGGCAAAGCTATTTGGATTTGAGAACGCTACGATCGGGATGGGGACCACTCCCGATCCGTACACCGTGACCCAGTTGGTCTCCTATGACAACCGAACGGGCCTCGCGCCTTCGCCGTCCCACCCGGTTGTCATGGAGAATGCGGCAAACAACGGCCTCGGGGCCTTCAGCCGTGATGGGCTCTATGACCGTGACGGCCACGGCACCTTGAATCACAAGGGCATCGTTGCCGGCATGGGAACCCTGCACACCTTCCGCCGCTCGGTTCTGGCGGTGGATACGGCCCCCGGATGCCAGTTCGTGGCCAACATCATCCGGGACAACTCAGGCAACGCGGGAGCGGGGCTTCTCCTCTGCTTCGGTGGCCCTGCGGAGATCATCGATACCATGGATCTCTCCCTTCAGGACGCCCAGGGCAACAAGATCCAGAGCGTGAATGACCTTATGGGTCTTCTGATCCGTGCCAGGGTGAACGACGGGGATACGAGCATGGACCTGGGTATGAAGAAGTTCGTCTTCGAGGACAGCGTAGTAAGGTTTCGCGAGCCCCTGAAAATCAACATGGGGAACGCCAGGCTCTTCAACTTCACCCTCGAGGCGGACGGCAACCGTCGCTCGATGATCCAGCTTGTTCGTCACATGGAGAAAAAGGGACTCAGGACGAACGATGCGATCCGGAACTTTACCATGGACTTCGGCGACTTCCGGGCCACGATGCCGGAAAATGTTGCCATCTCTTTCAACATGCAGAAGATGGGCGAACTGAGGAAGCAGTTCAGCAAGGAGCTCAGCGCTCGCCGGGCGAACCTTCGTCACTAGGACCCATCGTGGAAAATTGAGAAGGCCGGGAGCGGACGACCGCTCCTGGCCTTTTTCTCTTTGAGTCCTGCCCCCCCCAGGTCCAGTATCACCTGGGTCCTGCATGGTGTGTTGGACGAGTTACGAACGTGACGCCATTGCAATCGGGGGCCAAATTAATCTTGACACTGATCCACGCATTCTGATAGACTACCGGTCCTTCGATTCCTCCCTTTAGGTTCCAATCCGCAGCCGAGATGACACGCGTCATCCGGGGAGTTCGACTTCCCCATCTTGACGGATCTGGAATCTCGTTGTAGGTTTGGATTGTTCCTGGGATTCTAGATGTTGTTCGCTGCGAGAGGGCCATCTCCCTCTCTGCGCGAATTAGGGGGTGGGGATGCTAGGGGAGTTGATTATGCGCTCGAGGTTAGCATGGCTCGGAGTGATCGGGCTTTTCTTTGCCTCCTCGTCGGGCTGTCTCACTGACTTTCATCCCCTTCCCGGGGATCGCACCCAGGCGCAGGATGGCTCGGGGGCGAAGGTCTTCGGACAAGAAGCCGCGATAGAGGGCGTGGGAGCCACCCCGGATCCGTACACCGTCTCCCAGCTCGTCTCGTATGACAACCGCTGGGGAGATGCCCCTTCGCCCAACAGCCCCGTCGTGATCGAGAATGCGGCGAATGACGGCTTCGGGGCCTTCAGTCGTGACGGACTGAAGAACAGGGACGGCAGTGGCACCCTGAACCACAAGGGAGTTACCGCGGACGGACAGGCGATGCACGTCTTCCGCCGGTCGGTCCTCGCGATCGACACGGCTCCGGGATGTCAGGGCTTCGACAACATCGTTCGGGACTATTCGGGGCTGTCCGGGGCGGGCGTGGCCGTCTGCTTCACTGGCGATGCCATCGAGCTGACCGACTCCACGGATCTTCCGCTACAGGACGCCCGGGGGAACAAGATCGAGAGCCTCGACGACCTGATGAGCCTGCTCGTTCGCAGCCGGCTCAATGACGGTGACACCAGCATGGACTTGCGTCTCCGCAAGATCGTCTTCCAGAAGAGCGCGATCTACTTCCGCGAGCCATTGGTTCTCAACATGGGCAACGCCAGGTTCTTCAACTTCAAGCTGAGCTCCTACGGAAACGAAGGCGCTCTCATCCAGCTGATCAGTCACCTGGACAGGAGAAACGTGAACACGGGCGATTGGTTCCAGGACTTCACTCTCGATTTCGGCGACTTCCGGCTGACTCTGCCGAAGAAGTTGAACATCTCCTTCAACATGGAGACAATGGCCATCATCGATCAGACGCTCAAAGACAGGGTCGCTCGTACCGGCCCCACGGCCGTCCGCAGGAATTAAACCCCCCTCTCCTCGGGAACCTCTTCGGGGGCGAGGCCAGCCCCTGAAGGATCATCCCACGCGACCCCA
Organism: Planctomycetota bacterium; assembly: GCA_027296055.1. Lineage (GTDB taxonomy): Bacteria > Planctomycetota > JAPUJT01 > JAPUJT01 > JAPUJT01 > JAPUJT01. Next base: position 39,543 of record JAPUJT010000087.1, on the reverse strand, counting down.
TCGAATTCTCTCGATAGCGGCGACTCTCTTGGTGTTGGGCTGCATAGGTTCATCCACCGATTCCGCGGCCCCCATCGTCCAGATCAAGCCACCCCATGACGGCAAGCTTCCTCCTGGCTGGCTGCAGAAGCCCGGCAAAGAACAATGTGGCGCGTGGATCGTGATGTGTTCCCAGGTGGATCTGCAAGAGCTCGGCAGGACGGTCCTTTCCTCACTGACGACCCGGAGGGAGAAGCGAGACTCCGTCGTCGCCGCCCTCCTCTCCCTGGCTGCGGACCGCCAGCGGGACGTGGACCGCGTCATCGAAGAGTGGCCCGAGGTCGAAAGAGTGGATGGGCTGGCCGTGATGAACGGCTTGATCGTGTGGACCACGAGGGAGACGGTCACGAGGATTGCGGGTCGGGATGATGTCGCCTATGTGCTGGAGGAGGTGCGGTCCGCCGGAGCCCTGTGGAGGCAGACCGGGGCGCCTGACACCGTAGAGCGCGATCAAGAACCGGACCCGTGGTGGCTCGAGGCCATCGGCGCGCCCCGGGCCTGGGAATCGGGGCGCGTCGGCGACGGGATCGTCGTGGGATTCATCGACTCCGGGGCATCGGCGAACCACGACCAGACCGAGGCAGGTTATCGTGGGGGGATGGACTCCTGGTATGATCCCCGAGGGGAGGCGGACTCCCCGGTGGAGACCCTCTTCCACACAGCCCATGGAACGTCCCTGATCAGTCTCGCCGTCGGCCGCGGAGGGTACGGCCGGGTCCGGGGCGTGGCGCCGCGGGCCCGATGGATCGCGGCACTTGGTTTCCCCGAGGGCCGATTCGATAACCTGGACCTGGTCCGGTGCCTCGATTGGATGCTGCTTCGAGGTCGGCCCGATGTCATCGCCTCCGCATGGAGCATTCCTGGAAGCGTGTGTGACGCGACTTTTGATCGTGTCCTCAGCGCGCTCCGGGCGGCGGAGATTTTCGTGCCGTTTGCCGCTGGCAATCAAGGTCCCGGGGTTGGGACCAACCGTTCGCCCGCCAACTCGGTGGGGCTCTATCCGGGAGGCGCCGTGGTCTTCTCCGTGGGAGGAACCATCCGCAAGGGGAAGCGGTTTCCCGAGACCTCCGAGGGCCCCAATCGATGCGACCCCACGCGGGTCTTCCCTCGTGTGTGCGCCCCCGCCGACGATCTGATCGGGGCCCATGCCTTCGGCCGCGACGCCTATCTGCCCCAGCGTGGGACCTCCTTTTCCGTGGCGCTCGTCGCGGGCGCGGCGGCGCTCCTTCTGCAGGGAAACCCGGACCTGAGCGTGAGCCAGCTGGAAGATGCCCTGATCGCCACGGCGCTGGACCTGGGGGCGGCGGGACCGGACAATGTGTTCGGCCACGGTCAGATCCGGGTGGATCTAGCCGTCGACCGGATCAAGGAGGGGATCCGTTGAAGCGCACCTCGGGAAGCAACCGCGCAGCGCTCACGATCCTGCTGGCCGTCGCCTGGACTGCCGTGATGGTGCTCAATCGGCTCGGGATCCCGGAGTCCTGGTCGGGCAGTCTCACGCGGTACTACTTCCTGGCCCTCTTCCTGGGAAACCTGTTCGTCGTGGCGATCTGCGCCCACCTTTCGCTCGATCTCATCTCCAGGCGAGCGGCCAGAGAGCCGACCAGAAGCGGATGGCTCGCCAAGGCCCCCGCCCTCTACCTCGTCCTCTACACGGGACTCCACCTCGCCTGGACACCCAGGTTCTTCATCGGGGTCTACAGTTATCTCGGGTACATCGGCGTCGGGGGCTGATCGAAATCGTTCAGGGCTCGCGGCGAGTTCGCTTCCATTCCCGGAACCAGAGACCTCCCACCACGAGGAGCAGGACGACGGAGAACAGGTCTCCCCATCTGGCATAGAAGGTCGGCCCCGATGATGTGAGCGGGATCTCCTGCACCATCACCTCGGCCTGCCTACGCCCCCGCGGAAGGGACGCGATCACTTCGCCGCGAGGAGAGATCACGCAGGTGATGCCGTTGGTCGTGGCCCGCACGAGGGAGATGCCGTTCTCGACGGCGCGGAACTTGGCCATCGCAATCATCTGGTCCTGCTCCTTTGGAGGGAACCACGCCTCGTTGGAGATATTCACCAGGAAATCGGCGCCTTCACTGCGGGACTGGCGCGCCAGATCCGGCATCACCACCTCGTAGCAGATCAGAGCTCCGAATCGAACATCCCTGTCGCCCCAGCGGATCGTCGCGGGTTCCGCATGCTCGCCCGGCGCGATGTGAGGGCGGAATCCGATCGCCTTGTGAATCAGCGCGGAGACACGCCTCCTCAGGGAGGGGATCATCTCGATGATCGGAAGAGTCTCGCCGAACGGAACAAGAACGCGCTTGTCGTATCGACCGGCATAAAACTCGTCCGGCGTGGCGTAGAACCCTGTGTTCGTCGGACGATCCTCATCTCCCTCGCGACGCGTCCCGAGGGCGCCGAAGAGAATGGGCGTCGATAGATCACGGGTGAGTCTCTTCATCGCCGCGATGACTGCCGGACTCGACTCGAGATACCCCGGGTAAGCGGCCTCCGGCCATATCCAGAGGTCGATTCCATCTCCTCCCTGGTCCCTGGTCATCCGGATGTAGATGTCCAGGTTAACCAGCCAACGCTCATGGCTGATGATCTCGGAGATGTGAAGGTTGGGCTGCACGACGGCGATCGTGGGCCCGACCTGATTGTCGGCCTGCGTATTGCGTAATCCACCGTACCCGAGGGCGATTCCCAGAAATAGGATCGCCGATGCAAAGCTGAGAATCAGTCGCCGGGACAGGAGTCTACGACCCTCGTAGACTGCGAGCACGACCTCGGTCACGGCGACGTTGCAGAGGAGGATGATGGCCGTCACGCCGAAGTGGCCGGTCCACCGCGAGATCTGGATCAGCGACGTCCATTCGTGAAGTGGGTAGGCAAGGTGCAGCCAGGTCGATCTGAACAAGCTCACATAGAGCCTCATGAGCTCCATTCCGACGAAGAGGGCAGGACAGAGCAGGCTGAGAGGAAGCCGGGTGTGTCGAATCGAGCGTGAGAGGGCCCACCCGAGGAGAAGGACGTAGAGGCCGAAGTAGAGACCGCAGACCAGCGGGAGCGGTAGCCAGATGGACGACTGCCAGGAGACACTCAACGCGATATAGATGATCCCGACGGCGTAGGAAGAGAGGACGACGCCCTGATAGCGTCGAGAGGCGATCAGGAACAGGAAAGGGACGAGGCAGACGAAGACGAAGGGAGAGGCCGCATCGAAGAGAAAGGGTATCGCCCAGCAGACTCCCGAGACGATCGTGAGGGCCGTTCTCTCCAGGCGTCGGCTCATTCCTCTCCGGAGCGCTGGCGAATCGCGGCGGCGGCCTGCCGGGCAAGGGAGCTGAGCCGGGGGTTACCCGAGCGGTTTTCGATCTGCATCAGGACGCCCAGACTTCCCCTGTTTCCGTAGTGGTGCAAGGAGAGGATCGCGGCGACGTGAAGCGCCTCTGACTCGCCCGGATCGGCGAGCCGCTCCTGGACGAAGTCCAGGCCCCTGCGTGCTCCCGTCTGGGCCGCGCTGCGGATCAGCTCCCCTCGGATCCCCGCGTCCTGTGTGCCGCGGTAGACGCCGATGAGGGTCGTTGCTGCCAGCGTCGGACGGCCCTCGAAGCTGGAGGCGAGCGCCCGGACGGCGCCCAGCCGAACCTCCTCGGGAAGGCCCGAGTCGCCGATCACGTCTTGAATCCGCTCGATCACACCCTCATCCGCTCGGAGGGCGAGGGCCTCGAGGGCCTCGGTTCGGAGCTCGTCGCTCGGAGCTGCCCGGAACCGACGCCAGATCTCCTGCCTGGCGGCTTCTGAATCGATCTTTCCCAGGCCCCGCAAGGCGGAGCGCATCACCCCCCTACCTTCCTCCGGATTCTCCGAGTCCCAATATTGATTCAGGACCTGCCGGAGAGGTACGATCGATGCCTCGTCCGGCCGTCCCTCCAGGATCTCGGCGAGGATCAGCTTCACGATCGGGCGGTCATCAGCTACCAGCTCCTTCTGGCAATAGCTCAGGATGTCTCCTTCGGGATCCGACAGGCTTCCCAGCGACTGCGTCAGCTTGGCGAAAAGCCTGAGATCGCTTTCGTCCCGGATGAGCGCGAGATACGCCCGGATGGCTTCAGCCTCTTCATCTCCCGCCGCCAGAAGCAGTTCTGCTGGATCACCCCCCTGGAGGACAACGACCCTCAACGCCAGTGCGATCTGCTTGGCTCCCATGCCCGCGATGAGCTCGGCAGATGGGGTCTCCTGATCCCCATTGGACCCCGTCGGCTCCGTCCATAACCCGTCATCCTGGGGTATGGAGCCCACAGCGGAGTCGGAGGATGGCCTGTCCGTCCTGGTCTCCTCCGGCACAGTCCGGGTGAAGATCAGGATGGGAATCATGGCCAGCGTCGCCAGGAAGATACCGGCAAGAAACGGCTTCGTGCGCATCGCAGTGACATCGGGAGGCGAGATTCAAGCAGGGCCGGGACGATCTGCCCCTGGGGATCCTTTTCTCGCGCTCCCTGACTCCTCCGTCGCCCCACCCTCCATCATAAGTATATCCAACGACTGCGGGATGCCACAACCAGAGGAAGAGCTCAGCGGATACCGAGGCCCCAGAGGAGCTTGTGGAGAAGGAGCACCGGGAGCCGGCGGCGAAAGGCCCTCCACGCGAGCCGGGCGCCGCCGCGATCCCCCTGCGTGTAGGCAGCCGTGAATCGATACAGATCCGTTCGGGAGACGACACCGTCCAGAGAGCGCGATTTGACCAGAGATCGGTAGAGCCGGAGAAGGTTCCGTATCCGCTTCGCGAAGGAAGGTTCGCCCGCAAGACGGGAGGTGTCGAGATCGATGAAGCCGATCTCGATCGACGAGCTCTCGGCTCCGCGGATGAGGATGTTCCCGAGATTCAGATCCGCGTGGCAAATCCCCGCGTCATGGAGAGAACGGATCCCTACCGCCACCGCTCGTACGAGCTCTCGTCTCCGGTGGGCTGGCATTCCAGACAGCGAGGGAAGGGCCTGGCGAAGATCCTTGGCACCTTCCTGCTGGGACACCAGAAAGTGATGTCGGCAGAATCCCATCCCCGCGGACCTCGTCACCGAAGCGATGATCGGCGCCACCCAGATACCACGACGCTCCGCCTCCCGGGTGACCTGGATCTCCCTGTGAAAACGGCCAGCGCCGAAATAAACGTCGGGAAGAATCCACGCCCGCATGCCGCCGTGCCGGCTCTCCTTCACGACGGCGCGGCCGCCCCCGCCGAGCTCGATCGCGAAGTGGGACGACCGGCCCCGAAGAGGAGCGCCGCTGGCTCGTCGCCGCAAGGCGACAATGTCGCCGATTTCGATTCCCTCCAGGCGCTCCCGACACTCCTCGAGGACGAGGATATTGGAATCACCGTCCTTGAGCTCGACATAGCCAGGAGGGAAAGTGGAGGAGCCCATGCGGTTCCCTTCTCCATGAGGTGGAGACCACAACACACCCATTATATACAACGCCTTGCGTTGTACGCCCCGAGGGCTGCCGATATCCTCTATCCCGTGAGAGTTACCGGAAATCGAGAGCGATCGCGCATCCTGATAGTGCGGCTCGGAGCGGTGGGGGACTGCGTTCACGTCCTCCCCGCCCTGACGGCGCTCCGAGATCGCATGCCTCGTGCCTTCATCGCCTGGCTGGTGGAGGATCGGGCCGCCACCTTGATCCAGGGGCATCCCCTCCTGGACGAAGTGATCGTCCTTCCACGTACCTCGTGGTCGCGGGACTCGCGAAGACTTCCCACGCTTCACCGGTCGATCCGCGGTGTCCTTTCCTCGATGCGCGAGCTTCGTCGAAAGCGTTTCGATCTGGCCATCGATTTCCAGGGCAACTGCCGGAGCGGCCTCTGGGCCTTCATCAGCGGGGCGAAGTCCCGGATCGGGTTTGCCGGAGCCACGCAGCGCGAGGCGAACTACCTCTTCATGAGGAAGCACGTACGGCCGGCGAATGAGAAGGTCCACAAGGTCGAAAAGTACCTGGACCTCCTGAGAGAATGTGACCTTGCCGGAGGGAAAACGGATCCGGTCCTGCCCCTTTCCGAGGATGAGGGGAGGGCGATGGAACTCTGGCTTCGAAAGACCTGTGCCGAAGAGCTCCGGCCGGTCGTGGCGATTCATCCCGGCGTCAGCACGTTCGGGTTCTTCAAGCGGTGGCCAGCCGAGGCGTACGGACGAGTCGTCCGGAAGTTCTCCGAGATCGGAATACGTGCATTGCTCACGTGGGGCCCGGGAGAGCGGGAGGAAGTGGAGCGGATAAGACATCTCGCCGGGGATAGGGGGACGATCGGACCACGGACTCCGTCCCTGCTCTCGCTGGTCGAGCTGCTCCGCCGCTGCGACCTCTTCATAGGATCGGACTCGGGCCCCCTGCACCTCGCCTCCGCTGTAGGGACACCCACGGTGGCACTCTTCGGCCCCAAGGACCCCAGGGTGTACGGCCCCTACGGGGCTCGCTCCCGGATCGTGAGAACCGGGGTCGAGTGCAGCCCTTGCATACGGCGGTCCTGCTCGGATCCGGTCTGCATGACGACCCTCAGTCCCGAAAGTGTGATCGAGGCCTCCCTCTCTCTCCTGGGAATCAAAGGGAAGTAATTAAGGGGACACTCACTTAATTCGATCCAGTTTCGGGGACACTCGATATTAGTTGCGCATTCGATCAGGTGCGGAGAATGCTGAGGATCGTGATGTCGTCCCAGGCGTGCATGGGGCCGCTGAAGCCACGCGCCTCGGATACGAGGCGGTCGGGAAGCTCGTCGTTCGGCAACGCCTGCGTATCCAGGAGGAGCTCTCGCAGACGCACCCGTCCGAAAAATTCTCCGCCGGGATTCCGCACCTCATCGATGCCGTCGGTGAAGAGGAGGAGCGTCTCGTTCGGTGAGAGCTCGAACGTCTGCGCCTGGAAGGAGGCGTACTCATCATCGCTCAGCACACCCAGAAGGGGTCCCCGGCAGGAGACGACATCGACGGTCGGTTTCACTCGTCGAATGAGGAGCGGATCGGGTATCCCTGCGTTCAGGATCTGGCATGCGCCCGTCTGGGGGTCGAGGGTCAAGACGAGGGCCGCGGCGTACGTGCCCGCCGGGAGGCCCGTCCTCAGAGCGGCGTTCATGTGAGCAAGGATCTCGTGGGGGGTCACATTTTGTCCCGCGTGACCCGAGAACGTGGAGGTGACCAGAACCGTGCTGAGGGCCGCCTGTATCCCGTGCCCCGTGAGGTCCGCGATCAGCGCGGCCACTCGCCCATCGCCCAGCTGGATCAGATTATACGCATCACCGCCGACCTCCAGGGCGGGTAGATAATGCGCCGCCACCGAGATCCCGGGGCGTGAGAAGGATCGACCTGGGAGCAGGCTCTCCTGGACCCTGCGCGCCGTCGCCAACTCTCTCAGCAACCCCTGGTTCATCCGGTTCAATTCCGATTGTCTCTCCTCGAGCTGATGGGTCCGCTCCGCGACCCTCGCCTCGAGCTGCTCGTTCGCCTGCTTCAGGGTTTCCTCCGCCTTCATGAACATCGTGATGTCCCGCACGGCGACGACCCGGACCGGTCGGCCCTGGTAAACGATGTCCTTGCCGCGGACCTCCGCGTGGAATCGCGATCCATCCTTCCTGACCCCGAGCAGCTGGTACGGCTTCGAATACCCGGAACGTACCCGATCCATCACCATTTCATGATCGGCGGGATCGATCACGTCGAGGATCTTCATTCCGCACAGCTCTTCCCGGTCGTATCCGAGCATCCGTGAGATGGCGGGATTGCCATCCAGGAACACGCCCTTGTCGTGTAGCACGATCCCCTCGAAAGACGCCTCCATCATGGCCCGTACCCGCTCCTCGTCGAACCGGGCCTTCTCGACCTCCTCATCACAGGTGACCGGGTCCGTGATGACCCCTTCGTAGAACTCCACCTCCCCCTCTTCGTTCCAGAAAGCCCGGGTCCGATCGATCACCTGCCGCTCCTGTCCATCGGCTCGGACCAACCGGTAGTCGACGCGCAGGAGCCGGTTCCCCTCCACACCCTTCCGGATCGCCCGGAACGCCCGCTCCCTGTCCTCCGGGTGAATGAGCTCCGCCAGAGATCCGTTGCGCCCGTCGAGACGAGCCCGTTTGTAGCCCGTCACTTCGTACGCCCAGCCGCCGACGAACAGGAACGTTCCTGCTTCATCGCAGAGGCGCCGGTAGTACATGACAGGATGGAAATTCGACTCGATCATCCCGAGGAGGTCGCCCCCGAAGGCGGTCTTCCTGTCGCCGCTCATTGAAGGTGGACTCTGCTCGGCCATCATCTTGCTCGTCAATGTGGTGAGGTTTGGTTGCGCACCCAGTCTATCCGCCGGAGATCCGGGAAGCAACGCGCAGAGCGAGAGGCCGCTCTTGTGACAGAGATGAAATGAAGTGACTGAGCCCGTCTCGGGGACTGCTAGTTCTAGGAGATAGTCTTCGAGCCGGAACGAGCATGCTCATCCGCTTTGCGGAGAGCCTCGAAGATCAGCGCCGCCGTGGACGTGGTGATCGTGACCTCGCACTCGGGAGGCTTGGATTCCATCTCGAACGTCCCCTCGACGAGGTGGAGAAGACGGAAGGCAGCTTCTTCGCCCTTGATGTCACCGCAGACGGCGTTGATGATTCGCCCCTGCTTGAGGAAGAACTCGCCCTGCTCCGGTCCATCGATGCGTAGCGTCCCGGTCTTGCGGTTCTGCTCGAGGAACTGGATCAGCTCCACGAGCGCCACGTCCGAGAGCTTGCCCCTGATCGCAGGCCCGGTCTTTTGGGTGTCCTCCCGCTCCTTGGGCTTGACTTCGATAACACGGGTCCCACCCAGGTCCGCCTCGTCCTCCGCCTGAAAGGGGAGCCCCATCTCGAAATCCTGCCGATCGATCTGTGTCGTCTCGGCGAAGAGCATCCCTCGCTCCGCCTGGCGAGCCTGCGGATCGCCCTCTCGTACCCGGAAGGTCATCCCGAACGGACCCACACGAACTCGATCCCCGAGCTCGAGCCGATGCATCTTCGTCGGCTTGCCGTTGACGTGGGTTCCGTTGGACGAGTTGAGGTCGAACAGGTAAAACGCGTCCCCGCCCCATTCGATGGCCGCGTGGTCACGGGAGACGGAAGAGAGAGGCAACACGAGGACGTTGGATGGCCGGCGTCCTATCGTGAACTTCTCGTTCCGACTGAGAAGGATCGGCCCATAAGGATAACATTCAACAACGTACTGAGCCTCGCCCATGTCTCCTCCCGAATCGCTTTCGAAGCTGTTGGATTCCTGGTGACTCTCCCGTCCTGCACCCCCGATGGAATGGGATCGCTCCCAGGATCATGAGGAGGCGTATGTGAAGGTACATGAATTATAGGATGCCGGGGCCTGAATTGGCAACCAGGGGCCTGCCCGGAAGGAGGCGACTTAACTCTTCTGAAATCTTGGACTTGAGCCGGGGCTGGATCCGGCCCGACGGGGAGGGAAGCGGGTCATCATGCGCTCACAGGCCTCCAGGACCCGATCCGGGGTCAGGTCGCGCATGCAGCGGTGGTGATGCAGGGGGCAGATGGGACGATGGCAGGGCCAGCACTCGAGACGATTCTGAACGAAATCGTACTTCTCGTATTCCGTCTCCGTGTAGATGTGAAACGTGGGCCCCAGGATCGTCACGAGGGGCACCCCCGATCCCGTGGCAAAGTGACGGGTTCCCGAATCCGTGGTCACCAGGAGCAAGCACCGCCGCACGACACTCTTCAGGAGGTCCAGCGGGATGATGGAGCGAGCGGTGTTGATCGGAACCGCTTCCATGGACTCCTCGATGTCCTCCGCCACGCGCTCCTCGCCCGGACCACAGAGAAGCAGGATCCTCGCCCGGTACTTCCGTGCGAGAGTGTCCGCCACCTCGGCGAAGTAGTCGGATCGCCATTGCTTCGAGCGCCCGAAGGCTGCACCCGGGCTGATTCCTATCACTCGCTCCTTCAGCCCGACGCCCGCATCGGAAAGGAAGCGATCCGCCCTGCCTCCAAGCTCCTCGGAGATCTGGAACCAGATCCTACGGGACGCCTTCCGGCAGCCGACGGCATAGGTCAGGGCAAGATAGTAATCCACCATCGGAATCCGCCGAAGGCCGGAGACCTTCCGGACCGGGAGGGTGTGAGTCAACAGGCGGAGAGCGCCTCTCCACTCGAGGTTGTAGCCGACGCGAGGCCGGATTCCGGCAAGGGTGACGACGAGGGCCGACGATACGGAGTTGGGGAGGATCAGCGCCAGATCGAACCGTCGCCTGGCGAGATCACGACCCGCTCTCCACAACTCCCGGAGCCCCTTCGCCCGGAACGGGATCCATTCGTCAAAGTAAGGCTCTCCTTCCACGATCGGGTAGAGCCTGGGCTTGATCAGGATGGTGATCCTGGAGTCCGGATGAGAGTCCCGTAAGGACCGAAGGGCGGGAAGCGCCATGACGACGTCCCCCACCCAGTTGGGCATCCGGATCAGGATATTACGGAAGGGGCCGCCAGGAACGGGGGTGATCTCGAGTTCGGGGGGATCTCCCCTGAGCCCGGGAAGGGGATCTTCCTCGGTGGGGACCGGAGGCGGCGGTATGCCCCTCTTCCGGATGAACATCACGCCTCGGATTCCTTGGCCTCGACCGACTTCTCCTTGGCTGCCTCCGACCTCGCCTTCTGTGCCATCTCCGCCTCGCGCTGCTCTCGGGCCAGAGCTGGTTCGAACCGGCGCTTGTCGATCGCCTTCATGTAGGCCTCACGGGCCAGGATCTCCCCCGCCTGGAGGCGTTCCATGATCGAGTCGTCCATCAGCCGCATCCCCTCGCTGCGTCCGCCCTCGATGACCGAAGCGATCTTGTGGACCGCTCCCTCGCGTATCAGGTTGGAGAGCGCCAGGGACCCGAACATGATCTCCGTCACCGCGGCTCTCCCCTTTCCGCCGGCCCGGAGGCAGAGGAGCTGGGAAACCACGCCCTTGAGAGAGACGGAGAGCATCGTCCTGATCTGGTTCTGCTGCTCCTCCGGGAAGACGTCCACCATCCGGTCGATCGTCTTCGCCGCGTTGTTCGTATGCAGGGTGGCGAAGACGATCTGTCCCATCTCGGCGAGCGTCACCGCCATCCGCATCGTCTCGAGATCGCGCATCTCTCCGACGAGCAGGACATCCGGATCCTGGCGGGAGGCGGAGCGAAGGGCATCGGCGAACGACTCGGTGTCGGGCCCCACCTCTCTCTGGGAAATCACGCTGCGCTTGTCCTCGTGAACGAATTCGATCGGGTCTTCCACCGTGATGATGTGCTTGTCGAAATTGCGGTTGATGTAGTCGATCAGGGCGGCAAGGGTCGTCGTCTTCCCCGAACCGGTCGGCCCGGTGACGAGGATGAGCCCGCTCCTCAGGTGGCAGAATTTCTCGACCACCTCCGGAACGCCGAGCTCCTTGACGGGCAGGATCTCCGTCGGGATCAGCCGAAAGACAGCGCCCATTCCCCTCTGATGACGAAAGAAGTTCGTTCGAAAGCGTCCCACGCCGTCCAGGGGATAGGCGAAGTCCAGATCCCCCGTCTCATCGAACCGCTTCTTCTGCCGGGGAGAGAGGATCTCGAAGAGCAGCTCCTCCGTCTCGGACTGCGTCGGCGGCCTCTGTTTCAAACCCTCGAGCTGACCGTGGATTCGCACCTTCGGGATGATCCCTGACTGGATGTGCAGGTCGGAACCGTTGGTCTTCTTGACGGCTTCGAGGTAGCGATCGATCTTCGCCATGGGCGCGCTCCTGTTATCTTGCCATGCTCTTGAACCGCTTCGGATCCTGCGCGCGGAAGATCGCCTCTTCGCGCGTGATCACTTTGTCCTTCAAGAGCGCTTCGAGCGAGTCGTCCATCTGGATCATCCCCAGATTCTTGCCCGTCTGGAGGACCGAGATCAGCTGGTAGGTCTTCTTCTCCCGGATCAGATTGCCTACCGCTGTGTTCGCCACCAGGATCTCCAGAGCGGGTACTCGCCCCTTCCCGTCCGCGCGAGGCACGAGCTGCTGGCAGATCACGCCCCGGATGGATTCAGACACCATCGCGCGGATCTGCTCCTGCTGCTTCGGCGGGAAGATGTCGATGATTCGATCCACCGTCCGGGTGGCGTTCGTCGTGTGAAGCGTCCCGAGCACGAGGTGGCCCGTCTCCGCCGCCGTCACGGCTGTTGCAATCGTGTCGAGGTCGCGCATCTCGCCGACCATGATCACGTCGGGATCCTCTCGCAGTCCGGCCCGGAGGGCCACCCCCCATGACTCGGTGTGCACCTGGACCTGCCTCTGGGTCACGTTGGCCTTCTTGCTCTCGAAATTGAACTCGATCGGATCTTCCACCGTGATGATGTGATCCTTCCGGGTCTGGTTGATGATCTCTACCAGGGCCGCCATCGTGGATGACTTCCCGCACCCGGCCGGACCGGTGATCAACACGATCCCGACCTGGATCTTGGTGAATTCCGCCAGCATGGCGGGGAGCCCTAGCTCCTCGAGCGTCGGGACCTTGTCCGGGATGAGACGGAACACTCCTGAGTACCCATTCCGGTGGCGAAAGTAATTTGTTCGGAACCGGCCGAGGCCCTCGAGCTCGAGCGCGAAATCGAAGTCGTTCCTGTCGACGAATACCTTCCTGTCCTTCTCCCGCATGAAAGGGAGCAGGAGCTTTTCCGCTTCTTCCTCGGTGTGAGGGGGCAGATCCATCCGACGTATTCGACCGTGGAGACGAACGAAGGGGGCGCCACCCGCGGAGATGTGCAGGTCGGAGGCGCCAATCATCCGGGCAAAGCGGAGGAAGTCCTCCAGGCCGCCTCCGGCCAGCTTCTTGACCATCTTGCCCGACAGGAGGCCCGTCCCGGCGACGGAGACCGAGGCCTTCTTCCCGTCTGTGGGCTTGGCACTCGCCTTGGGGCTGGCCGCCGCGGCGGGCCCGGCCCCACCCATCAGGTTTTCCGACACGGCCATCAGAATCTTCTGGATCCTCGGACCGTTCAGGTAGCCCTTCTCTGCCGCGATCGCCGGGAGGCCGTCATCCGGCTTGTCCTTCAGGCTGGACAGGCACTCATCGAGCTGCTTCTTCGTCAGCAGCTTTTTCGCAACGGCCACCTGGCCGAACAGCATGTCTTCCCTGGTTGGCATGTTCGTTCGCCTCGTCGCCTTGGTCCTGGTCAGACCAGTCGCCTCTCGATCGCGTCGCAGAGGAGGTGCCCGACCAGGATGTGCGCCTCCTGGATCCGGGGCGTATCGGAGGACGGGATCCGGATCGAGACCGACGCCGCCTCCGTGATCGGCGAGTCATCCTGTCCAGTGAACGCGACCGTCAGCGCCCCGACCCGCCGGGCCGTCTCGAGCCCTTCCAGCACGTTGGGAGATCGCCCGCTCGTCGAGAGACCGATCACGACGTCCCCCTCCCGGACATGGGCCTCTACCTGACGGGAGAAGATCTGCTCGAATCCCCTATCGTTCCCGAGCGCCGTCAGAACCGACGTGTCGGTGCTGAAAGCGGTCGCAGAAAGGGCCGGCCGGTCACCGCGGAGGCGTCCGACCAGCTCACAGGCAATGTGCTGGGCGTCGGCGGCGCTTCCCCCGTTGCCGAACAGAAAGACTCGCCCGCCCCGTCGGAGCGCGTCGGCGATCCGATCGGCGAGACCCTCGATCTCTGCGGGCGCGGCAGACAGCATCGCCTCCAAGATCCGGACCGCCTCCCGCATCCCCTCGCTGACAGGCTCCTTCCCCTGCTGCACTATCTCGCGCTCCCTTCCGTCCGGTTAATGAGCCTCTGAATCCTCTCGATGATAGCGGTCGTCGAGACGCCATCTACCATCGGGCTGAGAACGACTTCCCCCCCGTACGACTCGACGAACTCCCGGCCCACGACGACCTCCCCCTCGTAATCCGCCCCTTTGACGAGGACGTCCGGCCGGACCTCTTCGATCAAACGCTCCGGGGTCTCCTCATCGAACAGCGTGACATAGTCCACCGACTCGAGGCTGGCTACCAGCTCCGCCCGCTCCGCTTCCGGCATGACAGGCCGCCCTCCTCCCTTCCCCGCCTGCACGGACCGATCCGTATTCAGACCGACGACGAGGCAGTCGCCGAGGGCACGGGCATGCTGCATCTGCCGGATGTGTCCGATGTGAAGCACGTCGAAGCACCCGTTGGTGAAGACCACGCGCTCCCCCCGGGAGCGTCTTCGCGCGAGAGCGGGCTCCAGCTCTGCGCGCGGGAGGACCTTGGCATCCCCGGCTCCACCGATCGAGGCCAGGATCTCTTCCCTCGTCACCGGGACCGCACCGACCTTGCCGACCACGATCCCGGCTGCCAAATTCGCCAGGCCGACGGCTTCGGGGAGACTCGCTCCCCGAACCAGGGCGACCGTCATCGCGGCGGTCACGGTGTCGCCGGCGCCCGTCACGTCGTAGACAGATCGCGCTCTGGCGGGAAATCGAGTCTCCCCCCCCGTAGGCTCGTGGAGAGAGATCCCTTCGGATCCATGAGTCACGACCAGGCCGAGGAGATCCAGGGTTCCGATGCAATCCGCCACCGCCTTCAGGAAGAGGGTCTCCTCGCGTGACGAGACCCCGAGGGCCTCCTCCGCCTCGGCGATGTTTGGCGTGAGCACCGCGGCGCCGCGGTATCGAGAAAAATCAGCGCCCTTCGGATCCACCACAACCGTCGCCCCCCGATCCCGGGCCACCCCGAGGATGGCACCCAGGAGACGGGGCGTGCAGACGCCCTTGCCGTAGTCGGAGATCACGACGGCGTCGCTCCGATGAACCTGCTGGATCGCCTCTTCGATGATGTCCGTCTCCACGGATGTCGGGATGGGCGCCGTCAGCTCGCGATCGACCCGGAGGACCTGCTGACCCCGCGCGATAGCGCGGGTCTTCACCGTCGTAGGCCGGCTCGGGTCCACGACCCCCTTCCCCCGATCCCCGAGGAGGCTCGAGATTCGTTTCCCCTCCGCATCTTCACCCACCACACCGATGCCCCAGGCGTCCGCCCCCAGTCCCCAGAGGTTTGCCAGGACGTTCCCCGCCCCGCCCAGACGTTCCTCGTACCCTCTCTCGAGGAGGACAGGCACGGGGGCCTCGGGCGAGACGCGAGACACTTCCCCGAACAGGTATCGATCGAGGATCAGATCTCCTACCACGAGGATTCGAGGTGACTTCCCTTCGGAGAGGATGGAGGCGAGCCTCCCGTAAGGCGCGTAGCGGTGTGCGCTCACGTTGATTCCAGCTCCTTCAGAAGGGCCAGGCGCAGCAGAGGCAGCAAGATCTCGTGGTGTCCCGTCAGGGAGATGCCCTTGCTGGCGGGCCGCGACATGACGTTGACCTCCGGCCGATAGTGGCGGACGAAGTCGAGATCCGCCGCCGTGATCCCATCCATGTCCTCCCCCAGATTCCGAAGCACGCTGACGACCTTGAGGAAGACCTCCGGGAGGATCACAGCGGATCCCACATTGACCCAGACGCCGCCCGCCAGGCGCCGCGCCGCGCCGGCCAGGATACGGAAATCGGTCAGGCTCGCCTCTCCCAGATCGGCGCCGGAGAGTCCAGGATGCATGTGAACGGTATCCGTTCCTATCGCGACATGAACCGTGATCGGAACCTGATGTCGGGTCGCGGCGGCCAGCACGCTGGCGCCGTGATGAGGGGCGTCCTTTACCTCGTTGCCCAGGGCGGCGCCGAGGCCCGACCCATCGCGGGCGGCGGCCGCGGCGGCCCGAGCGAACCCTTCGGCCGTCTCGCGGGCCATACCGAACAGGCCCTCGGGAAGGACCTCCTCGATCCTCTCGGAGGTGCGGCCGATCAGGGCGATCTCCATGTCGTGGATGGCGAAGGACCCGTTGACCGCCAGGGCGGAGATCAGTCCGCGCTGCATCAGATCGATGATCAGCGGGCTCATCCCCACCTTCACCACGTGCCCGCCCATGGCGAAGATGACCGACCGGCTCTCCCGGTGCGCCCGTGCCATCGCCGAGGCCAGATCTCGGAGGCGATTGCCAGCCAGGATCCTCGGCAACGAATCGAGGAACTCCACCGCGGACGCGTCCAGATCCACCGGCCGCGCGAAGTCCTCAAGCCGAACCAGGTGGCGACACTCGGCAAGTGGACGCGACTGCACGTCACTCAGGTCGATTGGAGCGGACGGGCCCCTTTTCTTCGAGTCTTCCATGATCTCCTCGCTGACCATCCTTCGCCCGCCGGCCTCGTCTTCCATCGCCTGTGGAGCCAGAGCCAATGATCGGGCGTCTCCCGGACATACTCTTCGATCCGGGAGGTAAACGCTTGCGTGGTCCGACGGATGTCCCCTTCGGAGTCGCCGGTCCTCTCGATGATGATAGCGGGATCGATGCGGATCCTATGGCGGAAGGTTCCGGGCTCCCGCCGGATATAACCGGTGACGATCGGGGCCCCGGTCCTTCGATGAAGCGCCGCAACCGTCCGGATAGTGGCGGCCTGTCGCCCGAAGAAGTCGACGAAGACACCCCCTTCCTTCTGATTCTGATCCACGAGGATCCCGACGAAGCCGCCACGGCGTAGGATCCGCAGGAAGGAGACGAACGAGCCGGCCTGTGGGACGATCTTCTGCCCGTAGCGCGTTCGAGATCGGAGCAGGAACCTGTCCAGCATGGGGTTGTCGAGGGGTCGCGCCATCCCGTGGAGGGGATACCCGAGCAGCGTGATCCCCAGACCCAGCAGCTCCCAGTTTCCCAAGTGACCGGAGATGAACAGGACTCCCCGACCCAGGGCCGCCGCCTCGCGGGCATGCTCCTCTCCGTCGACATGAATTCGCTCTCGCCAGGACTCCCGCCGGATGAGGGAAGGCGTCTTGATCAGCTCGACCAGGATCATGCCGAGGTTGCGATAGATCCCCTCGATGATCCGTTCCTTCTCCGACACCGAGAGCGAGTCTCCGTACGCGGCATCGAGGTTCTCCATGGCCACGAGCCTGTGCCTCCGATCGGCCAGCCGGACCGCCCACCCGACGAACCGTCCCATCAAGAGAGTGATCGGCAGGGGGATGGACGAGAAGACGCCCACGAAGAGGCGGACGGAAGAGTAGACGAAGAACCTGGACCGTTTCCGCTTCTTTCTCGAACCCATCACGCGTTCCGCGAATCTCGGGCCCCCGCCAGGTCGGGTGTCGGCGCGGCCTTCTCCTCAGGTGGACGCGTCCTCCACCGACGGTGGAGCCAGAGCCACTGTTCCGGGCACTCCCGGATCGCCCCTTCCAGCTGGCGGGTAAACTGCTCGGTCATCTTCTGGATGTCCTCCGCCGCGCTGGAGGTTCGGACGGCGGGGATCGGCTCCAGGAACCGGACGAGGTAACGCAGATTCCCCGGCAAGCGCCGGACGTAGACCACAACGATGGGGGCGCCCGCCCTCCGGGCGAGAAGGGCCGCCGCGCGGACCGTGGACGCCTTCCTTCCAAAAAAATCGACGAAGATCCCATCTCGGCGCTGATTCTGATCCACGAGGATCCCTACTGCCTTCCCCTCACGCAAGACATCGATGGATGCCCGGACGGCGCCCTTCTTCATCACGATCTCCGCGCCGAGAGCGCGCCGAATCCTCAACAGATACTCCTCGAGCCAAGGGTTCGCGCGGGGCTGGACCACCCCATGAATCGGGATGCTGGTCATCCGGGCGACTGCCGACAGCATCTCCCAGTTTCCTAGATGGCCGGAGACCAGCACGATTCCCTTTCCGGCCGACAGGACCCCTGCGGGGTGCTCCTCGCCGGACAACTCGATGTACCGGCCCTCCTCCCCCGGTCGCAGTCTCCTCAGGACCTGGATGATTTCCACGACGTTCAAGGTGAGGTTCTGATAGGCGCCCAGGATGATCCGCTCTCGCTCCGCGGCGGAGAGGGCGTCTCCGTACGCCTGCATCAGATTCTCCGTCGCGATCCGGTGATGCCTGCGATCTAGCTGATAGGCCACCCAGGCCGCCGCGCGAGCCGAGGCGAGGGAGAGGCCCAGAGGCATCCTTCCGATGATCGCTCCGAGGAAGCGCACGATCAGATAGATGGGAATTCCGACGATCGCCCGGGGGCTCTTCCTCCCCCGAATTATCTTGCCCGCCCTTCTGGCCATCAGACGGCTCTCCCGGAAGCAAGAGCCTCCTCGATGATCTCATCGAGCGCCTCCAGGCCGGAGCGAAACTCCGCTCTCAGGCGAAGGGTCCAGAGCGGGGAGGGGGGGGATAGCCGGCGAACTTTTGGTTCATCCTTCTGCGTGGTGACCCAGGCGGTGGCCCCCGATCGCTTCCCCTCCGCTTCCAGAAAGCGGATGTCGTCCGAGGAGTAACCGTGGTGATCGGGGAAGACAATCGGCGCGGACGCCGATCCCATCTCACGGAGCGACCTCGAGAAGGTCTCCGGATTTCCGATGCCACAGAAGGCGAGCACCGTCTTCCCCTCCAGTGGCCGGGCCGACGCGGGGATCTCGGGAGTATCGGGATCCCGCGCAAGGGATGAGACGGCAGCACATTCGATGATCATCGCCTCCGGATGGACTCTCTCGATCTCGGCGCGGATGGCCCGGACCTCATCAACCTCCACCTGATTCGTCCGGGTCAGGGCTACGACGCGGGCTCGACGTAGCCCGGTGATCGGCTCCCGAAGGAGGCCCCGCGGGAGGAGGCGGCCAAAGCCGAAGGGGCGAAGGGCGTCTATCGTCACGATGTCGAGGTCTCTCTCGAGGCGATGGTGCTGAAACCCGTCATCGAGGATGAAGACGTCGATCTCGTTCGCCTCCAGGGCCTCGCGCCCCATCCTGACTCGATCGGGCCCAGGGAAGACACCGACACCCGGCAGGTTGGTTCGAAGCAGCCCGACCTCGTCGCTCCCGTCCGGTCCGGGAGCATATCCACGGATGAGAATGCCCACCTTTCTCTTCTCACCGATGCGTCGGGCCAGCGCCTCCACCACAGGTGTCTTCCCCGTTCCCCCGGCGGTGATGTTTCCCACGCAGATGACAGGGCGTGGGAGGCGGTGGGATGGCATGAGGCCACTCCGATACGCCGCTGCCCGAGCCCGCACGATGAGTCCGTAGGGAATCGAGACCAGCGAGCAGGCTCCTCGGAGCAGCCCGATCCCTATCCCACCCGAACCCTCCTCGAGGATGTTCGGGAGCCGGGCCCGTAGACCTCTGGATGAAGGAGGCAAGGGCCCACCCCGCTGCCGGATGGCAGGCGAAATCGCGTCCGTACTCGCCATAAGTTCAGAATTCTAACGGGGGTAAGGTTGAATCGTCAACCTCCCGAGACGACGCTCCGGCGCGCCCGAACAAGAGAGAGGACACCGCTGCCGATGGCGATGCCGATCGCCAATGCTACGGCAATCAGGGAGAGGAGGCCTCCTCGGTAGAGGGCGGGGGAGCGATATCGAAAAATCACCCGGTGCGATCCCGGTGGCACGTTGATCGCCTGCATGAGAAAATTCGCCCTCCGTATAGGAGTCGGCACATCGTCGATCGTCGCTTCCCATCCTGGGGACCAGGATTCGTTGAAGAGGAGATGCGAACCCGAGGTCGACGTCACGCGGAAGGAGACCTCTCCGGGGACGTACGATTCCGTCACCAGCGTCCGCTCGGCCGGACCGAAATCGAGGGCCCCGGTGCCTCCCCCCAGTACGATCGTCTCGTTCGGATCGAAGTCCACTCCTCGAAGGGCATCCAGGGCCGCCTCCTCCGTGGGCACCTGCAGACCCTTCGAGAAGAGCCGGGCCCTGGGAAGGGCGGACGGATTCTCCAGGACAGCGAAGCGCGTCCCCTTGCGCGTGACAACGCTCCGGAGTCGATGAAGGGGAATCTCTCTCGACTCGACGCCCGATTCCGCAACAAAGGCGCGCACTCCGAGCAGCGTGTAACGAGTGAAGTGACGGTCCTTCAGCGCGACCATGAACCGCAACAGACGGGTAGGTTCGGCCGGAGAATAGCCGATGGCGTCGTCCAGGCCGTAGATCATCCCGAGATTCGGTTGGAGGGAATCGGAGAAAAACCGCTGCTTCCGCTCCGGAAGGTCACGGTAGCTGAAGCGATACTCCGCCTCCGGATAGGCGAAATACGATCCCCTCTCCCGGACGAAGCGGTACCCCTCCATCGGGATCGATCGGACCCCTGTGACGGTTGCAGACGTCGCTTCGTACAGGTCGGGAGCGGCCGTGATCCTCGTTCCGGCATGCAACATCGTCAGCTCGACAAGAGTCACCCCGACGAGGATCAGCCTGAACAGGCGATCTCCGAGGCCGTCCTCCGCCTTCAAGTGAAAGAGGATTGTCAGCATCCCGAGGACGAAGCCCCCCTTCAGCAAGCCGAAGGACACGGACTGCATCGCATCGATCTTGTCCACATCCCCCAGGTCATTGGTCTCTCCCACGAAGAACTCGGTCATCGCCTGGCGGAAGATGAGGAGCGCAGCGAAAGTGACGAAGACCAGGACGGTGACGGACAGGAGCCCGGTGCGGATCGCTACCACTCGACTCTTCCCTTCGCCCAGAAGGCGGTCCAGGGCGATGCCCGAGACGAGAGCGATCGAGAGCGTCGTCAGGTAGAAGAATTTTGCAGGGAACCGAAAGATGTCGAACCCCGGGATCTCGTAGAAGATCCGATACGCGGGGACATGTCGTCCGAGGGCGAGCAGAAGAGAGACGAGACCCACCAGACCCCAGAAGTAGACTTCTCTTCCCGCCTTTCGCGAGAAGACCGCCCCGGCCGCGAGGAAGAGGGGGACTACGCCGATCGTGACGGCGTACGCCCAGGGAGTTCCGAAGCGGCTGTTCACCAGGAACCTGGCCCAGAAGGAGTGATCGAAGCGGTCTCCGAAGATCCCGGGCGTCACCATCTCGATAAGCTGAACGGGATGGAGCGACCACTCCGTCGCTTCCTCGTAGGATAACCCCCCACCACGGGGGGAGAGATCCGACCAGGCGAGGGCCGGCATCCACTGGATCGCGGCGATGGCCACCCCACCTGCCAGGATCAATCCGATACCCGCCGCCCTCCTTCCCCGGGAGGGCATTGCTACACCGGCCTCGGTCTCCGGGAGGAGGAAGCAGGCGAGGCCACCGATGGTAGCGGACAAGAACGCCCCCTGCAGATCACCCCCGAGAAACTGCAATCCGAGGACGGCCATCGCGCCCGCCGCTGAGCCCCAGCTCCTCCGGCTGCGGATCGCGAGGAGGAGGAAGAGCGGGGTCCAGACTCCCGTCTGGAGATAGATCAGGTTGTTGTGCACCGAGAGGAGGTAGCCGGAGAAGCCGAACGAGACCCCGACCAGGACCGCCGCCTCTCGCGACCCGCCGCGGGATCGGTGGTACAGGTAGCCGAAGATGGAGGCGAGGAAGTAGTGGAGGATGATGAACAGGCGAAACGCCCACCCCATCGGAAGGAGAAGGAAGATCGCGTTCAGCGGATAGAAGACGCTCGAGATGAAATCGCCGAGGAACGGCATCCCGCAGTAGATGTGGGGGTTCCAGAGGGGGAGCCTCCCGTCGAGAATCGACTCCCGGATGAAGAGCTTGATCGGGTAGTAGAGGTGGAACAGATCCCGGGAAAAGAATGTCTTCCCCGTGAAAATCGCCTCCCAGAAGACGGCGATCGTGACTCCCAGGAGGACGGCAAAAGGAAGGCCCCCCCGTAATCTCTCCCTCATGGGGGGATGCTACGGGGGGGCCGCCTCGCGCGTCAAGGAATCCGCCTACGGAGTGCCATAGACGGCCTGGGCCCCGTCCATGTCGCACTGGTGGAGGGTCCAGTTCTTCGTCTCCCCCACCTCGACGAATCCGTACATCACGTGATCAAAATCCGAGTCGTTGTACTGATCGCCCAGGCAGATCCAGTGCCCGAACTCGTGGACGGCCACGTTCTTCAGGTCGAATTCCGAGTTCGATTCGGGGACATTGATGCCGAAGTCATTATCGATGTCGTTGAAAAGGAAGTCCGTCTCGATCGTGTGCTTCCGAGCGTTTCGGTAGAACCAATTCGCCGTGACGGCGACCGCGTTCCCGGTGTACCCGAAGGAGACGACGTTCCGCCCGTCGAAGCTGGCGTTGGTGAGACGGGAGTCGTGGGTGACCGTGGCGTTCAGGGCGCCGAGACTCCAGCGGGCGCCCGCGTTGTCGGTCCAGACCTTGGCGGAGTCCCCCAGCTCGGCGACCAGGGCTGCATCATCATTGGGCCAGTCCTGGCTGTTGTTGTTGATCGACCAGTTGCCACCCTGATCGTCTTCCAGCTTCGGGCTGTAGATCCCATCGTTATCCTGCTCGCCGTTTCTCTTCCAATCGATCTTGCAGAGGAGATAGCACGCCTCGTCGCCCTTGTCTCCCTTGCCGCCGCCTCCTCCACCGGGGGTTCCCGGCGGCTTCGCGGCATGCTCCTCCAGGCCGATTCCGCCTGCGGCGACCCGCGCGATGAACTCATCCAGCGGCAGATTCCAGGCGGGGACGTTGCCACCGACCACGTCCACCTTCCCCTGAACCGCCCCGAGAACCTGGAAATCTCCGTTGCGACCGTTGCCAAGGAACACTACGGACTCCTTGCCCCTCTGGAACTCGGGAGTGTCCGATACCTCCAGCCCGATGTCCCCCACGATGCCGCCGGGGAGCGTCACGATGACCTGGTTGCCCGGGGACCCGAAAATGGTCGTCTTCACATCGATCGTCACTTCCGTCACGATCGTCGTGCCCTGCCAGAAGGAGGTCGTGTCGGTGACCCTTCCGTGCACGACCACGTCCGCCTGCCGGATCAGGTCCGGAATCGACTGCTTGACCACGGAGGCATGAGTCACCCCCGAGGCCACGATCAACGCCAAGACCGCGAAGGCGGCCCCCGCAAGGTATGCACCCCGTCTCATATCCTGTTCCCTCCTCTTATCGGGGCGCGCCGAAGCTGCCCCCCCTGACGCAATCGAACCAGTGATTTTGTGAGTCTCGGTCGAATCCAGGTGACCGGTGGTGATGGGGAATGGGTCTCAAGCCGATCAGGTTAACCCTGACCGGCCGGGGATTCAAGCGAGTTCTGCCTCTTGCGGAGGGCCTCGCGCAGGTCACTTACCTTTGTCAGGGATTCTTGACCATCTTCTCGACGGCCTTGACGGAAGGCTTCTGCCCCCCCTGCGGCCACTCATGCAGCTTGAGGTCGAAACGAGTGGTCCGAGCGGCGATGATGTTGAGGCGACTGTTGTTGTACTCGTAGATCACCAGCCTCTGCGACTTGGTGTCGTAGACGTAGAGGAGGTCACGCGTATCGGAGAGGAAATTCCCGGTGGCCGCAATCAGTTTCCTCGTGCCCGCCGTGGGCGCGTCGTTCTCGTCCTTCGTGACCTTGCGGACCTTCTTCACACCTGGCTGCTGGGATTTCGCGGGCCACTCGTCGAGCTGCAGATCGAACTCGATGTAGCGGGCGGCTGCCAGAGTGAGCGCCCGGCCCCGGAACTCATAGGCAAGCAGACGGTTTGACTTGGTGTCGATGAGGTAGAGGACATCGTGGCTCTGCGAGCGCGTATTGCCCGTCACGATCACGACATCGTTGCTGGAGGATGCCGTCTCGGCGTGAAGCGGAGTCGGGCCCATCAGGGCCACCGTCATCACCGCCCCGATCACCGAAGCAAGCATCGCCACGAGCCCGATGGTCCAGATCTGGCCTTTCATGGCCCGACCTCCTTTCATGATTGCACACCCGTTACAGCCTGACCGACGATTATAGCGGCGCGGCGGACCGCGGGGAAGCCCCCCCTCGAGTCCGCTATTCCTTCCGCGTGCCGGCGTCCGCCAGGGATCTGGAACGCAGGACACGGTTCCGGACTGCACTGACGGAAGGGTCATGCTTTCCTATCGGGTGTTCGTCGAGCTTCATGTCGTGCCGGATGTCTCGCGCGGCAACGATTCGCAAGGTCTTGTTGTGGTACTCGTAGATGACCTGTCTCAACGACCCTGTGTCCAGCACATACAGAAGGTCTCGCTCGTCGGCGTGATTCCGGCCGGCCACGGCGATGATCTTGCGTCGCTCCGAGAGCTCGGGGGATTTGGCCCCCCGGGTCCATTCCTGGACCTGCTTCAGTGTTGGATCCTGGGCCACATCTCGCGCAAGCTCCTCGAGCAGGAGGTCCCATTCTATGTTTCGAGCGGCGCCCAGGATGAGGCCACCCTTGTTGACCTCGTAAACCAGCAGGCGGTTCGACGGCGTATGGAGCACCCAGAATACGTCCTCGTTACCTCCCCTGAGTCGCGATGTCACGATCATGACGTCCTCGCTCGACGCGGCGGTCCTGGCCAGGGCAGGCTCGGGGGCCCAGAGGGCCGTCCCGACGAGAAGCGTGATGAGGGTAGAGAGAGATGAAACGAGACCGATCGTACCGATGGGGGGGGTGCTGATCTGGCCTTTCATGGCCGGACCTCCTTTCGCGCCAGCTCGGCGCATGGCACCCCGTCGTCCACCAGATAGGATACCGACGATCAGGCCCCTGGGGAAGTGTCGGCGTCCTTGATGCCCTTCGTGGCCTCACGAACCATGTGGCCCAGCTCGGGAAGGATCAGCTTCTTCATCGCCAGCTCGACCGCCTTGGGAGACCCTGGAATGCAAAGGAGGATTTTCCCCCCCGCGAGACCGGCCACCGCTCGCGAGAGCATCGCCGCCGGACCGATCTCTTCGTAGGAGAGGTATCGGAAGAACTCCCCGAAGCCATCGAGCGACTTGTCGAGGTACTCCTCGACCACGTCCGTGGTGTTGTCGCGAGCCGAGATCCCGGTGCCCCCGATCAGGATGATCGCCTGGGCGTCCGCATTCTGCATGCCTCGAACGATCGCGCTCTCTATATCGAGCGGATTATTTCGGGCGATCGACCGATCCACAACTCGGTGAGGGCCGGTCTCGAGAAGAGAGCACAGGAGGTCCCCGCTCTGGTCGCTCTCCCGATTGCGGGAGTCGCTCACCGTCACGATCATGCACCCCACGGACTTCGGCGCCTTCGCCTTGTGCTCTTCCAACGCCATCGTCATGCCCTCCGGAGGTTACTCATCAATACGAGCGGGAGAAGACGACGCGGCGAGCCGACGGCTCCCCGCAGACCATACACTTCCCCGGCTCCTTCTCCCCGTCCATCGGAATCGACCGCAGAGTCCCCTTGGTGTCCTGCTTGATCCTGGCCTCGCACTCCGCCTTGCCGCACCAGTGCGCCCAGTAGAACCCGCCCTCCTTCTCGATCTGCTCGCGGAACTCGTCGTAGACATCCACCCGGTGGCTATTTGCCTCCCGAAACTCCAGGGCCTTCTTGTAGAGTCCTGCCTGGACCGCATCCAGAGTCTTCCGGACGGCGTCCTGGATGTCTGCGAGCCCCGTGGGGGTCTTCTCACGAGTGTCGCGGCGAACGAGCACCGCCTGATCCTGGTCCAGGTCTCTCGGTCCGATCTCGATTCGAACCGGCACCCCTTTCAGCTCCCACTGATGGAACTTCCAGCCCGGCGTGTACGCCTCCCGGTCATCCATATGGACGTCGTGATGTTTGGAGAGATCATCGCGCAATCTAGCCGCCGCCTCCAGGACCCTCGCCTTCTCGTTCTCCTTCCGATAGATCGGGACGATCACGACCTCGATCGGAGCCAGCTTGGGGGGGAGCGCCAATCCCTGATCGTCACCATGCGCCATGACCAACCCGCCGATCAGCCTCCAGGAGACGCCCCACGAAGTCGCGTAGACGAGCTGGCGCTCTCCTTTCTCGTTCTGGAAGGTCACGTCGAAGGCCTTGGAGAAATTCTGTCCCAGATAGTGAGAGGTTCCCGCCTGGAGGGCCTTCTTGTCCCCCGTCATCGCCTCGATGCTGTAGGTCTGCTCCGCACCGGCGAACTTCTCCGCATCCGATTTCAGGCCTCGGAGCACGGGCAGGGCCATCGTTTCCTCCGCGAAGCGCGCATAGATCCCCAGCATCTGCAGGGTTTCCTCTTCCGCCTCCTTCGCCGTCGCGTGAGCCGTGTGCCCCTCTTGCCAGAGGAATTCCGTCGTCCGTAGGAAGAGGCGAGTGCGCATCTCCCAGCGGACGACGTTGGCCCACTGATTGATCAGGAGAGGGAGATCGCGGTGGGAGTCGATCCACTTCTTGTACATGCTCCAGACCACGGTCTCGGATGTCGGGCGAACGACGAGCGGCTCCTCCAGCTTCTTGCCTCCGCCATGGGTCACGATGGCGAGCTGGGGGGAAAACCCTTCGACATGCTCCGCCTCCTTCTGCATGAAGGACATGGGAATGAAGAGGGGGAAGGCGGCGTTCTGATGGCCGGTCGCCTTGAACTCCCTGTCGAGCGTTCGCTGGATCTTCTCCCAGATTCCGTACCCGTAGGGACGCAGCACCATGCACCCCTTGACGGGGGCGTAGTCGGCCAGCTCGGCCCGGAGGACCACCTCCGTGTACCAGCGGGAGTAATCCGTCGCTCGGGGAGTCAGTTTTTCGGCCATCTTCGATCCAGGCCTTGCGGCCTACCCTTTCAGGACTATGTTGACCAGCCGATCGGGAACCACGACCACACGGGCGGGCGTCCGCTCCCCCAGGATCTCCCGGATGCGCGGCTCCTCCAGAGCCCTGCGCTCCAGCTCCTCCTTGGCGGCGCCCGGCGGTGAGAGAATCCTCGATCGGACCTTGCCGTTCAGCTGGATCGGGATCTCCAGCATCTCCTCTCGGGCCGCCTCCTCATCATACGAAGGCCACGCCACGTTGAGAACGCTCGGCGGCGCCCCGAGGGTCATCCAGAGCTCCTCGGCAATGTGAGGGGCGAACGGATTGAGCAGCAGGAGCAGTGTCTCGACCGCCTCTCGCAGGACGGGGAGATCGGCTTCCTCCTTCAGATCGGCCTTCCGTATCTCCGAGAGGAATTCGTGCAGCCCCGCGATCGCCGTGTTGAACTGCCAGTCCTCATCCATCGACCGGGTCACCCTACGGATCGTCTGGTGAGTGCGTCGATGAAGTGCGGCCCCCACCTCCCCGAGCCCGCTCGCTCCGGGCCGGCAAGGCTCCACTCCCCCGACCCGCTCCGCCGCGTCGATGACCGTCTCCCAGAGTCGGGTGAGGAATCGGGACTGCCCGACCACGGCGGCGTCGCTCCACTCGGCGTCCTTCAAGGGCGGTCCGATGAAGAGCGTGTAGAGCCTCAGCGTGTCAGCGCCGTATTTCTCTATCAAGGCCTCGGGACTCACCACGTTTCCCTTCGACTTGCTCATCTTCTCCAGCTTGCCCGATACGGGTGACTCCTTCGTGATCATCCCCTGCGTGAAGAGATTCTCGAACGGCTCGTCGAATGCGATGAGGCCGAGGTCCTTCAGCACCTTGGTGAAGAAGCGGGCATACATCAGATGCAGGATCGCATGCTCGATGCCGCCGATGTACTGGTCGACCGGATGCCACCGGTTGACCATTTCGGAATCGAAGATTCGATTCTCGTCCTTGGGAGAGAGGTACCGGAGGAAGTACCAGGAGGAGTCGACGAAGGTGTCCATCGTGTCCGTCTCGCGCCGAGCGTCCTTTCCACAGGTCGGGCAGGCGGCCTTCGTGAAGGCCTCATGTCGGGCGAGAGGATTGTCCCCCGTGCTGCGAAACTCGACGTCGAGGGGCAAGACGACAGGGAGATCCCCCTCCGGAACGGGGACGACGCCGCAGTCATCACAATAGATGATGGGGATCGGCGCCCCCCAGTAGCGCTGCCTCGATATGCACCAGTCACGGAGACGGTACGCGACGGTCTGCTTTCCCTTTCCTTCCTTCTCCAGATCGGCGGCGATGCGCTGCATCGCCTCGCGGTTCGGGACGCCGTCGTAGGGCCCCGAATTCACCTGGACTCCATCTTCGAGGAAGGCCTCCTCTAAATTATCCGCCTCGAGAGGCTTGCCTTTCGGAGCGATCACGACGCGCATCGGAAGCCCGTGCGCTCTGGCAAACTCGAAGTCTCGCTGATCGTGGGCCGGCACACCCATCACCGCGCCGGTCCCGTACTCGGGGAGGACGTAGTCGGCGATGAAGATCGGGACCCTCTCCCCGTTGATGGGATTCTCGACGGACCAGTCGGTAGGAATGCCTTCCTTCTCCACCCCTTCTGCCGTCCGCTCGATCGAACTGCGCATGCGAGCCCTTCGGACGAACTCTCGAATCTCCTTCTCCCGGGGATGGTCCCTCGCGATCTTCTCCACGAGAGGCTGCTCCGGCGCGATTGCCATGAACGTGACCCCGTAGAGCGTGTCTACCCGTGTCGTGAAACAGGAGATCGGCTCGCCGGTCTCCGTGACCTTGAAATCGAGCTGGACCCCCTCGCTCCGGCCAATCCAGTTCTCCTGCATCCGCCTCACCCGCTCCGGCCATCCCGAGAGACCCTTCAGATCATCGAGGAGTCGATCGACATAGTCCGTGATGCGGAAGAACCACTGATCCAGGTCCTTGGTCTCCACCGTTGCCTCGCATCTCTCGCAGGCTCCATCGACCACCTGCTCGTTGGCGAGGACCGTGGCGCAGGAAGGGCACCAGTTTGCCGAGGCCTTCTTCCGGTAGGCCAGGCCCTTCTCGTAGATCTTCAGGAATATCCACTGCGTCCAGCGGTAGTAGTCGGGCTCGCAGGTCGTCACCTCTCGCGTCCAGTCGTAGCCGACTCCCCATCCGTGGAGCTGCTTCGTCATCGTCCGGATGTGCTTGAAGGTGCTCTCTCTGGGATGAACCCCCCCCTGGATAGCCGCGTTTTCAGCCGGGAGGCCGAAGGCGTCCCAGCCGATCGGAGAGAGCAGGTTGTAGCCTCTCATGAGCTTGTAACGGACGACAACGTCGCCAAGGAAGTAGTTCCGTCCATGACCCACGTGGAGGGTGCCGGATGGATAGGGGTACATGATCAGCGCGTAGTACTTCGGCTTGGAAGACGACGGGTCCATCCGAAAGGACCCATTCTCCTCCCAGTAGTTCTGCCACCGCGTCTCGATGGATGCGAAATCGTACGGCTTCATCTTTACGGCCCGAGATTCTCTCCGGGGGGACGGCGTCGTATAACGTGCCCACAGGGATGCATTCGAAACCGCGATTATATCCTGATGCAGGGGGGCATCCAGTGTCCAGAAATCCTGGCGGGCAAACGGGATGGCCTCACGGTCCCAGAGACTCACGGATCACGTCGATCCAGTCCTTCTCGAGCCAATCGAGGTCCGCAAATGGATAGGAACGGGAGACCTTCCATCCCTCCGTCTCCAGGGTGACCTGCATCCCATCGGCCGCGGGGCCGTTCGAGGAATGGACCACCACGGGGACCCTCCAGGTCCGGTCGAGGAGGACCTCCGCCACCTGTCGACCCGTTCCCGGATCGAAGATCTCGCCGTCCCTCTCCCGATTGGGCCCGAGGTCATGGTCCAGGCTGAGGAGAATGAGCCCTTCCGGGTCGGTGCGAAGCCAATCGACCATGTCCGGTGCGTTGTCGAAGAATCGGACCTCGTGGGCGGGATACTCACGGGAGAGGATCCGGAGCATCCCCTCCTTCCGGCCTGCGTCGTCGTCGAGGAGCCCGAAGAGCATGACAGCAAATCCCACTTCGGGGGCCAGGTTGACTGATAGGGGCCCCCACCTATAATGTTGAATGCTACACGCTATCGATCAGTGGGGCATTAGCTCAGTTGGGAGAGCGTCTGACTGGCAGTCAGAAGGTCACCGGTTCGAGCCCGGTATGCTCCACCAATTATACCAATAACTTATGTCGATCACGTCACGCCGAGTACGCTCTCTGTGCCCATTTTGTGCCCAAGAGTTATGCATTTGATCCAGACCGAGCCTTCCGGCCAGGCGGAGCCTTCTGCATGAACCCGAGGGGCGCGGCCTGGGTCCGAGTGATCCCAAGGAAGAGACAGGGCACGGGTAGAGGGGTATCCTGCCCCCCGCTCGGCACCGAGGCCGGGCGGCCGACCTGGCCCAAGGCGGAAAGTGCTTGCGCGAGCGAGCAGTCTCGCCCATTGACCCAGCCCTCGAGCCTATCGGGCTCATCCAGAGTAGCACGAGGTGATTACCCTCTCGGTTTCTGATACGATCTCACATCAGCGGTGGCAGGGCTTGTACGGCTGAAAGTAGCTGGAGGAATTCACTAATGAGCTTCATGGAACTGCCCGAGGGACTCACCACAGACGTCGACTGGACCCTGGAATCCTGCTGGAATCCGAATGACTGTCCAGAGACCGTGCTCTTCCAAGGCGAGTACTTCGATACAACGTGGCTGGCGTGGCCCGTGCCTGGATCCGCGGCCCAGTATCGCGATCGGCGGCGATACAATTCGCGTCACCTAGTCGTCATGAAGGACGGCCGCGTCTTCTCTCACCTCGAAGCGCACAACCCGAGATTCGGTCCCGGTCCTGCAGTGGAGCATCTCATCGAGGACGTTCCCACAGGACATCCGGCTCGCAGAGCTGTGGGAGCAGCTGCTGTGGTCCTGGGGCTCCTAGCTCTCGCTGCCGCATTTCCGAGGTAGAACTAGCACCCTACGAACGCGCTCTTCGAGGTCGAGACGCACGCGTGCGTCCTTCACGACGGGTCGTACGAGATCGAAGCGGACAATCGAGTCTTTGACGACCGTCCTCGTGGGTCGCGCACCTGGAGCATCTTCCTCGTGCCTCACTTTCTGCACCTCCTCTTCGGGAACGTGCTCTTCCTCGTGGTGGGCAGGCGGCGCGTGCCCTCCAGGTTGCAAGGTCGAAAGCACAGCAGGATCAGGTGAGTCCTCGCGACTCGCCGACGAGTGTCCAAGGCCAAGAGCCTGGCCCATGGCCAGGATGAGGGCACACAGCCAGGCCAAATACAGCCTCCGCAACTCAGGTCTGTCCATCATTCACCTCCCTGACCTGATCTTACGTCGGGGGTCCCACAGTCAGAACATATTGCGCGAGTGGGCCACGGCTGGGGAGCCGGTTCTCGCGCCCTGACGATCCGCCGCCCCGGCCCGACGGCCCCGACCAGAGGTGGGGCTGGCCCGGGAGGTCTGGAAGCGGGGGGAGAGGTCTCGGGGATCATCCTTGGCGGCGACTAGAGCGCGGGCGTGGCTCCGGTGGGCCAAGCGCATGAAGTACATCCACGAGGACCCTTCGGAGAACGTGCAACCCCTTCCGCCGAACTGGTTATACATGCGGAGATTCATAGAGACAGATCGAAGGATAGCGCTTGCCTGGTGGAGCGCTTCGAAGAAGAGGTTTGAGCTGTCTCAGGACTCGGGTGACACGCTTTCGTGGCTCTTCGACCCCGAAGAAGGCTAGAGATCATTCTTCCTCCTTCGAGCTAGCTCCTGACCCCGAAGATCGTGGCGAGCATGATGGACCGGACGAAGCGGCGGCTCGACCTGGCCGCTGACCGGAAGGAGATAATCGGATTCCACGTGCTGCGGCATACGTGCGCTTCCCTCCTGCGTCAGGCTGGCGTAGACCTCCCCGACGTAGGACGCATCATGGGACACCGATGCTTGCAGACAACGCTCCGGTATGCGCACCTTTGGGCTGACGGGACGAAGAAGGGAGTGAAAAAGCTCGGCGAAGTCCTCGACCTCAGTGGGAAAAAGAAGCGGCGGCGGAAGGGGAAGGCTTAGACAGATAGAGAGTCACTTCAAGGATCCCAATCTTCCTCATGCCTGGTCCCTCTTGTACTTCTCAGGCGGCTGTATGTGATCTAGGACGACGCTCCTGTACCCATCCAACGAGGCTGGTCCCGTTGTGCTCTTGTCCTGCTGCACCTCAAGTTCACCGAGATCCCTCTCCCAAATACGGATAGTCTCGGAATCCTGGGCTTCCCCGGCAGCACGGAGTGCTTCATTCCCCTGCTTCTCGTGAGCACTCCAGCATGGCTCGCACAACTCCGAGTTGCGGTAGGTCGGTGGATCTGGGAAATCGAATACACCCTCTCGATTCATGTAGATGACTCCCTCTCGAATCTTCTCCCGTGTAGGGCCATCCAAAACCGTATCATCCGGTGCGTTCGGGCATCCCGGGTACGCGCATGCCTGATCGTTCATGCCTGGTCCCCCTTCTCAGAGCACTCCTTGCACAGCGGCGTCTTGAAGTCCCACGCTATGCCGAGAGTATGCTCCGGGGCATCCTCGGCATCTTGAGATACTCTCGTCGCATCGAAATGCATCATACCGGCTAGCTGGCCGGACTTCCAGGAGCCCATGCCGAGGTCACCGCTGGATGCCGTGGCGGATGCCGCGGCCTGTTCACGCGATCGCCGGAATCGACGTAAGTGTATGCCGAAGGAGGGACTTGAACCCTCACTCCCGGTTATGGGAACGGGATTTTGAATCCATCGGGCGGCAGTTCACGCGATTTCTCGACCCCCTTGCCATCATGGCAGATCCGATTGGCACTTCAAGGCTTGAGCCTTCGGGCACCCGCGCCGGAGACGGTCGACGCTCGCCGGAAACGGCGTGGCTATGTAGCCCGCTATGTAGCCCGCCCTGAGGGCTCCGAAGGTGACATCGAGCTCGGCGAGAGGGGCTCTTGATCGAGAGCGTGAACCTAGTCAATCATCGCCGGATGTAATCAATCGATGATCTGATCGTAGGGCAACACTCTTCCCTTTGGCGCGGGGTCCTTGCATCCTTTTCTGTTCACACCCCTGCCGCACCTCCATTCGGGGAGAAATATGCGTAGTCCCGATCGGAACCACAGGGACCGCGTGTTCGCCGGCATTCGAAAATGATTACATCTCAAGGCCGCCACTTGGCGAGTTTGAGCCTGTCCACGGGGGTGACCCCCACTCGTGTTCTCTATAGACTACTCCACAAGGACACCGCCATCTCCGCCGTCAGTTCACTACGCCTCTGGCCACGGCAAATATTGGTTCTCTCGAAGTCTCTCGAGCGTTTCAGGTTCCAACAACGAGAGGATCGTGTCGGCGACATTCCTGTTACCTTGAGCAAGAGACCAGAGGCTTTCACCTATTGATTCGAGATCCTCTTCGTTAATGTCCTTGTCGGCCTTCTTCTTACTTTCCAGATTCATCGCGGAGAACGAAGCATCTTCAAAGCTCAACCGAGCTTGATAGAACAGGCAAACGCTCCCCACTAATCTCGCGAAATCCTGCTCACTCTCGAGCTTGCGATCTAGCGCCTCTGAGTCGAAATCAGGGGACTCAATCAACATGGCCACCAACCGGTCTTGAAGTTCCAGGAACCTGAAGAATTCGGCGACCTTGACAACATCCTGTTCCGTGTTTAGCTTCTGTACGATCGTTGGAACGAGTTCCATTGAGAACTCTTCAGATACCCAAGCTAGATCTGCATAGAACTCCCCTATCCTGCCTAGGTCTGTTTCCCTTGAGAGCCCTTCCATGAGCACGGTCTTGAAATCACCCGCACTCATGATGCGCTCAGTCGCGACTTCGCTATGGCCATGGACCCACTGAAGGCAGGATGCGATCTCGGGAAAATCAGCATCAGTACGGAACAGCTGATTCACATGGGTGGTAAATGAATCCGATTCCAGAATGGGAGCGATGAAGCGCACTTTCGACTTGGGGAATGTGAGAAGGAGACTGGCAAGATGGTCGACACTCGACACATCTAGGAGTCTTCGCTCAATCTTTTCCGCATCTAGGATTCCCGTGCCGAGTACTGTAGCAAGTATGCGGGGATTCTGGGACCCGGCAAAACGAAGGGCGTTGAAGATCTTCTCCAGATCCGATTCCGCGTTTAGTCGATGCGCAAATACGGGCGCCAATTGCACAACTATCTCGTACGAGACGGATGCTATGTGCCAGATGGCGGCTGTCAAGACCTCCAGCTCCTGGAGGTCTTCAAGTCTCTTGATGAACTCCCTTCTCCTAAAGTGCGCACTATCAAGGACCCTGGCCGCAGTCTGCTTGTCGAGTCGGTGAATCGTAGACAGACAGTTAGCAACCACGAAGGCGTTTGGTTCTGCGCTGGCCTTTCGCGCGAGAGCGTCTGGCCCAAACTCTGCAGAACGAATGACATCTAGAGCGACGCGCTCACTCGCCCTGGCAAGCATGTCGAGCGACCAAATGATATCGCTGAGCTTTTCCGTTTCGCAAAAACTGCGAGCTAGGGATTCGATATCGAGCTCTTCTGATTCCAGCGTGGACGATAGCAAAGGGCCCAGGCTTAATAGGCACATCCCGATCTTCGAGATGTCTTTTTCTTTGCTCAGCTTGTGAACCAAAAGCGCTTTGTCTAATGTAGCGTCCTTCATCAACTCACGCTTAGTGTACGAGTCGAAATAGGCCAGGCTCCTAGCAATCGCCTCTACATCGGATTCCGCGTTGATCTTCTTAACAAACTCCGGGAGAAGACGCGTTGCAGCGCCTTTGCTGATCGCTGCTATACCATCCAAGCATCTGCCGACCTTTCTGAGATCGTGTTGCAAAGTGATCTTCTTGATGATCGAGTCAATGAACTTCGTGTCCTCAATTCTGAGTTTAAGGTCCCTCTTATGCTCGACTGCATCGGCTAGTGAGCGGATGCAGTCGCCGGTGATCTCTATGTCGTTCTCCATGTGGAGGGCTCGCAGGATCGCTTGACTCTCGGTAGCAAAAAGACGCCGCAGTGCCTCAATCCCTTCGGATTCCCAGGTTGGAATACGAGCGATCACACTGCATGACCTCGAAAAGTTCCTCTGGAGGTAGAGTGAAAGTACACCGTGGGGGTAATCGACAGAGATTGTTGATGCGATTTGATGAAGCCTGTCGATCCTCCTCGCAGAGTCTACGAACACATTGGCAAGAACTGAGTGTGCCAAGCCGATTGATTCCATCCTCCCCGATAGAATCCTTGACTTAAGGAGGATATCTAATTCGCTCGGGTCTGCGGCCGAGACATTCAGCAGAAACTGTCGATCAATTGGTATCTCAAACCGGTAAAAGGGGGCAAGGGTGAGGATGAGTTTGGCTGCTGTCTCGGGGGAAATCTTGTTGCGGTCATTAATGCCAACACTCGCGTAGAATCCTTGCGCTGTGTACGCATCGGGGAGGAGCCAATCAGCAGCAGTTAGGGCGACATTCTCGGTATCAGCAGAGTGGTGGTGCTCTATCGAATCGAGGGCCCACGTGACGAGCATAAGGTTCTCCTCGTATTGCTCAATAATGGCGTTCTTAGTCTTGTAAGAGATGGAAACGGCTCTCTTCTCTGCGAAGAGATCAATCAAATCAGATGCCACGTCATCAGGGACTATGCGTATCGCGTCATTGAAGGCCTCGTCAAGTTGAGTCCGCTTGGTCAATGATCTCGGAGTTCCGATTCCTAGGCCCCGATCTTCCTCGTCATTGTTTCGGGAGTCAGGCGCTAACGGGCGCGAAGCCAAGACCAGATGGCACTGGAGTGCCATAGAGAGGATTTTCTCTGCGAACGCAATGTCCAAATGGCAGTCGTCTACAATGACGATTGCGAATTTGGGCAATGCGACCATGTCCCCTATCCTTGGGCGTTCTTCGTCTTTCAGAGAAACGTAGTAGACGGGTCGCCTTCGCGCTTGGACCAGGAGCTTGTAGCCCACGGAATTCAATATGACAGACTTCCCTGAGGCAGCTATGCCCTCAATCGCTACGACTCCCTCAGTTCTCAGTTTCCTCAGAATCATGTCGGACTCCGGTCTGCGGACAACGAAGCCCTCGGCGAAGTCTACAGCCTGAGGACCTTGAGGACGAAAGAACCGAGGCGTCCTCTTGCTCGGAGGATATCCGATGTGCATTTCCATCAAGAAGTTCTCGGGAAGTACACAGACGGCCGGCCTGATGACGATTAGCAGGAGAATTATGAGTGATATTGCAAGAACGCCTAAGAGGACTGGGGAGCCTGGAAGAAAGACAATTCCTGCCATTGGGATTATTATGGCTAGTACAGCGAGAACAGTGTCTTTCTTCACTACCCTGGATCCTCGCTTCTGGCGTACTCTCGGAGATCCCAAGCTATCTAACAGGCAGCCATGTGCGGCGCGTCAATCCGACAATGTAGCGAGTTGTAGGCATCCGGATCCCTCGTCCAGCAGAGTAGACTAGGTGCGCTCACGGTACAAGAACATACGCTACTCTTGGTCCGGCCTTGGCTTTGGGCTTCCGCGCCAACACGAAGTACGCGAGAAAGACTACCGACACATTCTAGGGGTTATCCGGCATATGGGCAGGACCTTCGAGCACCTTCCCCATACGTTTCTGAAGCACGGCGAGGAGGGTTTGCGGGACATCGTCCTAGCAGGCTTGAACAGCCACTATCAGGGAGCAGCAACTGGGGAGACGTTTCGAAAACGGGGAAAGACCGATATTCACATAGAAGCTGAATCCAGGGATGCCTTCGTTGCGGAGTGCAAGATCTGGCGCGGGCCAAAGGACCTGGATTCTGGAATAGATCAGCTCCTAGGATACCTCACATGGCGAGACTGCCGGACCGCCTTCGTCATCTTTAATCAGGACAACGCGAAATTCACCGCCCTACTCGAAGCGGTTGGACGTGGGTTTCGAACCCATGGCAAATTTCGAGCCGAGAAACTCCGCAACGAAGATGGCGAATGGGAGTTTGTTATGGCCTCAATGGACGACGATGACCGGAAGTTGATCGTCAGGGTCCTTTGTTTCAATCTCTACACAAGAGAGAAGTGACATCTCCTAAATCAATTGTTCTAGCTCCTCGTGCAGTGTCTCTGGTGTAGTGGTCAATCGACTTTGCGCGCGAGCAGTCATCGGCCCTGCAGGCTGTCGGAGGCCCATTTATAATAGTATCAAGTAACTATCCGCGACGTCGAGTGAGGCCTCGTGGGTCCCGGGGTGGGCCCCCTGGCGCTGGATAGGATGCGACTGATACTGAAGTAGCGCGGGGTGAGCAAATCTCCGAGTCGCCTATTGCCGTCACCACTCCGATGTAGTGAAGGAGGTTCCCGATGCAACGGAAGGAACGCGCATGGCCGAGCGACAAGATCAGGGACATGCTCTTCGACTTCGTGGCCCGTCGAGACGGTCGGAAGTGTTGGATCTGCAGCGTGACGTTCGACCTGACCCTCGATCACGTCGATGCAAGATCACGGGGGGGTTCAGATCGCCCCGTGAATCTCCGTATCTTGTGCCGTAGCCACAACAGCCAGAAAGAGGATAAGCCATTACTTCGGGCGCGGCCCCGCGTCCCGAGCTTGCTGAGCGCGCCCAGGCCCCCGGTGGGTTTCAGGCCCCTCCTGCGAGAGAGGGTGCCGGACCACAACCTGCTCACGAACCCCCTCGTACGAGAGGGCTTCAAGAGGGCGATTCTCCGAAGGGGGGAGCGGCCACCACAGTGACGCTCGACCAGTTCGAGTCGCTCGCATCAGGCATCGAATCCGCGGCGGTCGTCCTGGCCCTCTTCGCAGCAGGAACATGGGCATACTTCCGGTTCCGCGCATTTGGCGAGGCGGAGAAGGCCAAGGCCGACCTCAACGCGCTCAAACGTAGCCTCCGGGAGCAGTCTGTAGTAAATATCGACCTTGAGGCCTCAAGACTGGCCTGCTCTGACGACTTGGGCCGATGGCTTCTTGTCAGGGTTACGCTCAAGAATGAAGGAAACCGGCTCGAAATCCTGGCGCCGCATGCCGAGAGACTAGAGGTTCGTAGGGTGAACCGTCGCGATTCTGAAGCCCCCTCCCTCGGCGACGCGCTGTCAGGCACTCTCTCCGATTCCAATCCGCTCCACGGCCACTCCATCCTCCCGGCAGAGAGCATCTCGCATTGCTTCCTCGTTCCATTGGCCGAGAACGGCATCTACCTCGTCAGCTATGATGCGAAGATGTCTCCCATTGAGGGTGCCAAAGTCGCCCGAGAACACCAGGAAGCAGGACATGGAGCGGGCGCCCAGTTCTGGGGCTCCAACACATACGTCGCCGTCGAGTAGGTACGCATTCCTGCGGAAAGAAAGACAACCCCAGACTGTCGGGGGGTGGAGTGTTGTCCATGAGACTAATACGGGCGCGCTTGCGAGACAACCAGTTATGGCAATGGCGTCTTCAGTGGCGAGCCCAGCTGGACCGACCTTATGAGAAGATTATCCAGCCCCTCGGGAGAGGCAGATTCCCACGCATCGAAGCCTCCGCGAAGTACTTCGTGTGGTTGCTTCACGGAATTGCTAACGTGCTGGAGTCTGGATCGTTAGGGACTACAAGGCGCCCGCGCAATCTCGGTGGACCAGCACACGCACACCAATCAGTCAATCGGACCTGAAATCATGTGTGCTACTCCCACACGCGGGAGGTTTTTGGCCGGTCTTGGGAGCGGTTCCGGCGTCACTTCGGGATTCGGAGGTCTTCGGAAGCGGCCTGAGAACAACGCCGTAACCCAATGAGCCTCAACGGATTGGCGAAATACGAATCGCCGCGCAAAGTCCCTGGACCACTACAGCTCCTCCTCCTGCTCCACGTCGTAGCCGTAGCACGTGGCCATCTCCTGAATCAGCCGTAGGCACAAACCGAACAGGGCCGGGATGTCGGCCGGGAGGCCGAGAATGCCCGCTGCACCGGTCGCTCCCCCCTCTGCAGCGGCATACCCCAGGTGCCAGTTCCAGTAGTGCTTGGCAGCCGTGTCCGATGCTTGGAGTTCGTCGCCGCACTTCTCCAGATGACCCTTCACACGATTTCGCACCTCGTCCCGGCTAAACGTGGCGCTTGTGCCGGACCGAAGACCTGCGAGAAAGCCATGGATCGTCTTCTCGATGACATCCTGGGCCCCCTTGGGGATCAGAGCCTCCGCCGCCTTCCGGGCGGGTGTGAGGACGAAATCACCCACCTGGCTGAGGAATC
The DNA here is from genome assembly GCA_027296055.1 of Planctomycetota bacterium. Lineage (GTDB taxonomy): Bacteria > Planctomycetota > JAPUJT01 > JAPUJT01 > JAPUJT01 > JAPUJT01. The sequence continues at coordinate 750 of JAPUJT010000087.1, read as the reverse complement.
CCGGCCCCGTGGATTCCCACTTGGCGATTTCTTGCCGGGCCTGGTTCTGGTACTCCTTCTCCATCGGACTCCACTCCGCAGGGACCTCTGAGCTGCCTTTCGTAGCTCCAAGACGGCTTCGCCACTCCGATCGACCGCCGGACGGCAAGGGCAATCGGTGACGCAGCCTCGCTCAGTGATCTGAGGACTTGCTTGTCATCGTGAGGAGTTGGGCCGTGGCTTGCAACCCTGATCGATAGCTGGTCGATTTTCTCTTGGAGTGCCGAGGACACACGGTCCCGCCGTCCAGGCTGCCGGTCTCTCCTAACACGCCTCAGGTTGCAGTTTCTTGTTTAGGTTGTAAAGAAAGGGTCGCCCTTACAGACCACCCTTCCTCCCGAGACGGGGGAGAGGCGCGGCCGACAGCCCCCCCCCCCCTCGCCGGCCGCGTCTCATCCCCCGTTCCCGTTGCTCACCTTGATCCCGAGCACCTGCTCGACTGCTCCACGAATCTCACGGAACATGAACAGGTCCAGGATTCTCCCGCGCACGTCGCTGCTTGATCCGCGGTCGGGTCCTCTACCTCATGTCATGCGAGATTCCGCGCCCTCTTGAGACTCTTGCCCTCAAGGGGTCGCTTGTCGTACGCCTTTCGACGCATCAACAGCAAGTGGAGACGGCTGACCAGATCGCTGGACCTCAAGGTAGGGCCTCCTCATCATGTGGATGGACTTTTTCGGATAGACAGGTGACGAGAGGCCCGAGCATCAC
>JAPUJT010000086.1 GCA_027296055.1 Planctomycetota bacterium | reverse complement strand
TACTCTTGTTGCACCCCCCTACGATGAACACAAGCGCCAGCAAGAGCACCACCCACAAACGCGGAGACACTCGCATCGGACCTCCTTTCCGGGCCTCTAGCGTTTCGCACGAGACCCACCTCCCTCCGATTCGCCTACCTGGGGGAGGGCCAGAGCAAATAGGGTGCCCCGAACTCATAAACGGCCCGGCCGCGTGACCCGCTAAATGGAATGATAGACGCCAGCAACCTGGCCAGGCAAGCCCAGCTACTCCTCCTCGACTGGCGACTCCCTGGTCAGCGGGGCCACCACATGCCGGGTGTGGGGAGCCCGGCGAAGGCTCCTTCTAGCACTGAACCCCCCTGCCAAAGCCTAGATCAGAATTTTGGGATGGGGACGGCTGGAGATCCTGGATTGGGCTTCTGTCCTGCTTTGGTGGATCAGCGTGGAGACGGCCCGAGTGATCGTTGCCAGTTCATGTGCGCACGGGCGTTCGCCTGGGCGGGATGGCCGGCATTGGGTGACCGGTGAGAGGATGGGGACGGCTGGAGATCCTGGCTGGGGCTTCTGTTTTCTTGGGGGGATCAGCGCGGAAACCACGAGATAAGACGAAGGCTAGACCTCTAGGGCATTGACGAATTCCGGTTCCCCGCTCTCGGCCTTCAAGGTGAGAGAGCCCAACCCGGGCTACCAGTCGGGGAGGAATTCATCGGACGATGGGGTGTTCGTGATGTTCCTCGGGTTTGTGCCGTCGGCCTCCATGACATATAGGTCGCTCTGGAAGAAAGCGTCGTAACCGGCGAAGGCGATCTGATTCCCGCTCGCAGACCACACCGGCCATTCTTCGTCCAGATTGGGAGTGTTGGTCAGATTGACCAGATTCGTCCCATCCAGGTTTATTACCTGAATGTCGAAGACGAAGCCGGCCATCTCGGCCGAGAACGCAATCTTCGAGCCGTCCGGAGACCATTTCGGATCCCTCTCGTCCAGGCTGGGGGTGTTCGTCAAGTTCCGCTGGTTCGTGCCGTCAGAGTCCATGACCCCGACGTCTTCGAAGAAACTGGTATTCTTTCGCAGGTAGACTATTTTCGAGCCATCGGGAGACCAGGCGGGCTGAGACTCGAACGCGGATGGGTTATTGGTCAGATTCAGCGGGTTTGTCCCATCGCTGTTTATGACCCAGATCTCATCGTCGAAGGCCCCACCCTTCAAAAATGCCACTCTTGATCCATCTGGGGACCAAGCAGGCTCGTATTCGTTTTCAGCGGGTGTGTTCGTCAGGTTCCTCAAGCCCGTGCCATCCGAGTTGATCACCCAGATGTCGGTGTTCAGCGTGCCGTCATCTCCTTCGAAGGCAAGCTTGGTGCCGTCCGGTGACCAAGCGGGGAAGATTGCGTCCTGAAATAACACACCGGTCAAGTTCAGCTCGTTTGTGCCGTCGCTGTTCACGACGTAGATATCTCCGTAGCCTGAGAAATCCCATCTTGTGAACGCCACCTGCGCCTTGTTCGGGGACCAGACGCAGTAATCGTCATCCAGCGGGTCTTGCGTCAGCCTTCCAAGCCCGCTCCCATCCGGGTTGATCTTGTAGATTTCCCAGTCACCGTCTCGATTGGTCAAGAACAAGATGTCCGTAGATGCTGGCGTTCCCTTACTTCTGTCTCCGCCTCCTCCACAGGAAACGATGTGCGATGAGAGGATCGCTACAGCCAGACAAGCCGCCGATAGTCGCCCATAGATCATGGCTGCACCTCCTCTGCCGGTTCCCCATTTAGGTAGACGGTCACGAGGCCCCGTACAGTGCCTTCTTTTCGTCCAGATTGCTTCCGGGCCAAACGATCCCATCCGGGCTGGTCGGTCTAACATCGCTCCGCTTACCTGCCAGCGACGTGCGCCTTGCCTTCTAGTCCTCGGCCGCTCACCCGCAGGCTCCACCGGACTTCAGGTGCCGCGACCTGTTAAACGGCAACCTATGCCTGAGGGCTACTTATCCTCTGGGTTTCGCTCGGGACCCTCCGCTGGGATGTCATCCCACACAGACTCCTTCAGGATTGCGTCTTTCGGCGGATTGAATTGGAATTCCGCCTTTTCCAGTTTCGGCGTGGAACGCTTCTCGTGTGTCTCGGTCCATGAGCCCTTGATGACTGTGGATTTCATTAGTTTCTCGGCCTCATCTATTGTCTTCTTAACCTTCAATACCCTCTCGTCGGAGGTATCCCGACCCATCATCTTCGCCATCATCTCCACGTCGATTTCAGGGACCGGTGCGGCCCCTTCGGGCTGGTCGTAGGTGTAATAGTGCTTCACGATGAAATGACGGGACTTCGAAATCCAATACGTCTCCTCCTTGGAGGCCGCGGATTCTCCCGTGATGACGTAGCACTCCTCTCCTTGGACTTCCTCGACGCGATCTATCCGAGCGCCATTGGCGTAGTCCACGCCCCAGCGCCCCCATGCAGAGAACTCAGGAAAGAAGAGTGGCGGGATCGTTGAGGCAGCGCCGTGGGAGACTCCAGTGGCGCTGGCAATGGCCGACCCGTCATCCCTCGCTTTATAGTAGTACTTCCGATCCACGTCCGGGCTCTGAACGCCCTTGTAGAAGTACGCCTGAGTGCAGTCGTTCCAGATGACCCCTTCCATCGCCTCTCCCTCGTGCCTCCCGCTCCACGAGATGAGGTAGAGGTTGGGCTTCTTCAGCAGCATGCGAAACGACGTTTCTTGCGTAGTTTCTTCTCCGTTGATACTGCCCTCGAACACTACAGTCCCCTCACTCCTGTAAGTCTCCAGGTCGCGGTACGTTGCTTGAACTTTTTCGAGCACTTCCTGAGCTGTGGGCTCACCGCAGCCGAAGGCGATCATGAGTAGTGCAAGGAGGATGGCCGGATATCGAGTCGGCTTCATTTTCCGCGTTCCTACTCGCCCCCACGCCCTGCCCCGCTGGTCAGGTGCTGGGGTGAGGTTATAAGCGATATTCGAGTGACTTTTCCAACGCCGTCCTCAACCCCAGATATCCGATTCCAGCCATGAGATAAGTCTTTCGCGGAACTGCTGAGGCGTACTGATGGGCTCCCACGGAGGTGCCCCGAGTAGAGTGTTGTGGTCCGATTCAGCGAGATACTGGCTTCGCTCGCGAGAGATCCGCACCATACCTTGGAGGGGACTTACAAGTTCGACGAAGTAGTTTCCGAGGGATTCGGGATCAGTGCGAGACTCAACGACCTCGAAACCCAAGCCTAGCAGGTCCGAGAGGAGTGGACCTAGGTCTTGAGAAATCGTGTTCGAGACGTTCATGCTATCGGACTAACGGTTCGGCCGATCGTTAGGTCAGTCTTGGTCACAGTCGGATTCCGCATCTGAGCCGCCGTACTGGTAGGCCGCGTCCAGTTCCAAGACGATCTTGCGAGCTTCAATGGCGTGAGCTTCATCAACAAGAAGGCGGGGAGCTGTGGTGGTTCCTAGGGCCAAGTCCCCTAGCGCGATCTGGAGAGGTAAGTTGTCCAATACAACCGTGAATCCCCGAGCCTCAAGGACGGACTTCATCAGATATGCCTGCAAAACGTCCTTCGCTGAGTAGATTTCGAGGAGTTTGCCCATGTCTAGTCTCCGGCCAGGTCACGTGGCCCTCAGCCCAAGATGATAGACCCCAGGAGCCTTGCAAGACAAGGCCAGCTACTCCTCCTCGACTGGCGAATCCCCGGCCTTCAGTGGGACGTCATCCACCGCGATATCCACGCCGAACCAGCCCAAGCTAATGGTCATCGATCCCCGCCGCTTTCGTCACGGTCCCCCTGCAGAGCATTCCGGGCGATCTTCCTCATAGGGTCGGACAGAGACCCCCGATTGAGGAGGTGCTTCAGCGCCTTCCTCGACGCGACTCGGCTGGGGGGGTGGGTGCCCGTGCTTGCCACCCGCCAGATGAGCGGCCGGACGGCGTCGTCGCCCAGCAAATCCATCCCTTCCAGTGCCGCTCTCTCACGAGAGGGGAGTAACATCCCACGCAAGAGCGCGTGGAAAACACTGATGCCCCCATCCGCGGCTGCACGCAGGGCAGCCTCCTCCCAAGCGCCCGGAGGCGTATCAGGGTCTCTGATGATTTCAAGGTCCGAAGGGATCGATATGCTGCCTTCATCGTCACCCGCGATGTCTACGCCGACCCACCCGAGCAGAAAGTCGAGGAACTCGCCAGGGCTGAAGCCTACCCGGACGCCGACGACGCCGAGGAATAGATGCGCCTCAACGTCGAACGCATGCAACCTCGACCACCCGCTCTTCGGATCCGTCCAGATCCAGGACTCGGATACTTCTGTGTAGTAGGACGCCAGGCCCGGCAGCAGCCAGTAGCAGCCGTGCTCTTCCTTGTCGTCCACGGAAACATGGAGGTAGGGTGGGGCTCCATGAAGCAACACAAGGCCAACGAGGGGGATACCAAGGAACCCCGTATCCTTATCCCCACTTTCAGATGATGGAACGAGCTCACCGTATCGAAGGCCCACAGGGGGTGCCCCATAATAGCATGCACCACCCGCGACATGGACCAAACCAGCCAACTTGATTTCCGCCCCAAACCCATAGCCGACTCCACCCTCGATGGTGATGCAGTCCGCCAGATCTCGCCCACGGTTCGCAAAGTATTGCCCCACCGTCTGGCAGCCGGTGGTTATCGTGATGATCGCAATGAGGGTCAAGGGCTGGAGAGGCCGAGTCCAGAGCATGGTTTTACTCCTGGCACGATCTAGTCTGCTCCAGGCTACCCTGCCTGCCGAGAGGATCAATGGGCACCGTGACCCAGCACGAATGCCCCGATCCAAGCTTGGATGACACGGCGCTCCAATGCCCCTTCCCGGGCGCAGAGGCTCTATGCCATTGGAGAGAGGGCCGACTGGGGAGTCGCGGTGCCTGGTGCTCTATCGCAGGGATGTTGCCTTAGGAGCGGGAAAGATGTTCAGATCATGGCTTGCCCAATCTGGAGGGTACACCAGGCACTGAAGGGTGTGCTGTCCTGCACGACGGGGGACGTCCGGTAACTTCAATGAGTAGTAAAGAAAAATGAACGCCACACACCGAATCGCAATACCGGCAATTCTAGCAGGATTCCTCATGACCGTTGCCTGCGTCGCTCTGCCGAGCGGAAGGACACAGGAGGGCCAGCTGGCACAGGAACCCGGGGCGACTAGTGTTTTCATGATTGCTGGCGAGGAGGGCGCACCAGCCCAGTTCTTGATTCATAAGGTCACTGTGATCGATGTAGAGGCAGGCAGAGCCATCCCGGCACAGACCGTGCGTATTTCAGAAGGCAAGATTGATTCAATATTGCCAGCCTCGGAACAGGCCGCCGCCGGAGAAATGCTGATCGAATTTGAAAGAGGACTCTATCTCATTCCCGGCCTCTTCGACACCCACGTACACTTTGGGATGGTGCCCTGGAAAGATCAGCCAACCCTCGGCCCTCTCCTCATCGCAAATGGTGTCACCTTCGTCCGCGATATGGGTGCAGACACTCGGGCTATTCTTGCTCTCCGCGACAGAGTTGCAGGCGGCGACATGTTCGGCCCGGAGATGATCGTCACGGGTGATCCACTACGGGGACCCTACAAGCTAGGGGATAGGCAGCCTGGCGTAATTTGCGAGACTCCCTGTGAGGGGCGGCGGGCCGTCCAAAAGCTGGCCGCGAAGGGCGTAGATCAGATCAAGGTGCACGAGGGGGGACTCGACGCAGAGGTGTACCGAGCCATCTTGGAGGAATCCCAAAAGCAAGGTCTGAAGGTAGTCGGCCATGTCCCCGATCCCATTAGCCTGGCAGAGGCCGTTGAGAGAGGACAGGCCTCCATAGAACATCTTAGTCCTTGGATTGTCCTCTTGAATGCCTGGAGCAACGAGTATGTAAAGATGGCAAGAAGGAATCGCCCTGGCGCATCTTCAATGAGCTGGCATTTATTCGGGCGGGAACTGAGGATTGACCCGGAGAGATGGGCCAACCTCACCCGCAAGATGCGCGAATCAGCGATATCAGCGTGCCCGACCCTTGTCCTCATTGAACGCATACGCCGAGTCAACGATCCGAAGCTGAAGACTGACCCCAACCTGATCTACGTTTCAACCAGACTTCGAGCTCGATGGAACAAGGCTAGACGGGGGATGGAAAGAGAGATGAAGAAGGGAGAGGAAGGCGCAAGAATCTCCCGTTGGGGGGAGCTATATCCAGAAATGCTTCCCCTCGTGAAGAGAATACACGACTCCGGTGTCCCCCTGGTTTGTGGTACAGATTTCCCCGTGTTTTATCTCGTTGCGGGGTTTTCGCTCCACGACGAGATGGAACTGCTACAGGAAGCGGGGCTCCCACCTGCCTCGGTCCTTCAAGCTGCGACGCTCAATGCGGCAAGGCTATGCGATGTTGGAGATAGACTGGGTACGGTCACAGAGGGCAAGACCGCATCACTAATCCTCCTGAGAGAAAACCCATTGGAAGACATACGGAACACTCGCGAAATCGCCGGGGTTTTCCTGAGGGGGGAATTCTATGGTCGATCGGACCTTGACAAGCTCTTGGACAGGGTGAGAGCCCGCGTTAGATGACCATGAGCGCTCTGCAACCCCCTGCCAAATGGCACGAGGCCGTGTGAGGGCTCACCTAGACTCAGAGCATCCGCTCGCGTCTAGATCTTCGTATATCATTCCGCACCTATCCGGCAGCGTCTTCCCCTCTCCGCACTAGGCCCTTCGGACCACACTACCTCGACATGACCGAATCCCCCCGGCTAGAATGAGGGGCGACAGAGGCTCCGTAGTATCATGACCTCCGCAGACTTTCCAAAGTGACACCTCCAGTAGATCAGCCGAGAGTGCGCCCAAGCCTATGGGCCGTAATGCTCGTACTCGGTGGGTTCGGCCTTCTGTTCCTTGGTCACGAGCACGAGTGGTTTCTAGGCGCGTTGGCATCGGGGACGCTGCATAACCAGACCTACCTCGTTGCGTGGGCAATCGTGGGCGCGGCCTACAGCCTCTTGGCCTCATTTGTCTGGCTTCGATGGGCGCGTCCGCCTGGCCGGGTGAGACGAGTTCTGGGACTGTTTTTTCTCGTAGCTTCGATGATGGTAGGCAGCCAGATGGCAGCTCGAAGGGTCATTCATTCATTCAGCGTGATCATTGAAAAGGTTATCTGGGACCAACATTCTCTGGAGTTCGTGGTCTACCCCGCATCCACGAGCGCTGCCGTTACCAAATCGCTCAACCGTGGGGATCTACAGGCCATCGCTTCAGTCGAGGGGCTTTGGTGGACCCCATGGGAGATAAACCCGTCGAAGCAGCTTCTGGCGAGCGAGGTGGAAGAATTCGCTGTCGGCGCGCTCGATCTTCTGGGTCAACGCCGAGGAACGGACGTGTCGCCGGGGTATTTGTGGGTCGGCGCGTCAACGCGTGGTGTAGAGTCCCGCGTGCCTTGGAAGCCAAGGAGGGTGGGGACTGATTCATCGTTCGTTGTTCGGGTGAACGCCGCGTTGGTGAATCGAAAGGGAAAGAGAGTCGGTCGGGAATCAACCCATTACGTCTCAGGAGGGGCGTACTTCGGAGCCGTATGGCCCCTGCCCGATGCCCGCAGGATCCGCTGGAAGAAGTTCAAGAAAGAAGGGTGGGCCTGGCTGACGGACCCTGAACTAAACCAGGCTCCATTTCGGCTGAAGACACCGCCGCCACAAAGCGGCGACCGCCCTGTCCAGAAATGATGGTGGCTTCGTAGCAGGGGCCTGGTTCCCCGCATCCCGCGGCAAGCTCGGTGAGAGAAGCCCGCGACCCCGAGCCAAACGGAACCAGGCTTGGAGGATGACCCAGGGCCGCGGACCCATGTTCCTGCAGAAGTGCCAGCCTACCGTGACCCGTACTGAGGCTCAACGGCAACCACCTCGCTTCGACTCAGCTTCTTGTGGGACTCCTTGACCCTCACCATCATACCGCAAGGGGAGCTTGAGCTCCGGTGATGGCGGAAACGATCCCCTCGAGGGGCGAAGGGGGTGAAGTGATGGATAGGCCGAAGATCATTTGCCTCTGTGGTTCTTCTCGGTTCGTGGACACGATGGCGGTTGTCGCATGGACGCTGGAGAAAGAGGGAGCCATCGTCCTTGGCCTTCACCCTCCCTGCTTGGTGCACGAAAGAGGAGAGTCACCAGGCCGAGTTCGAGGGAATTGCGGAGCAAATGGACGAACTCCACCAGCGTGGCCACACCGAATACGAAGTCAGGATGCTCCACCATATCCTGGACTGCCGCTATGATCGGCAACGCCCGACGATCCTGATCAGCAATGAGGACCCAGAACGCTTCTGCGAATCCATTGGCTCGGCCGTGGTCGATCGCATGGAGGAGTCGGGAGTACCCCTGAAGTGCGATTGGCAGAGTTTCAGGGAGCGGAAATGAAGGCGCCGAAACACTGCGAGCAAGTCACCTGTACGAGCAACCGGCCCTGTGAATGCGTTTGCTCTCCGTGCGAGGCTTCGGTTGCGGCCGGTGTCACCGAGGCGTTCCCGCGCGAGGCCCCGAAACCTCCGCGCCCGTGGAGAGTGGGATGAGCGACGCCCCCCCTCGAGCTCTGGGGGTGGTGTGCGCCGCCACCTCCAGGTCGGCCGCAGCAAGGTTGACACACCCAGCCGAGATCGTCGGTAGGGTAGAGGGCGAGGCAGGCATGCAGTCCTTCGCCACCCTACAACTCGGAGCGTGAGACATGGGTAACGGTCTGATCCTGCTTCTAGTGTGCGCAGCCACGCTCGCCCTGGTGGTTAGCGTGCGCCGCACATTCCCCCGTGGTGACTCGGAGCAGAGGTAGGAGGAGGAGCCGAGCAGTGGCACGCCGTCGATCACCGAAAGCACCGACATCGAGAATGGGCAAAACGATTCGCCGTCTGGACGAGAGGCGGGCGGGGATGTTGGGCGGGGCGAGTGTTGTCGGTAATGGGAGAGGGGGGAACGGGGAATGAGCGATAGCGACTCACACGGTCTCTGCCCCGGCCCGTCCCACCCCTGCCCTAGATGCGACGAGCCGACCACCAGGATCGGCTCGGTTCTGACGCGTACGCGGTCGGTCGATCTCTGGGGATGCGCCAA
>JAPUJT010000085.1 GCA_027296055.1 Planctomycetota bacterium | reverse complement strand
GCTCAGGACGCGCTGGATGTACGTCTTCTCCATCTCAGCCAGGGGGCGGATGCAGTCCGGTGCTCCATCGATGTGCGGCCCCAGGGGGGACCAGACCTGGGCCGCCCGGGGGAGGTGTTCCAACCGGATCTGCTCCGAATCCGTCAAGGTGACCGCCCTCGTCATCGCATTCTTCAACTCTCGGACGTTTCCCGGCCAGTCGTGGGCGAGGAGGGCTTCCTCTGCCTCCGCGGTGAGAGAGAGAGTCTCGAGGCTGCACTCCTGCAGGAAGTGCCGTGCCAGCGAAAGAATGTCCTGACCTCGCTCCCGGAGGGGAGGGAGGTCAATCTCGAACGCGTTCAAGCGGTAGTAGAGATCCTTCCTGAACGCGCCCGATTCGATCGCCTCCAGCAACTTGCCGTTCGTGCCCGCGATGATCCGGACATCCGTCTGGATATCCTGAGACGCTCCGATCCTGCGAAACCCATGGCCTTCCACCACGCGGAGCAACTTCACCTGCAGATCCTGTTTCATCGTCGAGATCTCGTCGAGGAACAGAGTCCCTCCGTCGGCCTGCTCGAAGAGACCCGCCGTTGCACTCTTCGCGTCGGTGAACGAACCTTTCTCATATCCGAAAAGCTCGCTTTCAAGCAGTGACTCGGTAAACCTACCGCAGTTGACCTTGAGCAGGGGACGGGTCGCCCTGGATGAGCAGCCATGGATCCAATTGGCGACGAGTTCCTTGCCCGTTCCCGTCTCCCCGTAGACGAGTACGGGAGAGTCCCCCGGTCCGACCTTCCGTATGGCACGTCGTACGAGCTCGATGGCAGGACTCTGCCCGAGAATCTCCTGTTCCCCGTCCTTCCTGCGTCGGCCCCGACCCTTGGCGCGTCGACTCTTGCGACCAAGGCTCCTGAGTGTCTCCTTGACCACCCGGCGAAGTTGCTTGGGATGGATGGGCTTCTCGAGGACCTCTCGGACCCCTTCTTTCACTGCCCGGACCGCCGTCCTCACATCCCCACGGCGAACGGCCAGGATTCCTGCACCCGCGAGGCCGGTGGATTTGGCCACCAGGTCCAGTCCGGATCCATCCGAGAGGTCGGCGTCGACGAGGAGGAGATCGAAGGAGCGATCCTTCAACAGTCGGCGGGCTCTCTTCCGTGTCGCCGCCCGCACGATGTCCAGATGCAGGTCAGCCAGAGCCCTTTCGATGGATTGCCCCGAGGCCTTCGGGGCCCCGACGATGAGGAGAGTGACACGCATTGCCTGCTCCGATCGTTACATCCTCCGGGGGGTGGGATACCTGGCTCCGCTTGCCCTGGCTCTACGCGGGCAAATACAAAGCCGTGCCTCCTCTCGAGCCATCCTGTGCTATCGATGGATTACCTGTACCTAGACACCGAACCGGTGGGTTCTGGGGGAGAAATTTTGGGGAATTCTCGATGGGCGGAAGCCGGTAGTCTCAATCCACAGTAACCGAATAGCGTGCGCCGCCTGGAGGCAGCTCCCGCTCTTCCCATAGAAGCAATGCGATAGGGATGTCGGGCGTAAGGCCGCGTTTCAGGATGAACGAGTATTCCTTGCGGAGGAACGGCTTCCCGGGGATCACGCGAACGGAGAAGAATCGACTCCAGACGGTGAGTTGACGCCTGAGTCTTTCGCCCTCCGAGAGGAGGTCTGGTTCCTGTCCCTCTACATCCGGATCAGGCTCGGCTTGTGGGCTGCCGAAGATGTCTGCAAGTTCTGGAATCTCACGGGCGAGCTGATCGACGGAGGTGAAGATCCCACCCGGCGGGGCCTCGAATTCTTGCGACTTCTCGTCACCCTCATCAGGAGATTTCTCGGCCGGCTCTGCCACCGGCGCGGCTCGATAGTCGAGTATTCGATCGGCGTATTCGGCCGCCTGTGATGGATATCGCGCCGAAAGGCAAGCGAGCAGGACTTCTCTGGATGCCGTGTTGATGTTGATCTCCCCCATGGAATGCAGGGTCAGGAAATCGGCCAGGCCAGGGTGACGTCCGAACTCGTCCTCGTGACCGTCAAGGAGCCGGGACGTGATGCCGTCGATGCTCGCCAACTCCGCAAGGGCATGATAAGGGGCTCCGTCCTCCATGGCACGAACCATGTCCTCCGCCTCTTGGGGCTCTACATCGAGCTGGAGGAGGATCTCCCGGATGAACCCGCGGGTCATCTCCTTCCTCTCCTCGGCGAGGGCCTTGGGGTCTAGCTTCTCCTTGGCCGGTTCTCCCTCTTTCGGGGGTGGTTCCGCCTCTCGAGGGCTTTGCGCCTGCCCCGCTTCCGGGAGTTGGAGCTCCTCCAAGGCGAGATTGTTCAGGCAGATCTTTCGCGCCTCGTCCACGATTCGATACTCGAATGAGACTTCCCCTATGGTCTTCCTGAAGACCCCCCCCTCATCGTGTTCCTGTTCGGGGCCGGATGCCTCGTCATTCGATTCCTCCCCACTCGCCCAGCCGTCGAGGTAGGAGTCGGGAGCGAACAGGCCGCCATCCTCGATGAGGTCCTCCCGCAGACGTGCGATCGCCAGCGTGGCCACGCCGCGGGCAGCGTAGTAGGACTTCAGCTCCCGCCCCTGGTTTCTCACGATCTTGAGGTCGATCGTCGTGGTGTAGGTAATCTGCATGCTGATCACCACGAGGAGGGCCAAGACAATCAGAGCGATGATGAGGACGATTCCGCGCTCGAGGTTTGGAGGCTGGGTTTTCATGACCGAGAAGGTGACCAGCGCAAACTCCGTACCCATGATCCGCATGGATCTCGCGGCGACCGGCTTCGGTGATGGCATGGAACTTGCCCTGTTCGTACCCCACAACAAGTCGAAATCGAAGCGAGTATCGCCCTCTGAGGTGAGGAGAGCGGGTATGAAGAGTGGAAAAAGCCGGGGCTCTCTGAAGGCCTTGGTGCTGGTGCTTATCTGTTGCGTGGTCACGCTGAAGGCTTACTCCTGGTATCGCTGGGAGCGGGCGAGGCGGCTGAGCATCATCTACTCGAGCGACCTTCTTGCGGAGTTCGACCCCTGTGACTGCACCGAGGGGAAGCTCGGCGGTCTGGCCCGACGTGCTTCCTTCGTTGCAGGTGTGCGAAAGGAGGGGGTGCCGACCCTGCTCCTCGATGCCGGGGGTATCTTCTTTCAGTCCACAGATCTACCCGAGCACATGAGGCGGCAGCTATCGCTCAAGGCGGATTCGATCGCCCGTGCCTACGACCAAATGGGCTACGACGTGGTCAACGTGGGGGATACCGACCTCGCCTTGGGCCTCGGGCGGCTGCTGCAACTCGGGGAGGGCTCGGACTTCTCCGTGCTCTCCTCCAACCTCGCGCCGTCGAAGGAAGAAGGCGGTGTCTTGCCGCCCTACATGATCCGCAAGGTGGGCAGGCTCGATGTTGGAGTCTTCGGTCTGGTGGGAGGCGAGGGTTTGGCCGATTCGCTGGCGGCTCGCGATCCCGTCGAGACGGCCCGGAAGCTCGTGAAGCGACTGCGAGGCGAAGTCGACGTGCTCATCGCCCTCACGTATCAAGGACTGTCGAAGGACATCGAGTTGGCCAGGGAGGTGGAGGGGATCGACATCATCATTGGCGGTCGAACGGGGGCCAGCCTGGCCGAGCCAAGAATCGAGAAGGGGACGATCATCCTCCAGACGGGATTGAAAGGGGGCTTCATCGGGCGGCTGGATCTGGTGCTCTACAACGACAAAGAGCCCTGGGAGGATGCGACCGAGAGCGAGAAGTATCGACGCCTGGCGCTCGAATACGCAGAGGTCGTGGCCAAGAATGACGCTATCTTGCGGTCATCGG
>JAPUJT010000084.1 GCA_027296055.1 Planctomycetota bacterium | reverse complement strand
CCCCCCCCCCCCGCACCCCCCCCCCGCACCACCAGCCGAGCGCCCAGGCGAATCCCCCCGGACCCCCCCCCCCCCCGAGCGTCGGTCTACCTCTTGGAGACCTCGCCGACCTCCGAGAGGGTCTCTACGATTCTATCGAGGTCCTCGGCCGCCCGGAGAAACTTGCAGAAGTTCTCGTCGCGAGTGAGGCTCGAGAGCATCTTCAAGGCCTCCAGGTGAATGGACGGGTCGCCCGGGGGCGACAGGAGGAGAAACAGCAGGTGGACTGGCTCGCCGTCAATGGCACCGAATTCAATGCCATCTTCGACGCGACCGAAGGCCCCCATGATCTTCGGCACGTGGGGGGATTGTTTGACGTGTGGGACCGCAAGGCCGGAACCGATTCCAGTGCTGCCAAGCCGCTCCCGTTTCATGACGGCCCGGATCACTTCATCCCGGGACGAGGCAGGCAGTTTCTTCGCTCGGATCAGGGCATCCACGAGCTCCTCGACTGCCGATTCCTTCGTCTTCGCCTTCATCGAGGGCAGAATCGCTTCAAGCGGAATAATGTCCAGGAGCGTCAAGGGTTTATCTCCGCTTCATCTTCGAGAGGGGATTCGGTATCGGAAAGCCCCGCCGACTCCCCCGTCGGCTCCATTGGCTCCATTGGCTCCATTGACTCGGGGGGCAAGGCGCTCCTTGGTCTCCGGACCCTCTTCTCCCGCACCTTTCCCTTGGTACGGGCCAGCTGGCTTTCCAACTTTTCTACTGCGAGGTCGATCGCTCGATGCAAGTCATCGAACTCAGCGTGAGAAACGAACGTCTTTCCTCGCCTGGAGGAGGCGATCATCTCCGCCTTGTAGCGGCTCGCCTCGCTCGAGAGTATCACTTCGATCTTCTTCAGGTGAAATCGGTCTAGCTTGTCCGCTTTCTCCGCGGCGTATTCTCTGACCCCATCCGTGACCTTCACGTGCCTTCCGACGACCGTGACCTCTATCATCTATCTCCCCGAGGCGCCTCGCCGTGAACTCCGGCGTGGCGCACCGCCTCCCCCGCCAGATGCGGAGGGTCGTGTACGGCCCCTAATCAAGGAGAGGGCCATGATATAGGTCTGACAAGCCCAAGTCAAGCGGCAAACGGCGTCCTGACCGTTCAGGAGCCCTTTCTCAGCCTCTCGCCGAGTGCAGGGTGGAGCCGCGAGTTCTGCTTGACCCGGGCAATGGTCGCCTCGAGATCATACTCGACGCGGTGGTAGGTTACCGTGTGATCATCCACCGTCACGTAGCAAGCGCGCGGGTCGCCATCCCGGGGCTGCCCGACGGATCCGACGTTCACGAGGTACTTCGTCCCCTCTTCCAGACGGAATGAGCCCTCGATCTGGTGTGGATAGACGAACCGGGGCTCCTGGGTCATGATCCCTGGATGATGTGTGTGACCGTTGAAGCACACCCACTCGATCGCGTCGAACGCCGCATTGATTTTCGGCGAGGCTTCCTTGAGGACCTCGTCGATCTCCGTAGGCAGGAGATACTCCTCCATATGGCTCTGTGGGGAGCCGTGAACGAAAAAGTACTTCCCCTCGATGTAGACCTCGGGAAGGCTTTTCAAGAATGACCATCGTTCCCGCTTGCCGCCCAGATTGAACCACTTCGGCTCGAGCACTTCTCGCGTCCACCTGGAGGCGTCGCGTGCCGCCTGGTTGAAGCCGACAGGCTGATGCAGCACTGCCCACTCGTGATTGCCCATCACGGTGAACTTGAAGTTCTCTCGGGCTAGGTCGACGATCTCTTCCGGGCTCGGACCATACCCGACGATGTCCCCCGTGCAGTAGATCTCGTCCGGCTTGTGCCGCTTCATGTCCTTGAGGACCGCCTCCATGGCCTCCAGATTCGAATGGATGTCGGAGACGACGGCGAACATTTACCCTCCCATGATTACCAGTTGCAGATTAGGGGATGAGGTCCCCGTTCCCGGGTCGACTGAAGTCTACCACCGGGGGTTGAACGGGGGCAAGCCATCGCATCCATCTATCCCGCTCCATCATCATAAATGACATGGAGGAGGTAAAGGCCTCTCGCTGGCGCCGTCTGGGGCCCTACCCGCTCCCGGTCTCCGGACTCCAGGATCTCGCCGATTTCGGCCGGACCCCACCGACCGTGACCCACCCGTATGAGGCAACCCACGATCGCCCTGACCATCGTGTAAAGGAATCCTGTCGCCTCCACCTCGACGGTCACCTCATCATCTTTGCGCTGGATGTCTATGCGCAGGATACGCCTGACGGCGCTCTTCTTCTCTCCTCCTTCCTTCTGAAAGGCACGGAAGTCGTGCTCCCCCAACAGGTAGGAGGCCCCCTTCCTCATCTGTTCCAGGTCGAGGGGTTCGGGAACGTGATGCGTACGGTCCCTCCGGAGAGGGGAACGCACCGGTCGGTTCAGGATGTGGTAGCGATAACTCTTCGACGTGGCCAGAAAACGGGCGTGAAACCCTTCCTCGGCGTCCTGGATGGCGGTCACCGCTATATCCGCCGGTAGGACGGCGTTGAGCCCCGCCTGGATCCTCTCGAGGGGAAGGCTCGTGAGAGCGCTGAAGTGTGCCGTCTGCCCTGCCGCGTGTGCCCCACGGTCCGTCCGGCCAGACCCGTGGAGGGTCACTCGCTCCCCGAGGATCCTCTGGATGGCCTCTTCGACCGTCTCCTGCACGGTGGGCTTCTCCCGCTGTGTCTGCCAGCCGAAGAATCGGGTCCCGTCGTACTCCAGGGTGATCCGGAGTGATCTCAAAGAAGTAGCTCGGCGATCTGGACGGCGTTCAGAGCCGCCCCCTTGAGAAGCTGATCCCCCGAGATGAAGCAAACGAGACCGTTCTTCAGTACCTCACTCTCCCGGATCCGGCCGACGAGAACCTTATCTTGTCCGGAGGCGCGCTGCGGCGTCGGATAGAGGTGCGAGGAGGGATCATCCAGCAGCTCCACTCCCTTCGCCTTCTCCATGGCTTCCCGGGCTTCGGCTCGCGAGAGGGGGCGCTCCAGCTCGAGGTGGATCGCCTCCGAATGGGCCCGGCTTACCGGGACGCGTACGCAAGTCGACGAGACACGCATATCGGGGTCGGCAAGAATCTTGCGCGTCTCCCGCTCCATCTTCACCTCTTCCTCCGTGTCGCCCGATTCATTCACACCGCCGACCTCGGGGATCAAGTTGTCGGCAATCGGGTGCGGAAAGACGCTCTCCGGATCGCGCTTTCCCGGATTGCGCGATTCTCGAGTGAGGGACTCGACACCCCTGGCGCCGGCTCCCGACACCGCTTGATACGTGCAGACGATCGCCCGACGTATCCGTGCGATGATGTGAATCGGATGGATCGCGACGACGAAGAGGATCGTGGAACAGTTCGGGTTGGAGATGATCCCCTGATGCCTTACGGCCTCCTCCCCGTTCACCTCCGGGACGATGAGCGGAACCTGGTCATCCATACGGAAGGCCGATGAGTTGTCGATGATGAGAGTGCTGGCTCCGGCCCGTCGGGACTGATCCCTCGCCACCACCGATCCGGCGCTGAAGAAGGCGATGCCGATCCCGTCGAGCGACTTGTCCCCGAGCGTCTCGACGGTGAGCTCCTCGCCTCGGAAAGTGAGCCGCCGGCCCGCCGATCGCGCGGATGCGAGGAGCCGGAGGTCCCGGAGGGGAAAGTCGCGCTTCTCCAGGACAGTGAGGAACTCTCTTCCTACCGCTCCGGTCGCCCCGACGATGGCCACTCTCTCGCTCATCGATCTCCACCTCGGCGCCGGCGCCACCACCGGCGCACTCGCCCCATCGACAGGGCGGCCAAACCTGTCGTGCCCAAGGTGACGAAGAAGAAGACCGCAATGACGATCAGGATCTCCTTGTCTCCCAGATTGAACAGCATGACCACGCAAAAGTAGCAACGGCCCGCAGCCGGATCAAGCAACATGCACATTCAAGCGGATGTCTCGCTGCTCACAATGGTGATCCTTCCAGGGGGACACGCACCCGGGGCGAGCATAGGGCCGGCCATAGGCCAGAAAGTTCGGTCCGTTCGAGTCTGCGGTGGGAGCGCCTGGGTGCATGCCCCCTCGGCGGTGAGTCGAGCGGATGTCTCGCTGCTCACAATCGTGATCCTTCATCTAGTCCCCGGTACCGGATCGCCTCAGCGATCTGTTCCGCCCCTACAGCGTCGCGAGCGGCCAGATCGGCGATCGTTCGAGCGACCCGGAGGATCTGATGATACGCCCGGGCCGAGAACGAAAACCTCTCCGCTGCCGAGTGAAGTAGGGCTTCCGCGGTAGGGTCGAGCCGGCAGACCTCCGCCATCCGGCGCGCCGGCAGCCGGCCGTTGGGGCCAGACCCGCGCCGGGCCTGCCGCTCCCGCGCGTCCATCACCATGCTACGCATCTCGGCCGACCCCTCCCCGGTGGACGCCTCCGAGAGCTCGCGAAGCGGTAGCGCGGGAACGTCCACATGAAGATCGATCCGATCTAGAAGCGGGCCCGAAAGGCGTCCGACGTACCGCGCCACCTGCCGGGGAGTGCATCGGCACTCACGAGTCGCGTGCCCGCGATAGCCGCACGGGCAAGGGTTGGTCGCGCCGACGAGCAGGGCGCGAGCCGGCAGCCGTAAGCGGCCGCTCGCCCGGGTAATCTCCAGCTCCCCCTCCTCCAGCGGTTGGCGAAGCGTCTCGAGAGTGCGCCGGCTGAACTCCGCCATCTCGTCCAGAAAGAGGACGCCTCCATGGGCGAGAGAGATCTCGCCAGGTCTCGGAACGGATCCGCCACCGAAGAGGGCCACGTAGCTGGCCGTATGATGTGGAGCGCGAAAGGGGCTACGGCGAATCAGCGTTTCTCCTGGAGGCAGGATCCCGGCGACGCTATGGATCTGCGTCACTTCGAGGGACTCCTCGCGAGACAGGGGCGGGAGGATCGTGGGCATCCGGCGAGCGAGCATCGTCTTGCCGGCGCCGGGCGATCCGTAGAGGAGGACATTGTGCCCGCCCCCCGCGGCGATCAGCATCGCGCGCTTGGAGTGGGCCTGTCCCCGGACGTCGGCGTAGTCGATGTCGGCCTCGGCCTGGACGGGCCTTGGCGGCAGCGAAGGAAGCGCGGGCTCTTCGATCGTCCCGCTCAATATCCCCACTGCCTCCGCAAGGGTGCGAACGGCCACGGGGGAGAACCCTTCCACGATGGCCGCCTCGGCGGCGTTGGCACGGGGGAGCATCATCCTTCGCCTTCCCCGGAGGCGAGCCATGGCGATCGCCATCGAGAGGGCCCCGCGGACCGGGCGGACCCTCCCATCCAGGGCTAGCTCCCCGACGATGCAGAACTCGGCAAGGCGTTCCTGCGGGATCCGGTATCCATCCGAGGCCGCGATGATTCCGAGGGCGATCGGGAGGTCGTAGAGGGTCCCCTCTTTGCGCAGATCGGCCGGCGCGAGGTTCACGATGACCTTGTCCGGCGGGAACGAGTACCGGGAGCTGTTGATCGCCGACCTCACGCGATCGCGCGCCTCGCGAATCGCCGCATCGGGAAGGCCGACCAGAACCACGCCGGGCAAGCCGCTGCTGGTGACCTGAACCTCCACCTCGATCGCGCGGCCCTCCACGCCAACGATCGTGGCGCTCTGAATCCTGCGAATCATTGAACGATCATCAGAGAAAGGCGGCCGGGAGATCCATCCAGCTTCTCCGGCCCTGGCGGAGCCGCGAATGAGCTTACGAGACCTTAACCCCGGGGTCCGACAAACGGTCGAGTGAGACGGAACCCCATGAGGGGAATCGCCTTGCCGCGTTCGACCACCGTGGTATAATCCGAGCGGATGGTGCCGTTCGCCGGACCATCCCTTTTTTCACCTAGGATTTTCACAAGGAGTTGGTCGCATGATGGTTACCCGCCTTCTGCTCTCCTTCGCTTTGCCCGCCGCGCTACTAGGCCTGATCGCATCTCCCTCACTTGCCACGATGCTCCCCGATAGGACTGTCGATGATCGCACCAGTGAGATAGCCGAGATAGCCCAAGGCCTGGAGCGGGGGGATGTGGCCAGCAACTGGAACCTCTCTACCCGCCTGGAGGAAATGGGACCTGACATCGCCCCCATCCTCGAGAAGGCGCTGCCCGCAGCGGGAGAAAAAGCCAGGCTCGTCTTCGGCAAGGCGTTGATCGGCCTCGACCGGAAGGCAGCCGGGATCCGGGTGATGAAGGACCTCGTCCTCGCCGGGAAGGATCTGGAGGTCCGCCGCTCCGCCGCCAAGCTCATCGAGAATCTGGGCGACTCCACCGACCATAGGGCCCTCAAGAAAAAGCTGCAAAGCATCTCCGATCCGTACGTGAAGATCTCGCTGGCGAAGGCCCTCGCCAGGCCGCCGATATGGGACAGGAAGGCCCTCGATATCCTGAAGGACTATCTCGAGTTCGACGACTTCTCGGTCCGCTGCGAGGCGGCGATCGCCCTGGCCGAAATCGACGACTTCGAGTCGGGGAGGACGCTGCTGGAGCAGATCCGGTACGAGCCGAGCCCCAGGGGGCGGCTGGCCAACCAGCTTCTCGAGATGGAGCTGATGCTCGACGCGGAACTGAGGGTCGCGGGCCTGGAGAAGGACGATTTCGTCAAGAAGCAGTCCGATGAGATCAAGTACCTCGAGATGGAGCTCAAGCGGCTGAAGAATGCGGGACCGGGCGAGCCTCTCATCAACGAGATCATCGACATGATCCAGGAGTGGCACGTCAAGGGCGACATCACGAGGGAGCAGCTTCTCGACGCCGCCGCCCACGGGATGACATCCCAGTTCGTCCCGGATCCGCCCCTCGACCAGTTCTCCGCCTACATGAACGAGAAAGAGACGAAGAAGTTCACCGAGAACATCAAGGGCCACTACGCCGGGATCGGGGCGGTCGTCTCGATGGACAAGGCCACGAAGTTCCTGACGATCGTGAAGCCGATCTACTCCGGGCCCGCCTACGAGGCGGGAATCCGCAAGGACGACGTCATCCTCTCCGTCGATGGCACCTCCACCTTCGACCAGAAGGTCGAGAGCATGGTGAACATCATCCGGGGATTCCCCAACACCCCGGTGGTTCTGAAGGTAAGGCGCCGAGGCTGGCGAGAGCCGCAGTTGATCACGATCACCCGCGAGGTGGTGTCGCTACCCGTTGCCCGGGCCACGATGCTGCCCGGGAAGATCGGCTACCTCCATCTACTTCATTTCGGGGAGCAGGCCCACGGGAAGATGATCGAACTGCTCGAGACCCTCGAAAACGATGGGATGGAGACCCTGATCCTCGATCTTCGGGGCAACCCCGGGGGGCTGCTCCAGCAAGCCGTAGATGTGGCGGGGCTGTTCCTCAACGAGAAGAGCGATATCGTGACCAGCCGGGGACGCCACCCAGCCACCCGTGTGGAAGAGCCTCATCAAGGGGGAGGGGGCAAGGATGCGAGACCGGGCTACGACCTGATCATCCTCGTCAACGGAACTTCCGCGTCGGCTTCCGAGATAGTCTCGGGGGCATTGCAGGACTACGGCCGGGCGACCCTCATCGGTGAGACGACCTACGGCAAGGGGAGCGTGCAGAGACCGATGCCTCTGAAATCCAAGGGCGGAGATGCGATGCTCAAGCTGACCGTGGCGGAGTATTTCCTCCCAACAGGTCGGAGCATCCACGAGAAGGGCGTCACTCCGGACATCACGATCGAGCCACTCAAGCTTCTCGACAAGATCGATAACGATGAGTACGGGAAGCTCCTGGAAAAGAAGGCCTTCCAGAACTACATCGCCGAACAGTACGCCGACAACAAGGAACTCTTCGCGAGGCTCGCGGAGAACGACGGCGGAGACACGTCACTCTATCCGGGATTCGACGCCTGGTACGATTCCCTGGAGACGACCATCAAGCGCGACGAGGTTCGCATCATCCTGAGATACCGCATTCGTGAGCAGGTCGAGGACGAGCAGGGCTTTGAATTCCCCATGAACCTGCAGAACGACATCCAGCTCCAGAGGGCGATCGCAGAGGCTCTCACTCTGATGGATTTCGACTATCGTGACTTCGAGCCGTACAGCTTCTTCCCCGAAGAGTTTCCTGAAAAGCGTCTAGAGGACGGTCCGGCGGGAGACCGATAAGCGATCGGGTATCCCCGGCCTGCGCAGGAGGTCGCCATGGGCGATGAGTACGCACATCCCGAGGTGTTGGTCTCGACGCAGTGGGTTGCGGATCACCTCAACGATCCGAAGGTCTGTCTGATCGAGTGCGATGTCGAAACGTCGGCTTACGATCAGGGCCACGTCCCCGGGGCCATCTCGTGGAACTGGCAAACGGACCTTCAGGATCAGCTACGGCGCGGCCTGGCAACGAAGGAGAAGTTCGAGGAACTATGTAGCGGGTCCGGGCTCTCCCCGGAGACGACGGTGGTTGTTTACGGCGACAACCAGAACTGGTTTGCCGCCTGGGCGCTCTGGCAGCTCAAGGTCTACGGCCATCGGGATGTCCGGCTCATGAACGGCGGGCGTAAGAGATGGGTCGAGGAGGGGCGCGACCTCTCGAAGGACAAGCCGAACATTACCCCGAGCGCCTACGAGGCGCGGGAACCCGACACGTCGATCCGCGCCTTCCGGGGCGAAGTCTTCGAACTCCTGGGACAGGAGACCTACAACCTGGTGGACGTCCGCTCGCCGGATGAGTTTTCGGGAAAGATCATTAGCCCTCCGGGACTTCCGGAGACGGCGCAGCGGGCGGGTCACATTCCGGGAGCGAAGAACATCCCCTGGTCCGAGGCCACGAACGAAGACGGCACGTTCAAGTCGATTTCGGAGCTCGAGGAGCTGTACGGGAGCGCCGGTCTGTCGAAAGACAAGAAGACCATCGCCTACTGTCGGATCGGGGAGCGTTCATCCCACACCTGGTACGTGCTGAAATACCTGCTCGGATATGAGGACGTGAAGAACTACGACGGGTCCTGGACAGAGTGGGGCAATCTGATCGACGCCCCGATCATCAAGGGGACCCACTCCTAGCCCATCCGAGTTCGGATGCGACGCATCCGATCGTCCTGAGACGCTCTCGAGGATCGTCGAAGGCGGCGGATATAAAGGGATGGAATCGAGGCTATTCACGTGCCAGGCGTAGAACAGTATCCCCGATCCCATCCAGCTTGGTGCTATTCTTCATTCGCGGACTCCGCCGCCTCCTCGTGATCGAAGGACGAGTGGATAGTGGCAAGAAGGATCTGATCGTCCAACGGCTTCTGCAAGAAGGCCTTCGCTCCCCCCTTCATCGCTCGAACGTATGCCCGAGGATCATCGTAAGCGGTGATGAAGATGACCGGAATCTTGCTTCCACACGCGGCCAGCCGAAGCTGGAGCTCCAGACCGCTCATGTCCGACATGCGAACATCGACCACCAGGCAGGCCGTCGCCAATGGGTTCGCCAGGACCAGGAATTTTTGGGCCGAGCTATACGTTTCGACCCGGAGACCCGCTGAGCCCAGCAGACTCTTCAGGGCCCTCCTCACCGATTCGTCGTCATCCACCACATAGACCAGGTGCTCCGGCTCTTTCATTAACGGCCATCTCCCCGATGAACTTCGTGGAATTGTACGTGAAAGGTGAGTTGGCCGACTATTGGGCCTTGGTCCAATAGAAGTTAGACCTTGGGGTGAGCAACGCCCGCGCGGTCGGCGAGCCGGATGAGCTCAGCGAGAGAGCCTGCCCTCATTTTCTGCATGACGCGTGACCGGTGCACCTTGATCGTCTTCTCGCTGGTCCCCAGAGTCATGCCGATCTGCTTGTTCAACATGCCGGTGACGACGAAGGAGAGGACCTCGAGCTCTCGCGGAGTGAGGCGCTGGACTCGCTGTCGGATCTCGTCCACTTCAGCCTGATCGCGCCTGGCATCAGTGTCCAGTGCGATGGCCCGGTGGACTCCATCCACGAGGGCCTGATCGTCGAACGGTTTCTCCAGGAAGTCGATCGCCCCCCCCTTGATGGCCTTCACGCTCATCGCTATGTTGCCGTGGCCCGTGATGAAGATGATCGGTATCCGGATTCCCGCCTCGTCCAACCAATCCTGTATCTCCAACCCACTCATCCCAGGCATCCGGACATCGAGCACGAGACAGCCGGGAACCTCGAGAGGGCAGCTATCCAGGAACTTCCGGGCGGATGTGAAGGTCTTCACGTTCAGGCCGACCGACCGAATTAACCGGGACAGGGCCCGACACACCGACGGATCGTCGTCCACCACGAACACAGTCGAATCGACCTGGCTCAAGGCGACACCTCTTTCAGGATCGGGACCGTGAAGTGCACCGTCGCGCCACCATGAGGATTCAGAGTGGCCCAGATCCTGCCCCCGTGCGCCTCGATGATCGATCGATTGATCGAAAGACCCATGCCCATTCCCTCGGGCTTCGTCGTGAAGAAGGCATCGAAGATGCGATCCACGTTCTTCTCCTCGAATCCGAGCCCCGTGTCACGGACGGCGATGGTAACGGCGTCGCCCCGATGCCGCGCGGTCCCTATGAGAATCTCTCTCGAACCGTCGGTCTCCCCTCCCATCGCCTCGATGCCATTGAGAATGAGATTGACGAGGACTTGCTGGAGCTGAGTCCGATCTCCCATAACCTTGGGGAGATCCAAGGCGAGATCGAGGTTGAGAGTGATCCCTTTCGCCAGCGCGTCGCCCATGACCAGCCTAGCTACCTCGCGGATCACTTCTCCGATGTCGAGGCTGATCGGTTCGAAACTGGTCCTCTTCAGCATCGCGCGGAGTCGACGGATCACCTCACCTGCCCGCTTTCCATCGTCCACGATGTCCCTCAGCGTGTCCCGTATCGCCTGCGTGTCCTCATCACCGGCCGCCAGCAATCTCTCGCCCGCCTGCGCGTTGCTCACGATCCCGCACAAGGGTTGGTTCAGCTCGTGAGCGAGGGATGCGGCGAACTCTCCCATCGTGGTGACGCGAGATACGTGGGCGAGCTCATCTCGTAGCCGGCGAGCTTGCTCCTCCGCGCGCTTTCGATCCGAAATGTCGATCATGAAGCCGCGAAGGGCCGTGGGCTCTCCATCGGTGGTCACAACGTGGACGATGTCGTGGATCCAGATCACCTTGTCATCCCTGGTGATCATCCGGTAATCGAACTCGTAGTGCATCTCGGTCTTCGATGAAGCGATGCAGAACTGGATCGCTTCGTCCCGGTCATCCGGGTGAATCACCGTGGGCCAGAAGTCCGGTTCGAGCCACCGCTCCAGCGGGTACCCGAGCAGATCCACCGCCTGAGGGCCCACGTACGTGAAGGCCCAGGTCTTGGCGTCCGCCTCCCAGGGGATCGCCCGTGTCGACTCGAGGATGAGTCGAAGACTCTCCTCCACCAGCACGCGCTCGGTGATCTCGCTCCGGAGAGCGGCATTCGCAATTTCAAGCTTCGTGTTAGCCATCGGGGGCAGGTGCCGGCTTCTCCTTGGCCAGGGCCTTGATCTCCGGCAGGACGAACTCGACGAAGAGGATCTTGACGATCGATGCGATGGGGACGGCAAGCAGGACCCCGAAGAAGCCGAATACCTCTCCTGCTATGAATATGGACATGAGCAGAGTCAAGGGGTGCAGGCCCGTTTCCTTGGACAGGATGACCGGAGTGAGGACCAACCCCTCGATCGCCTCCACCACGATCACGACGATCCCGATACCGATGATCGGCCACAACGGGTCAGTCTCGGCTTCGAGAAGGACCAGGATGATGGAAGGCACCGTCGCGAAGATGCCTCCCAGGAAGGGAATCAGGCTTCCCGCCCCCGCCAGGAGCCCGATGGCAAAGGCGAACTTTACACCACAAATCTTGAGCCCGATCGCGATCAGCAACCCCTTGGCGAGGCAGATCATCAAGCGACCGCGGAAGAACGCCGAGACGGAGCGGTCAATCTTCGCCGCTACCACCAGGATCCGATCCCGGTAGGCACCAGGCAGATGCTCCGACACGGCGATACGGATCTTCCCCAACGACAGGAGGAGAAAGAACGTGTAGACGGGCACGAGGATCAGGTACGAGAAGAGCAAGAAGATGCCCGCCAGCGTGGCCACGGCCCCTCCAATGATGTTCCCCGCCACGCTCTGGAGCGTCTTGAACATGTCCCCGACATTGTCTTTCAGTTTATCCCGTGCCTCCCCCCAGGCGTTCTTGACGTCTGCCGCGAGATTCTTCCCGAGAAGTCCATCCCAGTCATAGGCCACGACGGCCGCGTACGCGCGGTCAAAGTACCCGTCATCCTTCGTGATGGATTCCGAAAGCCCTCCGATCCCCGAGACGATGGCCGCGACACCGAGCCCTCCGAACAGGACTGCGCAGACGAGGCCGATCAGGAAGATCCCTACCACCGCTTGAGTCCGGCGAATCCCTCTCTTCTCCATGGAGCTGACCAGAGGATTCAGAATGTAGGCGAGGAGGAGCGCCACGAGGAGGGGGTTTATGATGCTGCGGAGGAGATAGCCCGAGAGGAGCACGAGCAGTAGGAAGACCGAGACGAATCCGATCCGAACTGCGCGGCGCCTGTCTGGAGTCATAGCCTGAAGTCCTTGTCGATGGCCGGTGCGCGCCCGAACGCTTCCTCGAAGCTGTAGCCTCCTACGAAGTCCTCCATCGAGTCTTCATCCGTCTTGCCGAGGATCTCGCCACGGACCATGTTGAAGACCATCTCGCCGATGTCCTCTGTGCGGTAGACTCTCCAGGCCTTGAACACGGACAGGGCCATCGGCCCGAACTGCTCCAGGGCGAGGCACCGTATCCCCTCGAGAAGGTCCTGCCCGCGGACGTGCCCGGGCTTCCTCTTCATCGACTGGGTGAAGTCGAGCGCCTCCCGGATGAAGTGGTACGCCCCCGCCGGGTACCGTGGGTCCTCTCGACAGATCTCTCGGATCACGAGGTCGACATCGAGCGGCTTCTTCTTCTTTGCCATCTAGTCCCCCGGTTCCAATCGCGGGAAAAGGGGCTTTCCGATCCGGACCTCGCTCCCGGCCCTGAGCCCCCCCCATTTTCCCTCTTCGTCCAGCTTCCCCCAGGTTCCATCCAGGCCCAGCGTGGATCGGGCTTTCGCCGCCGTCGTGGGCTGCAGTGGAGAGAGGTAGAGGAACGCTATCCTCACCGCCTCGGCAACTCCGTACAGGACTCGTTCCAGCTCTTCGGTCTTCTCCTCCCGGGCCAGCCGCCAGGGCTGCTCGCGATCGATCACGCGGTTTCCCTCACGGACCAGGTCGAATACCCTATCGAGAAGATCGTTGAACGAATAGGACTCGACGAGCGATCGGCAATCTTTCTTCAACGATTCGGCCTTCTCCTGCAAGGAGCCACCGGGTCCGGGCTTCGGCACCTTTCCCCCGAGGAACTTCTCGATCATGCTGAGCGTCCGGTAATGGAGGTTACCCAGGTCGTTCGCGAGGTCGGAATGATACCTCGCCACGAGCCGTTCCTCACTGTAACCGGCGTCGGCTCCGATGATCATCTCTCGAAGCAGGACCGTCCGGAAGGCGTCCAGCCCGATTTTCTCGATGAGAGGCCGCGGATCGATCGCTCCTCCCTTCGACTTCGACACCTTCTCCCCACCTTGGGTCCACCAGCCGTGGGCAAGGATGCTCTTCGGTAGAGGGAGACCCATCGCCTCCAGCATGGTCGGCCAGTAGACGCAATGTGTCGTGACGATGTCCTTCCCGATCAGGTGCAGGGAGGCTGGCCACCACTTCTCGAACGCGTCGTCGCGACGGTATCCCACCCCCGAGACGTAGTTCAGCAAGGCATCGAACCAGACATAGGTGACGTAATCCTCATCGAACGGGAGCGGGATTCCCCATGAAAGGCGCTTCCTGGAACGTGAGATGCAGAGATCCCCGAGCGGTCCATCGAGGAACCCGAGGACCTCGTTCCGGCGGCTCGCCGGCAGAATGAAGTTCTCGTTCTTTCGGATGTGATCGATCAGCCAATCCCGCCGCTTCCCCATGCGGAAGAAGTAATTCTTCTCCGAGATGACGCTCACCGGTCTCTGGCAGTCGGGGTTCGGACAGTTTCCCTCGACCAGATCCTTCTTCGTCCAGAACCGCTCACAGTGCTTGCAATACCAGCCCTCGTATTCTCCGACGTAGATCTCGCCTCGATCGTAGAGGTCCGACAATACCTCGCTGACGACGCTCGTGTGCCTGGCCTCCGTGGTCCTGATGAATTCGTCATTCGAGATATCGAGATCCTTCCAGATCTCCTGGAACTGCACGACCATCTCGTCGGCGTGCTGGATCGGCTCGAGACCCCGTGCCTCGGCGGCGTCCTGAACTTTCTGTCCGTGCTCGTCCGTGCCGGTGAGGAAGAAGACATCATCACCCAGGAGACGATGGCTCCGGGCGAAGACGTCGGCCAGGATCGTGGTGTAGATGTGGCCGATGTGCGGTCGATCGTTCACGTAATAGATCGGTGTCGTGATGTAATAGTTCTGGGCCATGATGCTAGCGGGTTCGGATCTCCCAGAAAGCTCTCTGCAGTACCAGGCCGGGGTCGACGAACGACGCGACGTCGTCTCGAGACCGCCAGAGGATGGGGAATATGCGGAGGATCTCGCTCGCCGGCGTCGGAGAGGCCGACCTGTCCGGCAGGAGAGCCAGATCCTCGGCGCCGACCCCCGCCACGAGCCGGTCCCGACAGACCTGCCCGATCATCTCCAGCGCCTCTGCGATCTGCTGTCGATCGCCATCGAATCGATCCACCACGGCCTGAGCGGCTGCCGGGGGCTCGGTGCTATCGATCTCTCCGAGCAGATCGATCAGGAATCGGTAGAGGTCCTCTCCCCCTTCCCGCGCGAAGGCGATCGCCCTTCCAGCGCTCCCCGCGCCGAGCTTCACGGCGGACTCGATCCTCGAAGGGTCGATCCCCTCGCGGGACAGGATCTCCCGGAGGTGGTCGTCCCCCAGCGGAAGGAACCTCACCGGCCGGCATCGGGAGACGACCGTATCGGGAAGCGAGGCGGGGCTTTCCGCCTGCAGGATGAGGACGCCGTGCTCCGGCGGTTCCTCCAGGGTCTTGAGGAGGGCCGCCGCCGCTTCGGTGCGCAGGGAGTCCGCCGGATCGATCCACAGGCAGCGTCGCTCGGATTCGATCGGTCTCTTGCGCATCCAGTCGATCCCCTCGCGCACCTGGGCGACGGTGATCCATCGCTTCCCCTCGGCGGGCGCAAGGCGGAGAAGGTCGCCATGCGTCTCCCGGAGGACCTTTCCACACGAGAGGCACTTCCCGCAAGGGGCGCCTTCCCGGCAGAGCAGGGCCTGTGCCAGGATGCGAGCGCCGAGCCCCTTTCCGACTCCACGCGGCCCAAACAGGAGCAGCGCGTGAGGCATCCTCCCGTCGAGTCCCTTCCGGAGGGTCGAGATGGGTTTCTCCTGGCCAAGGATCTCATCCCAGGACACGGTCGATCTCCTTGCGAATCAAGGCCTCGGTCTCCTCCACCTCTCCCCCGGCCGGAATAAGTCGAGTATCGGGACCGGCGGAGCGAGCCGCTTCCGCGTACCCCCTCCGCACCCTGTCATGGAATTCGGCGTCCTTCTGCTCCATCCGATCCTTCTTCCCCTTCAATCTCTTCTCGACCTCTGCCTGATCGATGTCGAGAACGATCGTCAGATCCGGCTGGATGCCGAAGACGGCAAGCTGGCCCATCTCGCTCACGATGGCGGTGCCGATCTCTCCCGCCATTCCCTGGTAGACTACGGAGGAGAGGAGATATCGATCGGTGACGATCACCTTCTCCTCCCCCTCGACTCCCCTCAGCACCTCCTCGGCGAGCTGCGCCCGGGCGGCCATGTAGAGGAAGAGCTCCGTGCGAACGCCCATCTCTTTCAAATCGGGGTCCAGGAGGATCTGACGGATCTTCTCTCCGACCCGGGTCCCGCCGGGCTCACGGACGAACACGACCTCACGCCCCTTTTTCTTGATGTACTCGACCGCCCTCCTGGCCTGTGTCGTCTTGCCCGACGCGTCGGCCCCCTCGAACGCGATCAGGACGCTTCCTCTGTGGCTTTTCACAGTGCTCATTCGTCCACGAAGTCTTGATCGAAAGGCGGCATGTAGGAGCTGTTCACAGGAACCGGCGTATTCTATCCAGCCGCGGATGTGGCATCAAGATGGGCAAGCCCCCGAGGTTTCGTGGTTTTGCGTCCCGATGACGCGATCCTTGCCTCCGGGAGGCCTCCCCGGGAGTAACCGGGGGGGGGGCTCATGGTCTTGGCACGCGACTTGCCGCTACATGGGATCGAGAATAGAATAGCCCTGCATCCGAACGGAGACTCCATGAAGCGATTCGCCATGACCATCACGATTCTCGCCGCCTTGGCAACCCTGGCCGGAGCCCCTCTGACGGAGACCTCGTTCGAGGATGCCGTCACGAGCAAGGTCCTCATCTCCCAGGACCAGATACGACCGGGGGATACGGTGATCGTCGGCGTGGTCCTCGACATCGGAGGGGAGTACCACATCTATGGCCCGAAGATCGGAGAGGGTCTCCTCGGCCTGGCGGTCCGGCCTAAAGCCCAGCCGTACTTCACCTTCGGGTCGGTCTCGATTCCCGAACCCGAGATGAAGCTGTTCGAGGGGAACGACGAGGAACAGCCCGTTTACGTGGGCAAGATCGTGGCGGCGGTCAAGGTCCGGGTCTCGAAGGATCTCCCGAAGGGTGAGAAACTCGAGATCGGTTTCGACTTCGACTACCAGGCGTGCACCGACGAGTTTTGCGAGCCCCCCAGCCAGGGTGTCGGCGCCTCGGGGAGCTTTCCCATCGCCGCGGCGGGGTCGGAGGTCAAGAAGACCAATTCCTCCCTCTTCGCAGGGGTCAAACTGTCCGATCCCCCCGAGGAAGGGACGGGGGATGCCCCGAACGGGAAGGACTCCGGAAAGGTGTATGTCCCGGAAGATGACAAGGGAGAGTTCGAGGAAGGGCTCGAGAGCCGGGGCCTTCTGCTCATGGTTCTCGTCGCCTTCGGCGTCGGGCTCGCAGCCAGCGCTTCTCCCTGTGTCTATCCGATGATCCCGATCACCGTTTCCTTCTTCGGCTCCCAGGCCCGCGAGCGGTCGCAGGCGGTGATCCTCGCGGTGGTCTACGTCCTGGGGATCTGCATGACCTACACGATCCTGGGAATCATCACGGCTCTGGCAGGCAAGGAGCTGGGGGCGGTCCTCGGGAGCCCCTGGGTGCTGGGCGCCTTCGCGGGACTCTTCGTTCTCCTGGCCTTTTCGATGTTCGGGGTCTACGAGATCCGGCTCCCTTCGGGTCTGGCGAATCGCCTACAGGGTGGCAGCAACAAGGGTCTGCTGGGCGCCTTCTTCATGGGCTCGGTCCTGGGGTTGGTGGCCGCCCCGTGCGTCGGCCCCTTCCTCGGCTCGATCCTGCTCTATGTGGGGAAATCCCAGGATGTGGCCGTCGGGTCGCTGACCCTCTCCTCCTTCGGACTCGGGATGGGTCTGCCGTTTCTGTTCCTGGCCATATTCTCGAGCCGGATGGCGTCGATGCCCCGGGCCGGGGCCTGGATGGATAAGCTGAAGAGCTTCTTCGGGCTCGTGATGTTAGGTGTGTCGATCTACTTCCTGAGTCTGATCCCGGAGATTTCCGGGACCGTGATCGCCCTCCTTGCTTCCGTCCTGATGGTCGTGATAGGCGTCTTCCTCGGCTCGACCAGCAAGGGGTCTGCTCAGGGATCCTGGATGTCCATCCTGGCCCGCTCGGCGAGTGTCCTCTCGCTCCTGCTCGGGGGATACCTCTTCGTCGGGACCCTCGCCAGCGTGGGGGTGATCCATCCACCCCTCTCCTTTTCTGGTAGAGGGGGGAACACAGAGGAAATGTCCTGGATCAGGCCCGAGTCGGAGGAGGCCTTCGACGTCGCCCTGACCGAGGCTGCGGAGGCGGGAAAGCCCGTCATCGTGGATTTCTGGGCCACCTGGTGCGCCCCGTGCAAGATAATGGACAAGACGGTCTTCGCCGACCCCGAGGTGATGGCCGAGCTGGAATCGTTCTCGCGGATCAAGGTCGACTGCACCAAGGACGGCAGCCCTGGGACCAAGATCCGCCTGGAGAGATTCAAAGCCAAGGCATTGCCCTTCATCTTCTTCTTCGACGGCAAGGGGAATCCGCTTCCAAAAAAGAGGTTCCGAAAGAAGGTGGGGAAGGTAGAATTCCTTCGGACCGTGCGTGCGATCAAACAGGAGGAAAAACAGGAGGAAGCCAATGGCTTCGGTTCAAAAGGTAACTGACAAGGACTTCCAGGCAGAGGTGCTGGATTCAACGCTGCCGGTGCTCGTCGACTTCTCGGCGGAATGGTGTGGGCCATGCAAGAAGCTCGCCCCGATCGTGGAGGAGCTTGCCGGGGAGTACGACGGAAAGCTGAAGGTGGTCACCCTCGACATAGACGAGAGCCGCGAAACCCCCACCAAGTACGGCATCATGAGCGTCCCGACGATGTTCTTCATCAAGGGAGGCGAGGTGGTGGACCGTCTCGTCGGCCTCAACCCCAAGGACCGCATCAAGGAAAAGATCACGTCGCTCGTCTAGCCCGTCAAGGGATGTCGTAGGCCTTGATCTTGTTGTACAGGGTCTTGACATTGATGCCGAGGATCTTGGCCGAGCGGACCTTGTTCCCCTTCTGATCCTTGAGCACGTTGGTGATATGGATCCGCTCGATCTCGGCGAGGGACAGGTTGGGCCCGAACGAGGGAGGGCCTCCATGATTGCGCGCCGGTAGGTAGGCCGTAATATCCTGTGCACTCACATCCGGCGCCCGCGTGAGGATCACCGCTCGCTCGACAGCGTTCTCGAGTTCCCGGACGTTTCCCGGCCAATCGTAATCTTGAAGAGCCGCCATCGCCTCCGGCGTGAAGACCTTTCGCCGCTCCCGGGGAAATTTGGAGTTCTGGAAGTTCTCCACCAGCTCGGGGATCTCCTCCTTCCGCTCCCGCAAGGCCGGAATCGCCAGGTGGATCACGTTCAAGCGGTAGAACAGGTCCTTCCGGAATCCCCCCGTCTCGACCTCATCCAGCAGGGTCTTGTTGGTGGCGGCCACCACGCGGACATCGACCCGGATCGTCTTGGAGCCTCCTATCCGCCTGAACTCCCGGTTCTCCAGGACTCGCAGGAGCTTCACCTGGAGCTCGATCCCCATCTCGCCGATCTCGTCGAGGAAGATAGTCCCACCGTCGGCGATCTCGAAGAGGCCCTGGTGTCGCTCGTGCGCACCGGTGAACGACCCCTTCTCGTGGCCGAACAGCTCCGATTCGAGAAGCTGCTCCTGCAGCGTCCCGCAATTGATCGCGATGAAGGTCTTTTCGGACCTATCGCTCTTCTGGTGGACGAGATTGGCCACGAGCTCCTTTCCCGTCCCGCTCTCCCCTTCGATCAAGACGGTCGAGTCGGTCGGCGCCACAAGCTCGATCGTCCGGGCGAGCTCTTGCATCGGGGGGCTATCGTAGATGAACCGCTTTCCCCGCGAGCGTATCCTCGTGATCCTTCGAAGAGCGACGTTCTCTTTCTTCAGCCGGACGCGCTCTATCGCCTTGTGCATCAGGGTGTCGAGGTGATCCACGTCGATCGGCTTCTCGACGTAGTCCCAGGCGCCGATCTTCATCGCGTTGACAACAGTGGAGATCGGGGCCCCCCCCGAGATCATGATCACCTCGGGGCTGTCCGGAGCCTCTTTGATCTTCTTGAGGACTTCGATGCCGTTGAAGCCGGGGAGAAAGATGTCGAGAAGGACGATGTCGAAGGCGGAGCGCTCCAGCTCGGCCAGCGCCTCATCCCCTCGGGCGGCGCAGGATACATCGTTCCCGCCGAGCTGGAGGGCCTGGCGGAGGAACTCCTGCATCCCCTCTTCATCTTCGACTACCAGGACCTTCGCCATGCGATACCCAAGAGGACGGAGGAGGCGGGCGACGGACTGGATCGGACCTTACTTCTTGAACTTCTCGAACGCGTCGTAGATCCGCAGCTCTTTCTGCCCGCTGAAGCGGTGGAACACGGGAAGGAACTTGAGTGGCCAGTCGATGAAGCATTCGTCCGGGATGTAGTCACGCTCGCGCGCGCTTCGCTTCTTGAACACCTCGGATACGCTGTATAGCTGCAAACGCTCGCCCGCCACCTTCTCGATCCGCCAGAGCGTCATGACCTCCCGGTACTGCTTGTAGGCCAGCCGGCCCCTGTCCGTGATTCGATAGGACTTCTTTCCATTCTCGTCCACCGGCAGGAGGAGCTTTCTTGCGGCGAGGCTGGTAAGGCCCTTCTGCAACCTGGGACGCGTGAAGGGTGTGACGATGAGCCACTTCTTTGTGCGCTTCAGCACGTCGTCGATGTGAATCTGATCGTCCGGGGTCCGGAAGATGCTCCCCACCAGAAGCTTCAATATGTGGTAGTGCAGGGCCAGGTCCTTCTCCCCTAGAAGATCCTTCTTCCGTGGAGAACGGACGATCTTCTTGACCTTTCCGGACTTGCTCGCCGCGGATCGGAGGCGAGAGGACGCCTTCACCTTCGATCCTCTTCCGCTAGTTCCCCTTGCCGGCACTTCGGTAAGCCTCCTCGAACTCCGATTGCTGGAGCACGCCCTTTTCGATGAGAAGTTCTAGCAACGCCTTCTGCCGAAGGACCAGCCTCCTGAGGGCGGGCGAATGCGGATCGGTAACCGGCCCGCGCCGGGCGGGGGCCTTTCCCCCGATCTCGGTGGCCGCCACGCCAAACACGCCGGCCAGGGACCGGACCACCTCGTCGCCCGGAGGGATCGTTCCCCTCTCGATCTCGAGGTAGTGTGAATACTCCACATTCAGCTGCCGGGCCATCTCCTGACGAGTATGCCCAGCCTGCCGGCGAAGAGTCTGAATCTTTTGGCCGACGTCGGACAAGTGTGAGTTCCCTCCCTTGCCACGTTTCTACACGAACGGTATCCTACCGGCAGGCCTTGTGAGATGGCAAGCCCCATGATTCGGAAGTGTCACTCCTGTGGATCCCCCTGGGAAGGCGAAGGGAGACCCGGGTTCAAGGCCACCTGCGAGCCTTGCGGGGCCTTTCTTCACTCCTGCAAGAACTGCCGACTGCACGATCCGACAGCGCACAACCAGTGCCTTTCCCCCACCACCGACGCCGTGTCCGATCGGGAGGGTCTGAACTGGTGCGACGAGTTCGACTTCAGGGCCTCCGATGGCCCGAAGGAAAAGACCGATCCCGACGCGGCCAAGAACGCCTGGGATAATCTGTTCGATAGTTGATCACCGATTCGACCGGATCAGGGCTTGCAGGTGCGGCAGGGACTGAGTCCTGCTTCGAAGGCGTCGTTCCGCGTTGGCAGGTTCCGGGGCTTTCGAATCTTGAGTACGTGCTCGCACGTTGGACGATGAAATCGAGAGGCGCTGCCGACGAACGGTCCGCGACCCGGCGAGTCGGCCTGCCAGATTCCGTCCCGGGCTTCCCGTGCCTTCTTCTCCACTCTCGCGATCCGATTCCGATAGCGGAGATTGGGGGGGTACGGGTAGGAGCGGGCGAGGCCCTGCCCGACGATCTCTTCGTTCACCAGGACTTCCTGGCCCGCCTGCTCGAGCCACAGGTAGGCGAGCAAGCGCCCGTACCTATCGGAAGTCTCTTCGTCGTACTCGAGTCGCACCCACCGTCCCTCCAGCTTGCTGCGGGCCCATTCCCTCGCCTCATCCGCCAGCGGCTCCCCCCTTTCGGGGGCATCGATCCCGATGAGCCTGACCTGTCTCCCGCCGGAGATGATGACAGAATCCCCGTCGAGGGCCCTCTCGACTCGAGCCTGTTGGGGCAGCGAGGCGCGGTCCGGCACCGGATCGGGTGTTCGTGGAATCCGCTGGCCGTCCGGACGGACGAGGAAGAGGACTGCGCCGCCGATCAGGACGGCGCCGAGAATGGCTGCCTGCCGAGTTCTCATGCAGCTCGAACGAGGGGGAAGTCGCCGACGGCGTATCCCGGCCTCATCTCGGGCGGCGGACGGCAGTGAGGAACTTCCTGTACGGGAAGAACCTACCTGGACAGTCGGTATGCTCCGGTCGAACTTCGTGATGCTCGTAGATCGCGGAGGGAGAAATCTTGTACCGGTCGGAGAGTCGCCGTACAAGCTTGAGCAGAGCGGCCATCTGCGTGGGCGTCGGTCGGTCCTCCTCGAAGTTCCCGACAAGACAGATCCCGATGCCATGCTGATTGTACTGATCCGTCCCCGCGTGGGCTCCGTGAATGCCTTCGTTCTGCCGGGTCCAACGAGACCCCACCTCGATCCGGCCGTCCCCGGTGTCGGTCCCGTTGCCGATCACGAAGTGGTAACCGAGACCGTACTTCCAGCCGTTCTGCTCCCGGTGCATCTTGTCGAAGAGGCGGGCCCCTCCCCTCTCCGTCGCGCTGTGGTGGATCACGATCGAGGTCCACCTGCGGTTGGCAGCGACATTCCAGTTCGGAGGCAAGGCAGGGGCGCGCTGCCGAAGCCAGTCGTTCCTCGAAGGCTGTTTCGGCCGCCTCGTGGGGGTCTGTTTCTTCGGTTCAGGTGGCGGGGGTGTCCGCAACCGCGATCGAATCAGTCCTTCGGCTGCCGCGGGCAGGAGGGTTCCCCGACTCGACGCGATGATCGGGCCGGGAAGATCGAAGACGTCGTCGTTGATCCGGAGTGACGCCATCCCCGGGCAGAAGACGACCAGGTTGTGATCGTTGGACAGCGTCTCCACCCGGCTGATCGGGTCGGTACTCCCCTCCAGGTCGAGACGGTCCGCTAGAGTCTGTGCCGCGACCCTGGGGCCTCGATCCTGTACGTCGCTCTCCACGAACCCTCGGACACACGAGGCAAAAAGAGCGATCAGAGGTGTCAGCAGGAACACTGCAAGGAGAGATCGCCTGCGCATGAGAAATACGGACCGGGCAGAGGTTCCCGGAATCTCCACGAGCCGCAGGCGGGGGGCCACGACGGTGGCTATCCTAGCAGACGATTCGCATCCTTCCCAATGGAATTCTGGAGGGAATTTGTGGCCGCACGAAAAGGCGAATGAGGGGTTGCATCCCCACGGCAGGCCTTCCTATAATGCTCCGCTCGCCAGATGATACATTGGCAATCGAATCAGGCCTTTCCGAGGGGACGTGGAGAGGGCCACATCTTTTTGAGGAGAAGAGGGATGCGTGGAAAGTTACTGCTGGTGTTGATGCTCATGGGCGGCCTGGTGTTCGGGTGCACGTCGCCGACGGACATGGAGTCCGTTTACACCTTGAACGGCAAGCAGATTGCGATGAAGGGGACGCAGACTCTTATGACTCCCAAGGGCATCGAGGTCGAGGTCGCTGCGGACTACCTGACGGTCATGATGATGGGAGAGGAGGAAATCGACATCAACGGCAAGAAGTTCCGGGCGTACGGAGAAAAGATCGAGGTCGATGGAAGGGCCTTCCCGGTAGCCTCGGGTGAGACACTCGTTATCACAGACGAGGGCATCATGGTCAGGGCCTCCGGAGTGGGGGCCGGATCTGGAAGCGAGTAACCTGGACTCTACCCGTATTTCAGACCGGACGCGGTGAGGAAAACCAGTATCTTCTCTTCCTTACCGAGCCAGCCAGTATCAAGCAGCATGGGGGCCGCCGCAGCCGCGGCGGCCCCTTCCGGAGAGGTCCAGAGTCCCTCCTCCTTTCCCAGCGCACTTCCCACATGAGATAGTTCGTTCTCCGGGATGCCGATCGCCGTCCCTCGCGACGCCCGCAGGGCCTTCAGGATGAGCTTCCCCGCTCGAGGCGCCGGGACCTTCAAGCCCGCCGCGTCGGTTTCACCAGGCTCGAGCCACGGCTCGAGGGTCTCA
The DNA here is from genome assembly GCA_027296055.1 of Planctomycetota bacterium. GTDB lineage: Bacteria > Planctomycetota > JAPUJT01 > JAPUJT01 > JAPUJT01 > JAPUJT01. The sequence goes on along the minus strand of JAPUJT010000084.1, from coordinate 37,549 downwards.
TCTCCGTTGTCCATCGCGCGGACGATCGGAGCGCAACTCTCCAACTGGACGGCGACCAGCCGCGGCCTTCGAGTCCCGATCCATCCCACACCTTCCATCTCGTCGAACGCCTTCCAGAACGCGACAGTCCCGACGCCTCCGCCCGTGGGGAAGATGATCACATCTGGAAGGTCCTCACCGAATCGCCCGGCGATCTCGAAGGCCATCGTCTTCTTGCCTTCGACCCGATAGGGCTCCATCCAGGTCGAGCAGACGAACCAGCCCTCAGACTCCGCCCTCTGCGCGAGAGCCCGGGACGCTTCGGGGAGCCCTCCCGCCACCTCCATCACCTCGGCGCCGAAAGCCCTCGCCTCGGCCTTGACCGGTCCCGGAGTCTCCTCCGGCACGACGACGAGGGCCTCCATCCCGGCGGCGGCTGCATAGGCCGCCAGGGCGGAGCCGGCGTTGCCGGCGCTGGGTAGGGCTACCTTCCGGATCCCCAGCTCCTTCGCGCGAGAGATGGCGCAGGCGGCGCCTCGAGCCTTGAAGGAGAGCGTCGGATTGGATCCTTCCCATTGAAACAGGAGGCGGGAGAGTCCGTGGCGGGCTCCCCATCGGCGGGATGGGATCACCGGAGCGCCACCCTCACCCAGCGTCACCCGGTTGGCCGGGTCGAGCACGGGAAGGAGCGGGGCATATTCCCAGAAGGAGGTTCGCCGGCCAGGAGAGGGGCGTGGCCCGAGGGCGGCCCGAGCGCGTTCGAGATCATAGCGGGCCAGGAAGGTCTCGCCGCAGTCACAAACTCCGACGATCTCCGTCGGGGTCCTGCGAGCGCCGCAAGCAGAGCACTCGAGGTGGGTGAAGGCGCTGGTCACGATCGGGGGCTACCTTGGGCCTCCGAACTTCCTCTTCCTGCGGCCCTTCTCCTCCTGCTCTTCGGCGGGCTCCCTCTCTCCCGATCCTTCACACGTGCCGCAGGCGACCTTCCCCTCGGACGAGCAACTCTCGCAGCCCTTGCGGACGACACCTTTTCCACGGCACAGGGTGCACTGGACCTTACCCTTCTTGCAGGCCTCGCAGGGAACGACTCCCGTCGACTTGCAGGGCTTGCAGGGATCCCGGACGCGCTTGCGTCCCTCGTATCGTTCCGTCTTGCCGTAACCCTTGCAGACGGAGCAGCGGACCTCCGCCTTTCCCGCACAGTCCTCGCAATCGATCGCTTTCGATCCCTCGCAAAGATTGCAGGTCGCATCGCCGCTGCCACCGCAGGCGCTGCACTCGACGCTCTTTCGCCCTTCGCAGTCAGGGCAGACCCGCTTGGCTTTCTCCTCCACCGCTTTGATGATCGCGGCGAGATCGGCGCCGTACGTCCGGCCCACGTCGGGGAATTTCTCCGCGATGAACTTCGCCTGGACGGCCGCGTCCTTGGCCAGCTCGCAGTCGGTGAATTCTGCGCGGAAATTCTCCAGAGCCGCCTTGGCGGTGAGGATGCGATTGCCCGAAATAGCGGCCAGCACCCTTTCGAAGGCCTCCTTGCACTCCCGCTCCCGGAATATCTGGATCTTGTAGAGGTACTCCCTTGAGCGCCCGCGGAACACCTCGTCCAGCGCCATCGCCTTCTCGAAGCGCATCGCGGCCTCGCGGTAAAGGGCCTTCTCGTAGGCGAAGACACCCAGGTCGAAGTGGCCCTGTGCATCGTCGGCCCCGATCTCCTTGAGCCTCTTCTCGTAATACTCTCGCGGCGGCAAGATCTGGGAGTAGTCTATCGGCACCTCCCGGATCGTCTTCACGTCTTTCCTCGGGATGGTGAGCTCGGCCTTCTGTCCCCCTGACGTGATCTCGAGCTTCACCCAATCGCCCGACTTCTCGATGATCTTCCCCTCCAGGCGCGTCCCATCCTTCAATATCACGATGTCCGCCCAGAGGCCCGCTGCGGCAAGCCAAGTGATCCATGCAATCGCGAGCATTCTCATGACTTCTCCTCTGCCTCCTCAGCCCGGAATAGGATCTTCAGCACGGCTCCTCCGTTCGAGATCGGGGCGAGATCGACCTGATGGGCCAGCTGCTTCAACTCCTCGATCCCGGCCGGCGCCGATGGACCTCCTCCCGGAATCGTGATGCCCGCCACCCATTCCTCGGGATTGGCGGCGAGGAAGACGGAAAACGGATTGCTCGCCCCATCGGCATACTGGGTGGCCCATTTCCAGGCCACCTCGAGGCACTTGTCGATTTCGCGGGTCAGATTGACCGGGTAATCCATTTCCGCAGCCAGAGCGCCGGCCATGTGCCGGATGCCCTGCCCCATCGACGGATCCCCGGGGAGCCGAAGCTCGAGGACGGTCGAATCGTCAAGACGGATCGACTGGACGTTGCCGTCCGGCTCGGCGACGAAGTAGCATCCGCAGCCCGTGCAGCGGAAATACCCTTTGCGGGCGATCTCGAGGGCCTTCTCGCAATCCGGACATTCGAGCTCGAGCGGGTAGAGGTTGTCTTCAGACCCCTCTTCGGTCTCCCCTACTGCAGCGGCGGCGTCCCCGCGGGAATCTATCCCGGACTCTCCGGACTCAGGGGGCTGGGGAGCGGACGGCGCTGGCGCGGACGATTGGACCGGGGGGGTCGCATCCGGAGGGGGGGCCGGGGGCGCGGCCTGCTCCTCCGCTGCGGCCGGGGCCGGGGCAGTCGCCCTCTGGCTCAGGTATTCTATCGCCTGTTCCTCGGTGGGGTAGACCGGAAGGATGGGAAGGATTCCGAGCATCTCGAACAGGGAGAGGACGTTCTGAGACACGCCGACCAGGCATATCTCCCCTCCCGCCGCGCGGATCTTATCCGCACACTGGATCAGCGCGCCCATCCCGGTGCTATTGATATCGGACACGTTGGTGAAGACGAAAATGACGTTTTTATGTCCCGCGTCGACGACCTGCTTGAGAGCCGTTTCGAAGGAACGCGCGGTGGAGGCGTCAATCGCTCCGGTGATCTCCTCGACCAGGACCTCCAGGGATGAGGAGGCCCTGACGGTGCGGCCGGTCAGCTTGAGCTCAGACATGGGGACCCTTCCCGCTCCGAACCGGTGGCGAGCAACGGTCGGGCAGAACTCCCCGGAGGAAGCCGGTGAGAGTTCAACTACACTGGCATCCTAACGGGGGCCCCGGGAGGGGTCAAGCGGGCGCGCCACGGGGTTGTCGAGGAGGGCCGGAACCTACTATAATCCAGGTGAGGAGTAACACCCTATGTGGCTCTACGAACGCAAGATGCCGTGGGAGAAGGGTGAGAGAAAGCCCTTCGTGAGCATGGCGATCAAGGTGCAGCCGCGCGTCGCGCCCCCCGCGACCCCCGCGCCCACGCCTCGTACGGAGCCTGCCGGGTTCGAGCCGCCCCCACAGCCTCCGGCCGCGGCTGCCACGGCCCCGGCGGGCATCCGACGAAGGATCAAACCGATGTCCGCTCCCCTACGGGGCGTGACTCCCCCCAAGAAACCCCGGAGACGACGCCGCAGGGCGACGGGACCCGAGACGTCGAAGCCGATCGCCGAAGCGACCGAGAAACCGAAGGACTCCCCTCCCTTGCTCGCTGCCTCCTTTCCGGCCATGGAAGCGGCGACGAAGAAAGACATGCCGCCCCCCGAGCTCGCTGCCTCCTTCCCGGGTATGGAAGCGGCGAAGAAAGAAATGCCGCGCCCCGATAAGAAAGAGGGGGCGACCGGAGCGCCAGGTTCGGACGAGGCCAGTGACGATCCACTCCTCTCGGATAGCTACGGAGATGAGTGGGCCGCGTCGGACTCGTTCCGCGAGAAGCGGAGGGAGTTGACCCAGCGTCACGAGGACGCCCAGAAGAAGCAGATTAAATCTCTGGAGGAGATGGACGAGAGCGACTCCGCGACGAAGGACCTGATGAGTGATGCCAGTCGCTCGGACGAGTGGGCCCCCAGCGACTCCGGGCGGATCGCTCCCCTTCGAGAGCTGCAGGGACTCGGCGCGCACGACGAGGACCAGTTCGAGGATGAGGAGGAGGAGGGACTCGGGACCCGGATCCTGGCCCGCGAGGCGGATGATATGGAGAGGGACGCGGTGGACGAGGAGTTCTTCTCGGACATCGATATGTCCGACGAAGAGTACGCCAAGGCGGCCCGGTCGTCTTCGGGCGGAGAGGGCCTCGGAACCCGGGTCGTGCGAAAGCTCGAGGAGACCCAGTTCCTCGACTACAAGGAACTGGACTCTCGCTTCATGCTGACCGATTCAATCATCGAGGCGGAAGAGGATGGGGAGAAAGGCCCGTCTCCGGAAGAGGAGGTCGCGGACGACGGATCACCACGGGCGAAGGAGCTCTCCGATTCCGACTTCGCGAGGGCGCTCTCCCGGCTGCCCTCGCAGCGACTGGTGAGAGCCATCGAATCCGTCTCGGACGGGAGAGTGGTCCCGGCAGAGTCAGTCAGCAAGGAAGAGTTTCAGGCGCTCTTCGGCTCCGAAACCTGATGGTCCGGGTTTCTCAGAGGGTTCCTGCGGTCCCGGCCGTCTGTCCCCTACCCACCGAGATGCTTGATCTGGATACCCTTGAGGTGGACCTCGCAGTCGGGCTTGAGGAAGAGGGCAATGGGGCCCTTCTCTCGGCTGGCCACGAAGATTCGTGACCGGAGGTTGTCCTTCCGAATCCACTTGAGCTGTTTCCCCGTGACCTCGCAACGTATCTCGTACCACTTTCCCCGCTCGTAATCTGCGCCCGGCGCGCCGGAGAAGCTGAAGACCCAATCCCCACTCGAATCGGAGGCGGGTTCGCCCCGACAGCCGAAGTGGAAATCTCCTCGGACGAGCATGAAGCGGAACTCCACGTAATAGTCTTTCCAGTCCTCGCTGCCGGTGGTCGCAGCGATGTTGATGCCGGAGGTATTCTTGGCGACCATCGCCCCACCCTTCACCTCCCAGTACGCCTCGTTCCCTCCATAGTCCCACTTCGAGTCGTCCTTGCCATCAAAGAGCACCTCCCAGCCTCTCTCGGCCTCCGCCTCCATCTCCGCGGCCACGGTCTTCTTCCCTTCGATCTCCTCGATCACCGGCTCGAGCCTCTTGGCCGCCGCGGTCCCGGCGTAGAGCGGATTCTCGATGAAGGCGCGGACGGTGGCGAGAGCCCGATCGTACTCGCCGTTGCTCGACCTCTCCTCTGCCTTTCTCTTCACGTTGTAATAGTTGTCATCCGCCCTGACCTCCCGCTCGAAGCGCTCCAGCATCTCCGCCAGCTTCGTCTCGATCTCCGGTATGACCCTATCCTGCGGATAGGTCTTGACCTGCTTCAGAGCTGATTCGAAATCCTCATCCTCCAGGTACCTGGAGATCCGTTTCTCGATCTTCTCGAAATCGTCCCTGCAGATGCCTTCGAACTTATTCTCCGCCGTCTGCAGGAGCCGACTCGCCTGATTCCCTTGCGACGTGCCTTCGGCAGCCATGAGGAACTCGGAGATTCTTCTGCGAATCCCGTCGAGCTCGGTCGGATGCCCCTCGGCAAACCGTTCTATCCGGGCGTAGTCCTTCTCGAGCTTTTTCTCCTTCTCCTTCTCCTCCCTGGCCGCGATCTGCGCAGGCGACGGCGGAAGAGGCGCATTCTCCCCGCAGGCAACCAGGGACGAGGCGGCGAGGATGACCAGGGAAGCAAAGCGAGTCTGCATCGATAACGTCCTTTCCTGCATCATTATTGGATTACTCTCTCCTCTTACTTCTTTTTCCTACGCTTCTTTCTCCCCTTCTTGTCCGTTCCGTCCGTATCTTCAAGATCCAGATCTTTCATCGAACCGCCGAATTCCTCTATCTCTTTCCGGATCTTGTCGAAGGTCTTCTTCAGAGCCTTCTTCCGTTGCTCCGGGATCCTCGAACGGATCGCCTCGCACTCGACAACGGTCATGGAGACGTAATTTCCGAGGCTGCTCAGGATCCTATCGATCGCCTGGTCGCGGTTGTGCCCACTCCTCTCGATCGTGATGAGGAAGTGGGCGATCGGCTTTTTGTCCCCGTCCTCGATCTCGATCTCCGCCTCCGCCGTGTAGACGTAGGCGACCGCCTCCTCGTAGAAGGTAGGCCTCCGTGCCAGTCGGGCCCGAGCCTCCCCCTTGACCACGAAATCCACGCCCTCCTTCTTCCGCGGCTTGTAGGCCTTCAGATCCTTGTCCCACCTCGTCTTCCGCTCACTCTGGAAGTCCAGGCTGGCGAACCAGAGCATCCGGACTGTCCGATACTGCACCTTGTGCGATGTGTAGACGTTTCCGTCGACCTTCTCGGCGATGTCCACCTTCACGCGAGTCGGGGGCGGAAGCTTGGGCTTCTTCCCCCCCTTCCCCTTGTCGTCGTCTCCGCCCAGCGTAGTGCGGGCGGCGATGAGACCGGAGCCCGCAACGGCGAGCATGACGCAGACCCAGACGAAACGACGCATCGGTGGCATCATTGGACGTATCCTCTCAAGATAGGATCGTAGCCGCAGCACCGTTTCCGAGTCAACGCGGAGCCTCCTGCCTGTCGCGGATGGGAATCTCCCGCACGGCCCGTGGCTCGGCAGGAGCCTCGACCGGCCCCTCGGCCCGCCGGAAATACTCCTCCAGCAGCGGATGGATGGTCTGGCCTGTTTCTGTTCGATTCTCCACCGACTGGAAGAACTCGCTCGAGCCGAGCGTACCACCGTCCGCCACGCACAGGTAGGGCCGATCCTCTCTCAGCGGACCCTTGCCGACCCGGATCGATGTAATCTGCCGGCCCTCCGGCTTCGTCGGATCGAAGACGTAACTCACGCCGGCCAGCCGATAAGGGCCTCCCAGCCTGAGGTTGTCCTCGAGGAAGCTCCGGAGGGCGCCCCCCCGCACCCTGAACTTCACGAGAGGCCTTCGACGTGGAATCAACGCCCAGAGGTCCATCTTCGTGATCTTCCCCTCGGGAAACGCCCGAACGATCTCCCCCGAGTCGCAAAAGGATACCTCGACGCGCGATGCCTCCCGGATCACGTCGGCGACGAGGTCGGCCGACTGCGCGGCGCTGAAGGCCCCGGCGATCTTTCCAACTGGGAGATCCCAGCCCTCCCGCAGCCACTGGCTCAACTTGGCGATCTGCCCGGCTAGCTCGGCGTCTCCCTCGCCCTCCAGGGGAACCTTCTCGTACTTGAGATCGACCACGGAGTGCGTGTCCAGTCGAACCTGAAGGCGGATCTTTCCCACCGACTTGCTATCCTCCCGACTTCTCAGCGTGTAGCTCCTGAGGCTCACGACCGGTTCCGTCAGGTCGACGTCGGATACGCCGATGAGCAGATCGATCTCGATCGAAGTGGCGAGGGCGAAGTCGACCTGGTTGCCGCAGTTGGAAAGGACGATGATCAGATCCACCTTGTTCCTCAACATCCGATACTGTCGCTCGACCGCCGCAAGTTCCGGGCCCGCGCTGAACCGCTCTCTCACGCGCCTCTGCGCTTCCGACCCTCCCGAGCCGAGGCCGGTGACACCGATGAAGCCGACGCGAAGGCCGCCGCAATCGCGAGATTGGGCCCACGTGGAGAATGCGACCCGCCTCTTTTCCCCATCGGGAGCGATCGAGAAGAGATTCGATGAGAGGAGGGGAAACTCCGCCTCCTCCGTCCGCTTCGTTATCGACTCTCGCCCCTCCATGTCTCGCCCGTACTGTAGCTCTCCCATCCCTATCGCCATGGCGTCGTAGCCTAGCCAGTTCATGATGTCGATGTTGATCTTCCCCTCGGAGAGGGTGGTCTCGAGGATCGCCGGGTCCATGTGGTTCCCCGTGTCCACCAGCAGGACGGCATCGGAGAGTTTGCGCTCCGCCTGCACGATCCGATGGAGGATCGGCGCCCGATCGAAGGCAGAGGAGAAACCCGCCGTGTGAAAAATTGTGATCTCGACGGTCTCCGGCTCTGCGGCGGAGGGGGGCTCACCACCGGCCTGAAGGCCGAGGAGGCAGGCTACGACGAGGATCCACACGCGACACTTCCTCCGATAGGGGCCTATGCTTCCCCACATACAGGGACGGGGGCGACGGCAGTCTTCCCGCGAGTAATTGCATCATACCCAACCGGAGGGTCGAATCAAAGTATGCATAACGCCTTGTCACCAAGAAACTTACAAATCCTTCTCCGGCCCGGTTTCCTTGACACACTTCCCGGCCCGCTCCTATAATCCAGCCGCAGCAAACAACCAATCACCAGAGGAAGCCATCCCAGGAATGAGATCGTCAGCAAGAGAGGATTGGGAGAGAGGCCTCCTGGCGAAGGCCCTCGAGACTCACCCCGAGCGGCGGGACGAGTTCACGACGTCGTCCGGCGTCACGGTGGAGAGGGTCTACGATGCTCCCGGCCTCCCTCTGCCCGGTGTCTTCCCGTTCACTCGTGGCATCCAGCCGTCGATGTACCGGAGCCGCTTCTGGACGATGCGACAGTACGCCGGCTTCGGATCCCCCGAGGCCACCAACGAGAGGTTTCGCATGCTCCTCGAAGAGGGGCAGACGGCACTTTCGATTGCCTTCGATCTTCCCACGCAGATCGGCTACGACTCCGACCATGCCCTGGCCCACGGTGAAGTGGGCAAGGTCGGGGTGCCGATCAACACACTGGACGACATGGACCGGCTGCTCGAAGGGATTGCCCTGGATCGGATCAGCATCTCGATGACGATCAACACGACCGCCATCCTTCTCCTTGCCCTGCTGATCGCCACGGCCAGGCGCCGCGGGGTGGACCCCTCCACCCTGCGCGGAACGGTGCAGAACGACATCCTGAAGGAGTACGTAGCTCGGGGGACCTACCTTTTCCCCCCTCAACCGTCCATCCGCCTCACCGTCGACATCTTCGAGCACTGTCTCGCCGAGATGCCGCGCTTCCATCCCATCAGCATCAGCGGATACCACATCCGGGAGGCCGGAGCCACGGCGGTCGAGGAGGTGGCGTTGACCCTCTCCCACGGGATCGCCTACATGGAGGCGGCTCGCGACCGTCGACTCGACCTGTCCCGGCTGGGGGAGAAGATCTCCTTCTTCTTCAGCGCCCACAACCACCTGTTCGAGGAGGTGGCCAAGTTCCGCGCGGCGCGCAGGCTCTGGGCTTCCATCATGCGCGAGCGATTCGGTTGCCGATCCGAGAAGGGATGCGCCCTGCGATTTCACACGCAGACCGCCGGCTCCACCCTGACAGCCACCCAGTGGGAGCTGAACACGATCCGGGTGACGATTCAGGCCCTGGCGGCTATCCTGGGGGGAACCCAGTCTCTCCATACCAACTCGAGGGACGAGGCACTCGGCCTCCCGACAGAGGAGTCTGCCACGCTCGCCTTGCGTATCCAGCAGGTCCTTGCCCACGAGAGCGGGGTCGCCGACAGTGTCGATCCGATCGGCGGCGCCCCGATGCTCGAAGCGCTCACCGCCGAGACCGAGCGGAAGGTCCTGGAGCTTCTTGCCGAGATCGATCAGAAGGGGGGAGCCGTGACCGCCCTCGGAGAGGGCTTCCAGCGGCACCGCATCGAGGAGAGCGCGTATCGGTACCAGATGGGAATAGAGTCGGGGGATCGATCCGTCGTCGGCGTGAACATTCACGAGACGAACGAGAGCGCCTCCCCTCCCGCCTTCCGGGTGGACCCCGAGATCGAGAAGGCTCGATCGATGAGCCTCGCGGAACACCGTAGAAGAAGGGACTCGAGCAAAGTGGATGCCGCTCTGCAGTCTGTTCGCCAGGGGGCGGAGGGAAAGGACAATCTCGTGCCGATCCTGGTGGAGGCGATCGAGGTCGGCGTCACGCTCGGTGAGATCTGCGGCGTCCTCCGCGAGGTCTTCGGTGAAGAACCGACCCTCGAGACCTGATCGAATCCGGCGCGTATCACGAAACCGCATGAGCAAGAAGAAGAGAATCCTGCTGGCGAAGACAGGTCTCGACGGCCACACACGCGGGATCAAGATCGTCGCTCGCGCCTTGATGGAGGCCGGGTTCGAAGTGATCTACACAGGGATCCGGCTCCAGCCCGATCAGGTGGTACAGGCGGCGCTCGACGAGGATGTGGACGCCGTCGGCCTCTCCAGCCTCTCCGGTGGACACCTCGAGCAGTTTCCCGAGGTGGCGCGAAAGATCCGCAAAGATGGCTCCGATGGGATCCTCCTCTTCGGGGGAGGAATCATTCCCGATGAGGATCGGACTTTCCTGGAGAGCGCCGGCTTTGCGCGGATCTTCGGACCGGGAACCTCGACGGGGGAAATTGTTCGCTTCCTCAGTGAGCGTCTCGAGGTCGCATCCGGTGAGGGTTGCTGAATTGCTGGAGGGACTCAACCACATCGGCATCGCGGTGGAGAGCCTGGAAGAGGCGATCTCGGCCCTCTGCAAGGGTTTGGGGATGAAGCACGTGGCGACCGAGGACGTCCCGGATCAGAAGGTTCGCGTCGCCGCACTCGAGGGTGGAGGGCCGGTGATCGAACTGGTGGAGCAGACGTCGAGCGACAGCCCGATATCCCGCTTCCTCGAGAAGCGAGGTCCCGGCATCCATCACATCGCCTACCAGGTGGCCGACCTGGAAGAGGCGCTGCGCAGCCTCAAGGCATCGGGGGTCCGATTGATCGATGAGGTCCCTCGACCCGGGGCGTTCGGGAAACGGATCGCCTTCATCCACCCGAGCGCAACGGGGGGGATCCTGATCGAGCTCTGCGACGAGGGAGAAGCCCATTGAGCAAGGCGGAAAGAACGGAGCGACTGCGTCGGCTGAGGGAGGAGGCGCTCCTGGGCGGCGGCGAGAAGCGGATCCGCGCCCAGCACGAAAAGGGGAAACTCACGGCCAGAGAACGGATAGCCGTCCTCCTCGACGAGGGATCGTTCGAGGAGTTGGACATGTTCGTCACCCATCGGACGACCGATTTCGGGATGGCTGAGCGGAAGGTTCTCGGCGACGGCGTCGTGACGGGAAGTGGCCGGATCGACGGAAGATCCGTGTTCGTCTTCTCGCAGGACTTCACCGTCTTCGGCGGGAGCCTCTCGGAGGCGTACGCCGGGAAGATCTGCAAGGTGATGGATCTGGCGATGAAGGTCGGGGTGCCCGTGATCGGTCTGAACGATTCGGGGGGCGCGCGCATCCAGGAAGGCGTGCGCAGCCTCGGCGGATACGCGGACATCTTTCTCCGGAACACCCTCGCCTCGGGCGTCATCCCGCAGATCTCGGCCATCATGGGTCCCTGCGCCGGGGGAGCCGTCTACTCCCCGGCCATCACGGACTTCGTCGTCATGGTCGAGGGAACATCCTACATGTATGTGACGGGCCCGGATGTCGTGAAGACCGTCACCCACGAGGAGGTGAGCCACGAGGACCTCGGCGGTGCGTCGGCCCACTCCACCAAGAGCGGCATTGCCCACTTCACGGCGCGCGACGATGAGGCGGCGCTCCATCTGATCCATGAGCTTCTCTCCTACCTTCCCCTCAACAACATGGAGGATCCGCCCTTCCTCGAGACGGGGGACGATCCGGAGCGGAGGGAAGCCGGGCTCGACGAGATCATCCCGGACGACACGAGCAAACCGTACGACATGAAGGAACTGCTCCGGATGGTCGTGGATGGTGGCAGGTTCCTGGAGGTTCAACCGCACTACGCGGAGAACCTCATCGTCGGCTTCGCCCGCATCGGTGGGCAGTCGATCGGGATCGTCGCCAACCAACCGGCGGTCCTGGCCGGGACCCTCGATATCAAGGCCTCCCTGAAGGGAGCGCGTTTCGTGCGCTTCTGCGATTGCTTCAACATCCCGGTGATCACCTTCGAGGACGTTCCAGGATTCCTGCCTGGCACGACGCAAGAGCACGGCGGGATCATCAAGCACGGGGCCAAGCTCCTCTACGCCTACTGCGAGGCGACGGTCCCGAAGATCACGGTGATCACTCGCAAGGCGTATGGCGGGGCGTATGACGTGATGAACTCGAAACACGTCCGCGGGGACTTCAACTTCGCCTGGCCGACGGCGGAGATCGCCGTGATGGGCCCGAGGGGCGCGGTGAAGATAATCTATCGCAGCGAGCTGGCGGAGTCGAAGGACCCGGCTGCCCTGGAAGAGAGGCTGGTGGCGGAGTACACGGAGAAGTTTGCCAACCCTTACACGGCGGCGGAGGTCGGCTTCGTCGATGAGGTGATCGAACCGTTGGAGACCCGACCCAAGCTCTACCGCGCTCTGCAGCTCCTCCGGACCAAGCAGGATCAGAACCCCTCCAAGAAGCACGGCAACATCCCCCTGTGACAGAGGCGAATACTGTGTTCCGCAAGATCCTGATTGCCAACCGGGGGGAGATCGCCGTCCGGGTGATACGGGCTTGCCGCGACCTCGACATCATACCCGTCGTGGTCTACTCCGACGTGGATCGGGAATCCCTCCCGGTCCGGATGGCGGACGAGGCCTATCCCCTCGGAGACCCGACTCCGTCGACCTCGTATCTCGACATCGACAAGATCATCGCGGCGGCGAAGTCGTCCGGTTCCGAGGCGATTCATCCGGGGTATGGTTTTCTCTCGGAGAACGCCTCTTTCGCGAGGCGTTGCGAGTCGGAGGGGATCGTCTTCATAGGCCCTAGCTCCGACACGCTCCGCCTGGCCGGGGACAAGGTCGCCGCCCGGAAATCGATGCGATCGGCCCGGGTCCCCGTGATCCCGGGGACCGACTCGCCCGTCGCCACCCTCGCAGGTCTGAAGAAGGCCGGGCAGAAGATCGGCTACCCCCTGATGCTGAAGGCGGCTGCGGGCGGAGGCGGGAAGGGGATACGCCGGGTCGACCAGCCCGACGAGCTCGAGTCGGCCTTTCGGCTGGCATCGAGCGAGGCCCTGAAGGCCTTCGGCGACGGTGGGGTCTATGCCGAGAAGAGCATCGAGCGGGCGAGGCACGTTGAAGTGCAGATCCTTGCCGATGGGCGCGGCAAGGTCTTGCACCTGGGCGAGCGGGAGTGCTCCCTCCAGAGGAGGCACCAGAAAATCCTGGAGGAGACCCCGTGCACCTTCCTCTCGAAAGCGACGAGAAGAAAGCTCTTCGCGGCAGCGGTGCGAGGCGCCACGGCGACCCGTTACACGAACGCGGGGACGATCGAGTTTCTCGTCGAGCCCGACGGCCGGTTCTACTTCCTCGAGGTGAACGCGAGGCTCCAGGTCGAGCACCCGGTGACCGAATCGGTCACCGGAATCGATATCGTCAGGGAGCAGATCCGGATCGCGGCGGGACTTCCTCTCTCGATCGACCAGAAGGATATTCGACCGCAGGGCGCGTCCATCGAGGCGCGGATCTACGCGGAGGATCCCGAGCGTGGATTCGCACCTTCTCCGGGGAAGATCGGGACCTTCATCCTTCCGGGAGGCCCCGGGGTTCGAGTGGACACAGGGGCCGTCGCGGGCATGGAGATCCCGATCTATTACGATCCGCTCATTGCCAAGGTGATAACCTGGGGAAAGGATCGGGAGGAGGCGATCCGTCGGCTGCGCGCCGCCCTCGGGGAGATGGGCATCTCCGGCATCCCCACGACCGCGCCCCTCCTCCATGAAGTCCTGGGCCAGCGATGGTTTCGAGAGGGACGGTACGACACGTCGTCACTGGAGGCCTACCTGGCGGATGGCAGGCCGACCAAGGGAGACACCCCGATCGCGGCCCTCGCCGCCGCGCTTCTCAGCCATACGGACGGCAAGCCACGGACGCGGCCGCAGCAGACCACCCCGGGGAGTCCGTGGGTCTACCAGGGACGGACGAGACAGCTAAGAAAGTGGCAACGGTAACTTGAAAGCTACGAACAGGATCACCATCCCCCGGTCGGTGCTGCTGGTGATCGACATGCAAGAGACGATCTTCCGGAGGTGCCTGGAGCGGCAAGACGTGGAGAAGAACGCGGTCAAGCTGATCAAGGCGGCGAATGCACTCGGCCTGCCGATCCTCGTGACGGAACAGTATCCCGAAGGGCTCGGTGGAACTTCCGAAGGGATCGCGGCGGCCCTCGGAGAGTTCCAGCCGATCCCGAAGAGAAGTTTCTCCAGTCTGGGGGAGCCGGAGTTCGAGGATCGGCTGCGAGCGACAGGTCGAGACACCGTCATCATCTGTGGGATCGAGGCCCACATCTGTGTCTACCAGACGGGGCGGGACCTGACCACATCGGGAAAACAGGTCCACGTGGCTGGCGATGCGATCACCTCGCGCGGCAAATTCGACCTCGAGGTGGCCGTGGACAGGATGCGGCGGGAGGGTGTCACGCTTTCCTCGACCGAACTGATCATATACGAGCTCCTCGGCTCCTCCGGCACCGATGAGTTCAAGAGGCTCCTCCCCCTCTTGAAGGAATGACTGCGGCCCCCGATTCTGATATACTCCGTCTTATCCCGTCATGCGTTTTCTTCTGCTAGTCTTCGTCTTCTTCCCCGCGGGGCTTTCGAGCCTGTTCGCGATGCAGGAGAAGCCGATCCCGCCGGAGAGCGATCTCACCCCGGCCGAGATCAAGAAACTCGAGAAGAGAATCAAGAAGTTCTACTCGACCCGCAGGAAGGTGCGGTGCTCCTCGTGCAAAGGGAAGGCGTACCGCGTCTGCGGCAAGTGCAAGGGGCAGGGCAAGATCTACAGGTATTACCCGAACATTAACAAGGTCGACTGGGACAAGACGAAGAACTGCGGGAAGTGCAAAACCAACGGCCGATACGACTGCAAGCGTCGCTCCTGCTTCACCGGGTTCGAGGAGAAGGACCTGCGCGTCGTCTTCTGGGAACTGCGGAGCCCCGAATACAAGGAGGATCTGGAGGGTACTCTGGGGGTGGGCGATCTCTATGTGACCGGCTTCTTGAAGGCCGTGGCGATCTACAACAAACATCCGAAAGCCGAGGTGAAGTACGGGTTCACCGAGATCTCGAACGACCTGGGGGTGGACTACGACAAGTTCTTCCGATTCGTGCGCGAACGCTGTAGCTACAAGGATCTCGTCAGCCCCTTCTCCCAGTTCAAGATACTGAAGACCGGATACGAGTCGAAAGTGCGGGTGCGCGAGATGAGGAACGGCAAGGTGGCGCGCGAGTTCTTCGAATACTCGATCTGGATCTTCAGCGGCGACGAATGGTATCTCAAATCCATCCGGAAGGGCCGTATTTGACATTGGACTACAAGGTGCAGATAGGAGAAGACGAATTCGTCTTCTCGATCAGTGGATCCCGGGACTCGATCCGCGTCAGCCAGAACGGTGAATCGGTCCCTGTCGATCTCCGCGAAGTTGGCCCGGGCGCCTACTCCCTGATCGTCGGGGAGCAGTCCCACTTCGTCACTGCGGAGAAGGATGGCCGTGGACTGACCGTCCGGTTGAACGGACGGTCCTACCCCGCCGTGGTCGAGAGCGCCGGCGCAGCAGGCCCGGCGAGCCGCCCGAGGGGTGAGGAGAAAGAAGTTCGCAGTCTCATGCCGGGCATCGTGACCCGCCTGCTCGTCCAGCCGGGAGAGTTCGTGAAGCCCGGCGCCGCTCTCCTCGTCCTCGAGGCGATGAAGATGGAGAACGAGGTCCGGTCACACCGTGAGGGAGTGGTGGGGACGATCCACGTGGAGGAAGGCCAATCTGTCGACGCGGGTGATCTTCTCGTCACGCTGTCGGAATGAGCGTCATTCGTTCTTGGAGGCAAACTCCTCCATGAACCGGACGAAGGCGCGTATCGAATCCGGGCCGGTGGCGTTGTAAGCGGAGATACGGATTCCGCCGACGAACCGGTGGCCCTTGAGGCCGACGAACCCGACCTTCGACCCTTCCTCGATGAACCGCTTCTCCAGATCTTCGCTGGGGAGTCGATACGTGATGTTCATGCGAGATCGGCTCGACCCTCCCACCGTGCTCCGGAAGAAGTCGGGATTCTTGTCGATCGCTCCGTAGAGCAGGTCGGCCTTTTCCTGATTCCTCTTCTCCATCCCCTCGAGCCCTCCGAGACCCTTCACCCAGTCGAGGACCAGACCCACCATATGGATCGTGAACGTGGGGGGCGTGTTGTAGAGGGAGTCGTTCTTCGCGTGGGTCTTGTACGAGAGGATGATCGGCACCTCGGGACCGGCTCGCTCGAGGAGGTCTTCCCGCACGATCACCACCGTTACTCCCGCCGGGCCCAGGTTCTTCTGTGCGCCGGCGTAGATCAGGCCGAACTTCGAGACGTCGATGCGCTTGCTGAGTATGTCGGATGACATGTCCGCCACCAGCGGAACGTTACCCGTCTCGGGGAAGCTGGAGAATTGCGTGCCCGTGATCGTGTTGTTCGAAGTGATGTGCAGATATGCGGCGTTCGGATCCTTGTCCCAGGTGGACTCCTCTGGGATCCGGGTGAACTTCTCCCCCTCGCTCGACGCGGCCACGTGGACCTTGCCCGCAACCTGTCCCTCCTTGACCGCCTTCTTCGACCAGGTACCGGTCACCACGTAATCGGCCGACTCCCCTTCCTTCCGGAAGTTCATCGGCACCATGGCAAACTGGAGGCTCGCGCCTCCCTGCAGGTAGATGACCTTGTGGCTGGACGGGATCCCGAGCAACTCCACGAGCAACGCCGTCGTCTTCTCGTGGATCGCCGCGTAATCTCCTCCTCGATGGCTCAGCTCCATCACCGACATCCCCGTCTCGCCGAAGAGGGGGATCTCGTCGCGGGCCTTCTCCAGAACCTCGAGGGGCAAGGCCCCCGGTCCCGCGCCGAAATTGTGTTTCCTTCGCTTCATTGCCGAACTTCCTCCGTCAAGACACGGGGAGCGGATGTCACGTAGAGACGATCAGAGTGTTCCGGCCTGGTATTGCTCCAGGAGCTCCACGATGCAATCACCGACGCGTAGCAGGTTCTCCTTCGACGACGCCCCGAGGTGGGGAATCAGGACCACGTTGGGCGCGTCGATGAGGGGCGATTCTCCCGGTGGGTCCGACGCCCAGACGTCGTTGCCGTAGCCCCCGAGCTTCCCGCTCTTCAGGGCCTCGGCGACGTCCGCCTCCACCACGCAGGCGCCCCGCGCCGTGTTTATCAGGACGGCGCCATCCTTCATCTTCGCGATCGTCCCCTTGTGGATCAACTCTCTCGTCTCGTCGGTCAAGGGCGTATGGAGGGAGACATAGTCGCTCCGACCGAGGAGATCGTCGAGATCGGCGAAAACCTCGGCATGCTCCGATGGCTTCCCGGTCTTGCGGTACGCGATACACTCCATCCCGAAGGCGCGAGCCCTCTTCGCCACCTCGGCAGCGATGTTCCCCATCCCTATCAAGCCCAGGACCTTCCCCATCAACTCCGTCCGCTTCAGCTCCTTCTTGAGCCACTTCCCCTGACGCATGCTCTCGTGCCCGCGGATCAAATGGTTGGGGACGGCGAGCATCAGGGCCATCGTCAGTTCGGCGACGGCGACGCTCGACGCGGTGGGAGTATTCCGGACGAGAATCCCCCTCTCTTTCGCGTGATCCGTATCGATGTTGTCTATGCCGACGCCCCCCCGGATGATCAGCTTCAGGCTCCTGGCTCCGTCGATGTAGTCGCGTGTGCACTTCGTCTTGGCCCGGACGAGGACGACGTCGCAATCGGGCAGCCTCGACTTGTCATCGGTGACATCGCCGAACTTCTGCAGCTTGGCGGGAAAAGCAGCATCGAAAGCGTCGGAAATCAGAATCTTCATCGAGGCCTCGCTCACTCCAGCACGTTGATGACCAGTCCGGAGAATACCTTCGGATAGAAGAAAGTGGATTTCCGTGGCATCCGCTCCCCCTTGCCCGCAACCGCCTCCACCTCATCCATCCGCGGGGGGTTCAAGAAGAAGACGCCCTGGCCCTCCCCCTCGTCAACCTCTCGCACCGCCTGCTCGACCCCGTCTCCCAATCCCTTGATGTATTCCAGTCGGTTGCCCTTGTCCAAGGCTGCCTCATCAATTCGCAGATGGCTTCCGAGGATGAGCGCGTGGAGGATCGATACGTCCAGGCGTTTCCAATCGGCCGAATGATCCCCACCAAGCGCGTCCAGCGCCTCCTCCCTCCGAAGGGTGGCCGCATGGTAGATCCCCCTGCCGAAATACATCCCGATCGTGTGCTCACCCTTTGCCTCCGCGGCGGCAAGGCGCTTGAAGAGCCGCTCCCGCGGGCCTTCAGGGCTGGACCCCGGATCGTTGAATGTCTCCACGTCGAATTCGTCCGCGAGACCGAACAGAAGCTCGTCGGACCTGAACCCATCGACACCTTTGACCAGCCGGTGCGTCGGGAGGATCACGAGACCTTCGCTCTTCGTGTTGACGAAGGTCATCATCTGGTACTGCGCCGCCTCCAGATCCTTGTTCTCGCTGGCGTAGGCCAGGGCTGTCTCGTAGCGATGGTGACCATCGGCGATCAGGAGATGTCGGGGTTCCATCGCCTTCTCTATCCTGGCGACCTTGGCCGGTTCCGTGATCGCCCAGAGGGTGTGTCGTATCCCGTCGTCTCCGGTCGACTCCAGGAGGGAAGACGTCCGGGACGCCTCCTCGAGGATGGCGTCGATCTCTCCCTCCGGATCCGTGTAGAGGACGAAGATCTGGCCGAACTGGGATCGTGTGGCCCTCGTCAGACGAAGCCGGTCCTCCTTGGGACCTCCCATCGTCTTCTCGTGCGCTCGCACGCCGGTCCCGAACTCTTCCAGGCGAGCCAGGGCGATCATGCCAAGACGGGTCCGCATCACGCCGGCTACGTCGAAGGTCTGCCCGTACACGTAAATGGTCGGCTCATCGTCCTGCTTCAGGACCCCTTCCTGCCGCCAGCCCCGGAAAAGCTCTGCCGCCCGCGTGTAACGATTGTCTCGATCCGTTTCCGAAGACCCGGGCTCGGGACGGATGACCTGGACGATGTTGTGGCGAGACTGCTCGCAGAGACGCCGGCGAGAGGCATCATCGATCACGTCGTACGGTGGCGAGATCGCCTTGGCCGGATCCCCAGCCTCCGGATCATATCTCCATCCTCGGAACGCTCTGACTTCCATGGTTTCTAGCCCGGTTTCCAGAATCTCGAGATGACCACCGCCTCATCGTGAAGTGTCACCCGGTCGCCGACGGAGAGGTCGAGGATCGACTTGCCTTCAGGGATCTTCTCCGCCCGTGGAAGGGCGAAGACGCCCATCTTCGTGCCCGGGCTCTTGAACGCCTTCTGCACCCAGGCGAGACCGACCTGATCCTTCCCCACCTTGGCGCAGGAGGTGACGTACCCGATCGCCCGGCCGGCCGAATCCACCACGGGCGACTCCGGCTTCACCATCCTGCCACCCGTGGACTCCACCCGGAATCGAACGACCTGCATCGTCCGCCCGGCCTCTCGTCGGAGAATCGCCGCCTTTCCGCAGAAGAACGGCTTGTGACGCTTCACGAAGGCACCGTAGCCGGCCTCCAGCGGAGTGATGTCGTGCTCTCCGGACAGCTCATGCCCGTACAGCGGAAAACCCGCCTGCGTGCGGGTCGAATCGCGCGCCCCCAGGCCCGCCGGTTTGACTCCCAGGTTCTTCCCCGCCTCGAGGATCGCCGACCAGATGTCGGGCGTATCTGGCGGGAAGGCATAGATCTCGTAGCCGAACGGCTCACCCGTGTATCCGCTCCTCGACACGATCGCTTCCACGCCGGCGAGCCGAACGGTGCCGAACTGCGACCGATGGAGGCAGTGAAGACAGGTTCGGTCCTCCGCGCTGTCCGAGATCCGTAGTAGGACTTCGAGCGATTTCGGACCCTGCAGGGCCATGTCGACTCGCCTGTCCGATCCGCTGGCGGGATCTTTCAGATCTCGTATGCGGACGGGGCGCCCCACCTCGCGGATCGGATAGTCCGGATCGATCAGGAATTCCCTCGAGTTCACCGCGTCGAACCAGGCCTTGATCTTCTCCTGGTTGGCAGCGTTGACGATGATCATGTACCGCTCCAGCTCGAGTCGGTAGGCGATGATGTCGTCCATCACGGTGCCGTAGGGATCGAGAACGTAGTTGTACTGGCAATGGCCCGTCCGGAGGGGCGTCAGATAGTTGGTGGTGACCACGTTGAGAAAGGCGGTGGCTCCCTCACCCGATACCTCGAGGACGCCCATGTGGGCCACGTCGAACAGCCCCGCCCCCTCACGTACCGCCCGGTGCTCCTCCAGGATCGACGTGTACTGGACCGGCATCTCCCACCCGGCGAAGGGGATCATGTAGCGCGGCTTGGTCAGCTCGAGGTGATTCTTGTAGAGAGCGGTTCTCTTCAGAGGTCCTTCGGTCTCGGCGTAGGAGAATTCCTTCTTGCTCGACTCCGGCTTCAGCGAATCGAGGAGTCGTGTCTGCCCGATGAAGTAAGGCTTCGACAGGGAGATGCGACTCTCGCCGTCTGCCCGGTAGATGGATTCCCCCGTGCGTCGATCCCCCGCTGCGCCAACCTTCGATGTCGAGAGCCGATCCACCACATCACTCGCGGCGGGCAGGAGTCCGCCGTTGGCCAGGAGAAGGCTTCGGAAATCCTCCTCGGCCCCTGCCGGAACGAGAAACTCGAAGCCATCGATCCCGGTCGGGCCATCCCGAAGAACGACTCCTTCCGCCTCGCTGCCCTTCACCTTCCGGAGCGACAGGGGCGGCAGATCACGGAGAGTCGGATCCACGGCCGAGGCGGCATCGGCTGCCTTGGAGCCGAACAGACCCAACCGCACGAGGGGCGAGGGGCCGGTACGGGCATCGGCGATGACCACGGGTCCCTCGATCTTGGCGTAGATCTCCGAGGGTTCGAAGAGGACGTATCCGTCCGAATGGGCGCGGAGCCACCTCTTGATCTCCTCCACCTCTCCGTTGTGCAGTGTGATCAGGTAGTTTGACCGGCCCATCTCGTTCCGCTCGGTGTGGACGACGGAGACGTCGGCCATCTCCCTACCCTCGGCGTCGAGCAAGAACCCCCGGCAGGCCCCGCCGACCTCGATTCCCGACAGATCGCAGGTGAGGAGTCCCTGCAGAAAGGCCTGGGCCCGCTCGCCGGAGACCTGCAGGATCCCCCGCCCCGTCAGATCGCAGATGACTGCCCGCTCCCGCACCGCCCTGTCTTCCTCTTCCGGGCCGGGCGTCTTGGTCGATCCACTGGCCTCCGCCGGACGGTCTCGATAGGGAAAGTGGGGATATCCAAGGACTGGCATCTCCGATTCCTGCACGAACGCCGCTTGCAACTCCTCCGCCTCGCGAGCCACCTCGTCGATGACACCGAAGGGGACCTTCGCCCGTCCCAGGGGTCCCCGGTTGCCGATCACGGTGAACGAATGGCTGTTCTTGAGGACCCGATCGACCAGCTCCGCAATCTTCTCCATCTCCGTCGGGCCCATCCCGCGCTGCGAGACAAACGTCGTCCCGAACCGAAGTCCGCTCGGGTTCAGAGCGCTCCGGTCACCCGGCAGTGCGTTCTTGTTGCACGTGATGCCCGCGATGTCCAGACAGCGAGCGGCGATCTCGGAGTTCAGGCCCACCTCCCCCTTCGTCTTCAGCTCGCTCAGCTCGATCAGGAAGAGGTGCGTGTTCGTCCCCCCGTAAGCGATCTTGTATCCTCGATCCTGGAAGGCCTTGCAGAGAGTCCGGGCATTTTCGGCGATCCTCTGCTGGAGCGTCCGGAAGCCTTCCGTCTGCGCGATCCGGAAGCAGACCGCCTTGGCGGCGATGTTGTTGATGTGGGGCCCACCCTGTTCGCCGGGGAAGACGGCGACGTCCACACGTCTCGCATGGTCCGGGACCTTGGTGAGTATCACCGCCCCTCGAGGCCCGCACATCGTCTTGTGCGTGGTGAAGGTCACCACATCCGCGTACGGCAACGGGTTGGCGCAGACGCCGCCCGCCACGAGGCCGGCGGTGTGGGCGATATCCGCCAGCAGGATCGCGCCGCCCGGAACGGCGTCGCAGACCTCCCGGAATGACTTCCAGTCGATATCCCACGGGTAAGCGCTGTAGCCGGCGATGATCATGCGGGGCCGAACCTCCAGGGCCTTCTTCCGCAGCTCGTCGAAATCCACATCGCCCGTCTTCGGGTCTGCCCGGTAGGGCACGATCTGGAAGTGCTTGCCCGAGCGATTGTAGGGGCTGCCGTGAGTCAGATGTCCGCCATGAGTTAGCGACATCCCCATCACGACGCCGCCGGGCTCCACGAAGGCGTCGTAGACGGCGTTGTTTGCGGCGGCCCCGGAGAGGGGCTGGACGTTAGCGTAGATCTCTTCCGCCGGGATATTTTTTGTTGCGAACAGGTCGGCCAACCTTCGGACGGTCAGGGACTCCACGAAGTTGGCGTATTCGGCCCCCTTGTAGTATCGCCGATCCGAATATCGCCTGAAGAAGGAGAGGTGTCGAGAGACGTCCATCACCTCGTCCCGCTCGTGGCGGCGCATCCGCGTCGAGGGGTAACCTTCGGCGTAAATGTTCGTGAATTCGGAGGCGAGGGCCTCGCGGACGGCCGGAGGACAGATGCTCTCCGATGCGATCAGAATTATCTTGCGGATCTGCCGGTCGGACTCGAAATCGATGAAGGCCTGGGTCTCCGGGTCCAGGCGGCGCAGGCCCTCGAGCGGATGGGACTCCGGCCGTGTCCTGGCTGAAGCGTCCTTCTCCTTGCTCGATGCGCGCCCCATGATCATCCTGCGGAGATTCTAGCCCGACTTTATCCGAACCGGTTGAGAATGCGGGGATTATAGCGGAATGTGGGGAACTAGGAAAGGTCCTCGTAGGGGACCCCTGAGATCGGGTGGCTGACGAAGCGACTCTTGTCGGTGAGGAGGTCGATCAGGACGGACTGCTTGGGGACTTCTCCGCTCTCCTCCAGGACGACCTTCACGATCGGGTTCCTGACTTCCTCGCCGTTCGTGCCGACCACACGGGCCACCTCCCCCGAGGTCAGGCGGACGTAGGAGCCAAGAGGATAGTAGCCCATGCAGAGAAGGAAGGCCCGCACGAGGGCCGGATCGTATACCTGCGGTGTCTGGAGGACCACTCGCTCCATCGCCCGGCTGGGACTGGGGTGCTCCATGTCCTCCGCGGAGATCTCGCCGGGCAGTTCGATTGCCTGGGTGAGGATAAGGGGGCGGGCGATGACCCGCATCGACTCGTTGGGGAGAAGCTCCTCACGGTAGACGCGGGGGGCGGAGAGGGCCTCGTACCCGTCGACGAGATTAAGGATCTTGGCGAAGCGGTGGATCTTGTCCTGCCGCAGGCCTTCGGGGTATCCACTGCCGTCAATCCTCTCGTGGTGTTGCCGGACGATCAAGGGGACCTCGGGCTCCAGCCCCTCGATCGACTCGAGGACCCTGGATCCGATGGTGGGGTGCTCGTGGATCCATCGAAGCTCCGTTTCGGTCAGAGGCTCCCGCTTGTTGACGAGCGAATCGGGTAGCTCGGCGAGGCCTACATCGTGGAGGATGGCGGCCAGGCCGAGAACCTCGACGTCCTTGTCCTTTTCGCCGAAGTGCATCCCGAGGAACATCGCCAGCTTGCTCACGTTGTGCGAATGCTGCCTCAGGTAGGCGTCAGAGCTGCCCGCGTAGGGGAACCGCAGCGCCTCACCGGGTGACCGCTTGAGGAAAGACATGTAGGAACGGATCAGCTGTCGCACGGTATCCAGGCGAATATGATCGGGGGCCTCATCCAGGTCAAAGAGGAAGGTGAGGGGTCGCACGTGTTTCGAGGAGACGCGGGGGCGCTCGACGAGGGTTGCCGTACCGGCCGGGGGCGAGGACGACTCGATACCATGCGGGACCGAAATCGACTCGGTGGGCGCGGAGATCGCCACTCTGTGCTCCACCTTCTCCTTGGATCGATCACTCGTGGCGCTACCGCCGGAATCTCGGATGTCGCTGAGGAGTCCACGCAGGTTGACTTCGACGGAGGAGAGTTCGTCATGCTTCGGCCTCGGACTCCCGACCATCTTCTCCGGAGGCGGTTCGGGCGGGACGGGGCGTTCGTTCGCCTTGTCTCCAGCTTCCGCCAGGGCGCGTCGGGCCGTGTCCCTCTCGTGTTCCGCTTGCTCGAGTCGTGAGAGAAGTCGCTTCAGCAAGGATCGAATCCCGGGGCTGCCGCGGCCATCGACGCTTCCGGAGGGCACCTCCGGGCCCGTCAAGAGCTTCAGCTTCGGATCGAGCAGGAAATCGACTGCTCTGGATAGCTCCCTTTTCAGAGTGGCGTGCTTGGCCTGACGACCCTTCAAATCTTGCCGGACCTTTGCGAGCGCCTCGCTGAGCTCGGCCCGCGCCTTACGGCCCTCTTCGACTTCGATGGTCAGTCGCCCGGCCAGGTCGGAGGAATCCTGCAGCTCCCTCTGTCTGGAGAGGCACTCGTCCCTCTCCTGTCTGATCTGCCTGATCTGCTTCAGGAGGGCCTGCTCGGACAGCTCGCCTTCCGCCTGCTCCCGCTCCCATCTCGCGGCGTTCTCGCAGGCGTCGTCCCCTCTTTCCTTGGCCGCGGCGCCCGCTTGCTCCGCGCGGAACAGCTCGTCCTTGATGACGGAGAACTGGCTCCTCAGGCCGGAGTTCTCTTCGCGAAGGCTCAGGATCTCGTCGTTGATGACCTGGGAGGAGCGGAGGCGGTCCTTCAGGGAATGGATCTTCTCCAGCACCGTGTTGGGCTTCTCTGTCCTACGACGTCGTCCCGACATGATGGTCCTTACTGGAGTGCGACCTGGATCTCATCGAGCGCCAGACGGGCCTCTGCCAGCTCGGCGCGCATTCCCTCCTTGGCCGCTCTCTCGCGTTCCAGGAGGTCTTCCAGCTCTCGGGCCTTCCTCTGGGCCGATTCGATATCGTCTTTGCTGCGGGCGGCTTCCTTCTTGTGCTCCTCTATCTGCTCCTTGAGCAGAGCCGCCTGACCCTTCAGGCTCCGAGCCTCCTCATCGGCTTCTTCGAGCCGGCCCTGCATCTCTTCGCGGGAAGCGAATGAGCTCTCGAGCTCCGTTTTCAGGTCGCGAATTTTGTCGAGGACATCCGACTTGCCCTTGTGAAGATTTTGGTATCTCGGGACGGCACCGATGACCAGGTGCCCGCGCCGGTCCGCCGGATCGGGAGCCTGCGAGACGTCCCATGGAGTCTTCGGCGTCGTACCCTTGCCGCTACGAGGCATCGCCGTCGCCACGTTACGGTCGAACCCGGAATCCATCGGTGGCTCCTTTCGCTTCTTATTCTTACTCATATCGGCCCTCCCTGGAACCGAACATCTCCTCGATCATTTCCGTCAGGTCCTTCGCCGCTTGAGACTTTGGATCGTAGTCGAAGATCGAGATGCCTCGGACGGATGCCTCCGAAAACGCGGGGCAATCCCGGACCACCGTCTTCATCAAGTAGTCCGAGTAGTACCTCTCGAGAGCCTTCCGTGCAGCCAGGCAGACCTCTTCCGATCCGATGAACCGATTGATGATGATGTAGATGCTCTGAAAGCTGGCCAGGAATTCCTTCTCGATCGACGCGAGGGTCTCGAAGAGAATCTTGAGCCCGTGGTACGAGAGGAAGTCCGGCAGGACGGGGATGATGATGTCATCTGCCGCCAGGATCGAGTTGAGATTGAGAAGTCCGATCGTAGGGGCCGCGTCCATGATCACCACGTCGTAATCGTTCCTCACCATGTTCAGGGCGTACTTCAAACGGCTCTCCCGGAGGGAGCGCTGGGCCAGGGATAGCTCCGTGGCAGACAGGGAGAGGTTCGAGGGCACGAGGGAGAGGTTCGGCTGCGACGTGGGCACCACGGCGGAGCGGAGGTCATCATCGTAGATCAGGACGTCGTAAAGGGTCTTCTCGACCTCGGTCCCATCCTGCCCCAGGCACTTGGTGAGGTGGGCCTGCGGGTCCACATCGAGGAGCAACACTCGCTTTCCAAGTGAAGCGAGGCGCGCGCCGTACGAGGCGGACAGGCTCGTCTTTCCCGTGCCTCCCTTGAAGCTCAGGAAAAGCTGCTTTCTGAAATAATTGTTGTTGCTACGACGCATTCTGAATCTCCCATGCTCTCGCCGGTCTTCGCCGACTGATTCGCAGGGAATATCGACCTAGCTCTTCTTGACGCGGTAGTACCTCTTGCGCGCCTTTGCCTTGGTGTCTGCCAGGGCCGTGTGGATCTCGCCCAGGGTCATGCGGGCGGCGTCCATCTCGGCATCCAATGACTGGTTCCGTCCGGAGAGATCGGCGATCTGGCCATCCAGGACCGCGATGCGAGCCGTGGCCGCCTGGTTTTCTTCTTCGACCCGGTCGAACCGGGCCCTGGCGGCGCGCTTCTCGTCCAGCAACTCCGTCTGGGCCTTCTCGAACCGCTTCTTGTCACTCCGGAGCTCCTTCGCTGCCTGCTCGGAGTGCCTCAAGGCGAGATCGAGGGCCTTGTTGGCCGTCTTGATCGAGTTCAGCTCCGACTCCTGCTCGCGGACCCGGTCGACGGATTTGTCCCGCTCGGTCTGGACCTGGGAGAGATCCGCTTGCATCTCCTCCAGGCTGCGGATCTTCTCGCTGAACCGGAAAACCTGGGCCTCCAGATCTCCCCGGGCCTTCTCGGAATCCTGAAGATGGCTCTGCGCTTCGTCGAGAGTCGTCTTGAGCGAATCGCGATTCTCTGTCACCTTCTGGATCTGCTCCTCGAGGTCCTGGCTCTGCTCGAGAGCGCGAGCCTTTTCCTCCTCGGCGAATGCGAGCTCCGTCTGGAGGTCGGCCGTGGCCGCCGCCTCTCCGTCCAGGACCTTTACTCTCGCCTCGAGCTCCTTCTTCGACCAACGGAGGTCTCCGAGCTCCTTGCGGGTGGACTCCAGATCACTCTCCAGCGCCTCCTTCATCGAGAAGGTCGATTCGAGCTGCGCCTCCAGGTCGACGATGATCTTGAAGACGTCACTCCTCTCCTCCGCGATGGAGGACGAGGCGCGGTTGTTCTCGAACGCGGAAGATCTTCGGTTCGCGGATCCGGCCTCGAACTCTGCGGGTGAACTCGGGGAGGACGATTCGGAATCGCCTTCCGCCACAGCCGCGACTGCGGTGTCCCCGGTCTCGGCATCGAGACCATCGTTTGTCCGGCCTCGCCGGCCAAGCTTCTTCGACATCGTGGGCCTCCCCTTAAGCATTGGAAACCTAACTCACCGACCACCAGCCCTGCCATTTCCGGGCGATCTTTCGATACGCAGCCGCCCGGCCGGGTGGGGCCGTTCCACAGGACATTCCAGTTATTCTTTGCAACGAGTGGTTCGCCCGCTGGCGGACTCGAGGGTCCTTGTCCTCCAGGGCCTTGATCAGACCCGGAATCGCGGAGCGGAACCGAAGGGTCCCGACCGCCTCCACCGCCGCGGCCCGCACGTTGGCATCTCCGTCACGGAATAGAGGCAGCAGAGCGCCCGCGTCGGAGCGGGCGTCGAGCCAGCCGAGGCAAACGGCGGCTCGCCGTCGGATGGTCGGACTTGTATCTTCGAGGGCCTTGGTGAGCGCTGGTGCCGCGCCCAGCCCCCCCAACTGGTAGACCCCTCTCGCCGCCGCCAGACGAACACGGGAGCTGGCGTCCTGAAACAGGGCCGTCTTGAAAACAGACGCGGCCGCAGGCTCCCTCAGCTGGGCGAGGGCGTTGATGCACTCGCTGCGGACCGCCTCAGAGGGGTCATCGTATGCGTCAATGAGGGCCGGCGCCCCCCTCCGGTGGCTGAGTCGACCCAGGGCCCTGATCGCGGCCGTCTTGACCGTCGAATCAGTGCCCCGTAGGTCCCGGACCGCCTCCTGGAGGATAGCACGCTCGGTCTGGCTGCTGTCTCCGGCACCGTTGGTTGCCCCTGCGGACCTGGCGATTGCCGGGCCGGAGCCCCCATTCGAGGTGTCGAAGGAGTTGCCGTTGGAGCGGCCGTGGTGGGGCCGGACTGAGGGAATGCCCATGCCGCGGGCCTTGCCCATTGCCCTATACCCTTCTCAAAACCCCCACCAACCCGAGAGGAGTATAAATGGAACAAGGACTAAAAGCAAATCAAAACTGTAAATCGTCAACGAATCAGTGAAGGGTACGAATAGCCGGTCCGGATGTGTAGGCCGTCAAGAATGGGGGAGATAGGTGCCTGTCACCAAATAAAAGCGGTGTGTTGGTGCGCCGTAAAAGGGGGAAATATTAGGGGAAAAACGGCACAAGAACACACCGCATTTAATGCTATCACCGTGCCCTCTATGTGTCAAGAAATCGGCCCTGGTGGCGGGGTTTCACCCTATCCAGGAGACGGGAGGCTGCACAATTCAGGAGAAGAGGGGGCTGGGGGGCAATTGTGGAACCGGGCGTCCAAGATGGCGGTAGGCTCGTTCCAGGGGAATTCTGCCCCGGGGAGTCCTGGAGAGGTATCCCTGACGGATAAGGTACGGCTCGCAGACCTCCTCGATGGTCACCTGGTCCTCCCCCACCGCCACCGCTACTGTCTTGAGCCCTACCGGCCGGCCGCCGTGGTGGACGAGGCAGCCCAGAATCGTCCGATCCAGCTCGTCCAGTCCCTCCTCGTCCACGCCGAGCATCTCCAGCCCCTTTCGAGCGGTATCCTCATCGATAAGGTTTTCAGACTGGATCTGGGCCACATCCCGGACCCTACGCAGGAAGCGATTGGCGACTCGCGGGATGCCGCGAGATCTGGTGGCCAGGAGGCTGGCCGCATCATCCCGGGCTCCGACGCCGAGGATTCGGGCAGAGCGAAGGATGATCTCCTTCAGGTCCTCCGCCGGATACGGATCGAGCTTCTCGAGGACACCGAACCTCGCAAGGAAGGGTGAGGAGAGCAGACCCTGCCGGGTCGTAGCTCCGACCAAGGTAAACGGATGGAGGTTGATCTTGATGCTCTGGGCGGCCGCCCCCTGATCGAGGACGATATCGATGCAGAAATCCTCCATCGCCGAGTAGAGATACTCTTCGACCGTTCGGCTCAGGCGATGGATCTCGTCTATGAAGAGAACGTCCCCCTCCTGGAGGCTGGTGAGGATCCCGGCAAGGTCTCGCGCCCTCTCCAGGACGGGGCCGGAAGTCGCGCGCAGCTCGCGGCCCATCTCGGTCGCAACGATGTGAGCCAGGGTCGTCTTTCCCAGTCCGGCCATTCCGGAGAGGAGGATGTGATCCAGGACCTCGCCCCGCTCGCGCGCCGCCCGGATGTAGAGACCGAGGTTCTCCTTGACCTTTGTCTGTCCGACGAACTCCGAGAAGGATTGGGGGCGCAGCTTCGCCTCGAGGAGGGACTCGCCCTCTACAAGGTTGGGCCCGAGGACGCCCCTGGCGATGTTCTGCGCGCGGTCCGACATTGTCCCATCCTCTCCTTTCGAATCATTATGGAATATAGGTCCGACAGTCAGGACTCGAGGACCGCCTCGAAGACGTCGCCCAGGTCCTCGACCAAGCTGACTCCCCCGTCGCGTAGCAGGGTGGCCAACCGGTCGATATCCCGGGCCTCGATGGATGAGCGAATCCCATCGAGAAGCGCCTGGAGCCTCCGGGAGACAGGCGCCCAATGATCCGAAAGGCCGGGAGCGATGCGAGATAGGGATCGGACCGCCGCCTCGATCGAACCCAGGGTCGACACGGTCTGCATCAACGCCTGCAGTCCCTCGCGTGATTCGCCCTGCCCGAGAGACCTCTCCGCCAGGGAAAGATCCAGGCGCAGCCCTGGCAGGAGCCCCGCCGCCCGGCGGATCGCGTAGGTACCGACGTCCGACGGCCGCAAGGTCCCGATTTCCAGGAGCTTCGGCGGATCCCCGCCCGATTCCTCGCCATCCCGGATCTCCTGGGCCGTGGTCGCTCTCCCATCGAGGGCCAGCGAGCAGAGCGTCGACCCCGCCTTGTCGGCCCAGTGGGTGACGGCCTTGGTGATCTGGGCCGGTCCAAGAGGCCGCTTGGCTCCGATCGTCGCTATCTCGCCGTTGATCCGAACTTCCATGACTGCCTCCTGGCCCCCCCGGGCCCCTCGGGGCCGCCGGGTGGGCGTCCACCTAACTTCATCGGCTGGATCCGGGGATAGCTTCAGGGGGGAAGCCGGGGACGGCCCCGAACGTCCCGAATTTGAAAACTCGGCTCTCAAAATGTATAATTCTTTGCATAGACATAGAGTTGTAGATGCGCAGGTCCGGGTCTCTCGCAGGCATTGCGAGAAATTCGGGCTGAGAGGGGGTAGTAGAACCATACTAGGACCATGTGGGGGCGCGCGACCCGCGCGAGGCCGCCTCGGAAGGATCTCCCCTGTACTGGCGGCCGAGTTCGGGCCCGCCGGGTGCATAGCCCCCTCTCGCCATGCCTGATTTTCTCGATGACATCCTGAAGAAGTTCCGACCCGAGGGCGACGACGAGTCTTCCGAGGAAGCGGACGCGCCGCTGGACACCGAGGAGTTCGGATCGTTAGCGGCGGAAGCCCTGGAGGAGTCGGAGGACGACGCGGGCCCTTCCACGGAGTCGGATCGACCGCGCCACCGGGAAGGCGGATCGCGGACCGAGTCGTTCCGCGTCCCCGTCCGGGCAGGCTGGCGTCGCCCGAGCGACGCGATGGGGGAGACGCCGACCGAGAACATCCAGCTCTCTCTCGAGGAGCTGGTCGGAGAGATCAATCAGCTGAAGGGGGACATCCGGGGCCGCGACCACGAGTTGAAAAAGCGCGAGCAGTACATCTCCGAGCTGCGAGAGAGATACGATGAGCTGTCGCAGGAGAGGGAGAGGTACCAGGAGAAGACGAACCATCTCGAGCTACAGCTCAACTCCTACATGACAAGACTCGAAGACGCGGAGGAGAAGACGGAGAAGATCAGCGCGCGGCTCAAGGCGACGCAGGCCGAGAAGTCCAAGAGCGAACGCCTCCTCAGCGAGGCGCGCGATAACCTCCACGCCCTCTCCACCAATTCCGTAAGGGGCGACAAGAAAGCCTCCGAGATCGAGGAGGAGAAGGAGAAGTTCCAGCGCAAGAGCAACCAGATGGAGCTTCAGCTCAACGCTCTGATCTCCCAGATGGAGGAGAACCAGCAGGAGGTCTCGACGGCTCGCGAGGAGGTGGAGTGGCTCCGGAACGAAAGAGACCGACTGCTCGCTCGACTCGGAAAGGCGTCAAAGGCTCGATCGTACGCGCCCCCTGCCGCTGGAGAGGCCCCCCAGCGGCCGGAAAGTGAGGTCGACGCACTCGAAGAGAAGCTCACCGCCATCCTCGGCGGCGATCCATCGCCGGCCGAGGGGCAGGCATCGCCGGAGGGTAGTCCAGAGAATTTCCCTGACATCCCCGTCGGGGATATCGCGCCTCTCATCCCCGAGGCCCTGGAAGGCGAACTACTCACGACGAGCCCGGCGGAGGAGACGGGCCGGATGAGAAAGTCCGACCTGAAAGATGCTCTCGCGGCCGAGCAGGATCCATTCGGCAACCCTACGGTCGAGAAGAGGCTCCTGAAGGACAATCGGCTTACCTTGAGATCGGTGCTGTCTGGCGGCGGGGTCAGTCCGCTGGGACTGGGCGCGTTCATCGCGGATCTGGACAAGGCCCTCAAGGATGGCTCGGTGACTCCGTTCACCGGATTCAACGGAAGGCAGGCGGAAGGCTACCAGAAGCTTTACTTCACCACCAAGCTCGCAATGGCTCTGGCGGGAGAACGAGGTTACGAGCACGTCGAAGTGAGGAAGGTGGGGATCTGCGCCCTCCTCGTCCTTGGTAACGGCGGAACGACTCCAGCGAACATACAACAGGAATACAACAAGATCATAGCGGTCGCCGGCGCCTACGGGCGCCTGATCGCCAAGCGCCCTCCGATACTTCCCGGAGAGGCCGTCGCCGAGCTGATCACCTACGTGGAAGCTGGCGAACTGGACAAAGACTGTGTGAAGTCCTTCCTCAGGATGGCCTCGCTCTTTCCACCCGGCTCCTGGATCCAGCTCTCGACGGGAGAGGTCGGGCGCGTCGTCGCCGTCAACCCGTCCGATGCCCGGAGGCCCGTCGTCGAGATCCGCTTCCAGCGCAGCGGCCGATCCATGACGATTCCGCGGAAGATCGACCTCCTCAAAACGACTCAGCTCCAGGTGGGACGGGCGGTGGCCGCGCCCGCTTCGACCAGGAAACTTCGCCGTTGATTTCAGGTTGGTCGGGGAGTAGATCCCGCTGCAAGGCGTAGCTCACTCGCCAGCTCGCCGGAGGTGGTAAGCTCTCTCCC
Source organism: Planctomycetota bacterium (assembly GCA_027296055.1). Classification (GTDB taxonomy): domain Bacteria; phylum Planctomycetota; class JAPUJT01; order JAPUJT01; family JAPUJT01; genus JAPUJT01. Next base: position 5,520 of record JAPUJT010000084.1, on the reverse strand, counting down.
GGCGATCTCCTGGAGCCGAGAGCTCGAGGCAGGCGCCGCCAGTCCAGCGATCTCGGATACGACCTCGAGAAGCCCCCGGACGTCGCTCACACGTGGATCGGCCCCCCCGTACCAGCCGGCCCGCCCCAGTCCCACGACCACGAGGTGTTCGTCTGCTGCCAAGAGGATGTCGGAGGCGGAGATCCCGCCGGCGCCGATCCGATCCTCATGGAGACGTCCCGCGTCCTCCGCCAGATCGGCCAGGCGCATCGCCCATTTTTCCACGTCAGGAAGCTCTCGCCCCTTACGCTGAGCGCGCCGCTTTCCGTCGATCCAGGACCGGAGGCTCCTGCCGGATGCCCGGTGCGCCAGGTACGGGATGCCCTCCTCGAGACCCCACTCCACCAGGGGGGCAAAGTGGGCTGCCTCCACCGCCTGAACCCTCTCCGCTTCCTTTCGAATCTGATCCTCCACGTCAGGATCATCCGAGCGCATCGAGATATAGAGGCTCAAGAGAACGGGCTCTCCCCGCTCCTCCTGCAAGGCCTCGAACGTCACGACACCCTCTCCCCGGGACCATTCCTTCAAGAGACGATGACCTGCGACACGATCTCCCGGGCCAGGCTCGCGCGGGAGCGCGGGCATGGCGGCCTCGAGCGGGGAGGTCGGAGCTTCATCGGTCGAGGTGGGGAAGGCAAATCCACTCGCGCCCGCGAGGGTGGTCCAGCAGCGGGGACAGCGTGGCTCCGGGCTGCGGGGGACCTTCGGGATCAGGAATCCGCATCTGGAGCAGACGAAGGGCATGGTCGTTCCCCGGAATCGGTGGTTCGATAGAAGTCCGGGTACTCTACGGGGAGCGACCTCCCGGATCAAATGCGGAGGAAGGCTTACCCACCCCCTCGGATTATTGTATCGATTCAACCAGGGCGCCGAGGCCAGGGAGAATCACCTCTGCGGGGCCCTGCAGGAAGACGTCGGTGATCGTCCCGGTGAGCCTCGTCCTCTCGAGATTGCACTCCACCACGAGCGAGCCGCCGCTGGAGGCCTCGAGCGGGATGGCAGACGCCGGGGCGACCTCCGCCGAGGTACCGGCGACGATCAGGACCCCGGATCTCCCCGCCAGCTTCGACGCCTCTTCCAGGGCGCGGACCGGGGCGGCTCGCCGAAGAGGACGACGTCGGGCTTCATCGCCTGCCCGCACGAGCAGACCGGCGGGATTTGCATGTCCGGCTCGGGGTAGCGCCGCCCACCGCAGCCGGGGCAGATCAGCTGTCGCCCGCTCCCATGGAACTCGACGACGATCTTCGAACCAGCTTGCCGATGGAGGTTGTCGACGTTCTGAGTGATCACTCCATCAAGCAAACCGATCGCCTCGAGGCGGGCCAAGGCCTCGTGCGCTGGGTTGGGCTCGGCGCCGAGGAGAAGCTCGTCCAGCTCGACGAAGAACTCCCAGACCTTCGCCGGATCCCGAAGGAAGGCGTCGATCGTCGCGTACTCCATCGGGTCGAACTTCTCCCAGATCCCCCCGGGGCTGCGAAAGTCGGGGATGCCGCTGGGTACCGAGATTCCTGCGCCCGTGAGGGCCACTGCGTGACAGCGACGCACGATGGCCTCGGCTGCCTCGCGCATGCCCTCTTCCAATGTTCGGTCGAATTCTGTTCGGTTGAAATCCATGGTCTCCCTAGAATAAGCGGACATTTGCGCGACTCGGAAGGTCGATGCCCCATCCTAACTCGTTGGGCCAGCAATCTACACGCGTGATCGCTTCCGCCCTGGATTGGTTTCGGGGACATACACCCAGCGGGAAGTAGCTGCCTACTTCGCGAGGACGGAAGCCACGGAGCCATTCGCATACTCTGTGGACGACCAGGGATGTGTGTCCCCGATCCGGTTGAATGTGGTTTCCAGGGTGAAAAGGATGCTTGAATCCCGGGCGGGGAAGGGTTTCCTGGAGGGGATGGGAAGCGCGAGAGCAGAGGCATCAAACCTTACCTCCGGCCGGATCTCGAGGATCCGGCGGGGGGTCCTCGACTGGTACGCCAGAGAGAAGAGGGATCTGCCCTGGCGGAAGAGACCCACCCCGTACCGCGTCTGGGTGTCGGAGATCCTCCTTCAGCAGACGCGCGTCGAGACAGCGATCCCCTATTTCCGTGACCTCATGCGGAGATTCCCTTCTCTTCGATCCCTCTCCCGGGCCAGAGTGGATGAGGTGCTGATGGCCTGGTCGGGACTCGGCTACTACCGACGAGCGCGGAACCTCCACCAGGCGGTGAGGGAAGTGGAGGAGCGTTACGGGGGCAAGGTTCCGCGCTCGGCAGAGGCCCTTCGATCCCTCCCGGGCATCGGCGACTACACGGCGGGGGCGATCCGGAGCATCGCCTTCGGCGAGAGGGCCGCAGCCGTGGACGGAAACACCTTCCGGGTCGTGGCGCGGTTGCAGGCTTATCGGGGCGACCCGAAGCGGAGCGGCGCCATGGGAAGGGTCCGTCGATGGGCCGAGACCCTGGTCCCTGTCCGCGATCCGGGTGTCTTCAATCAGGCCCTGATGGATCTCGGAGCTCGCATTTGCCTCCCGAGAAACCCTTCCTGCGAGAAATGTCCCGTCCGTGGGAGCTGTCGCGCGCGAAAGCAGGGTCTTGCCCGTTCAATCCCCCCTGCATCGCCATCCCGGTCGCGACGAGTCCGGGAGGTCGCCGCGGTGATCCGCAGGGGCGGACGGGTGCTTCTGGCTCGCCGGCCTGAAAAGGGTTTGCTCGGAGGCCTCTGGGAGCTACCCGGAGGCGAGATGGTTGACTCTCTGCCCGAAGAACAGTTCTTGCGCGATCTCACGCGTGAGCGGCTGGGCCTGCAAGTCCGTGTCGTGAAACGCCTCGGAGAGATTCGCCACTCGATCATGGACCGGCAGATCCGAGGGGTCGCCTTCGACTGTCGCGTGGAGAAGGGTCGGCTTCGCACCCGGGTCTACGAGGCCTGCCGCTGGCTATCTCCCGAGGAGATCCGCGACGTGCCGATCACCGGGGCTACCCGGAAGTACCTGCCTCATCTTGCAAAGGCGGCCCGACCCCGAGAGGTTGAAGTATGACCCGCGCGGCCCAGGCCACGGTCACGACCCACAGGATCGCGTTCATTCCGATGTGGATCCAGAGATCCGTGGAGCTGACGCCCAGGGGCGATCGGACCTCTCCGAGGAACATTCCCGGGTGAAATATCGAATAGAAGATGAGGATCGCGACGGCCCCCAGCACGGAATACGTCGCCAGGGCCTTCCAGCGAAATCCAGACCCCGGTAGGAGAGCGGGGGCGATCACCCAGATGTGGTACTGCGCGCTGATGCCCCCGTAGACGCAGAGAAACAGGAGAAACACCGCGAGGCAGGACCGCGCCAGCGCGTAACGACGATACCGAACGAGAATGTAGGCGTAGATCAGGAGAAAGGAGACCTTTCCGATCTTCAGGGCGGCAGGCCATAGCTCCGGCGCCGCTCCCAGGCCTTCGCGATGGAGAATCATCCAGGTCCTGATGATGGAGAGATAGCCAAAATCGGTCACGCCACCGTAAGCCCCTACCTGGCGAACGACCACTTCGTACTCCAACCAGAACGGGATCAGTGCCAGCATGAACGGAAGGGGAATCAGAAACGCCGCTATCCCCTTTCGTGACAAAGGTGAGGGATCGCGCAGCAGAAAGAACGGCACGAGGAGCACAGGGTAGACCTTGATCGCGATACCCACCCCCAGGGCCAAGTAGGCGAGCGAGAATCTGTTCCGGTCCGCCCACCAACAGGCAAGGACGATCAGGAAGAGTATCACCGGATCATTGGGCCCGTGGAGTGACGTGATGATGATCGAGACGGGGTTGCAGGCGAAGAGAGTCGTCAACCAGAACGCCGTCCTTGGTGCGCGACCCGCAGAGACGAGGGCCAGGAAGATCAAGGCCGTCGTCCCGAGATCGGCCAGGATATCTATCCCCTTGAAGAACAGGCCGAAGGGGATCCCCGATGAGCGGGATGCCACAGAGGCGAGGTACGAGTAACCCATCCAGAGAGGAGGATACGTGCTGTAAGTGGGGTCCGCCGTGTACGGATTGCGGCCCTGCGAGATGAGGTGCGCACCCCGGTAGAAGAGCCCGATGTCTCCCGGAAACGGATTGGCGCCAGGGGAGACGCCGGCGGCACGACGGGTCGAGGGTCCCATCGTCATGAGGGCCGGGACTATCCTGATGGTGAACGCAAGAAGAAGAAGCGCCAATAAAAGGCGCCCCTGGTCCGCGGGCTTGATCGGTTATTCCTCTTCCGGGACGAAGACACGGTCCTCGCCGTCGAAGGGGGGAGAGAAGGTGGAGATGACGACCGCCTTCTCCTCGCCGGTTGGCTCGAAGGAGTGGAGGGTCTTCCGGGGTATAAAGAGGATGCTTCCCGGGCCGACGGAGTGCGTCTCGTCGCCGAGGCGCATCTTGCCCTTGCCGCTCCAGACGACGACAGTCTCGTCGTGCGTCTCGTGGTAGTGAAGCTTCACCGGCGCCAGGGTCTGGATCAGGGCCACGCTGGAGCCCTCCCCTTCGGCCAACGGCGTCACCTTCGGGGCGTCCTTCGACTCGAGCGGATGCTCGGCGACGAGGTCTTCAATCTTGCCCACGTAGGGTTTCGGTTCCCCCAGGGCGGGCACGGTACCCGTCCATGCCAGGAGGACGACGGTGAGAATCATTGCGCTTACCGTCAGTTTTGCCATCAGCCTAGCCTCCATCACCGGGGATCTGGACCTTCATTTCTGCCTTGCGACTCTCGTCGAGGATTCGTACCTCGATGAAGAAAGTAATGTCGGTCTGCTCTCTCCGTTCGCGGCGGCTCTTGAACAGGTTTCCTATGATGGGGATGCTACCGAGGATGGGTATCTGGCTGTGCTCGATCAGGATTCTCGAATCTTTCAGTCCACCGATGACGAATCGATCTCCATCCTGCACGTCGAGCACCGTCTTGGCTTCTCGTTTGGCGATCTTGGGGACGGAAAGCCCACCGAAGGTCTGGGGATCGGTGAAACCCGTGACGGACGACACCTCGGGGTGAATGGAGACCACGGCACCCTCCGTCCCGATGTTCTCCACCTTGACCTTGAACTTGACCCCGACATCCTCGTACCGGGTAGTGATCCGGGTCGTCTGGGCGTTGATCTGTTCGAGCTGGGGGATCGGCTCCTTGACGATCGCGTTGATCTCGGCCTCTTCCCCGCTGTGGATCACGATGCTCGGCTCGGCAAGGATCTGGGCGTACCCCTTGTCCTCGAGCGCCCGCAGGACGAGAGTCAGATCGCCCAGTTCGGTCACGACGGAGCCGACGCTTCCGAAGGTGACCGACGTCCCCTGAAAGTTCGAACCGGTGAGCAACGAATCGAGGAACGATTGGTTCTGATAGACCGTCGAGGCGGACCGGAACGCCGAGTTACTCGCCGGCGTCCGATCGAGGAAGAAGTCGAATCCGTATTCGAACTGATACGACGAGCTGGTCTCGACCACGATCACCTTGATCTCGAGCTGCGTCGTGATCCG